>CAZPYJ010000014.1:0-50199 GCA_964590645.1 uncultured Lentimicrobiaceae bacterium
CTCCTCAGCAATTCGTACTCGCACTCGAAATCGCGCTCGAACTAAGACCGTGCGTTGGCAAAGCCTACACTAAGCAGGTCCGTAGCGAGGACGCTACGGACAGCTGGGCTTTCTCCTTTTCCTCAGCAATTCGTACTCGTACTCGAAATCGCGCTCGAACTAAGACCGTCCCCAGGCAAAGCCTAGACTAAGCAGGTCCGTAGCGAGGACGCTACGGACAGCTGGGCAGCGGAAGATTATTTGTTTGATGCAAGAGCATAGAGCAACAGCAAGAGTTTAGAATCCTGCCTCCCCTCCTTATGACTTATGACTTCTCACTTATGACTTCTTACTTATGACTTCTTACTTATGACTTAACTTTTCCGCTTCGCCTTCATCCCCCGCTCTTCTTCCCACATATCGTGGAAAGACTTCGGCGCCGGCACCGGCAAGACCCGGTCGGGCCCCCATCCCTTTCTGAAAAACAACTTCATCATCGAATGCTTAAACCCGGCACTTCCGCTTTTCATCAGCTTGCGGCTCCCCATTATCTTCTTCCAGCCATACATCGATAACTTTTCTCCACTGCCCGGTATTCCCTTCTTCACCGCATCACGCCGGTTGTGCAACAACAACTCGTGTAAATTGATCTTCACAGGGCACACCTCTGTGCATTTCCCGCATAAAGTTGAAGCATAACTCAGGTGAGAGAAATCCCGAACCCCTTCCAGATAGGGTGAAATCACCGATCCGATCGGCCCGGTATAGGTTGTATTATAGGTATGCCCGCCAATATTCTGATAGACCGGACAGGCATTCAAACAAGCCCCGCACTTTATGCACGACAAAGCCCGTCGCTGCTCCTTCATCCCCAGGATATCCGTCCGCCCGTTGTCGAGTAATACCAGGTACATCTCCTCCGGACCGTCATTCTCCCCCTGCTGTCGAGGACCACTGATGATGGAATTATAGGCCGTCATCCATTGTCCGGTGCCGTGGGTAGCCAGCAGCGGCCAGAGGAGATCCAGGTCTTTCAAAGACGGGATGATTTTTTCAATCCCTGCAATGGCAATGTGAATACGCGGAAAACCCAGGGCCATCAAGCCGTTGCCCTCATTCTCGGTCAAAGCAACCGCACCGGTATCCGCCACCAGAAAATTGGCCCCCGTAATGGCAGCATCGGCCTCCAGGAAAAGGCTCCGCAATTTGGTTCGCACAAAAGCCGTGATTTCCTGCGGACTGCTTTCTTCCGGCAAATCAAACTTCTCGTGAAACAGCTTTGCAATATCCCTGGCCGATTTGTGCATTGCCGGAGTAACAATATGATAAGGGTCCTCCCCTGCCAGCTGGACGATGTATTCCCCCAAATCGGTTTCAATGGCCTCTATCTTCTGCTTTTTCAGCGCATCGTTCAATTCCAGTTCCTCGGTGATCATCGATTTGCTCTTGACCACCATTCCCACCTTATGCTTTTTGAGCACCTTCAATATCTCCCTGATCGCATCCTTTCCGTTCTGCGCCCAGATAATACGCCCTCCCCGCTTCTCAAACTGGCCTTCAAACTCGATGAGATACTTATCCAGCTCATTGATGGCCTTATGCCGGATCCACCCGGCCCTTTCCCTGGCGCCCTCCAGATCGGCATAACGTGCTTTTCCTTCCGCCACGGCCGTGTCGTATCGCGACATATTATGCTGAATAATACGGCGATGATCCAGGTCGAAAGCCTTTTGTCTTGATTCGATTAGGAACCTCTTTTTTATCTCTGACATATCGCAATCCGCTTAAGCCCGGGTAGGGGCAATTTTGTCCACCCTGCGCTGATGCCTTCCGCCCTCAAAATCCGTGGAAAGAAAAACATCCACTATCGCAGCAGCAAGGTCAAATTCAATGAAACGACCGGGCAATGCCAGCACATTGGCATCATTGTGAAGGCGGGTCAATTCTGCCTGCTCCTTATCCCAGCACAAAGCAGCGCGGATATGCGCATACTTATTCGCCGTCATATTCACGCCTTGTCCACTGCCGCAGATTACAATCCCGAAATCAGCCTTCCCCTCCCCCATCGCTTCCGCCAACAAATGCACCACATCGGGATAATCCATCGAGGCTTCTGAATGGGTTCCGAAATCACTGAAAAGTATCCCCTTTTTCTCAAAGGCTTCTTTCAGAAAGCACTTGAGCGGGTAGCCTGCGTGATCAGAAGCAATAGCCAGGGGCTTTTTCTTATCGTACATAACAACACATCCTCCTGAAACAAAATTAACGGAATTAATACTAACATCGGCTTGTTAACACCGGCTTAACATTGGGGATAAGTTTTAATAAACTGCCTCCATTGTTTATTTCCCCCCCACTTTGTTCTCCACCTTGCAAGTTATGCCTGATTTCTCACCCTTTTTCCAAAGGTAATTCACAAACAAATCGCTGTTAATAGCAAGGAGTTTATCAAATGCCCGACTATTCAACCTAATGTTAATACTTTTGCAAGTAATTCAGCAAGAAGGGAGAGGATTAAACCCTGCTGTTAGTACATTGTTGATATTATGGTAGAAGTGATTTTGTCAAGTATCGGTAAGAAAATCTTTTCACCATACTAACAGCCTATCCACCACCAATAAAAAATTTTATAATAATAATTATTATTAGATGAGTGTAATGGAAAACGTGGTTAAGACAGATGCGGAACGGATAGAAGCCATTCATCGTTTGAGAAAGGAGAAAAACGCAGTTATTCTGGCTCATTATTATCAGATACCTGAAATACAGGATATTGCAGATTATATAGGAGACAGTCTCGGGCTGGCACAAGCTGCAGAAAAAACAGATGCAGAGGTCATCGTATTTGCCGGTGTGCATTTTATGGCCGAAACTGCCAAGATTTTGAACCCGCACAAGAAGGTACTCCTCCCCGACCTGGATGCAGGCTGTTCCCTGGCCGACAGTTGTCCTGCCGGCCCTTTCAAAGCTTTCCGCGATGCCCATCCGGATCATATCGTGGTATCCTATATCAACTGCAGTGCGGATATCAAAACCTTGTCAGATGTGATTTGTACCTCCAGCAATGCAAAACATATCGTCGATTCCTTCCCTTCCGATCAGAAGATTATCTTTGCCCCGGATCGTAATCTGGGTGCCTACATCAACGACATCACCGGAAGGGATATGCTTTTGTGGGATGGCTCCTGCGAAGTGCACGATATTCTGAAAACCGAGGTGATCTTTCAGATGAAAGAAGACCATCCGGATGCCCTGTTGATTGCCCATCCCGAATGCCGGGGCCCGGTACTGGAACTGGCCGATTTTGTAGGATCTACCACCGCCCTGCTGAAGTATGCCGGGAAAAGTGAGGCGAAAAAAATCATTGTGGCTACAGAAACCGGTTTGTTGCATCAGATGCAGAAAGCCAATCCGGATAAGACATTCCTGGTGGTACCGACGGATGAAACCTGCAATTGCAACGATTGTCCGTATATGAAGATGAATACCCTGGATAAACTGTACCGCTGTATGTTGAATGAAAGGCCGGAAATCATTATGGATGCGGAAACCATCGAAAAAGCCCGGTTACCCATTGAACGTATGCTGGAGATTTCAAAAAAAGCAGGATTGATATAAAACAGATAAAGAAATGCAGCCACGCCTAATTTCTCTCTTTCTGTTCCTGATGTTTTTTGGCAGCCTTGTCGGGCAGGAAGACAAAGGCAAGTACACGGTCTTTTATCACGAAAACGGGAAGATCAGCAGTGCCGGATGGATGCGCGACGGAAAGCCTGATGGATACTGGAAAACCTTCAATACCGAGGGGGTTCTCATTTCGGAAGGAAACCGGAAAAATTTCAAGCTGGACAGCGTATGGACTTTCTACAATGATTCGGCGGAAGTGGTGATGCGCATTACCTACAAAGAGGGTTTGAAAGACGGGCCAAGGATTACCTACCGCAAAGATGAACGCATTGTGGAGGAATTCAAGGAGGATGTAAAAGACGGGTTGGCCTATTACTATCGCAACGACAGCATTCTATACCAAAGCATTCCTTTTGAAAAGGGGCTGGAGAATGGATTGTCCAAGGAGTACAATGAAGATGGACTGGTTATCAGCCTGATAGAATACAAGCGGGGTTATATTGTAAAAAGGGAGCGCATCAACCGGAGCGATGGGGAAGGTCGGAAGCAGGGCTTATGGAAGTTTTTCTATGGCAACGGAAATGTGCAGATGGAAGGCACTTATACCAATGACTTGCGTGACGGTTATTTCAAAGAATATGATCCTGAGGGAAACCTGGTTTCTGTGAGCAAATATACGATGGGGATGAAACAGGAAGATGCCAGGGAGGTGAGCAAACTGGAGGTGAGGGTGGATTATCATCCCAATGGGAAGCCAAAGATCGAAGGCCGGTACTTCAATGATATTCCGGAGGGTGTGCGAAGAGAGTATGATGAAGAAGGAAATCTTGTCAGGGGATTTGTATTCCGCAACGGCATTATTGTGGGCAGGGGTATTACAGATGAAAGTGGTTTGCGTGAAGGGCCCTGGAAAGAATATTTTGAGGATGGAAAACTGAGGGCGGAAGGAAGGTACAGCAAAGGAAAGCGGGTAGGGAAGTGGAAGTTCTATTTCCGCAGCGGAACATTGGAACAGGAAGGGAGTTACAATGCCCGGGGTTTATACGATGGCCTCTGGCGATGGTATTATGAATCGGGAAATATTTTGAGAGAAGAAGAATACCTGAATGGCCGCCGCGACGGGGAATACCGGGAGTATGCAGAAAGGGGAGATGTGCTGGTGGAAGGGACATTTATCGATGGACTGGAAGAGGGGAAATGGAAGTATGACCTGGGCGATCACATCCAGACCGGAACCTATGCTGCAGGGATGCGCCAGGGAGAATGGGAATATTATTACCGCAACGGACAGCTCAGTTTCAAGGGTAGCTTTGTGGAAGACAACCCCAATGGAAAGCATATCTGGTATTGGGAAAGCGGGAGGAAGAAGGACGAGGGCTTCTATGTGATGGGCCGCCGGGAAGGGGAGTGGATCAGATACAATGAAAGCGGCGTAGCTGAATTATTTGTGACTTACCGCGACGGGCGTGAGCTTCGTTACGACGGCATAAGGGTGGAGCCCGTGATGGAAGACGAAGAGCCGATTACGGATTGAGGAATAGTAGGTTTCACTTTTCAGCGCAGTAGAAAAAATGGGCAGGTTTTCTTATTCAATATCCATAACAATCCTGAGGTTTTCTTTTATTAAGTAAATCTGTTCTTCCGGAATCCTGCCCAGCTTATCAATAAGCCGCTTATTATCAATTGCTCTGATTTGGTCAATCATAATGTCACAAGAGTGAAGAAGACCAGCATCTCCCTGTTTAATATGCACTCTCAATATCTCTGCATTTTCATTCACGTTTGTGGTGAGTGGACATACAATACTGGAAGGATGGCCTGTCTTATTAAGTAGATCTGACTGAATAATTATTACTGGCCGGGTTTTCCCCGTTTCGGTTCCAATCTGGGGATTCAGGTCAGCCACCCAAATCTCGAATTGCCTAATCTGCATAATCAATGCCCTCAAATTCATTTAATACAGAAATAGATTCCTCCCGCACAAGTAAGGATTCCTTTTGCAACTTGCCTTCCAGGAGTGCCTGTTTCTGAAAGTGGTTGTAGTATGCTATAGCTTCATTGATATATCTGTTTCGCGCAATCCTCATTTTTAACCGAAGATTTTCAGTCTCATCGAAGATGACGTCATCCAGTTTAAGAGAAATACTTTTCATAATATTACAATTTAATGGCATAAAAGTATATATTATTAGTATATTATGCAAGTGTTTTTTATTTTTTTAGTACCTGCTTACTTAATACAGTTCCCTGGCTTACACCACCGCAAAAATGGCCCAGGCGTAAGCATAGAAACGGATGAAGCGGGTGGCACTGAAGGCAAAGAAGAGGGGAGGAGGGAAGCGGAGCAGTCCGGCCAGCAGGCAGATCATTGAGAAGGGGAGGGGGAAAAGGGCTGCCATCACAATGAAAATCCCGCCCCATTTTTTCACTTTCGAGAAATTCTTTTTGTACTTGCTGCCAATGAAGCGGGCAATGCGGGGCTGATAACTCAGGGCCTTTCCCAGGTAAAAAGAGATGACACCGCCTGCATAACTCAATATGGAAAGCCAGGTCACCGCCAGCCAGGGATGCTCCAGATTGCCGGCCCACATCAGGAAAAAATCGGGAGGCAAGAGGCCCAGCAGGCTTTCCGAGAGAAAGAAGACCATATAAACCCAATTGGTTTCCAGCGTACTGACAAAATCCCCGAAAACCTGCCCCAGGTCGATGATGTGCCTTTCCACATAAGAGAAGATTCCGATCAGGGCTCCCCCGATCACCAGCAGGTAGATCAGGTTCTTCAGGGCAAAACGGTAAAAACCGCTGCGGCGGAAGTAGATATTATAGATGAGCATCCGCTTCCAGCGGGCTTTAAATAAAACCGATGTACGCAAAGCAAATGAACGGAGCATTATCTGAAAGGGCCCGCCCGGGCGGGTCACGGTATTAGGTACGCTTAACACAGCAAACTCATACTAAGTTCATAAAAAATATTTCCCTTTGCCTGTTTTCAGGGGATTCTTTTCAAAGGATGCGTCAACGGAAGGCTGCGCAGTGTATTATGTATCTTTATCAAGGAATCTTTGCCAAAAAACAGAAAGGGATGGACACACTAACAAATAACAGGCCAGACCCCTGGCTTCGTTGGATTAATTTATTGGCCTATCTGCTGATCCTGGCGATTAATTACCTGGCCAACAGCCTCCCCCTGGGCGGACAGACCACGGGTGAAGTGGCCCGTCAGTATGATAACCTCCTCCTGCCTTCCGGATATGTGTTCTCCATTTGGGGAGTGATTTACATCGGACTGGGTGTTTTTGTTCTCTGGCAGCTGGGCAAGGGAGAGGCGCAGCAAAGGCTGCGGCAGGCGGTTTCCTGGTTCTTTCCGGTTTCGGCTCTTTTCAATGTCGGATGGCTCTGGGCCTGGCATACTTCAGGGCCTTCCCTATCGCTTGCATTTATGCTCCTGTATTTGGTAAGTGTTTTCCTTATTTATATCCGCCTGCAACTTCGCTGCGAGGGCAGCCGCAAATGTGCCTTGATCGTCAAATTGCCTTTCAGTATCCTGCTGGCCTGGCTCTCTTTTGCCCTTATCGCTAATCTGACGGCCTTTTTGGTGTCGATTGGATATACGGGGGGTGCCTGGGGAGAAAAGGCCTGGGCGGGGCTTATTCTGGCGCTGAGCTTCCTGCTGGCCCTGGCCTTTCTCTGGCGGAAAAAGGATGCCGCCGCAGCCCTGACTTTCGTCTGGGCCTGGTCAGGATTAATCGTAAGGCATTACGGAGATACTGTTTTGCAGGGACTGAACCTATTGCTGTACTTCATTTCCGGGCTCAGCATCCTGGCTGCTTTATATGTTTTGCTTAAACCGGGATTGCGGAGGGGCAAGTTCAGTGCGAGTGCGAGTACGAGTGCGAAGTAAAAGGGGGGATAAGCAGGATTTTGACTGCATCACCTGCTCGCGCGCGATTGCACCTGAAATCCGCAGGTCTTGTAAAATTACTTCAGTAGTATGATCCTAATTTCACCTTTGCTGGCGGGTGTCTTTTTCTGAGAGGCCTCGGGAGAAGAACAGAAAACACAATCTCTATCTGTTTTGCCCTCAGGCCGGCCCTTCGACAAGCTCAGGGACCAGCAGGCCCTACTTTTTTCTTGATGGTTCGACGCTGCTCACCACAAGTAAAAAAGTAGCAACCGAGTGAAGTGCTTGCACTTCACGAGCTCACGAGCACAATTAAAATAAACAATGCGCGAGTAAAAAATCAAGGCTGCATTGCATTTCCGTAGAAAACAGTTTGAGTTTGGCCCTTCGGCTGCGCTTAGGGCGAGCGCTCAGGGTAAAGGATGAGTGTGGTAAGGAAGCTTAGTTTCTGTTGGTTTAAATATCCGCGAAGCGGATAAAGTCTTTTTTCGCAGGATAATAGCTGATTGGCGTTAAAAATTTCCGAATCCTTGTAGGAAATTTAGCCAATCAGCTATGGTTTTCAGCCGCCAAGGGCGGATGAAAAATCCCTTGAACACTTCGTTGGCCGATTTCTATCGGCCTCCTCAGTGACCCTGGACTGGTCCCTGAGAAATTTTGCGCAGCAAAATTTGTCGAAGAGTGGGCGAGCAAAGAAATGAACAAGATATAGCCTGGCTTTTTTATGGTACGAAGGGAAAGCCTATACAGCTGATTTTTTTTCTTCGTACTCGAGCTCGCACTCGTACTCGAACTCAAACTAAGTCCTTCCACACGCGTCAGAGATTATTTGTTTGATGCAAGAGCAAGAGCATACAGCAAGAGAATTAATTCAGCTGTTTGACGGCTGTGCCAGCGGACCAGGCACGGTGGATTGCAGATTACTAGACTTAAGATGTATAGAAAGTGACTTAGCTTGGTTCCCGCATCAATCCGCCAGCACCAAATCCATCTGCTTTTTACCCAGATCGAGTTTCTTTACAATCACATTCACCTGATCACCCAATCGATACACCTGTCCGCGCTTCGAACCAATCACCCGGTAATTGTCTTCGTCCAGGTAATAATAGTCGTCTTTCATATTCTCCAGGGAAACCAGTCCTTCGCCCCGGTTCACTTCCAGCTCTACAAAAAGCCCCCATTTGCTCACCCCGGAGATCTTCCCGGCAAAGGTTTCTCCCACCTTGTCGAGCAGGAATTCCACCTGCTTGTACTTCACCGATTCGCGTTCAGCTTCCACGGCCACCCTTTCCATATTGGAGCAATGGTCGCACTGGGCTTCCAGGGCTTCCTGGTCGGCGCTTTTACCACCTTTCAGATAACTTTCCAACAGACGGTGTACCATCAGGTCGGGATAGCGGCGGATGGGACTGGTGAAATGGGAATAGAAGGGGAAGGCCAATCCGTAGTGTCCGATATTGTGCGTAGCATATACGGCTTTGGACATTGTACGGATGGCAATGGTTTCCACAAGGTTCTCCTCTCCTTTTCCAGCCACATCCTGGAAAAGTTTGTTCAGGGAAGATGCAATCTGCTTGCGCGAATTGAAATTGGGTTTGTATCCCAGCTTAAGCAGGAACTCTCTGAATTTCTCCAGCTTTTCAGGTTGTGGCGTATCGTGGATGCGGTACACAAAAGTCTTTACCTCTTTCTTGTCGGGCTTTTTACCCACCCATTCGGCCACTTTGCGGTTGGCCAGCAGCATAAAATCCTCCACCAGGCGATTCGAATCCTTCTGTTCTTTAATGAAGGCTTCCAGGGGTTTGCCATTTTCATCCAGGCGGAATTTGATCTCCTGCGACTTGAAGGCGATGGAACCTTTCCGGAAGCGGTCCTCGCGCAGCTTTACGGCGAGTTTATGCAGGCTAAGGATCTCATCCTTCATATCGCCTTCCGCGCCTTCTATGATCTCTTGTACTTCATCATAATTAAAGCGCCGCTGCGAACGTATGATGGTTTTTCCAAACCAGGAATTATGCAGATTGGCATCCTCGTCCAGCTCAAAGACCGCCGAAAAACAGAGCTTGTCTTCATCCGGACGGAGGGAGCAGACCATATTGGAGAGTTTCTCCGGGAGCATCGGGATGGTCCGGTCCACCAGGTAAACCGAAGTACCACGACGGTAGGCTTCTTTATCGATGGCGGTGCCGGGTTTCACATACCAGGAAACATCCGCGATATGGACGCCCACTTCCCAGCGACCATTCTTTAACTTTTGGAGCGAGAGGGCATCATCAAAATCCTTGGCATCTTCCGGGTCGATGGTCAGGGTAAGGGTTTGCCTGAAATCACGGCGCTTGCTGATCTCCTCCTCGGGTATTTGTTCCGCGATCTTCTCTGCTTCTTTTTCGGCACTTTCAGGAAAGGAGAGGGGGAAATCAAAAGAAGCCAGAATGGCTTTCATTTCCACATTGTTGTCGCCGGGTTCACCCAGGATCTCCAATACTTCCCCGAAGGGTGCCGCAGCGTGTGGCGGCCATTCGGTGATGCGGCCAATGACTTTCTGGCCGTTTTTTCCACCATTTAAGGCGGTCAGCGGAACATAAATATCCACAGGTACTGCCGCACTGTCGGGGATCAGGAAAGCGAATTTTTTGGATACATCCAGAATGCCCACAAACTGTTTGCGGCCTCTTTCAATAACTTCCACCACCTTTCCTTCCGGCTTGCGGCCGGTACGCTGCGGGAAGAGCTGCACCCTCACTTTGTCGCCATCCAGGGCACGGTTGGTATTGCTGGCGGAAATAAAAACATCTTCGTCCAGCTCATCGGTAAGGATGTAGGCCTTACCTGTACGCTTCATATCCACCATTCCGGTGATTTCTTTGCCCCGGGGATGCTTGCGTATCCGATCCGCAGGAAGGCCAAACTTGCCCCGCTTGCGTTCTTCCAGTTTTCCGCTGGCAACCAGGTTTCCCAGGATGGATTTAACCAGTTCCCGGGAGGCCGGGTCTTCGATGCCCAATTGACCGGCCACCTGGCGGAAATTCATTTCCCGGGTAGGATCGGTGGTAAACAGGGCATAAACGGTTTGGGTAAACTTGTTCCCCGAGTTAGTCTGTTGCTTTCCCCTGCGGGAAGGCTTGCGCTTTTGATGCATTAAAATGTCTTATTTAGAAGTTTTTGAATAAATTTGTCCTGGCTGTATTTACCAAAGTTAGGGATTAAAGCAGATGTCTGACGAAAACCTCAGGATATTGCTTGCGGAGGACAATCCTTCCAATGCGGAATTGATCCGTTATATCGTGCAGCGACTGGGTCATTGCCTTGAAGTGGTTTCGGATGGACAGATGGCCTTGGAGCATTGTCTTCATCAGGAATATGATATTGTTTTGATGGATTTGCAGATGCCGGTGATGGATGGTTTAGAGGCCACCCGGCGTATACGCGCTTCCAGCGATTATAACAGGGATCAGTTGGGCATCGTAGCCTTATCTGCTGCCAATATTACGGAGTACCAGCCCAATGGCAGTATTCCAGGCATCGATGCTTATATTTCAAAACCATTCCAGATTGCGGAAATTGAAAAAAGCATTCAAAAGGTAACACAGGCTCGTCAGCGTTTATGAGGTAATTTTCAAGAGGATGATGGCACTGAACATCAGCAGGAGGGCCAGTGCGGTAATCCAGCCCCAAACGCGATTGGTGCGGATCTTAAACTTGTTCCGCGAACGGTACTGACAATAGAGTCCGAAGATAAATCCCCCGAATCCTACCCAAAGCATTCCCCAAAAAAAAGACTCCATTTTATCCCAGTGTATCAATGGCACGGGCAATTCGCGCCAGGCTTTCTTCTTTTCCCAGCAGTTCCAGGATGTCGAACAGATGAGGCCCTGCCGCTTCCCCAACCAGACAGAGACGCAGCGCATTCATTATAGCACCCATAGGGTATTCTTTCTCTGTAATCCAGGCCTTTACCTGACTTTCTGTTTCTTCGGAAGAAAAAGGATGGATATCCTGCAGCAGGACGGACAATGCCCGCATTTGATCGGGCGTATCTTCCTTCCAGCGTTTTTTTACCACTTTTTCATCATACTCCTCCGGGGCAAGGAAGAAGAAGCGCGACTGGCTGAAGAGATCACGCACAAATACGGCACGCTCTTTCATCAGGCCGGCAATGCGCATCAATTTCTCATCGGAAGCAATGAATTGCGCTTCTTCCAGCAAAGGACGCATCTCGCGGGCCAGGAAAAGATCGGTCTTTTCACGCAGGTAGTGCTGGTTGAACATCTTTGCCTTTTCTATGTCGAAGCGGGCCCCTGATTTCACCACACGTTCCAGGCTGAAAAGCCGGCTGAGTTCTTCCATCCGGAAGAATTCCTGTTCAATGCCCGGGTTCCATCCCAGCAGGGCCAGGAAATTGACCAGGGCTTCGGGGAAGTAACCGGATTCACGGTAACCCGAAGCGGTTTCGCCCGAAGCAGTATCCTTCCATTCCATCGGAAATACAGGAAACCCGAGACGGTCGCCATCCCTTTTGCTGAGCTTGCCTTTGCCATCCGGTTTCAGTAAGAGGGGCAGGTGTGCGAAAACAGGGGGCTCCCAACCGAAAGCCCGGTATAGCATATAGTGCAGGGGGAGGGAAGGCAGCCATTCTTCTCCCCGGATCACGTGGGTGATCTCCATCAGGTGATCATCCACAATATTGGCCAGGTGGTAGGTGGGCATTCCATCCGACTTGAACAAGACCTTATCATCCAGGGTGGCGGTATTCACGGTGATCTCTCCCCGAATCACATCCTGCAGCACTACCTCTTCGCGGGCAGGCATCTTAAAGCGGATGACGTAGGGATGGCCTGCCTCCATTTTCTCCCTCACCTCTTCCGTACTGAGGGTGAGGCTGTTTTGCATTTCCAGCCGGATGGCGGCATTATAACTGGTATTCGGGGCATTGGAGGCTTCCAGCTTCTGTCGCATTTCCTCCAGTTCTTCCGGGTTGTCAAAAGCATAATATGCCAGGCCCTTTTTCACGAGGGCTTCGGCATAGCGCTGGTATTGCGATTTTCGCTCCGACTGGCGGTAGGGACCAAAGGGGCCGCCTTTATCAGGGCCTTCGTCCCATACGATGCCTGTCCAGGCAAGGGATTCCATTATGTATTCCTCCGCGCCGGGTACAAAGCGTTGTTGGTCGGTATCCTCGATACGAAGGATCATCTTTCCCTTCCATTTCCGGGCAAAGAGGTAGTTGAAAAGGGCGGTACGAACGCCTCCAATATGTAAAGGCCCTGTAGGGCTTGGAGCAAATCGCACCCGGACATTCTGTGGGCTAACTTCCATTATTCAGGAGTGCATTAAGAGGGATGCAAAGATAGGGAAATCAGTGATCAGTGATCAGTGACCAGTGATCAATGTTCAGTGATCAGTGATCAGTTGAAGTGAGACTGTGGTTTGGTGAGCGAAGTGAATCGGGAGTTCAGCGGATCAGTGAAATACAAAGCCTGATCGCTTTCCTCGCTTATCACGCTTTCCTCGCTTTCCTCGCTTATCTCGCTTATCTCGCTTATCTCGCTTTCCTGCTTGTCCGCTTCCCTACCTTTTTCCTTGCGCTACTGTGTGGTAAAGGGTACTGACTTCATTCCAGTTGATCACATTCCAGATGGCATTCAGATAGTCACCCCTTTTGTTCTGGTAATGCAGGTAGTAGGCGTGTTCCCACACATCTATACCCAGGATAGGGGTGCCACGGCATTCGCAGACGTCCATCAAGGGATTGTCCTGATTGGGTGTACTGCAGATCGCCAGTTTCCCATCGGCATTCAGATATAGCCAGGCCCATCCCGATCCGAAACGGGTAGCAGCTGCCTGGTTCAGTTGTTCTTTCATCGCATCCATACTCCCAAAGGCAGCATTGATGGCGGAGGCGAGGGATTCAGAGGGACGGCTGTCTTTCTCCGGACCCAGGATTCGCCAGAAGAGATCGTGATTGTAGTGTCCGCCGCCATTGTTACGCACAGAAGTGCTATAGGCGGAAACACGCGACAAAATATCCTCCAGCTTCATTTCGGCCAAAGGGGTACCTTCCACCGCTTTGTTCAGGTTGTTGACGTATCCTTTATGATGGCGGTTGAAGTGGATATCCATTGTGCGAACATCTACATAGGGTTCAAGGGCATCAAAGGCATAGGGGAGGGGCTGTTGGGTGAATTGTGCCTGAATCCCGCTCAGGGAAAGCAGTGCCACAGCCAATACGCTAAAGAAAATCTTTTTCATTGTTATTAAAGTTTTTCTGTTTGATAAACAGAAAGGGGAACAATGAAAGAGAAAAGATGTTCAGTGTGAAAGCCTTACAACCTGATCAGCTTTCGGCCTGATTGGCGGACTCCGTCAGAGAGGTGGAGGATATAGGTTCCTTTTTCTAAGCGACGGATATCCAGGCTCGTTTCTATTCCGGAGAAGCTGCCTTCCAGTACCTTTCTTCCTGCCATATCCACTAAGTGGTACTGGCAGGCCTGCCTGGGCAGATAATCAAGCTGAAGCCTGATAAGATCAATGCTTGCGGGATTGGGATACAGTTGAAAAGCCAGGCGGTCTTGTTCCTCTGTGCGCCCCACTAAAACGCTGCCGGGCATATCCAGGGTCCATTCATTGGGATCAATATACATCTGGAGCACATTGCCCTGAATGGGGACGGAAAAAGTCTGGACAGGATATTCCTGATATACTTTGATGAGGGTGTCCCCCTGGTCGGTCACCACCCGGTATTCCATCAGCATTTCAAAGAAAGGCGTCACCGAAGGCATTGAAGAGCTCTGGGTTACGGTAAAACGAAGGCTATCAGCTAGCTGATGATACACAATGGTATGGGTTGGAAAGCCTTCGCCGTAATACCATTGATCGAAGAACCAGGTAAAATCCCTGCCGCTCCGGGCGGTAACATAATCACGGAAATCATCGCCGGTAGCCACGCTGTCGCGGAAAGCATCCTGAAAGCCGGATAGGATGGCGAAAAAGAGGGAATCATTCTGCAGCTCAAAACGGATCATATGAATGATGGAAGCGCCTTTGTTGTAGCTCAGCCTTCCGTTGAAGATCCGCCACTCATTTCCCGGGATAGCTTGCATTGGGGGAACATATACACTTCCACCGGGAGATGACATCACATTGTTATTCACCTGGTACATCCAGTTGTTTGCGCTGGACTGGCCCTGGAGGTACTGACGGGCAAGGTATTCGGAATAGGAGGCAAAGCCTTCATTGATCCAGATATCGCTCCAGGTGGCACAGGTGACATTGTCGCCATACCACATATGCCCCAGTTCGTGGGCTACCAGGTCAAAACCGAAACCATAGAGGGTGGTCATTGTCTGGTGCTCCATTCCTCCCCCGATTTGTGCTACGCAATGGCCGTATTTCTCTTCGTGAAAAGGATACATTCCCATCAATGCAGAGAATACTTCTAACATCCCAACAGTGGCATCGATACCTGACTGATTGGCGGGAAGATAGGAGGGGTGGTCATACACAAAGTTTTGGATCAGGATGGAATCGTTCAGTCCCTGGGGGTGGGCGTATATGTTGTATTCCTGGTAATCGGATACGGCAAAGGATATGAGGTAATAAGCAATCGGGTACCTGGATTTCCACTCATAGCGCTTTTTATTTCCTGAAAGGTTGACCACATTGCTCAGCAGGCCATTGGATCCGGCCATTTCACCGGCATCGCAGGTGATAAAAAACCAGGAAGAATCGGCTTTGTCCAGAAGGTCTTGTTTGCAGGGCCACCAATGGCGGGCATTGAAGGGCTCGCTCAGGGTCCAGGTGACCGACTTGCCATAGGTGGAATTATAGGAAGAGCTGATGCCGGTGAAGAAACCGGAAGAGGGGGGCGTACCGTGATAATAGGTTTGCACTTCAAAGCTGGTCCCCATTGGTATTCCACTTACCGGTATGGTAATCAGGTTATTGCTGTGGGAAAAAGTATGAATGCTGCCATTGACCAGTACGGAGTCAACGCTCATATAGCTCATCAGGTCGATCATAATGGTATCCAGCATCGTCACCTTACTGCTGGCGCGCATCAGTACATTTCCTGATACCGTGGTGGCTGTGCTCATCACGGCCAGGTCGAGGAAGTAAAAATGCACATCGTACTCCTGCATCAGAGGGTGCACGTTTTCCGGCATTGCAATACTTTGCTTGGATTTGGCGTGGGCACAGGGATGATATACATCGGAGTGAACCTGTTGGGCATACAGGCTGTTGAACATCAGAGAGATGGAAAGAAGGAAGATCAGAATGAATCGCATAACGACTGCTTAGTTAGTGAAAATGATAACTTTGCGAAGATCGAAAATATAGCGATAACACAGACGTTTGCACGCTTTTTCATCCCTTGTGGGGACCAGTATATATGATGAACAATTACGAGAGACTTATACATAAGCTGGATGGCTTTATCCGCAAATACTACAAAAACCAACTGATCAGGGGTGTGCTTTATGCTGCCGGTATCCTGTTTAGCTTTTTCCTTCTTCTGGCTCTGGCAGAGTATTATGCCTGGTTCGGAGGTATGTTAAGGGGCATTTTCTTTTTTGCCTATATATCTTTGAGTGCATTTGTGCTCTTCAGGTATATTCTTCTTCCCGGCGCTCATCTCCTTCGCATTGGAAAGATTATCAGTCACGATCAGGCGGCAAAGATTATTGGCGACCACTTCAGTAATGTGCAGGATAAACTGTTGAATATATTGCAGTTAAGACGTATTTCAGATGAGGATAGCGTATCAAAATCATTGGTAGAGGCCAGCATTGACCAGAAGATTGAAAGCCTGAAACCTATTCCTTTTCTTGCAGCTATTGATCTGAAAGCAAACCGAAAGTACTTGAAATATACGTTGATTCCGGTTTCAACCTTTTTTATCCTGTTGATTTCCTCCCCAACCCTCATCAAAGAGCCTACACAGCGGATTGTCCGGTTTAATACCAGTTTTGTAAAAGCCCTGCCTTATCAGCTGAAAATCCTGAATGAAACCTTGTCGGTACCTCAACAGGAAGATTTTCTCCTTGAGGTGGAAATAGCAGGGGATGAGTTGCCTGATATCCTTTTCCTGGAAGTGGATGCTGGCCGTTACCGGATGATGAAGGAAGACAATACCCATTTTCAGTATCGATTCAGAAATGTGCAAAAGACAACAAATTTCAGACTTAGTACGGCACAATTGACAACGGAAGAGTATTCCCTGACGGTTTTACCAAAGCCTATCATCCTCAGTTTTGATGTCAGCATTGATTATCCATCTTATACGGAAAGAAAAGATGAGGTAGTGGAAAATAAAGGAGATTTACTGGTGCCGGAAGGAACGATCTTGCAATGGAAATTTTACACACGCGATGTGGACTATCTGCATTTGCGTATCGGTGAAGAGGAGAAGCAATTGAACCTTGAACAGGGGAATGTAATCAGCGATAGCTGGAGGGCCCTGGAAAGTGTGGAATATGCCATAAAAGTAGGTAATCGTTTTATGATCAGTGTGGATAGCCTGAGATACAGAATCCAGCATATCCCGGATGCATACCCGCAGATTGCCGTAGAAGAATACCGCGATTCAATATTTGATAAAAGACTGTATTTCAGAGGAATAATAAAGGATGACTATGGTTTTACCCGCTTGCGTTTTTATACGGAAAGAGCAGGTTTGGATGAGATTGAAACACCCGGGACTGAGGCCATAGATTTACCATTAATCAGCGGGACCAACCAGGAACAATTCTATCATTATCTCGATTTGAATGCAATCAATTTAGGGGAAGGAGAGGAGATCAGCTACTATTTTGAAGTTTGGGATAATGATGGGGTAAACGGAAGCAAGGCAGCCAGGACGGCAAAAATGACATATCGTGTACCTACTCTTGCTGAATACAGCAAGGAGTATGACGAGATCACAAGCGACATCACAAAGGAGATGGATCTGATGCGGAAAGAAACCCAAACGATTCTGGATCAAATAGAAGCCCTACGTAAGGAAATGCTGCAGAAGGAAGATATCAATTGGCAAGACAGAGAAAGGATGAAGGAGTTGCTTGAAAAGCAATTGAAGCTTGAAGAAAGCTTCAAGAAATTATTGAATCAAAATGAGCAAAAGCTACAAAGGGAAGAACAATACCGGGAAATAAGTGAGGCCCTGCAGCAGAAACAAGAAGAACTTCAACGTCTGATGGAGGAACTTTTCGACGAGGATATGAAGAAGCTTTTTGATGAACTGAATAAAATGCTGGAGGAAATTGACAAGGAAAAGGTCAATGAAATGATGGAAAAAATGAAGATGGGCAGTGAGGAATTGGAGAAAGAGTTGGATAGGAGTCTTGAGCTGTTCAAGCAGCTGGAACTGGAAAAGAAGCTTGAAGAGACCATAAACAGGATGGAAGAATTGGCAAAAAAACAAGATAAATTACAGGAAGAAACAGAGGGGGGATTCAAGTCGGAAGAAACTTTATTGCAGGAGCAGAACAAGTTGAATGAAGAGTTTGATCAGTTGCGCGAGGATCTGAAAGATTTGCGCGAGAAAAATGAAGCCCTTGAATATTCTTTTGAAATGGAGGAGACCGCGCAGGAGGAGCAGGAGGTTAGTGAAGATATGCAGGAGAGCAGTGCGCAATTGCAAAAGGGAAAGAAGAGCAAAGCCTCAGAAAAGCAGAAGGATGCTGCCTCCGGAATGAAAAAGCTTTCAGATAAGCTTCAGCAGATGCAAGAGCAGATGCAACAGGATGCCCTTGGGGAAGACATAGAGGCGTTGAGGATGATCCTTGAAAATCTAGTTAGGGTTTCTTTTGATCAGGAGGCACTAATGGAGGATGTGAAAGAGGTGAAGACGACAGATCCGAGATATCTGGCTATGATGGAGCAGCAGAAGAAGATCAAGGATGATCTGAAGTTGATCGAAGACAGCCTTGTGGCTTTAAGCAAGCGGCAGGTAATGATTCAGAGCTTTGTAAGCAAAAAATTAGGGGAAATTGAAGATAACCTGTCCAAGTCCATCAGTGCATTGGAAAGCCGCAATAAAAGGGAATCGGGCTCACGACAGCAATATGTAATGACCTACATCAACGACCTGGCATTGATGCTGAGCGAGTCGATGGAGCAGATGCAACAGCAGATGCAGCAAGGTTCAGGTAATCAAAGCTGTAAGAATCCTAATCAGAAAGGGCAGGGAATGCCTTCGATGCGGAAGATGCAGGAGCAGTTGAACCAACAGATGCAGGAGATGAAGGACGCGATGGAGAAGGGGCAGAAGCCAGGAGAGAAACCCGGGAAAGCGTGGAGTGAACAGCTGGCCCGGATAGCTGCACAGCAGGAGGCCTTGAGACGTCAGATGGAACAGTATCGTGACGAGTTGAACAAAGAGGGTTTGGGCAATGATGGAGAGTTGAAAAAGATGATCGAAGAAATGGAACAAACCGAAACAGATCTCGTAAACAAGATGCTTACCAGGGAAACCCTTTTAAGACAACAGGAAATCCTTACCCGGATGCTGCGTTCAGAGAAAGCCGAACAGGAAAGGGAGAAAGAAGAAAAAAGAGAGTCTGAGGAAGCAAAAAGTGTATATTTGAGAAACCCTGAGGAGTTTTTAGAGTATAAGAGGATCAAATCCCGGGATATAGAATTACTACGGAGCATCCCGCCGGCTTTGACCCCTTACTACCGCAATAAAGTAAGTGAGTACTTTTTTAATTTTGATGAAGAGAGATGATAGAAAGAACACGCACCTTGACGATAGCTTCAAACCTGAAGGAGTTGCATAAGGTTGAAGCCTTCATTGAAGAAATCAGCGAAGACTTTAATATCAATCATACCTATTTTGGGCACTTGCTGGTATCGCTTACTGAGGCGGTGAAAAACGCTATAATACACGGTAATCGAGGGGATGAGGATAAAAAAGTACAGATACGTTTTCAGGCAAGAGAGAGCAGTTTGCAGTTTTCCGTGAAGGATGCAGGAGACGGATTTGATTATGAAAATCTGCCAGATCCAACTGAAAGTAAAGAGCAATCCATCGGCACAGGAATCTTTCTGATAAAGCAACTTTCCGATAAGATTGAATGGATACCGCCCGGAAATCAGCTCCGCTTCGCATTTACCATCGCCAGCATCAATTTTGCCAAGTCCAGTGAAAGAATCAGGGTTTTAAAAGATTATTATCAAGGATACGGAAAGAAAAAGGAAGCGGAAGAGGAAGAAAGAAGAATGAAAGGATAAATGGGAAAGATTACTTTTTTCTCAGAAGGGATCCGCTTCAGGCCACCCAATACTGTGGCCCTCAGGAAGGGGATCTTTTCTTTTTTTGAATCCGAAGGGAAGAGTGCCGGAGAGATCAATTATATTTTTTGTAATGATGATTATCTTTTGGAGATGAATAGAATCTATCTCCAGCACGATACCCTGACTGATATCATCACCTTTGATTTAACAGAAGAAGGAGAGGTAAATTTATGTGCAGACATTTTTATCAGTGTAGAGCGAGTTCGAGAAAATGCAGACAAGCTTGGTTTTGCTTTTGAAACAGAATTACAAAGAGTTATGATACACGGCGTACTGCACTTGCTGGGGTATGACGACAAAACAACTGACGAGCAAAAAACAATGCGGCAAAAGGAAGAGAAATTTCTGAACCGCTTGATTCCCAAAACGCTTTGACCTGGTTTCACGTGAAAAGCACACAGTTTTTAAAATATGATGTAATCGTGGCTGGTGGAGGGCACGCCGGCTCAGAAGCCGCCGCCGCCGCCGCTACCTTAGGATCCAGGGTGCTACTTATAACAATGGATATGGGTAAGATTGCCCAAATGTCCTGCAACCCGGCAATGGGGGGTGTGGCCAAGGGCCAGATTATCCGCGAAATAGATGCACTGGGAGGATATTCAGGAATTGTCTCAGATCGGAGTATGATACAGTTCAGGATGCTCAACCAATCCAAAGGTCCGGCAATGTGGAGTCCGCGAACGCAAAACGACCGCTACCTTTTCTCTTACGAATGGCGGAAGGTGCTTGAAAGCATTCCCTACCTTGATTTTTGGCAGGATATGGTGACAGGCCTCGTGGTGGAAAATGGAAAAGTGAGGGGTGTGACTACCCAACTTGGCCAGTCGTTTTTGGCAGAAAGCGTGATACTGACAAGCGGTACCTTCCTGAATGGCTTGATGCATATCGGAGACAAAAGCATCGGAGGAGGACGAATGGGAGACAGGGCAGCGGTAGGCCTGACTGCTGAATTGGAAAAGCTGGGATTCCGCGCTGCCAGGATGAAAACCGGAACTCCGGTCAGAGTGGACGGCCGAAGCCTGAATTTTGCCGAAATGGAGGAACAAAAAGGAGACCTTAAACCCGGAAAGTTTTCCTTTACAGACACAAAACCGCTACAAGTACAAAGAAGCTGCTACATCACCTATACCAACCCAGAGGTGCACGATATCCTGCGCAAAGGATTCTCTTTTTCTCCGATGTTTAATGGTAGAATTCAGGGGATTGGACCACGATATTGCCCATCCATAGAAGATAAAATTGATCGCTTTGCTGAAAGAACCCGACACCAGCTCTTCGTAGAACCGGAGGGATGGGAAACCATAGAATATTATGTCAACGGATTCTCATCCTCACTGCCAGACCATATACAGTTTGAAGCACTCAGAAAAGTGCCTGGTTTCGAAAATGCCCGCTTCTTCCGCCCGGGTTATGCCATCGAATATGACTATTTTCCGCCAGAACAACTGCGCTTCAGTTTGGAAACAAGACTCGTGGAAGGACTCTTTTTTGCCGGACAGATCAATGGCACTACCGGCTATGAAGAAGCCGCAGCCCAGGGCCTGATGGCCGGGATCAATGCCCATCGAAAGGTGAAAAGGGAAGAGGCCTTTGTTCTTGGCCGTGCCGATGCATATATTGGGGTGTTGATCGACGACCTGATCACGAAAGGAGTGGATGAACCCTACCGAATGTTTACCTCAAGGGCAGAGTACAGAATACTTTTGCGGCAGGATAATGCCGACCTGCGCCTGAGTCCTAAAGCCTATGAGCTGGGCCTGATCGACTATCACCGATACCAAAGGGTGGAAAATAAGAGACGGCAGGTGGATGAATTATTGCACTATTTTAAGAATAAAAGTGCTGAACCGGATGAAGTGAATACGATGCTGGAAAGAAATGGAACGTCCACTATTTCTCAGAAAACCCGACTGATTAACCTTTTGCTACGGCCCCAGGTTAATATTGAAGACCTGCTTGAAACAGTTCCCCATCTCAAATCATTTTGCTTCTCCTTATCGCAAATCCTACCGGAAACCATAGAAGAAGCTGCCATCCTGGCCAAATATGAAGGGTATATCGAAAGAGAACAACAGATTGCAGATAAGCTGGGAAAGCTTGAAAGCCAACTCTTACCCGACCATTTTCAATATCTTGAAATGAATGCGCTTTCAATGGAGGCCCGAGAAAAATTGAATAGATTGAGACCGAGAACGCTCGGCCAGGCTTCACGTATTGCCGGAGTTTCACCAGCGGATATTAGTGTGTTGTTGGTCTACCTCGGGAGGTAGGGGGCCCCTCGGCTTCGCTCGGGGCGCGGATACTCTCCCCAAACAAATAGTAACCCGGCCGGACCTCGAGCGAAGCCGAGAGGCCCGACATCCATACCAGTTTTACTTAGCCTTCCTCTCGTATTTTCGTATGTTTGTTCAAAACCCTTGTTTTGTGACCCCGAAGACCTATTTTTGACAAGAAGACGCAAATCAGGCGATATGATGAAAGAACACCTCTCCCTAATAGCAAGGGTCAAAAATTGAAAGAAACACGCTTAAATCGCCTTAAATTTGCCTATTCGTAAAGGCTTGATAATAAGGACTATAAGGAATTTTGTACCCAAGCTGCACAAAATAGTATGAAGACCAGAAAACATATCAGGAAAATAGGAATACGTCAAGCCGGATTCCTGATGTTAATCCTGATGTTGGCCATTTCGATCCCATTGATCGAGAAACAGAGAGAAAAGATCATTTTTTCTCAGGAAAGAATCCAAAGGGTGTTAGACAAAAATGTGGATGCACTCACGCATCGTCTCGAAATAATCAGTCAGGGGGAAGAGATGGATGGCCGACTGGGTGAAATGCTGTTTCACAGGAAAGGAAAAGCATATTTCCGTTTTGAACACGATAGCCTGTGCTGGTGGTCAACCGATGCAGTCCCTCCCCCGGATGTACGCAGCCTTAAACCCGGAGAAAACAAAATTCACTTCATTGCCAATGCCCATTACCTGGTTATTCAAAAGGAAAAAGAAAACAACCGCTGGCTTGGCCTGTATTTGATTTTTCACGATTTTCCCTATCAAAATCCCCACCTACCCCAGGGGTTCAATCGGGATTTCCGCCTGCCCCCTTCCGCAAAAATCCATTTTGAAACAGGTGATCTTGATGTTTTAAATAGGAAAGGAGACTTTTGCTTTTCTGTCATAAAACCCGAGAATAATATTCACAGCATCCCCCAGATTATCCCCTTTTTCCTTTGGATTCTCGCCTATATTCTACTGCTCCGCTTGCTGTATATAGCCTATTTGCTGCTGGCCACATTCGGCTACCGGCAATGGATCATCATTCTTGGATTCGCCATTGATGCATTAATCCTGAGGGTACTTTTGCTCTATTTCCGCTTTCCTGAATCCCTGCATACCCTGGAGGTCTTTCAACCAAACTTTTTCGCCAGTTCTTCAATATGCCCTTCCCTGGGAGACCTTCTGTGGAATGCCATCACCCTGTTTGCCATTGCCTGGGTGGCATACCGGCACCTGCCCCGTATCCGCACGAAAAAGATCCACACAGGATGGAAGGGAATATTCCTCCACGGTTTCATACAACTGCCCCTCCTTTACGCATTTTGGCGCCTGGGCGACACCTACGCCTCGCTTGTGCTGAATTCTTCCATACCCTTCGACCTGAACGGCCTGCTGTATCTGAATGAATATAGTCTGCTTGGACTACTGGTACTGCTCCTGCTGATCCTGGCCTGGTTTTTAGCTGCCTACCGTCTTACCGGCTTTGCCCTGCGCCTGCACCCTAATATCAATGCTTACTTTTTAACCGCCATAGTGCTGATTCCACAGGCTATCTTTTTTACCTCAGAGATACAAAGTCGCCTGATCATCTCCCTTTTTATTCTGCTAATGCTGACTTTTTATATTCAGCATTCCCGTTTTAAAAGCCACCTTCTTCCAGGCATTTCCCTCATTTTTATTCTCATTTTCTCCGCCCATCTGAGCCTGGTCCTCGAATCTTCACTTCAGGAAAGGGAAAGGGAAAAAAGGATATTGATGGCCGCACGCCTGATTGAGCAACGAGATCAACTCGGAGAATACCTGTTCAAAGAAACAAGGGAAAAGATATTGAAAGATACTTTGCTGAATGAAGTCATCAGTCAGGCTCTCGAGGAAGGAAACGATGCCCTGGTGCAGGATTACCTCACCCAAACCCATCTTCAAGGCTATTTTCAGCGCTATAATCTCACACTAACCGTTTGCCGTACGGATCGACTGCTTGATGTGCAGCCCGGCAATTATATTGTTGACTGCCAATCATATTTTGAAGGTTTGGTCAAGGCCCTGGGAAAGCAAACCGTAGCCGACAGCCTCTATTTCATCGACCTGGGAGGAGACCATTCCAACTACCTGGCTGTTTTAAAAAAGCAGAGTCAGGGTCAGGAGATACACCTCTTTCTGGAGTTTTATCTCAAACATATACCCCAGGGTCTGGGCTATCCGGAACTTTTAATCAATGAAGCCTGGATGCCGGAAGGCCTTCCCAATTATTCCTACGCCATATACCGTGATGGAGAACTGATCCGTCGGGTGGGACGGTATTTCTACAACCTCAGCCCTGAGGAATATCTACTGAATCATCCGGAAGGAGGATTCTTTTCCGGAAATCTGTACGATCACTATCTGAAAATTGTGGATGACAGCTTACAACTTATGCTGAGCCGACCACAAAAACTGCATTTGGATGCCATTGCCCCCTTTTCATATTTGCTGGTTTTCGGAGCCTTGTGTCTGACGATCTTTTATTTACTGAGGTCGGGCAGAAAAAGAGGGAAACATACCGCCCTTACCCTTCGCTGGCGCCTGCAACTGGCAATGGTGGCCGTCATCCTTATGGTTTTTCTAACCGTAGGGGCTGCCTCTCTCTGGTTTCTGGTAAAAACAAATCAAAATAAAAACCAGGATATCCTGAGTGAAAAAGCCCATTCTGTGCTGGTTGAACTCGAGCATAAGCTGGCCGACAGGGATGAACTCAATTCAGGGATGCAGCCCTATATGGAAGAACTCCTTCGCAAGTTCTCACAAGTCTTTTTCTCCGACATTAACCTCTACGGAACAGATGGCTGGTTGCTGGCCTCCAGCCGGCCGGAAATTTTCGTTGAAGGCCTTACCGGAGAACAAATGAATGCCGATGCCTGGGAAAAACTGTATACGGAAGGACAGTCTCTGGTGCTGTTACAGGAACAAATAGGCTATTATCCTTATCTGTCAGCCTATATTCCTTTCCGCAATAATCGCAATGAGCTGCTGGGCTATGTCAACCTGCCCTACTTCGCCCGCCAGGCAGAGTTGCGCGAAGAAATCTCCGGGTTTATGGTTGCCATCATCAATATCTATGTAGTACTGATTGCCCTTACCCTGATGGCAGCCCTCTTCATTTCCACCCTCTTTACCAGTCCGCTTAAACTTATCCGGGAAAAAATCCGTCAGGTGCGACTTGGAACTGCCAACGATAAGATTGACTGGCCACGCCACGATGAAATAGGGGCATTGGTGATGGAATACAACCGGATGGTGGATGCCCTGGCCGAAAGTGCCCAGGCTCTTGCCCGTACTGAAAGGGAAATGGCCTGGCGTGAAATGGCGCGTCAGGTGGCCCACGAAATCAAAAACCCACTCACCCCGATGAAACTCAGTGTGCAGTACCTGGAGAAAGCCTGGAAAGACAAAGCGCCCGACTGGGATGCACGCCTGACCAGATTTACGGCTACCCTGACGGAGCAGATAGATACACTCTCTGAAATCGCAACTGCTTTCTCCGACTTCGCCCGGATGCCGGAAAATGAAAATGCCTTTACCAGCCTCAGCCAGATTGCCCGAAATGCCATTGATACATTCCGTGAGGGCAATGCGGTCCAAATACAGGAAATATGGGATCCGGAAAAAGAATTCATCGTCTATGCAGATAAAAAACAATTGCTCAGGGTTTTTAATAATTTGATAAAAAATGCGCTACAGGCATTGGGGAAAAAGAAAGACGGACAAGTGCTGGTTGAAATCCGCAGCCAGGGAGATCGCTTCCTTGTGAGTATTGCAGATAACGGCCCGGGCATCGCAGACGCACAACGAGAAAAGATCTTTATGCCCAACTTCACCACCAAATCAGGTGGAATGGGCCTGGGCCTGGCAATGGCCCACAATATCATTACCTCCCTGGGAGGCAGAATCTGGTACGAAACAGAAGCAGGGAAAGGAAGCATTTTCCACTTCAGCCTGCCCGCTGCAGATAAATAAAGGGACGATGCCACTGATCTATCAAAACCTTTCACCCTCCGGAATCCAGCTTGGAATCTGGCAGATAAAGGAGGATGAAGACTGGCTGCTCTCGCATATTCCATTGCAGGAGGAGGAAAAAACTGTTCTGCTGAAACTGAAAAGTCCGGCCCTGCGCATTCAGCGACTGGCCTATAGGATGGTGCTGAAACAGTTGCTGGGCAATGCGGTGAGTCTCTTCTATGATGCCTATCGGAAACCCCATCTGAAAGACCTGCCCGGCTTCATCAGTGTCTCTCACTCCGGAGAGATGGCTGCAGCCATATATTCCCAAAATCATCCGGTAGGCATAGACATAGAAAGAATCAATGAGCGGATTTTTCCTCTTAGCGAAAAATTTCTTTCCCTGGAAGAATGTATCGGCCAGGCCGACCAAACATCTGCGGAAAGGCTCACGCTTTATTGGAGCGCGAAAGAAGTGCTTTACAAAAAGGATGGCAAGAAAGGATTAATCTTTAAAGAAGACCTGCATATTGATCCTTTTGAGCTTTCTGAAAAAGGCCTGATGCTTGGCCATATAAGAAGAGGAGCAATGCAGGGAACCCATCCCCTGGCATTCTTCCGCCTGCAGGATTATGTGCTGGTATATACACCCTGAAGCCCGTCCCTTTTCCTACCTTTGCCTAAAAGCTGGTGCAGCCCGATGATCTATTCCCGTATTCTGGATAAAAAGTCGAAAAGAAAAAAACAGATCGCAGTGCTGATTGACCCCGATAAGGCGGAAGGCAAGCAGATTGTTGATCTGGCCCGACTGGCCAATACATTTCGCCCCGATTGCTTCTTTATTGGTGGGAGCCTCCTGATGAAAAATCGGCTGGATGCCGTTCTCCGCCTTTTGCGCAACAACACCGACCTGCCCCTGATCCTTTTTCCGGGCACCACAATGCAAATCAGTCCCCAGGCTGATGCCCTGCTTTTTCTTTCCCTGATCTCCGGCCGTAATCCGGATTACCTTATCGACCGCCACGTGCACGCCGCACCCCTGATACGAAACAGCAAACAGGAGGTCATTCCGACAGGATATATGCTGATCGATACCGGAAAAACAGCTTCTGTGCACTACCTCAGCGGTACCTTCCCTTTGCCGGGAGATAAACCGGATATTGCAGTTTGCACCGCAATGGCAGGAGAAATGTTGGGACTGAAGATGATTTATCTGGAGGCGGGAAGCGGAGCCAAACAAACGGTATCTGTCGAAATGGTGCAGGCTGTCAGGAACAAGATCGAAATCCCCCTGCTTGCCGGAGGAGGAATACGGAGTCCGGAACAGGCCGCCGCCCTCTCTGAGGCAGGAGCAGATATGCTGGTTGTTGGCACTGCTCTGGAAGAAAAGCCCGGCTTGCTCCAAGACCTGTGTGCAGCCATCAAATCCTGAAGAATGATGAGCACAGCGCACGATCCCGTACTGGAAATCCATAATCTCTGCATCGCATTTGAAGCAGGTCGCACAGCCCCTCTGGTGGTGAATCAGATCAGCTTTAATGTTCAGGCCGGTGAAGTTCTGGGCATCGTGGGGGAATCAGGTTCGGGAAAGACCTTGTCAGCCCTGGCTGCCATAAGCCTGCTGCCAACCGGGGCAAAAATACCGCAAGGAGAAATTCTCTTTCGGGACAGGAAAGAAAAAACGCATTCCATCCTGGAAATGGGAGAAGAGGGCCTGCGCCGGCTCAGGGGCAGGGAGATCGGGATGATATTTCAGGAACCGATGAGCTCACTCAATCCGGTAATGCGCTGCGGGAAACAGCTTACAGAAGTGTTACGCCTGCATCTTAAAATGGATGCCCGACAAGCCAGGATACGCTGCCTGGAACTGTTCAGGGAAGTCAGGTTGCCCCGACCGGAAAGCATCTACCGCGCCTATCCCCATCAGCTGTCAGGCGGTCAGAAACAAAGGGTGATGATCGCAATGGCTATGGCCTGCAAACCCCGACTCCTAATCGCCGATGAGCCTACCACAGCCTTGGATGTCAGCGTGCAAAACTCCATCCTCAGCCTGATGCAGGAACTGGGCCGGAAGTATGGCACCAGCATACTGTTCATTACGCACGACCTGGGTGTCATCCGCCGTATCGCACACAGGGTGTTGGTGATGCATCAGGGGAAAATCGTGGAACAGGGAAGGGTGGAGGAAGTCTTTCATCACCCAGTTCATCCATATACCCGCGGACTGATGGCCTGCCGGCCTTCCCTGGGCGCTCGACCGAACAGATTGCTTACCATCCGCGATTTCCTGGAAGAAACGACACCTCCTGCAATGGAAATGGAAAACCCGATGGAGCGCCAATCCCGTTTGAAGCGATTATACCATCAGGAACCTTTGCTCAAAGTACAGGATATGAGTACCTGGTTCCCGGATGAAAGAAGCTGGATCGGGAAAATAAAAACCGTGGTGAAAGCCGTGGATGAGGTCAGCTTTGTGCTATATCCGGGTGAAACCTTAGGTCTGGTGGGGGAATCAGGAAGCGGAAAGACCACCCTTGGACGAAGCCTTTTACGCCTGCAGAAATCGCAGCAAGGCCGTCTTTTTTTTGAAGGGCAGGAGATTACGGCTGCCAAACCGGCAGAGATGAGGCAATGGCGGAAAAAAATGCAGATCATTTTCCAGGATCCTTATGCTTCCCTGAACCCTCGTATGACGGCCGGAGAGGCTATTATGGAACCAATGCGGGTACACCGGCTGTATGCCAATGAAAAAAACAGACAAAACAAGGCATTGGAAATCCTGGAGCGGGTAGGACTGCAAGCTGAACATTTTCATCGCTATCCCCACGCTTTTTCCGGAGGACAGCGGCAAAGACTGGGCATCGCCCGGGCACTGGCCCTGGAGCCACGTTTTGTGGTTTGTGACGAATCCGTCTCAGCCCTCGATGTGAGCGTACAGGCTCAAGTGCTGAACCTGCTCAATGAATTGAAAGCGGAATTTGGGCTCACCTATATTTTCATCTCTCACGACCTCAGTGTAGTACGCTATATGTCAGACCGGATTATGGTGCTGAAAGACGGAAAGCTCTTAGAGGAAGGCGAAGCCGATGAGCTTATTGCACGACCACAGCAAGAGTACACCCGAAGCCTGATCGCCTCTATCCCAGACATCGCATAGACGGAGTGCAAAGCTGCCAATCCTCTGCGAATTGAATTATCTTCGTGGGTAAATCCGACAGCAATGACATCTCTTCGCATCAACACCCGATACCTTGAAGGCTTTGCCAGTGAAAACGATATCCTTTCCTTTGAGAAAGAGATCTTCCGCCATCGTGATGCACTCCATCAAAAAGTGGGTCCCGGTGATGATTTCCTTGGATGGATCAACTTGCCCGAAATGATGCTGAAACAGGAACTGGCGGCGATACAGGAAACCGCCACCTCCCTCAGCTCCCGCACTAATTGCCTGGTCGTGATTGGTATTGGAGGTTCATACCTGGGCGCCCGGGCGGTCATCGAGGCCCTGCAAGATCCTTTGCTCAGACGCAAAGAAGGCTTTCCAGAACTCATCTATGCCGGACATCATCTCTCAGAAGATTACCTCCATTCCCTGCTGAAATACCTTGAAACCAAAGAACCCGGCCTGATTGTAATCTCTAAATCAGGAACCACTACAGAACCTGCCATAGCATTCCGACTGCTGCGCGCGTATATGGAAAAACGCTTCGGAAAAAGCGGGTCCCGGGATCGTATCGTGGCCATCACCGACCGGAGCAGAGGCGCACTGCGCAGCCTGGCAGATCAGGAAGGATATGCATCCTTTGTGATCGAAAATGATATAGGGGGAAGATATTCCGTGCTCAGCCCGGTCGGACTGCTTCCCATAGCCGCCGCAGGATGGGATATCCGTGCATTGCTGGAAGGAGCAAACCGGATGGCCGTGCAATCGTCCGATGCCACAAAACTCGAGGATCATCCCGCCGGATGGTATGCAGCTGCACGCAATGCCTTGTACCGGAGGGGAAAACCGGTGGAGATACTGGTAAACTATGAGCCTTCCCTGATGTATCTCAGCGAGTGGTGGAAACAGCTGTATGGCGAAAGCGAAGGCAAGCAGCAGAAAGGCATCTTTCCGGCTGCCGTGAACTTTACCACCGACCTGCATTCAATGGGGCAATATATTCAGGATGGGCTGCGGGTGCTCTTTGAGAGCGTGATCAGTGTAGCCTCTTCACAGCATAAGGTAATGATCCCTAAGGAGGAAGCAAACCTCGATGGCCTAAACTACATTGCCGGAATGCGGCTGCAGGAGGTCAATCAAAAAGCAGGAGAAGGAACCCTGCTGGCGCATTACGATGGGGGTGTGCCGGTTATCCGAATTCAAATTCCCTCCATCCGGGAAGATTATCTTGGAGAACTGCTCTATTTCTATCAAATGGGCTGTGCCCTGAGTGGCTATATGTTGGGTGTTAACCCCTTTGATCAACCCGGGGTAGAGGATTATAAGAAGAATATGTTTGCCCTGCTGGGAAAGACTGGTTTTGAAGAACTCAGCGCCCAACTGCAACAAAGGCTCGGACAGTGAAAACCCGCCCTGCCGCCTAAATGCTATCTTTGCACCCACCAATGTGCATATCGAAATGGATCAAAAGTTACGCCTCTACAATACCCTCAGCCGGCAGAAGGAAGTTTTTGAACCCTTGAACCCTCCTTTCGTCGGATTGTATGTTTGCGGGCCCACTGTATACGGGGATGCCCACCTGGGGCACGCCCGCCCTGCCGTCACCTTCGATCTGGTATTTCGCTATCTCAGGCATTTGGGGTATAAGGTTCGCTACATCCGCAACATCACCGATGTAGGGCATCTGGAAAATGATGCTGATGAAGGCGAAGACAAGATCGCAAAGAAAGCCCGCCTGGAGCAGATTGAACCGATGGAAGTGGTGCAGCATTATACCGAACGCTACCACTTCAATATGGCGCAAATGAATGTGCTCAGTCCCTCCATCGAACCCCGGGCATCGGGTCATATCATTGAACAAATAGAAATGATCAAGGCCATTCTGGAGGCCGGCCTGGCTTACGAGGTGAATGGATCCGTGTATTTTGATGTACGCAAATACAATGAAACAGGCGATTATGGTAAGCTGAGCGGGAGGGTACTGGAGGATATGATTGCCAATACCCGCAACCTGGACGGGCAGGATGAAAAGCGCCACAGCGTAGATTTTGCCCTTTGGAAGAAGGCCCAGCCCGAGCATATTATGCGCTGGCCTTCCCCCTGGAGTACAGGCTTCCCCGGCTGGCACCTGGAATGTTCCGCGATGAGCACCAAATACCTCGGAACCCAATTTGATATCCACGGAGGCGGGATGGACCTGATGTTTCCCCATCACGAAGCGGAGATCGCCCAATTCGTGAGCTGTTACGGGAAGCAACCGGTAAAATACTGGATGCACAACAATATGATCACCATCGAAGGGCAGAAGATGGGCAAGTCACTGGGGAATTTCATCACCCTGGATGCCTTCTTTAATGGAGATCACCCCCGCCTGCATCAGGCCTACTCTCCGATGACGGTCCGCTTCTTCATCCTTCAGGCTCACTACCGCAGCACCCTCGATTTCTCGAATGAAGCCCTGCAAGCTGCTTCCAAAGGACTGGAACGACTCCTACAGGCATCGGAAACACTGAGCACTCTTCAAGCTGAGGCCAAAGAGGGAGAAGGTGCACCGGTAGTGCAGTTCAGGGATGCCTGCTACCAGGCCCTGAACGATGATTTCAACAGCCCCGTCGCCATAGCCCACCTCTTCGATGCGGTTCGCCTGGTGAACTCGGTGCGCGATGGAAAAGCAATACTGGACCAGGCCGGACTGGAAAACCTGAAAGAAATCTTCCGGATTTTTGTGGTCGATATCCTCGGACTACACGCAGAGAAGGCGACGGTGGAAGATGACGGGCTGGTAGAAGGCCTGATGGAGATGTTGATCCGTCTGCGTTCAGAGGCCAAAGCCCGCAAAGACTTTGCTTCAGCCGATATGATCCGCAACCAGCTTCAATCCCTGGGTGTTGAGCTCAAGGACACCCGCGAAGGGGCGGAGTGGAGCAGGAGGTAAGAAATGCTCCCCTCGGCTTCCCGCTCCCCTCGGCTTCCCGCTCCCCTCGACTCCCCGCTCCCCTCGGCTACACTCGGGGAGCGGCGAGTCGAGGGGAGCGTATGGTATTTCCTACAATTGCTTTAGTTTCAAGCCGGCATAGAAGGTGCGGGGTGCCCCGGGTCCGTAGATATAATCACTGTCGCGGTATTTCCCTGTGTCAAAATCGCCCTGATAGGCATTGGTAATGTTGGTAATCCCCCCAAAGATTTCCAGGCCTGTTTGTACCGACGTAAGTTCAAAGGTATAAGCGATTTTCAGGCTCAACTCAGTAAAAGCATCGGTGCGGACATAGGCATCTTCTGCCTGCTCCGGTGCCCCGGCATAATGCACCATCTCCATTGATCCGGTATAAACAGCACTGAGGCTGGCCGACAAACGCGTATCGGGACTGTAGTTGAAAGTGAAATAGCCATAGTCGTCAGGACTACGCAAAAAGCGACGTATGGGAGCTTGCCCGTCCAGATGGGCGATGGGATCATCAAAGAGGCTCGACTGCAAGGTGAAACCCGTTTCAAGTTGGATTTTTCTTTTGAAATTTGCCCTTAACTCAAGGGTGGCACCCTGCACCACAGCCCCGGATCCGTTTCTCTTCTCAAAGAGGTCACCAAAGGCATCTTCGCCAAAGGGATACAGATAAAAGGCATCTGAGAGGCGGGTGTAAAAACCCTCCAGGGTAAAACCAGCCACATAATCGGCAGTAGCTTTGTCGAAATTGATCGAGGCACTGAAGCTGTTAGACCTTTCTTCCTTCAAGGATTCTGCCAACAGTATCCTGGATACCCCACCCCCGGCAAAGGCCATATGCAGATCAGCATCAAAGGCCTGAGGCGCACGGAAACCCGTACCCCAGGAAAGACGGAACTGGGTGAAATCCTTCCAGCGATAAAGCAGGGATAAGCGCGGGCTTACAATGATATTCTGTACCAGGGGGTGCTTATCCATCCGGATCCCGGTCAGCAGGTTCAAGTCCTGACGCAGCATCCAATCGGATTGAAAAAAGCCCCCCAGGCTTCCAATCCGCTGATCCACAATGTAATGATATGCTGCTATCGTGTCCAGAATATCGTCAACCGTATATTCTGCACCCAGGGTAAGGACATTGGATATGCCGGGCATATTCTCCAGACGGTGGTTGAATTGACCGCCGGCCTGCAGGGTCGAATTATCCGTGAAACCATAGGGAGGATCAGCCAGGTGGTTTAGGATATCATCCGCATCATCCGGGAAAAGGCCGGTATAATGATCACGGCGGGTACTCTGCCCGGCCAGGTAAAAGATCACAGAACTATGATCATTGTTGAAATTATGATGATAATCCAGGTTTCCTATCAGGATATGGTGTGTTCTTTCCTCGGCCTGGGCAGCCAGGTGGGTGGCCGTCCGCGCTATTTCACCCCCGTAACGATACTCGCTCAGGCTGCTGATGCTCAGCTCCAGTTTGCGGTCGGCATCGGGCTTGAAAAAGAAATTGGCTCCGAAAGCATTGTTGCGAAGAGAGGGCATTTCTGAAAACCCGTCTCCATTGTGGTCGTATGCTTCCCGGTTGCGGTGATTGAGAAAGACCGCTACACCGGCATTTCTCTGAGCGTTCAACACATTGGCATTGCCACTCAGGCTGTGATCGCTCGCTTTTCCGTTAATCGTATGGAAGGATGAACCGATCTCATAGTTGTTTGTCAGGGGGATACGGGTGATGATATTGACTGTTCCACCAATGGCACTGGCTCCATGCAGGGCAGAACCACCTCCACGCACAACCTCTATCTGTTCCACCATACTGGCAGGCAGCATTTCCATCCCGTATAAACCGGTCAATGGACTCAGCACCGGCCTGCCATTGATCAGTATCTGAGAGTAGGCCCCTCCCAATCCATTCATCCTGAGCTGGGTGTAGTTGCAGGTCTGGCAATCGATTTCCACCCGCAAGCCGGGCTGAAATCGTAATCCTTCGGAAATATTGCAGGCCTGCACATTGTCCAGGGTCTTCCTGTCCAGCACATTCACAATCACCGGAGACTCAGTACTGCGCTTGAAGGTTTTGGTTCCGGTAATCACCACCTCATTCAGGTGCATCGCCTTTTCTTCCAGACTAAAATTGACTTCAATGGTCTGGTTTGCCCTCACTTCCACGGTTTGACGGGCGGTTTCATAGCCGATCAGCCTGGCAACAAGCGTATGACTCCCTTCCGGAAGGTTGATGAGCATATAATGACCCGTAATATCGGTCGTCGTCCCTATCTGGCTTCCTTCAATAAAAACACTGACAAAAGGCAGGTGCTCTCCTCCCGAGCGTACATCGCCGAAGATATTGGCATCGGTCTTTTCCTGGCTGTAGAGAGAAGAAAAGGGTATCCATAATATCAGTATCCACAAATTCTTTGTCATTCGCATCATCGCATAGATCTTGGTAATAGGAACAGGAACAAATAAAAACAGGAATTGCTCAGATCAGAAGCAACAGACTGAGGGCCATCACACCCATTCCGGCGATCATCCCGTAGATGGAAAGATGATGTTCGCCATATTCCTGGGCAGCAGGAAGGAGTTCGTCCAGGCTGATGAACACCATAATCCCGGCTACACCGGCAAAGAGGATTCCGAAGACCATAGGACCCATAAAAGGCATAAGGATAAGAAAACCCACCAGTGCTCCTATCGGTTCTGCCAGTCCTGACAGAAGGGAGTGCCAGAATGCTTTCCTCCGGCTTCCTGTGGCATAGTATATGGGAATGGCTACGGCGATGCCTTCCGGAATATTATGAATGGCGATGGCGATGGCAATAGCGATACCCAGATTGGGATCACTCAGGGCTGCGATGAAGGTGGCCAGTCCCTCCGGAAAATTATGTATGGCGATGGCCAGAGCTGTAAAAAGACCCATCCTCATCAATCTTTGATCACGACCATCCTTAACAACATTTTGCACATCTTCCACGCTGCGCATCTCGTGCGGATTATCTGCTTCCGGGATCAGGCGGTCGATAATGGCAATCAGCAGGATGCCGCCAAAGAAACCTGCCGCGGTAAGCCACGCGCTGCCGCTTGTTCCATAATCCTCCAACAGGCTTTCCCGGGCTTTGGAAAGAATTTCGACAAAAGACACATAAATCATCACCCCGGCAGAAAAGCCCAGGGCCAGGGACAGGAATTTTGTATTGGTCCGCTTGTAAAAGAAAGCGATGCCACTCCCGATGCCTGTTGCCAGGCCGGCAAACAAAGTGAGGCCGAAGGCCAGGATGAGGTTGCTGGTATCCATTGATTCTTTCAGTTACTTTTTATGCAGGAGCATAAACAGGTTTTACAATGCTGCCAGCCAGTTCCCGAGGCGATCGAAAGCAGCAGTCATCTTAGGCGCATACTCCCTGACCCAGGCATCATCAAGATGATTATTGCATTTCAAGTCCGGGACGGCCTCCAGGGCTCTTGCACCATCGAAGTCCACATAGGCGATCCGGACCGTATATTCTGTTTCGCTGCGCCCGAAATCCGCCCCCGGAAGCATTGCCACCCCTGTATCTTCCAGCAGCCTGTCGCAAAATTGTGCCGAAGTATGAATGCCGTGTTTCTTCAGCTTTTCGCGAAATGGCTCAAAATTGGGAAAAAGGTAAAATCCTCCGTGGGGCAAGGGGGTATCCAGCCCCATTTTATGCAGTTGATGCGTTAGCTCCCGTCCGATCTGCTTCAGTATCCAGCGGTTCTTTTTCAGGTATAATTCAATATCCGGATGGTCGGAGAAGCCGGTTATGGCTGCGTGCTGAATCGGGGCGGAGGTGGAGGTGTAGGTTTCACTGGCGACCACCGACATTGCATTTTGCAACCAGGCCAGCTCTTTCGGAAAAGAGAAGGTACCCAGGCGCCAGCCCCCGGCCCCGCACCATTTGCTCAAACCGTTGCTGATGATGGTTCCCTCAGGGTAGAAGCGGGCAATAGATACGTGCTGCCCCTGGTGGTGAAGCATCCCGTAAATCTCATCGGCTACCAGAATGACATTGTACTTGCGGGCTACCTGTGCCAGCTTTTTTAAGCGCTCCAACGGATAGGTGTAACCGGTGGGGTTGGAAGGATAATTCAGGATCAGAATGCGGGGGCGATCAGGATCATCCTTGCATATCTCTTCCAGTTCCTCATAACTCAGGCGCCAGAAGTTGTCCTCCCTGGTGGGTACCCAATGTACCTGCCTTCCAATGATCTTCGCCTGAGGGGCATAGGAAACCCAACTGGGGGTGGGAATGATCAAATCCCCATAATACACCAGCTGCAGGATGAAAATCAATTCCTTGGAACCGGGGCCGATGAGCACATTGTCAGGATGGGTCTCCACCTTCTGGGTGCGCATATTGTAGGCGGCTACAGCCTCCCGCAGGGATTTTAGTCCACGCACCGGGAGATAGTCTTTCTGATGCGCATTCCGGCGCAGGGCTTCTGTCACGACTTCCGGCACGGGAAAGGGCGATTGCCCCAGTCCCATCAGGAAGACATCCCTGCCATCCGCCTTGAGCTGGCGGCTCTTTTCATTAATGGCAAGCGTGGCAGAGGTTTTCAATCCACGTACGTTCAGATTGAGGCTGTGATGATGATTGGCATAGCGACTCATAAACAAGGGCTTATGTTTGACAACAGCAATGCGGGAGCAAAAGGATCAATTGCTTTCGATGATGCGGAAAAGCTCATCCAGCTTGGGCGTGAGAATGATCTCTGTTCGCCTGTTTTTTGCCCTGGCCTCTGAAGTATTGGCCTGATCTACCGGAACATATTCAGAACGTCCTGCCGCAGTAAGTCTTTGAGGTGTGATGCCTTTGTTGTTGGTCAGAATACGCACTACGGCCGTAGCCCGCATTACGCTCAGATCCCAGTTGTCTTTGATCACCCCGCTGCCTTTGAGGGGAACGTTATCGGTATGGCCTTCGATCATCACGCTGATGTCTTTATTTTCCGCCAGCACATTGGCCAGGCGGTCGAGGGCCTTGCGTCCTTCCGGATTCACCTCGTACTTGCCGGTGGCAAAAAGCAGGTTTTCATCCAGGGAGACATATACCTTTCCATTGCGCACATCGATGCTGAGGCCCTGGCCTTCAAAGCCAAGCAAGGCATCCGACACTTGTTTACGCAGGGCATTCACAGCCGCTTCTTTTTGGTCGAGGATGGCCTGTAACTCATTCAATCTGGCCTCTTTGGCTTGCATATCGGCCGTCATCCGGTCGAGATTCAAGCGCTTCTCTTCCAGTTCACGCTGCAAAATGTTCAGGGCATCTTCTTTGGCCTGAAGCTTACTTCGCGTTTCATCCAGTTCAGCCAGGATGGTGCTGATTTCGGAAGCACTGCTCACTTTCAGGGCCTCGTTGGCTTTCTGCAATTCGCCATATTTCTCCTGAAGTCCGCTTAAAGCCTGTTGATGACGGCGCAGGTCGGGCCCCAAACGGGCAGTATCCGCACGCAGGGCTGCAATGGCGGCTTCCAGTTTCTGATTATAAAGAAGAGATTGATCAAGGGCGGAACTAAGGCTGTCGCGGCGTTCCAGGCATTCGGCATAGCTGGCGGCCAGTTCATCGTATTGTTTTTTGGGAACCACGCAGGAGCTTGCCAAAAACAGCGTGAGGATCAGAAAAATACTTAGTTTTTTCATCGGGGTATGTTTTTTAGAATTGAATATCCAGTAAAACGGGGCAATGGTCAGAGTGTTTCGCTTCCGGCAGTATACGTGCCCCCTGCATCCTATCAGCCAGTTCCCGGCTGACCATATGATAATCGATGCGCCACCCCAGGTTTTTAGCCCTTGCGTTGGCACGGTAGCTCCACCAGGTATAGTGGTGTGGATCCGGGTTGAAGGCCCGAAAGGAGTCCACGAAGCCCATTTCCAGGAAGCGGCTCATCCATTCCCTTTCTTCGGGAAGGAAGCCCGAGCTGGTGGCATTGCGGATGGGGTCGTGAATGTCGATGGCCTGATGGCAGATATTGTAATCTCCGGAAAGAATGAGTTTCGGCCTTTCTTGTTTGAGCATCCGGATATAGGCATAGAAATCCTCCAGCCATTGCATTTTGAAATCCTGTCTTTCTTCGCTACTGGAGCCGGAGGGGTGATAGATACTGACGACCGTGATATCGCCAAAGTCGGCACGCAGAAAGCGGCCTTCGCGATCATATACCGGCATATTCATACCGGCGATGACCTGATCGGGCTGGATGCGGGTAAGGATACCCACCCCGGAGTAGCCTTTCTTTTCTGCGGAATGCCAATAGGCCTGATAGCCCAGGGCTTTCCATTCGAGTGCGGGGATCTGTTCGGGCTGGGCTTTTGTTTCCTGGATCAGCAGGATATCCGGCGCCGCCGCCATCATCCAATCGGCAAGGCCTTTGGTGAGTGCCGCCCTGATCCCATTGACATTGTAGGTGATAATGCGGGGCATAAGGCTTGTTTCGTACAAATGTAGGGGAAATCCGCGAAGCGGATAAATTAGGCTGGGAGCTAAGAAGACTTCAACTCACCGAACATTTTTCTGATAGCTATTCCTATCGCTTTTGCCATTAATGGGGGCACCGCATTCCCGATTTGCACAAGTTGTTTCGATTTGCTGCCTTCAAAAATGAAATCATCAGGGAAGGACTGTAGCCGTGCCATTTCTCTCGCGGTAAGCACCCTGGGTTCGATTGGGTGGATATTCACGCCTCCGTGGTTCTCCTTAATAGTACAGGAGGGCTCATTCCAACTGCATTTCTTCCAGGCATCCGAATAGTTTTCATACAAACTCTTCCCTTCAGGAACAGCGGCCAGCCGTGCTTTCATCTCATCTGAATGGCGGGTTCTCACGTGGTTAAATGCCTTGTTGTCCTGTACTTTTACTAAATCAGCAATGGCTTCTCCTGTAGTAATATATTGATCCTCACCCAAAAGGGGCCTGGGATGAAAGTTGGAAGTACCTCTTCTGTTGCAAATGAAAATAACCCTGTCTCTCTTCTGAGGCACATAATAATCAGCCGCTCTAAGGGTCGTAACATTCACTTTGTAACCAATAGACTCATAATCTTCTATGATCTTTCTTTCCACCTGTCCACCCAGCATTGAACGAAGGCCTGGAACATTCTCCATAAGTACCACATCCGGAAGGAGGGTGTTTACAATTTCCAGCATCTCAAGGTACAATGAATTACGGGGGTCATCTACAACCCTGTGCCCTGCCAGGCTGAATCCCTGACAGGGAAAGCCACCGGCAATAATATTCAGTTTTCGACCCTTCAGTGCGAGTTTGACTGTGTCGAAGAAAGATTGCTTGACCTCCGGATCTCTGATATCCCCTTCGATGATTGGATGATCGAAGTTCCTTCGGAATGTTTGGGCCGCAGCATCAAAGTTGTCTAAAGCGCAAAGGGCTTCTATTCCGGCCATTTCGAATCCTTTGCTTATCCCGCCTGCCCCACTGAACAGATCAACGAATGTAAGACTGCTTTTGCCCGGATCGGCCCAGGAAACAGAGATATCTGTCCAGTTTACCATATCCACATTCTTTCCCCGGCCATTTGTCCCTCCGTTTTTGGGCGGAAGGATAACTTTTTCTCCAAACAGGTTGATAGTGTATGGCGGCTCCACAGCACCCTTATCTTTTTGCAGGAATTTATTCAGGGCCGATTCTTCAATTCGATATACCCCACCAATCCGATATGCGTGCAATCGACGGGCGGCAATATGACGCCGAATTGTTTTTTGTGAAAGATGCAGTCTTTCAGAGACTTCTTGAATAGAATAATAATTGTCCACTTTTGTCCACTTTGTATGGCAAAAGTATGGATTCTTTTCAGATGGAAATTATCCTAAGGAAAACTTTAATATTTTCATCAAACCTGAATAGGTATGGAGCTGGCACAGCATCCAACTTAAGCCGGATTTGATCAAGAACAAACTCAGGGTTTGTGAGCCAATCTTCTTGATGTTGCACGACAACATAGAACCGGTTCAATCCCCACTGATGCAGTGAATTTCGAGCATTTTTGCTTAGCCGTTGGGGATCTGCTTTCTTAAATAAGGACATAGCCAATTCTAACTCATTGCCCTCAACTGGTTTTCTCCAATCTTCAGGAATACCTGTATGTTTAAGATCATAAGGCAAGTCATCCAGAATGAAATCCGAGATACTTTTTTCTCTCAAAGATGGCAATACGTTCTTATGGGATGAGATTATGGTATCTTGTATCAGGTCGTGCGTGGCCACCATAAAATATTCCTGTTTCATAATATCCTGGCCAACTTCCAGCAACCAATCAAGGTCTCCTTCATCTTCAATTTGTTTTCTAACAATTTCCTGCATACTTAAGTGCATTCTTGAAGGACTCGCATTATGCCAACTATGTCCCTTTAGAATGCCAGACTTTAGATTTTTGAGATGATATGAGCAGTTTTCCCGCTGGTATTGTTCCAACACAAAGACTTTAAGCTTTTCGAAATCCCTGGCAGAAACTGAAGGGATTCTGTTTATTAATTTGGAGTAGGAAAGGGTCTTTGGAAGTGATAAGTCGAATGCTTGTTTGAAAAAGCTTCTCGCTTTTTCATATTGAATCATATTGGTAAGATAATAGTCAAACAGATCTTTGATTTGTTCAGATTTCATTGCTGGAGTTTTTTGTCTAATTCATCTCGCCATTTTTTACCATCATACCATCCACAGCCCTCACAACTGCCTTCATAATCCTGCCCGCCCTTGTACCAGAAGTTTATCCCCATAAAAGCTGGACGTTTGTTCTCCCTGATGCACTTCCCACAAGCTCTATCCTTTAGGAGATTATGCTCTCGTGTAAGCAGCTGAAAATGATGAATGATATCTTTATCAGAAAGAGAATTGGCATCAACATCCTCCTGCATCCTGGTCCAGGGCATTTTGTGGTCGATTTCCGGTGTACTGCTGATGCTCGCGCCTGTGAAGGCATCTTTATGTTCGAAAATGCTAAGAATGTGCTTTCTGGTTGCTTTACTAATACTTATTCTGGGTTTTGACTTATACACTGGCTCCGGCTCCATCAGCATATAATGTGATCTTTCCGTGCTACAGTGCATACAATATGTAGTTTTTGCCCAGCGGTTTGGTGAGATCTCTTTGAACTTGTACCCTCTCTTTTTGAGTTCCCTGAAAATTGCCGCTGGTTGGTTACTCCCAGAGTTGCAATATCCACAAGTCCATTCATTCACATTTTCCTTTAGTGCCTGCAGCAATTCATCTGCTCTACTCATCATAAAGTGTATAAAAGAAACTAATGGGTTGTTTGTAGAGATTCGCTAAATCTTCGAGCAAGAGAAAGGTAACATTTCGATCTGCATTCTCAATCTTTGATAGTGTTGACTGAGATACTATTCCTGCTTCAGCAACTGCCTTTTGAGAGTACCCTGCGCACTCCCTTGCAGCCACCAGGCGACCTGCAAGCACCTTTCTGCGTGATATTAATGTAGAAATGCTTCCCATAATAGTACAATGTTAGAAGGTTTTTTCGCTTATTCCGAATTGGAATAATCAGAGTAAAGAAATCAGTTCATACAGCTCCTTCACAATCCTCCCCAACAATTCCGTATTTTCGTCCCGATGAAACGCAAGGGCTGGCTCGACCGATTTCTGGACTGGCGCATCCGCCACATCAATGATCAGCAGTTTATGATCCTGGTAGGCGTGGTGGTGGGCCTGGGTGTGGGCTTTTCTGCCGTCATCATCAAGAATACGGTCTATTTTATTGAATATCTCCTCACCCATAATTTTGACCGCAACGACTTCAATTTCCTCTACCTGGCCTTTCCAAGCATAGGGATCACGCTTGCGGTGGTATTCTCACGCTTTATACTGCGCAAACGCATCGGCCACGGGGTACCCAGTGTCCTTTACGCCATTTCCAGGTCGAACGGGCGCATCCGGCGGCACAATATGTTCTCCTCGGTCATCACCTCAGCCCTCACGGTCGGGTTTGGCGGGTCGGTAGGACTGGAAGGCCCTACCGTAGCTACCGGAGCCGCCATCGGCTCCAACCTGGGCCGCAGGCTCCGCTTGAACCAGCGCCAGGTTATCTCAATGCTCGGCTTTGCCTGCGCCGGGGCGATGGCATCCATCTTCAAAGCCCCCATCGCGGCCATCGTATTTGCCCTGGAAGTGATTATGATCGGCCTCACAATGAGCTCCCTGGTTCCCTTGCTGGCCGCCTCTGTCTCCGCCGCCCTCACTTCCTACTTCTTCCTCGGGCAGGATGTGCTCTATCCCTTTGAAGTGACAGAAGGATTTCAATTGAACGATACGGTATATTATGTTGCTTTTGGGATTCTGGCCGGCCTGGTATCTGTCTATTTTGCCAGAACCTACATCACCTTCGAGCGCCTGTTTTCCCGCATTAAAAACTGGTATAACAAGCTTCTGATAGGAGGTTTATCGCTGGGTATTTTGATTTTCTTTTTTCCATCTCTCTATGGCGAAGGTTATGAAGCCATAAACAGCTGTCTACAAGGCGATTATAACTACCTCTTCGATAACAGTATTTTCAGTGGTTTCCGGGGGAATATGCTTTTTGCCATTGCATTGGTGTTGGTGATTGTGCTCTTCAAGGTAGTTGCCACCAGCCTCACTTTTGGTGCCGGCGGTATCGGTGGCATTTTTGCCCCCACGCTTTTTATGGGTGCCCATATCGGTCTGTTCTTTGCCCTTCTGGTGAATTATTTCGGGATGGGGGACCTGATCACCAGCAATTTCGCCCTGGTAGGAATGGCCGGGCTCATCGCGGGGGTTTTGCACGCCCCCCTGACAGCCATCTTTCTGATCGCTGAGATCACCGGAGGATACAAACTCTTTATGCCACTGATGATCGTGGCTACCATCTCCTATGCCACAGTCAGGGTCTTTTTGAGCAATTCCGTATATACCTACCAACTCGCCCGCAGAGGAGAACTGATTACCCATCATAAAGACAAAGCCGTGCTGACCCGGATGAGCGTGAAAAACCTCATCGAAACCAACTTTGTCCGCGTGGCACCGGAGGCAACCCTCAGGGAGCTGGTCAAGGCCATCTCATCCACCCACCGCAACATCTTTCCCGTTACCGATGAAGAGAACCACTTTTTGGGCATCGTAAGGCTGGATGATATCCGTGAAACGATGTTCCGCACCGATCTCTACGATAGTACACGGGTACACAGCCTGATGTATATCCCTGAGGTGCTGGTGGACTTGCGGGATACAATGGAAGAAGTGGCCGAAAAATTCAAGCAATCCGGGAAATACAATATGGTTGTGCTGGATCAGGGCAAATATCTGGGCTTTGTAAGCCGGGCCAATGTTTTCTCCGAATACCGGAACCTGCTGCAGCAATACTCTGAAGAATAAGACAAGCATTCTTGTCCTGGGATCAAAAGGGGCATAAGCCGGAAAGCCACGGATATTTCCACTTTTGGCCTTTGCTTATGCCACACCTCTATCCCGTTAAACCTGAATAATACTAAGCTTTTTTCTCATTATGGCGTTTGTATGTATTTGACATACAACTGTTAAACTAATGTTAAATATTTCTATCAAGAATCATTTTAAATAATATTTGTACTTGAAAGAATAATTCTAGCCGATGAGTATAAGACTGAAATGGATACCGGTAATGCAGATCCTGATCCTGCTCCTGGCCACCACCTCCCTTTATGGGCAGGCAGTTACAGCCAGCAACGGAAACAGTATTTCCAATGCAAATTATAGCCTGAGTTATACAGTGGGAGAAATGGTGGTTCAGACCGCAGCCTCTGCAGCTTCAATCCTCACTCAGGGATTTCATCAGCCATTGCCCGACTCCCTGTCTGCTCCTGTCAGCTTTCAGCTTCAGTTGAAAGCCATCCTTCAGGGAGCATATCAGGGAAATGCTTTGATGCATACCAGCCTGAATCAGGGCGGATACCTGCCTTTACAACAACCCTACAATACCGCTCCCTGGTTTTATGGCGGAAATGAAAGCCTGCCCCAGCTTCCGGCAGGGATGGTAGACTGGGTTTTGGTAGAGCTCAGAAGTGCCCCCAACACCCTGGTGGCCCGAAAAGCCGCCCTGCTTTTTGAAAACGGAGTGCTATACGACACCAGCCTTGTGGCCACCCTGGTATTCGACAGTCTTCCCCCGGCACCTTACCACATTGTGATCGATCATCGTAATCATAGTGCAGTGATGACCGCCACCCCCATAAGCCTATCCACTGGAAATCTGATTGACTTTAGTGATACGACTGCCACACCGCTTTATGGAGGAAATATTGCCAGTATAGGGCTGGGAAATGGCCTCAGTGGACTGATTACAGGGGATATCAATAAAGACGGCCTGCTCAAATACAGCGGGCCTGACAATGACAGGGCAAGGATACAGCAGCGCATCATCAGCGAAAGCGGATCTTTATCCATCCTTGCCAGCGTACAGGGCTATTTCAATGAAGACCTTACGATGGATGGCACGCTCAAATACAGCGGATCGGGGAATGACCGTACCCCCATCATCCAGAACCTGATCACCCTCACCGGCAGCAATTCCATTACGGTAGTTATACAAACAGCGGTTCCACAAGGTTTGTAATCAGCCTGACACCAAATATCCCAAAACCAATTCTCCAAAACAGATGAACTCAATGAAGATAACTCAACTACTCCGAAAGATGGCCGGTCTGTCTTTACTCTGCCTTTTCATACTCATTTCCAGTCTGCCCCTGACCGCCCAGGTACCCCAGGGACTGAATTACCAGGCCATTGCCCGGAATGCTTCGGGGGATGTATTGCAGAACACGGCCATTGGTGTACGTTTTACCATCACCGATGCCACATCTGCTCCCGTATATCAGGAAACACACGCTTTAAACACAAATCAGTTCGGGCTCTTTACTGCCGTCATAGGCTCAGGAACGGTTGTTTCCGGAGTTTTCAGCAACATAGGATGGGAAACAGGGCCCCATTATCTCCGCGTGGAGTTTGATCCGGATGGCAATGCTTACCAGTTGATGGGACTGTCGCAGTTTCAAAGCGTTCCTTACGCATTAACAGCCGGAACCGCGTTGAACAGCGGATCACTCTGGACAGAGAGCGGGAGCAGCATATATTACGATGCAGGCAATGTGGGTGTCGGTACCAGCACGCCATCTTCCCTTGCGGCAATGCACATTGATAACGGCAAATTGCTGGTGGGTGCGGCCGGGGGAATATTGCCGGCCAGACTGGTAGTGAACGCCTCGACCAACGAGGAGATCCTCCGAGGTCGCCTGAATGGTACCTCCGTCTTTTCCATCGAAGGGAATGGGGACTTCGGCATTGGCACCGTTAGCCCACTGGGCCGACTTGATATCCGTAAGGGAAGCAACCGACTCTTTTTAGTGGACAGCAACGGACTGGTTGGTGTGGGAACCAGCAGTCCCATAGGCCGCCTCCACGTGGATGTGGGAGGAAACCCTGCCCTTTTTGTAAATAATTCTACGGGTTGGGTGGGTCTGGGCACCACCGCGCCCGGCACCAACCTGGATGTGGCTTTCAATACCTCTGCCACCAGCAATGGGATCCGCATCAACCAGCAGGGTACCGGGGATGCTGTTCTGCGCTTTGCATTGAGCAACTCAACGAAATACACAATGGGTATTGATCAAAGTGATAATGAATATTTTAAAATTTCGAAAGGCTTTGGTCTCACCACAAATACCGTGATCACCATTAAAGACAATGATGTGGAATTTGCTGATAATATTTCAGCAGACTATGTCTATGCCAACCGTCATATCATTGCGGCCGGGGGGCGCATCGATCTGGGTGATATATATTTGATGTATGGAGGATCCAAATTGTTGTATACGGATGCAGATATTCGTCCGGCAGTTCATAATTCCGATGACCTGGGGACTTCCGGTTTTCGCTTTTCACGGATTTACCTGGTGAACAGCCCCAATGTCAGTTCAGATCAAAGATTGAAAAAGGACATCCGCAACCTGGATTATGGGCTGGAAGAAGTACTCAAACTGCGTCCGGTAAGCTATAAGTGGAAAGAGGGACCGGATCAGCAGGACAAGATAGGGTTGATCGCCCAGGAACTACAGGAAGTCATCTCAGAAGTGGTCAGCAATCAGGAATTGCTGCGGAATCCGGACAGTGGGGAGAAGCAGTGGACACCGACCCAAACTCTGGGGGTGACCTATGAAGGGCTGATCCCGGTGCTGATCAAGGCCATCCAGGAACAACAGGAGCTCATCAATGCCCTTGAAGAACGGATCGGCCACCTGGAGTCGGGGGCAGGCGGAGGATTGCGCGACTGACCCATTCCAGGTGTAATCGGTTCAGTGTTTGCGGATAAGTGTGGAAAGCGTCTGAAGACAAGGGCCAACAGGCAAAAGAAAAGGAAAATTTCTACCTTAGCCCCTGTACCAACGATCCCGTTTATGAAATCCCTCCGCGTCCTCTTCACGGGCATTTTTATGCTGATGCTCCTGCTCAGCCCCGGGCTTTCCGCTCAGGAAGACCTTTGTCTGAAAAAAACCGATTCACTGAAGCAGATTGTGAATGACTACCGCCATCGCTTCGATGTGCTGGAGAAGTTGGTGGATGACCTGCTTTGGTACAAAAAAGTGGAAGACCTGGCCTGGATCGATAAGCTCTACCTGACAGGCCCACCCCGCTGGAAGGAAAAAAGTGAAACAGCCCGGGGTGCCGGCAACCACCTGAAATACTGGTGCTATGTTTTCACCCCACGGGGACTGGATTACGGTAAAAAGCATCCGCTGATTCTGTTGCCCCACGGAGGCGTACACGCCAGCTTTGAAACCTATTATGCACACATCGTACGCGAACTCCTTGCCCAGGGCTATGTGGTGGCCGCCCCAGAATATCGCGGAAGTACCGGCTATGGAAAAACCCATTACCAGAACATCGATTACGGCGGACTGGAGACGGAAGATGTGCATACAGCCCGGGCACACCTGCTGGAAAACTATGGCTTCCTGGATAGGAAACGGGTAGGCATCATCGGGTGGAGCCACGGCGGACTGATCAGCTTGCTTACGGTATTCAACCACCCTGACGATTATAAAGTAGCCTTTGCGGGGGTTCCGGTCAGCGACCTCATTGCACGGATGGGTTACCAGACACCCTCCTACCACCGGCTGTTCTCGGCAGATTATCACATCGGACAAACGGTGAATGAGAATATTGAAGAATACCGGCGGCGCTCGCCGGCCTGGAATGCCCATAAACTGCAGACCCCCCTGTTGATCCATACCAATACCAATGATGACGATGTGGATGTGTTGGAAGTGGAGCACCTGATCAAAAGCCTGAAGGCAGAAGGAAAAAAGTTTGAGTATGAGATTTTCCAGGATATTCCGGGAGGACACTCCTTCGACCGTATGGATACCCGCCACGCCCGGGAGACCCGGATGAAAATTTATGCCTTTCTGGAAACCTATCTGAATCCACCCTTTCCTTTCAAAAGCCTCAGAGAGCTGGAGCAGGCCGCCTATCCCGGTTCCCATCCCCTGAAGCAGTAAGTAAGCCTCTTAGCCTGGGTGTAACCCTCCTTTTACATCGGCGTCTAAAGACTAAACAAACGAAGATGGAAGAGCTGATTCCCATTAGTGTATTTGCGATGATTGTGGCCATCGTATACCTGAACGTACGTAAGAAAGAAAGAATGGCACTGCTGCAGTACGGCAAGGATGCCTCCGTGTTCCGCACTGTAAAGCATCGTGATCCTTCCCTGAAGTACGGCTTATTGCTCATTTTCCTGGGTGTCGCCCTGCTGATCGCCAATTTTCTGGTGGAAAGCGGAACGATGCGGGAAGAACCGGCTTACTTCAGTTTGCTGAGCCTGGCGGCAGGCATTAGTTTATTGCTCTCCTTCTTCCTGGAGCGCAGAAAGATGCCTGAAAAGGAAGAAGACAAGCAGAAGGAAGCGGAATAAATCAGGAGAGACGAATACCGATTTTTCCTAACCATTGTTTCCAGCGTGGCAGGCCTGAGACTTGTACTTCGGTCTGCCCGTCCTGTTTCAGGGGATAGGTTTTCAGGATGTGATAGGTAGGGCCGTCCTGGCTCAGGCGGCTTTCGATCAGTTGAAAGGCATCAATATGAATATCCTGGAAATGCTGTTGCTGCACTTTCGCCACTTTTTCCGAGAGCTTCTTTCGCTGGCGGATATATTTGATCCTTCCAATGGTAAGATGGGGAACAAAGTTCTGCCGGTCGTTTTCCCAACCGGCTTCTTCCATAGCACCGATAATATCCGTTGCCAGGCCACTGATCTTATTCCAGCTGTCTCCCACCCCAAACCAGAGCACCCGCGGTTTGTATTCGCTCCCGAAAATGCCGGCTCCTTTGATGGCCGCATCGAAAGCACTGTGATGGTTTGCCACCGCTTGCAAGGTATCGTGAATCAGGGGGATTTTCTCTTCCGGGGTATCGCCGATAAACTTCAGGGTCATATGGAGATTCTGCTCTTCAACCCAGGTAATCCGGTCCGACTTAAACCATTTCCGAAAGCGCTGGTATTGCTCAAGAAGTTCATTTTCAGGTTCTACCTTCACTGCCACAAATAATCGCTTCATCTGAACACTGATTGCTTTGGAAGAGAGCAGGCACAATCCCATCCCTTCCTGTTACTATGGCTGCAAAAATGCAGCTTTTTTTGAAAAACAGGATAGACATATTGGCGGGGGGATATGGAAATTTGTTTACCTTTGCCGCCTCAAGTTCATTGCAAGGGGCATTAGCTCAGTTGGCTAGAGCGTTTGACTGGCAGTCAAAAGGTCAGCGGTTCGATTCCGCTATGCTCCACCTTCGCCCGCCGAAGCAAATCTTTGATTTGCGAAGGCGGGCTTTTTCGTGCTTAGTGTTGGCAAGCGCGCGTTTGATGCGTTCCCGGCGGGCTTCGGTGGACGCAGTCCACTAAATTGGGTTTTCTTAAGATTTTCGAAGCAAATCTTTGATTTGCGTCCGCCTTCGTACTCCTTTCGTAGTACTATGGCGGATAAAAGCGTTCCTGCGATTGATTCGAAGCTTATTTTCAATAATTATTTCCGTTTTACACGGTATGATTCGTCTATTTAAACAAACGAATCAATATGTTTTTTGTCTATTTATTAGAATGTGGTGATGGGAAAATATATACCGGTTGTACCAGTAACCTGCAGGAGAGAATGAAAAGGCATCAAAAAGGCCAGGTTTCATTTACGAAACCGAGATTACCGGTTAAGCTTGTCTTATATGCAGCATTTCAGGATAAATATAAGGCCTATGGTTTCGAGTCTTACCTGAAAACAGGTTCAGGCAGGGCATTTATGCGAAAACACCTTCTTTGAACTATAGGTAAGTAGTTTTTCCTTACGCCCCTGCTGGCGCGCGGCTTCAGACGTGTGCCAGCAGGGGCTTTTTCGTGCTTAGTGTTGGCAAGCGCGCGTTTGATAAGTTCCCGGCGGGCTTCGGTGGACGCAATCCACGTAGTTGGGTTTTCTTAAGATTTTTTGAAGCAAATCTTTGATTTGCGTCCGCCTTCGTACTCCTTTCGTAGTACTATGGCGGATAAAAGCGTTCCTGCGATTGATTCGATGTTTATTTTCAATAATTATTTCCGTTTTACACGGTATGTTTCGTCTATTTAAATAAACGATTCAATATGGTTTCGAGTCTTACCTGAAAACAGGCTCAGGCAGGGCATTTATGCGAAAACACCTTCTTTGAACTATAGGTAAGTAGTTTTTCCTTACGCCCCTGCTGGCGCGCGGCTTCAGACGTGTGCCAGCAGGGGCTTTTTCGTGCTTAGTGTTGGCAAGCGCGCGTTTGATAAGTTCCCGGCGGGCTTCGGTGGACGCAATCCACGTAGTTGGGTTTTCTTAAGATTTTTTGAAGCAAATCTTTGATTTGCGTCCGCCTTCGTACTCCTTTCGTAGTACTATGGCGGATAAAAGCGTTCCTGCGATTGATTCGAAGCTTATTTTCAATAATTATTTCCGTTTTACACGGTATGATTCGTCTATTTAAACAAACGAATCAATATGTTTTTTGTCT
>CAZPYJ010000014.1:50299-99324 GCA_964590645.1 uncultured Lentimicrobiaceae bacterium
TTTTACACGGTATGATTCGTCTATTTAAACAAACGAATCAATATGTTTTTTGTCTGTTTTTTGGAATGTAGTGATGATGTATACATCACATAAGTGTGACCCACTGTCCTTTCATTTCCGGAGGAAAATTGTAAATTGTCCGCGCAAACAATAGTTGAAACTTTGTAGAGCTGGGTCTTAAGATTATAGGAGAAAGGATTGTTATCCAGGGTCGGCAAAAGCCTTAATCTGAGGGCTCGGTTGTTCTTCTGTCGAGTATTCAATGATGCTAAATTGGTGAAACGGATGAACCAATCACCCGAGGATAAAGCCAGAGACCTTATCGATGCTATGCTGGACAAAGCCGGTTGGATTGTGCAGGATAAGAGCCGCATAAACCATAGCGCCGGACCTGGAGTCGCTGTACGATACCTGAATACTAAAGATGGTAAGGAAACCGATTTTGTCCTCTTTGTGAATCGAAAGCCGGTAGGAATCATAGAAGCAAAACGCGAAGAGGAAGGATTCAGACTCACTAATGCTGAGGATCAGTCTGAAGGCTATGCAAAAAGCAAACTCAAGTATTTAGACAATGATCCATTGCCTTTTGTTTACGAAAGCACAGGGGAAATTACTCGCTTCACTGATTACCGGGATCCCAAGCCACGTTCCCGTCCGGTTTTTCACTTTCATACTCCCCAAACACTGGCCGAATGGGCCTCAAAAGCGGAAACCCTGCGTGGACGTCTGCAGCATTTGCCTGCCCTGGATGAGCAGGGATTGAGACCCGCTCAAATCAGGGCAATCACAACACTCGAACATTCCTTAAAGGAAAACCGTCCCCGGGCATTAATCCAAATGGCGACAGGAGCAGGTAAAACATTTACAGCCTGTACCTTTGTTTATCGCCTCTTGAAATACGCAGATGCAAAACGAATCCTCTTCCTGGTTGATACACGAAACCTTGGTGAACAGGCTGAGCAAGAATTCCTGAAGTATCAGCCTGTCGATGATAACCGTAAGTTCACGGAATTATATAATGTCCAGCGGCTGTCTTCAAGTTATATCGCTTCCGACAGCCAGGTATGTATCTCTACCATCCAAAGACTTTATTCCATTCTGCAAGGAAAAGAACTGGATGAGGATGCGGAAATAGCTAACCCAAATGAGCGTTCGTGGGATTGGCAAAAGAAAGACCCCATCCCGATTAAATACTCCCCGGATAATCCCATTTCCCGCTTTGATTTTATTGTTATTGATGAATGCCACCGGAGCATATACAATCTGTGGAAGCAGGTACTTGAGTACTTCGATGCCTTTCTGATCGGCTTAACTGCTACGCCCGATAAAAGGACTTTTGGCTTCTTCAACGAAAATGTAGTCAGTGAATACACCTACGAAGAGTCAGTGGTTGATGGGGTGAATGTTCCCTATGATATCTATACTATTGAAACAGAAATCACGCAGGCAGGCTCTAAAATCAAGGCAAAAGAATACGTAGATATGCGGGAGAAGCTTTCCCGCAGGAAACGATGGGAAAGACTGGATGAGGATTATGAGTATACCTCTAATCAGCTGGACAAGGATGTGGTAAACCCCAGCCAGATAAGGCATATCATCAGGGCTTATAGAGAGGCGCTGCCCTCAATATTCCCCGGACGCTTCGATGGGAATGATGAGTTTGAAGTGCCTAAAACCCTCGTCTTTGCCAAAACGGACAGTCACGCGGATGATATCATACAGATCATCCGGGAAGAGTTTGGCGAAGGAAATGAATTTTGCAAAAAGCTGACCTATAAATCGGAGGAAGACCCGAAGTCGGTTCTGAATCGTTTCAGGAATTCCTGGGCGCCACGAATAGCGGTGACGGTAGATATGGTTGCAACCGGTACCGATGTCAAACCCCTGGAAGTGCTTTTGTTTATGCGGGATGTGAAAAGCATAAACTATTTTGAGCAAATGAAGGGGCGTGGAACCCGTACCATTAATTTTGATGATCTCAAACGTGTTACACGTACTGCCAGGCACACCAAAACGCACTTCGTGATTGTGGATGCCGTGGGGGCTACCAAATCCAAGAAAACCGACAGCCGTCCCCTGGAAAGAAAGCGGGGGACACCGCTAAAAGACCTATTGGGAGCGGTTACAATGGGTGTGGTGGATGAAGACTTATATACCTCCCTGGCCAATCGATTGATTAGGTTGGAAAAACAGCTGACAGAAAAGGAGAAAGAAAAGTATGAAGAGCTGACAAAGGGTATTAGTCTGAAACAGAGCACAAAATCTCTATTGGACACCTTCGACCCGGATTTGCTGGATGAAAGAACCGATGCATTGGTCAATCGAATTCCGGTGCAGGAAAGAAATCCGTTTAAGGAGGAGGAATGCAGGACACAAGCGCAAAATGAACTGGCAGATAAAGCATCCCGGACCTTCACCGGTGAAGTGAACGAATACCTGGAGAATGTTAGGAAGGTCCACGAGCAGATTATTGATGCCATCAACCAGGATAAAGTGTTACGCTCTGAATGGGATAGCTTTACCCTGGAAAAGGCAAAAGAGGTGGTTAATAGTTTCAAAGACTATATCGAAGCGAATAAGAATGAGATTATTGCGCTGAGTATTTTCTATGACCAAGCCTACCGCAGGCGTGAGTTGACATTTAAGATGATTAAAGACCTGCTGGAAAAACTAAAATTGGAGAAACCCTTGCTGGCGCCACATTATGTGTGGGATGCCTATAAACAGTTGGAAAAGGTGAACGGGGATAGTCCCCGGGAAGAACTGGTGGCCCTGGTATCCCTGGTTCGTCGTGTTGTTGGAATTGACCAGGAGCTAACCTCATACACCCGAACCGTGGATAAAAATTTCCAGGACTGGATATTCAAAAAGCATTCGGGTGCCGGCAACAAGTTTAATGAAGAACAAATGCAGTGGTTAAGGATGCTGAAAGAACATATCGCCAGTAGCTTCCATTTGGGGATGGATGATTTAGACCTGACACCTTTTGATGCTAAGGGCGGAAGAGGTATGATGTACAAACTATTTGGTGAGCAGATGAATGAACTGATTGATGAACTGAACGAAGTACTGGCTGCCTGATGAGAGAAGATTGGATTGAAGTTGAGTTAGTTGATGTTTGTCATTTTGAGATGGGGCAATCACCACCTTCATCAACATATAATAAGAATGGTAAAGGGGTTCCCTTTTTTCAAGGAAAGGCAGAGTTTACTGATAAGCACCCTATTGTACAAAAATGGTGTACCGCTCCTAAGAAAACTGCGAAAGCTAATGATATCCTGATGAGTGTTAGGGCTCCTGTTGGTGCAACAAATATCGCAAACATCAATTGTGCAATAGGAAGAGGGTTAGCAGCAATTTCTTATCCGTATAGTACAGAGTATTTATGGTACTACCTACGATTATCAGAGCGTATATTGGATGAAAAGGGAACGGGAACGACTTTCAAGGCCATTTCTGGTTCAATTTTAAAATCTCATAAATTCCCCCTCGCCCCCCTCCCCGAGCAACGCGCCATCGTAGCCAAAATAGAGCAGTTATTTAGTGAGCTGGACCACGGCATTGCCAACCTCAATGCTGCCAAGACAAAGCTTGAAATCTACCGCCAGGCAGTCTTAAAAAAGGCGTTTGAGGATGGTTTTGGCATAAGGACCAATTCTCAAGAGTGGAGAATAGCCGAAGTCAGTGAACTATGCGAAGTTGTTAGGGGTGGTTCACCCCGTCCAGCTGGTGATGGAAGGTTTTATGATGGTTCTATCCCATTCTTAAAAGTAGCAGACTTGACAAGGAATAAGGGTGTTTATCTAACAAGCCACACTTTTTCGATAAAAGAGGCTGGACTTAGTAAAACTAGGTACGTTGATAAAGGCACATTACTGCTCTCAAATAGTGGTGCAACTTTGGGTGTTCCAAAGATTTGCACGTTTCCAACAACATTTAATGACGGGATTGCTGCCTTTCTTGGTCTTGATAAAAATGCCACGCTCTATCACTACTATTATTGGTGCTCAAGGACTATAGAGTTAAGAGGAATTAATCAAGGTGCAGCACAACCAAATCTCAATACAAATTTGATTGGGTCATGCTATATACCAGTCGGTCCAATTAATGAAATGATAGAAATTGTCCGGGAAATCGAGTCCCGTCTCTCTGTTTGTGACAACATCTTGGTTAATATTGAAGAAGGCTTAGAAAAATCAGAAGCCCTGAGGCAAAGTATATTAAAACAGGCCTTTGAAGGGAAATTACTCAGTGAAGGGGAATTGGCTGCCTGTAGAAAAGAAGCGGATTGGGAGCCGGCGGAGCAATTGTTGGCCCGGATTAAAGAAGAGAAACGCACAGGAAGATGAACCCGGAGGCACTGAAACAAATCATCCAGCAGGGCGAGGGTGTCCAGGTGGAATTCAAGGCGGCGGGTTTTGAAATACCCAGGAATGTCTATGAGAGTGTTTGTGCTATGCTCAATCGCCAGGGTGGCCATTTGATTTTAGGGGTAAACAATGATGGAGAGCTTACAGGTGTGATTGAAGATTGCGTTGCGGATATGAAATCTGCTTTCGTGTCCTCGGTGAATAACATCGCTCAGCTCAACCCTAAATACTACTTAAACATCCATAGTGTGGTCATCGACGGCCATACTGTCCTTTATGCTTACATCCCGGAAAGCTCCCAGGTGCACAGCTATTTGGGAAAGGTATATGACCGCAATGAGGACGGGGATTTTGACATTAGCAATAACCCGGACCTGGTACGGCAACTGCATTTAAAAAAGCAGGGAAGTTTTAGCGAGAACACCCTCTATCCGGCCATATGCCTCACCGATCTGAGAGGAGACCTTATTCAAAGATGCCGGATCCTGGCCCACAATAACAAACCGGGCCATCACTGGATGGAACTGGATGATATGGGAATGCTCCGTTCCGCCAACCTCTGGAAGAAAGACTGGAAGACAGGGGATGAAGGCTATACCCTCGCGGCAGCATTGTTGCTGGGAAAGGATGAGGTAATCCAGCAAATCTTACCACATTATAAGACCGATGCCATCCTGAAGCGAGAAAACACAGAACGCTATGATGACCGGGAGATCGTCAGAACCAATCTCATCGAATCCTATGATAAGCTGATGGCCTTTGTGGCCAAACACTTGCCAGACAAATTTCAGATGGAGGGTGACCAGCGTATCAGCATACGTGATAAGATTTTCCGTGAAGTCATTGCCAATACACTCATCCACCGGGAATTTACGAATGAATACCCGGCGCGTTTGCTTATCTCAGGATCTGAGGTGTTCATCGACAATTGGAACCGGCCTCACGGGAGTGGGAAATTACGATTGGATTCCTATAGTCCGTTCCCGAAGAATCCGGTAATTGCCGCTTTCTTCAGGGAAATCGGGCGGGCAGAAGAATTGGGCTCCGGGTATCGGAACAGTCAGCGTTTTACGCGCCTGTATTCTAATGGCAATGAAGCGGAGTTTATCGAAGGAGATGTATTTAGAACCGTGATTCCTCTAATCGAGAAAGCTGACCGAGCAACTGAGGGAGCAGTTGACGGAGCAGTTGACGGAGCAATTGAGGGAGCTATTGACGGAGCAACTGACCGAGCAACTGACCGAGCAATTGACCGAGCAATTGACCGAGCAATTGACCGAGCAATTGACCGAGCAATTGACCGAGCAAATAAAGAGACCAAGCAAAATCTTTCTGTCCTTCTAAAAGCCATTTTCTTGGATGAAGGAAGGCGAAATCCAGATTACAGGGAGATCACAAAGATTGGCAGTGAAAGTACGATGAAAAGATATCTGGATCGCTTAAGAGAGGTCGGTTTTATAGAGTTTAAAGGAACTGCAGCACAAACTGGCGGGTACTTCATTACTGAGAAACTGAGAAAAATGATTAGTGGGAATCCTGCGGATTAAATGAAAGCTATATGAAGAATGTTGAAAAGGCAGATAGAATTCATCTTGGAAGTTTAGTGGAGGATTTGAAAAAAGGACATTTCGTAATCCCTGATTTTCAAAGAGAATTTGAATGGCAGCCCTGGGATGTGCTTGACTTCATCAAGTCCATCTTTATGGATTATTATGTGGGCACCTTACTCCTCTGGAAAGGAAGTAAAGACAACTTCAATATGCTATCCTGCGAGCCTATTTATGCATTTAATGGGCAGCAGGATCCTCAGCATATTGTACTGGATGGCCAGCAAAGATTAACGGCTATTCATTATGCCTTTTTTCAACCAGAAATAGCATTCCCCGGCAGAGCAAAGCCCCTGGCTTACTTTCTGAACATCCAGGCATTTTTAGAGGATGACTTCGAAAATGCGTTTTGGTATGATTATCTAACCCGCAAAAACAAGCGTTTATTAAAGGATGTGAAGCAGCAATATGAAAGGCACATATTCCCCTTAGGGACGATGAGAGAAGGCACCTGGGGCACCAGCGACTGGATAAAGGGATACCGGGACTATTGGAATGAGCAGGCAGAAATGGCAGCGAAAGATGAGGAAGGCCAGAAAAGAAGACTTTTGGCTCAGAAAAGCTCAAATCAGGCCAAAGATTTCAAAGATGCCATTGAGGAGTTATTCAATCAGTATTATATCAGCTATATAGAGTTAGATCGGGATATTGAGTTGGGTAAGGTGTGTGACATTTTCACCCAAATCAACTCTAAGGGAGTCCGCCTGGATATTTTCGACCTGCTCAATGCTATCCTGAGACCCAAGGAAATCTACTTAAAAAAGATGTGGCACGATGCGGAGGATGAACTGGACTATACGGACTCCAAGAAGATGAAAATATACGTACTACAGGTTATGTCCATACTGGAACAAGCATACTGTAGCCCTAAATATTTATATTACCTCGTACCGGAATCCATCAAAACCATCAAAAAACCGGATGGAAGCAATGAAAGAATCGTTTTGGTAGATTCTTCCGAGGAGTTCCTGGACAGGTGGCACTTTGCTATCAATGCTTTGAAGAAGGCTATCAAAAGCCTGAGAAGTCCAAGAGATTTTGGAGCAATACAGGCAAGTTTTGTCCCCTATCCTTCCATCATCCCTGCCTTTGCAGCCATAAAAGCTTTTGTTGATGATAGCAAAGCAGTGAATAAGCTGGATATGCAAACCAAAATCAGGAAGTGGTATTGGGCGTCCATATTTACGAACAGGTATTCAAGTTCGGTTGAATCCACTTCTGCAAAAGACTTCCAGGCATTAAAGCGATGGTTTATCGATCCAGACGATGAACCGGAAATGATAAGTGACTTCATTTCAAATTATCGGAATATGGATTTAGTGCTCGATAATGGGAAAGGCTCGGCAATCTACAATGCCATATTCAATTTATTTGTAATCAATGGTGCCAGAGATTGGTCAAGTTTTGACTTACCGGAATACGATTCACTGGATGACCATCACATTGTACCTCACTCAACCTTTCACGAAAAAGCAGGTAGGAGTATTAACAGTATCCTGAACAGGACCGCATTGTCTCCGGGGACTAATCGACACATAATCCGGAACAGGATGCCGAACGAATATCTGAAAGAAATGTTGGAGAATAATGATCCTGAAAAGGTTTATTCAGTTCTGGCATCTCATCTAATATCCAGGAAGGCGGTTGAGATTCTCCTGCGTGACCCCTTTGAAAAATCTGACTATGATGAATTCTTGCAAGTTCGCCTTGAAACAATTCTTGATGCAATTGATGACCAGCTGATTAAGGATATAGTAGAGATTCCATTAGCACTAAAAAAGCTAAACGATGCAGTGGAAGAGATTGAACTTAAATTGAGGCAGCTTCTTATCGAAAAGTCGAATGGTGATCCAGATAGTTATGTTGCAATGACCCCACCACATATCAGGGAAAAAGTAAATAAGCGTATTGAGGTGGAGCTGAAGAAGAAGCCAGGATTAACTGAAGATGATTTCAGTAGTTTTTCGGTCCGGCTGAAGTATTTTGACTTGTTCGAATACTATGATACCATTGTTTCGAAAGCGAACTGGGACAAGTTTGAAATGAAATTTAAGAATAAACCACAGCTTGAAAGCCGCTTTAATCAGTTATCAACTTTGAGAAATTGTATCCGGCATTCTCGCGATATCACAGCTATCGAAAAGCTTGATGGAGAAGCTGCAATAGCCTGGTTTAAACATACATTACAATAGGATGACCAACGAATCAAGTATAGTATCCAAAGTTTGGAGCTTTGCCAATGTCCTCCGCGATGACGGCGTGAGTTATGGTGATTACCTGGAACAACTCACCTACCTGCTCTTCCTGAAGATGGTGGATGAATTTGCCAAACCGCCGTATAACAGAGAGATCAATGTTCCTGAAGGTTGTGATTGGGAAAGCCTGAAAGAAAAAAGAGGAGCAGAACTGGAGGCCCATTATACCAAATCCCTTCGTGAATTGGCAAAGGCAAAAGGAACATTGGGACAGATCTTCGTGAAATCACAGAATAAAATCCAGGACCCCGCGAAACTTTTCAAGATCATCGATATGGTGGACAAGGAGAAGTGGAGTATGATGGGTGCCGACCTGAAAGGGAAGATCTATGAAGGTTTGCTGGAGAAGAATGCAGAAGATACCAAGTCCGGTGCAGGGCAATACTTTACACCCAGGGCCTTGATCAGAGCAATGGTAGCGTGTATGCAACCGGAGCCTTTGAGGTCAATTTCAGACCCTGCTTGTGGAACCGGGGGCTTCTTCCTTGCTGCCTATGATTACATCGTGAATAACTATGATCTGAACCGGGAGCAAAAGGAGTTTCTAAAAAACAAGACCTTTTACGGGAATGAGATCGTGGCCAATACCCGCAGGATGTGCCTGATGAATATGTTCCTGCACAACATCGGTGAGATCGATGGCGAAACCTTCATATCCTCTGCAGATGCTTTAATAGCCGATGATGGTAAAAGATTTGATTATGTCCTTGCCAATCCACCCTTCGGTAAGAAGTCCAGTATGACCTTCACCAATGAAGAAGGGGAACAGGAAAAGGAAGATATGGTATATAATCGCCAGGATTTTTGGGCGACAACATCCAACAAGCAGCTCAACTTCCTGCAGCACATACGAACCCTTCTGAAAGAAAATGGTAGGGCAGCCGTGGTATTACCGGACAACGTATTATTTGAAGGTGGTGCCGGTGAAACGGTCCGCAAGCAGCTACTTCGTTCCACAGAGCTCCATACCATTTTACGCCTTCCTACCGGTATATTCTACAAGCCGGGAGTAAAAGCGAATGTATTGTTCTTTGACAATCGGCCGGGAGCCAAAGAGGCCTGGACCAGGGAAGTTTGGATTTATGATTATCGTACCAACATTCACCACACCCTGAAGAAGAAACCCCTTCAGCTCGATGATCTGCAGGATTTCATTAAGTGCTATAATCCGGGCAATCGGAATGGTCGCAAAGCAACCTGGTCGGAAGAGAATCCGGAAGGGCGCTGGAGAAAGTTCAGCTATGATGAAATCATAGGCCGGGACAAAACCAATCTTGACATATTCTGGCTAAAGGATAAGAGCCTGGCAGATCTGGATAATCTACCGGATCCCGATGTAATCGCCACTGAAATCATTGAGAATATCCAGGCTGGATTGAATAGTTTTCGGGAGATTATGAATACCCTTGAGGGAGGGGAGTGAACCCTGACTTTGCGATAGTATTGAGGATTATAAACCCTCATAAACATCCGCAATCTCTTCCTGCCTGATGCCAATGTATATCTTGGTAGCTTTCAGGGAAGTATTCAGAAAGATTCGTAAGCAAGAATGTCCTTCCCGCAAGGCTTTCAGGGAGCATCGCTTCGCAAATGCCAGCTGTTCAGTCACTTCAGCCATTTCCCCTCATAAATTGCCCGAAATATTTGGTAAGTTATTAAACTTACCGACATTTGTTTCTGCTTATGCCATATGAGCCGGATGTAGCAATCACTGAATAAGTGTTTGTCAATCAGGATTATATGTGGTTTTTGATATCCTCTGCCAACATAACGGAAAGAATAGCACTTATCCGAATTCGGTTTTAATTAAAAATACAACCCCTATGAGAATCCTTACCCTTTTCATCGCATTGACCTTATGCGTAAACTTCGGGCTTCAGGCCCAGATTGAGGCCATCATCGGCACAGAAACCACAAGCAATTCAAATACAAGCTACCCTGCACCCTACGGCAATTATTACTATGGTGCGCGCCACCAGATGATCATCCCCGCCTCCGAGATCCTCGCTAACGGTGGAGTCCCGGGAAACATTCTGGCCCTGGGCTTTGATGTGGCTACTGTCAGGGGAACCCCGCTCAAGGATTTTGAAATGAAAATGGGGCTCAGCTCTGCTACCACCATCTCGACCTGGGAAAGCGGTCTCACCACGGTCTTTTCAAGCTCGGCCTACACCGAAACGGCAGGCTGGAATATGCACCCCTTCAGCCAGCCCTTCTTCTGGGACGGCGTCAGCAGCCTGATCATCGAAACCTGTTTTAACAATACCAGCTATACGGGCAATGCCCATACGTATTACAGTTCCACCTCCTATAACTCCACTATTTTGCGGCGCGCAGACGGGAGCGGAGTTTGCACCGGAACCACGGTCAACAACACCTACGCTTACCGACCCAATATAAAGATTAGCTTCTCTCCAAGTCAGGGCGTAGATGCAGGGATAAGCGCCATCGCGGGCCTTAGCTCTCCCGCTATGAGCGGCCTGAACAATGTCAGGGGCTTGTTGCGCAACTACGGAAAGGATACCATTAGCAGTGTAAGCCTGGGGTGGTCAGTCAATGGGGTTTCACAAACTTCACAGCTGTGGACCGGCATACTTGCGCCCCAGGAAACAGATACAGTCCTCTTCGGCTCGTTTACCTTTCCTTCCGGCACCAGCCACATTGCCGGCTGGACGTTTTTACCCAACAATGTTGCGGACTCCAATGCCTTCAATGATACCGCCACAAGCAGTGTGTACTTCTGTAATTTGTACGCAGGCAGCTATACCATCGGCGGTGCCGGTGCCGACTGGCCGGATATTGGTACTGCGATCAACGATATTGCCAGCTGTGGGATCAGCAGCCCGGTAATCCTGAATATCAATGCCGGCACCTACAACGAACAAATCTCTATTCCGGAGATCCCCGGAGCCAGTGCGGCCAATACCCTCACTATCCAATCGGCCAGCGGCAATGCCGATGATGTGACCCTTGCTTTCACCGCTGGCTATTCCAACAACTGGACAGTGAACCTGAACGGAGCGGATCATATCACCCTGCAGAACCTGACTATACAGGCGAATGCAAGCAGCTATGCCCGCGTGGTGGTGCTGCAAAACGGGGCATCCCACAATACCATCCACAGCTGTAAGATCATCAGTAACCCGCAAGCCAGAACCAACTCTAACAGTGCGGGAATTTATGATGAAAACAGCTTAGACGAATACAATACCATCACCCACAACGAGATTGAGAACGGATACCACGGAATCTATTTGCAAGGCGGCTCTACTTCCTTGCTTCAGGCTGGCAATGTTGTGGAGCATAATACCCTGACAGGGTTTAAGTACAATGGTATTTACGGGTATTATCTTCAAGCCCCCAAAATCAATCACAACAGCCTGGAGAGCTTTGGTGCCTCAGGAACAGCATACGGACTCAGTTGCCTGTACTGCCAGAATGAACAGGAGATCAACGGAAACAGGGTGGAGCTCTCCGGAACCGGTACGCAATACGGCCTGCGCGTGTATTATTGCACCGCTACTGACAGCACGATGGGCCTGGTAGCCAACAATATGGTCAGCATTACCGGCAGCGGCACCACAAGCAATTTTGGGCTCTATGTTTATTATGCTTATTATCAGAAGTTTTATCACAACAGCATAAATGTCACTTCCGGAGGAACCTCCTCCTATGCCAGCTATTTCTATTACGGAAACAATTCGCAGAGTGTGAACAACCTCTTCTCGAATAATGTGGGTGGTACAGCAATCTATCATTATGGATCCTCCCTTAGCCTGGCCGATTACAATAACTATTTCACTTCCGGAAGCATTCTGGGATACTGGGGGACAAGCGCTGCAAGCCTGTCCGCCCTGCAGGCCGCTACGGGCCAGGACCCCCATTCTGTAAGTGTATTTCCTGCTTTTCTACTGCCCAACGCCCTCTATCCGCGCAGTGCTGCAATGGATAATCTGGGCACCCCGCTGACGGATGTATCAGAAGACATAGATGGCAATATCCGAAGCCTCACTACCCCGGATATCGGATGTGTGGAGTTTACCCCGGCACAAGTTGGCGCCTTGATCGACTTATCCGCTTCTCACATTGACCTCGATACCCTGATGGTCACAAGGGTCATCCAGGATTCCCTCCTGGTGTATAATAATGGATCAGACTCACTGCATATCACCGGGTTCAATGCTTCAGAACCAGGATTCATTCCGCCTGCCTTGCCTTTTTCCGTGCGTCCTTACGATTCCGCCTGGATGGTTTTTTCTTATGAAGTTACGGGTACCGGACAAGTGAATGCGATCATCCAGCTTCCCAATAATGATGAGGATACCCTGATTACGGTCGCAGTTTTTGTTTTCCCCAAACCCCTGCTGACAAGCCAACCCTCGCCCTTGAATATTGTAATGCAGGGATGCGATGACAGCCTCCAGGTCAGCCTGAGTATTCAAAACACCTATCTGGATAGCCTGAGGGTGAATATCTGGTCACAGGAACTACACAGCGATGCCCATCTGCAAATCCTTGCCTATAACCTGGGGACATCCATCTATCGTGAGTACCCCAACACCCTCTCTGCCCTTAATCAATACTTTACCAACTATTCGCTCTCAGAAACCAAAACCACTTCTGTGGACGCCTTGCGGGAGGCATTAAAAAACAAAGATGTGCTGCTGATCACGGAACCCTCTTCTGCCTCATCATCGGTTTTCACAAACCTGGCACCCGCTATGCAGGAGTTTGCCGACAGGGGAGGGAGGATCATCTTCTGCGGTACCAGCAATGTCAATTGCATTTTCAATACAGGATTATTGTCCGGAAGCTATGCGAGCGCTAACAGTAACCCCCTCACGCTCATTGATTCCGCACACCCTTTCACGGATAGTCTTCCCACTAGTTTTGCCGGACCCGTATATACCTATGCCTGTCATTTCACCAACGCTGACCTGGTCAGGCTGGTTGATGCTCAGAATGGAATGGTCAGTGCGTACCGTCAATATGGTGCCGGACTGGTTGCTTACGTCGGATTTGATTTCTCCTACATCAATGATGATGCAGCCCGCCTGCTGGCCAATCTGGTAAGCAAACCCTATGCAACGTATGGCACTATGTCGGCAGGCCAATTGATGTTGCCTGTTTCCGGCACTGGAAACATTCAGCTTGATTTCAGTGGCAGCGGGACGATCAGTGGCCATTATCCGGGCAAGATTTTCGTTGCTTCCCCACAGATCGGCTGGTACGATACCCTGGATTACAGCTTCGAACTGATTGGAAGTCCGTTAATGGTCCTTGCCGACGACACCCTTCGTTGTCAGCCCACCATACAGGGAGCATCCAGTATCAATGAATTCAAGGTTTATAATCCGGGCTGCGACACATTGTTTATCACCGCCTTAAATTCCAGCGACAGCGCATTTGTACCTCTGCAACCTGGCCTCCAGGTACTTCCCTTTGACAGCAACATCCTGTATATTGCCTTTGAACCCGTGATGGGAGGCCTGAACCAGGCAAACCTGTTGATTGAAAACAATCACCTGAATAAGTTGATGGTTGTGGAAGGAATGGGGCTGAGTATTCCGCATTTAGACTTTTCCACCGATACCGTGAGCGCCCTTTTCCATCAATGCCACGACACCTTGTATGAGTCGGTTTATATTGTGAATAATGGAATGGGAATACTGGAGTATCAGTTCGAGCCCTCTTCAGGCACTATCTATGATAGCACCAGTACTCAATATTTCAGTCTCACCGGCCAGCAGATCACCCATACCTTCTTTGATCTGCCCCTCAGTGTGGATACCCTCAAACTGGTTTTCACCATTAATGGAGATTATGATGGTAGCTCAGAATATGTGGATATCTATATCGACGGCACGTATGTGGACAGAATTAATGGGGGTGCAACCAATACGGATATTACCTCCACCTTTACTTTTACGGGTCAACAGGTGAATGATTGGCTGGTCGATGGACTGCTGCAGGTTAATATGAATAACAGCGGAAATGTCAATTCGGGCTATGGCACCAACCTCAACCAGGCGCAACTCTTGCTGATAGATTTGCCGCTTTTCGAACTGAATCCGATGGCCGCCAGCATTGCACCGCTTGATTCTCTACAGCTGAATATACTGTTTACATCCGGCGCCATTCCAAATGGAACCTATCTCCGCAAAGCGAAAGCACATTCTAATGATCCTTCCGATCCCACAGATACCTTATGGCTGAATGTGACGATTGATAATCCTGTGCTATTGGCCGTTGACTCCACTTCTCTTGACTTTGGCGCTACCCAGCGTGATATTCCGGAGCTCCGTACCATTCAAGTGTACAATCACGGTTCCGACTCTCTTAGCGTGTATCTGAACACTTCAGACTCGGCTTTCATTACAATGGTTGACAGCTTACTGCTTCCTTCCTGCGGTTCAGCACTCGTGGATATTATTTTCATACCTGATTCCGTAGGTGGCTTTTCTGAAAACCTCTTCCTGACTTCTGCCGGAGGAAATATTCAGATCCCCCTGCAAGGGGTCGGCCTGGGCAGACCTGAAATAATGGTGGATCCGCTCTTCTTCAACATTAAAGTCATCGACAGCAGTAACCTTGTGGATACCTTGATTATCTCAAACATCGGCGACGACACCCTCTATTGCGCACTCTCGGATGAGAACACCAAAGCGCTGATCCTGCTCGAACTCAATAAAGCCAATATGCCGGATTGTTCAAACCTGAAGGGCGACAATCCCGATGATTACATCAAATACCTTGAGCAGGAAGCGGCCGTAAAATCTGGTGCAGCCTGGCTGAGCGCTTCAGAGGATAGCCTGATCATTCCTCCGGGCGATACGGTTACCGTGCTATTGCTTTTTACCGGCAGCCAGATGGCAGTGGGATTCAATGCAGCCAATCTCCTGATCCATTCCAATGATCCCGTGAACCCCCAGTTAATCCTGCCGGTGAAAGCGGAAAGGGCGTTCAAGAACTTTACTACCTACGATAACAACAACAATGCATTGCAGGATATCCCCGACTACGATATGGATGTGTACCTCTGCCGAAGCAGTTCCCTGGTACCCATAGAGTTTAATATCTTTGTGGAGGACACCGCTTTTACCAACGGACAGCTCAGTATTTACAGCTATGATATCGACGAGACAGAGGGTGAGATCGATGATGTTTATCTGAACGGGCATTACCTTGGCAGCCTCACTGGCGCGAATAACCAGTGGAGCACCACTGTCTTTACCTTCCCGGGAGCCTATCTTAATCCGGGTCCGGCCGGGAAAAATGTCATCCAGATCGAGGTTGATGTTACAAACTCAGGCTGGTGTACTACCATCGACTGGGGCCAGATCGTTACTGACAACACTCCTTCCGGATCTGCATTTATCCGTTACGTTACACCTGATCAGTACCTCTATTTACCCGGACAGAACATCCAGGTAAGCAATGAGATCGATGCGCTTTCAGGCTCAATGGCCGTAAAGGTGGAAACCAACCTGCTTGACAGTAATCTGATCAATATTGATGGTATCTCCAGAACGATTAACATTGACGGACTGAATGATGAACCCTTTACTGAAAATCTAAGCTTCCCGTGGGGCAGCTATCTGGGTAAGTATTATATCCAGGTGATTGTGTATGATGCCATTACTTTTGTGCAGCAGGACATCATATATGTTGAGATAGAAAGAGGATTGCCTCCCATCGGCCTTGGCCTGCAGGGAGGAGAAGTTTGTCCGGACGATACCGTAGTGGTTTCTGTTACAGCCCAAAACCTGGATCAGGTGGCTGCCTTTATGCTGAACCTGAATTATGCGGATTCCCTGGCTACCTACCTCGGTTATCAAAACCTGAACCCTGCCCTGGCAGGAGGAAATGTAAACGTAAGCACTGCAAACAACCACCTCTTATTTCAATACCTGGCCAATCCCTCTGTGACAATGATGAATGGATTATTGGTTGAACTTATATTCCGGGTAGCCCAGGGCCGGTCAGCCATTGATTTTGATTTCGGCTCGCTCGATCCAACGCGATTTGTGCACGAGTCCGGCTATGTGTTCCATATTGCTGACAGCAGCGTTTCAGATAGCTTGCTGAGCATTCCTCCTGCCGTGATCAACCAGCATCCCGGCGATCTTACGGTTCTGGTGGATGGCCTTTCAGTATTCACCATTACCGCTGAAAGGGCTGACCAATATATATGGGAGCGCAGTACAGACAATGGGCTCACCTACCAGGCTATTACAGATACTGCTATCGTGCACCTGGGTTCTACTTTAATGATCCCCACCACTCCCGCCGGAATGGATGGGCACCGCTTCCGCTGTGCCGTAGTCGACAGCTGCGGGGATACCCTGATCAGCCAGTCGGCTTTATTGAATGTGGTTTACGGCAGTGGATTGAATATTAAAGTCTTCCTACAGGCTGTCTGGCAATCTGGCAAGGGAAGTATGCGTACCACCCTGAAGGATCTTCCTGATTTCCCACTGACGCAGCCCTACAACGAAGCGCCCTGGTATTATGCCGGAAACGAAACCATCGATTCCACCACCCAGGATATGGTGGATTGGGTATTGGTGGAACTCCGTTCAACACCGGATACCATCATTGAACGAAAAGCCGGCATCCTGCTGTCCAATGGCAGTGTGGTAGCCCCGGATATGACTTCGGCCCTGCAGTTTATCCATACAGGCAATTACTATCTCACTATCAGGCATCGCAACCATTTAAGTGTGATGTCGGCCGATCCGGTATCCATTCCCTACCTCGGCACCCACGACTTCACAGATACCACCAATGCCCAACCTTATGGTGGTGTAGGTTCAGGTGTCATTGAATTGGAGAGCGGAGTATTCGGAATGATCTTAGGGGATATTCAGCAGGATGGAAATCTGAAGTACAGTGGTGCACTGAACGACAGGGCGCCTATCCTCACCCGTATTCTGAATGTGGTGGGAGGTACCTCTATCACCTCCACTACCACAGGGTATTATCGTGAAGATCTGAATATGGACGGGGTGTTGAAGTACAGCGGCCAGAACAACGACCAGGCGCGCATTATTATGAACATCGTAAGCCTGAAGGGCACCACTTCTATTACTTCCATCTTCATCGGGCCCGTTCCGGTTGGGGTGGTGGCTCCATAGGAGCGGATTGCATTGGTCCTCGTTCAAAAGTAAAGGGAAGGAGAAGTCTTTTTTGGCATTTCCTGCGAATGCTTCGCACTTTTCGTGTAACTATTTGTTATTCATTATATTTGTTTCAGACAACTCAAATTCTTTTCCTATGAACAAGCTAATCCCTGCCCTGATGCTCTTGTGTCTAGGCCTCACCCCCTTTCCGCGCCTGCAAGCCCAAACGCAGATCACCTTCTATACCACTATGGGCGATTTTGTCGTGGAAATGACCGATTCGCTGACGCCCATTACCTCCGGGAACTTTATTCAGCTCACGCTGCAGGAATTCTACGATGATGTGATTTTCCACCGCGTGATCAAGAATTTTGTGGTGCAGGGTGGGGATCCTACCGGCACAGGCTTCGGAGGACCGGGTTACAGCATCCCGGATGAGTTCGACAGTACCCTGAGCAATGTCACAGGCACCATCTCAATGGCCAATGCCGGTCCGAATACGGGAGGAAGCCAGTTCTTTTTTAATCTGGTCAACAATACACACCTCGACTACAACAAGCCGCCACTGACCTCTGCCCACCCTGTCTTTGGCTGGGTGGTTTCCGGCTGGGACAATGTGCTCGGCATCGGGAATGTGGCTGTGAACGCATCCTACCGGCCCCTGACCGATGTGGTGATGGACAGCCTGCGGATTACCTATTGGAATCCAGCTTCAACCCATTCCCTCTCTGACCCCCTGACGCAAGTAAGCATTTATCCCAATCCAATCACTTCCACGAGCCGGATTACTGTAATATCAAAGACTTCCGGGCAGGCTACCTTCAATGTGTACGACCAGGCCGGGCGGCAGATTTCTTCCAAGGTTCATTCTCTGCCATCGGGTTATTACTCTGTGGCTCTGCATCAGATTTGCGATCAAGCGATCAGGAAAGGGCTATATTTCCTGGAGATGACAAAGGGGGAGGAAACCCGGCGGCTTAAATTCATCAGATAAATACTCTTCATTTTCTTTGGGCTAAAGCCCAATTTGTTATTGCAATCTATTATGCCTCCTGCTAAAGCAGAAGGCAATTCAATGAATAGGGATGAGGCTTTAGCCCATCCCTAAGGCGGGCTTCAGCCCACCCATATTGTTTTAGCCAGAATATTCCTCAAGGCTGCATAACCACCTTCACCCCTACCGGATGATGATCGCTGTGGAGGAAGGAAAGGTCAAAGGTTTGTACCTCCAGAAGCTGAATATTGGGCGAAAGCAAAAAGAAGTCGATCAGCGTGGTGGACGTGTTGCCCTGCTGATATGCCTGGTCGAGAAATCGGTTGGTAGGAAGGGAAGCATCAAACGCCCACTGCCAGTCTTCCAGGCCGCTTGCATCCAGGGGAGGAAGGATGGGCTCACCCCGGTCGCCATTCTGCAACATACCTGCTTCCCACTCAGGAGGGTTCTGGTTCCAGTCGCCCCCGGCGATCACATAATTGCCTTCCGCGTATTCACTTAACACAAGCTGACGAAGAAAATTAAGCTGAGCTTTTCGATGCATCCCGCCAGCATCAAAGGCTTCATTATGGACATTGATCAGCACCAGCTCCTTTCCCCCTGCCAAAGGAAAACGCATAAGCAAAAGGCATCGCTGCAAACTGAATAAGCGTTTCGGCCAGGCATAGCGTCCGGGCAGAGCGTAACGGATGCTTGCAGAAGGCTGGTAACGGCACAGGCTCATTAGTCCTGAAGTCACTGCACCCATCGGTTCATATAAGGGCAGGGGTACAAAGGCAGCCGCATAATTCACGGCAAAAGAAGAATGATAGTGCGGATACAGGGAAGCCAGCCATTCTTTTTGGTTTCTCCCCCACGAACGGCGTGCACTGCTGTCCACTTCCTGCAAAAGAAAAAAGTCTGTAGCCTCCATCGCTTTCAGCAATGCAGTGATGCCGTCTTCATTCTCCTGCTGCTGCCCGAAGCTTGTCCGGACCTTATCTCCTCCGTCAAAAAAGAAATCCATTTCTGCACCCAGGCCGCCATAGCCAATGTTCCAGCACATCACCCGAAAGGTATCGCTGATGAGCGGAAGGCTTTCTCCCTGGAAAAGGGCCTTTTCCGCAGGGAAGTCAGGGTGGCGGTTGTGGCTCCATCCCAGAAACAAGGCAATGCCGAGTAAACTCAGCAGTAAGAAAATGAGAAGGAGGGAAAGAAAAGGATAGGCAAAGCGGACGATCCGTGGTCTGAGGGCACCTGCTGCAAAGAAATTCGGTTTCATCTCTGGCTTGAATAGAAAACAAATATGAGGTTTTTCAACGTGCTTTTGTCTTGATATTGTTCATATTAGCTTGCCTCAAACGCATTCTAATCAAAGCTCCTATTTTTTAATAAATTAGCGCCCTAATACTTTGCCGATGCCCATCCTAGGATCGATCATAAAGCGGGCCATAGAGCTGAAAGGCCGAAGCCTTCGTGAAGAAAGGAGCATAAGTGACCCTCTTTTGGCTCAGGAGAAGGTACTGCGCAAACTTCTGATGAAAGCGCGCGACACTGCCATCGGGGAGTTTTACCAGTTTGATGAGATCTTGCAGCAGAAGGATGTCATTCGGGCCTTCCAGGAAGGGATGCCGGTGCACGATTACAACTCCATCTTCCGGAAATGGTGGTATCGAACCCTGAATGGCGAACCCTTCGTCTCCTGGCCCGGCCGCACCCGATATTTTGCTTTAAGTTCAGGCACCTCAGAGGCCTCCAGTAAATACATCCCGGTTACGAGCGATATGTTGCGCTCTATCAAAAGGGTAAGTATCCGCCAGATTTTTTCGCTGGCGCGTTACCGTTTTCCCAGGGACTTTTTTGAGAAAGGGATTTTGATGCTGGGGGGAAGCACCCATCTGCAATACAATGGAACCTTCTACGAAGGTGATTTATCTGGGATTACGGCAGGCAATATTCCTTTCTGGTTTCAGCATTTTTATAAGCCCGGCAAACGCATCTCCAAGGAGCGCGACTGGAATACAAAACTGGATGAAATTGTTCGCAAGGCTCCCGACTGGGACATTGGTGTGATCGTGGGGGTTCCGGCCTGGTTGCAGATTTTGCTGGAGCGCATCATCGAACGATATGGATTGAATCATATTCACGAAATATGGCCCAATCTATCCATCTACGTGCACGGCGGGGTCTCTTTTGGACCTTATGAAAAAGGCTTCCGCAAGCTTTTGGGTAAGCCGATCACCTACATTGAAACCTATCTTGCCTCAGAAGGCTTCATTGCATTCCAAAGCCGGCCCGATACCCAGTCGATGCAAATGGTGGTGGACAATGGGCTTTTCTTTGAGTTTGTGCCATTTAACGACCGCAATTTTGATGCGAACGGAGAAATGGTGAACGAACCGGAAACCCTGACGATAGGGCAGGTGGAAGAAGGAAAGGAATACGCCTTGCTGCTCAGTACCTGTGCAGGTGCCTGGCGCTATCTGATCGGCGACACCATCAAATTCACCGATCTCACCCGCAACGAGATTATCATCACAGGCCGCACCAAGCATTTTCTGAGTATTTGCGGAGAACACCTTTCGCAGGAGAATATGAACCGGGCCATCGAGCTGGTGGAAAGCGATCTGAATGTTGGCATCAGAGAGTTTACAGTGGCTGGGGTGGAATATGGCTCGATGTTCGCGCATCAATGGTACCTGGGTACGGATGCTGAAATTGATCCGGAGTTGGTCAGGCAGGCCATTGATGGTCACCTGAAAGTATTGAATGATGATTACCGGGTGGAACGCATTGCGGCCATCAAGGATGTGATTGTGCATATCCTTCCTTCCCAGGTTTTTTATGATTGGATGAAGATGAAGGGGAAAGAAGGCGGACAGCATAAATTTCCACGGGTCCTCAAAGGCGAGAATCTACGCAGCTGGGAGGCCTTTTTGTTTGATAAAGGATTGATGTAAAGAAGAATGGCTCCGCTACTGGAAGGTGTTCTGCTTGGATTGACCCTGGCGATAATGCTGGGGCCGGCTTTCTTTACCTTGTTGCAAACAGCCATACACCGGGGTTTCCGTTCCGGAGCAATCCTGGCCGCAGGAATTTTCCTGAGCGACCTTAGCCTGGTACTCCTGGCTCGGTATGGGGCCTCCAGGATCATCGGAGATGAATCCAACTACCTCTATTTTGGTATCATCGGAGGGATCATCCTGGTCGCTTTCGGAGTCTATACTTTTACCCGCAAAGTGGTTCCGGCAGCGGAGGAAGGGGAGCCCGACATATTCCTGCCCTCCCCCTTTACTTATCTGGTTAAGGGCTATGTCCTGAATATTACCAACCCATTTCTTTGGCTGTTCTGGCTCTCAGTGGTAGTTTCGGTTTCTTCTAACTACGGGGTGAATACCACCCAGCTATGGGTCTTTTTCTCCGGCTTGCTGGGGACCGTTCTTGTGACCGACCTTCTCAAGTCTTTTGCCGCCGGCCTGATCAAGGGTTTTCTCACTCACCGCATACTCACCATTGTCAACCGGGTGGTAGGCATCTTTCTGATGCTCTTTGGCTTATTGCTGATGATCCGGGTTGGCTATTTCTGGTAGGAGTTATTCTTTGGTCGTTTCCAGGAAAACCCCTTGGGTATGTGCCCGGTACTCTGGCGCATACAAACATTGTATGCTCGCCGGACCAGCACTGAAGCAGCCCTCCTGATTCACAAAAACATCATACTCCAACACCCTTTTTCCCGCAGGAAGAAATGCAAAGAAGAAATGCATTGCAGCATCGCGGATGCTTTGATAATATCCCAGGCCGCCACCATATCGGTAAGACGATACCTTGTCGGCAGGCTCGAAAGCCGCCGGCCGTGGATCTTTGAGGTGCACAAACTCCAGTTCGCGGCTGTTTTCTATTTCCAGCCTCACCCTTATCTTTTCCCCGGAAATCAGTGGATGAAGCGTATCGACCGGAAGCAGGGTCTCTACGCCCTTGTCTTCGTGGATACGGTAATAAGTCCGTCTCAAATCCAGGCCTTCTGAAGCCGCCCTCACTTCTTTCTGTTCGCTGAAGTACTGATAATAAACCGCACCCCAGGAAGGACGGTCGGCAGTGGATTGTACATTGACGATCCCCATATCGGGTTTGATCTCCTCCGCTTTCCAGGTCTTACGGAAGTACCCGCTTCCGGCTTCTGTCTGCAGGCTTTGATCACTCCCCGGGAGATTATGCGTACCAATGGTGATGCTCACTCCGGCAGGACCTTCGAGCCAGCTGCTGCCATACCCGAGCATTGCCTGGCAGGCCATTGCGGTGGCCACACTGCCCTCCCAGTATGCTAGCTGCTTGCGCCGAAGGAGCCAGGAGCGCATCGCATCGATTTCCTGTAGCGCTGCGCCACTTGCTGCAAAGAACTGTATCATCCGGGCCATAGACGCTTCAGGATGGGAATCCCAGGAATAGCCTCCCTTGAGGTCGCGCCAGTACATAGACCCATCCTGGTCGCGCAAAGCCCTGTCGCGGAAAGACAGAAGAATGGAATCCACCATCATCTCATCCGATGCGTAGAGCGCAAGCCGTCCAAGCTGCCCCTGCACCTGCAAGGAATAGGTTGTCCACGCCCTCATCGCACGGGAGTAGTAAAACTGCCAGGTTTCTTTGTCCTGCGGACTGATATCCATTTCTTCCAGCCAGGGCCGGATGGCAAAAAGGAGGAAGACATCCCTGGAGGAAGGGACAAATTGTTTCAGATAGTCCTTGTTCCAACGGGCCATCTCTGTTTTGTCGCGGGTCAGTTCCGACAACAGCCATTCGCTGGCACGTATGATGCTATGTACCTGCTCCTGACTCATTTCCAGGGCCTTGTTTTCATAAAGAAAACTCATTCCGCTTAAGATATCTGCGGTAATGTGCCGGCTCAGTGGCATTCCGGGATGCCAGGGCCAGCCACCCGCAGCAGATTGCAGCTTTTGCAGTTCCTGCCACTCGTAAGCCAGTCGGCTGGAAAGCTGATCTTGCTGAAAATAATTCCCCAGGCGGGATTTCGACTCCCGCTCTTCTCCGGCATCGCGCACCCAGGGAGTCTCGTTCAATACGATGGATTTGAGATCCTCATTCTTTTCCAAAGCCGACCAAAGGGCCTGCGGCTGATATTGTTGCCAGATTCGAAAGACCGATTCGATGGATGGATTGTTTGATACGATGCTTAATCCCAGGCTATTGGCAAAAAAGCGATGGAAGATGGCGGAAGCTGCCCTGCTGTCTTCCTCCATAAGGTAGGGCAGGGCCTGCACCACATTCCATACCGGATTGGCGGTATATTCCACACTCAGTTGCCAGGGGTCGTGCAGCGTATCATTCCCTTCCTCCCACTGAGGAAGGCGGATGGTTTTGTTTCCGCTTCCCGGAAGGAAAACCGAATGTGTCTCTGTGACCAGGGTGCGCGAGGGCAATACCGGCAGAAGGTGTACCTCACCGTCGCCCACTTTGCCATCTGTAGCACTGATACTCACGTCAAGCACGGGGGGACAATTGGCCGGAATCTTTACCCGCCAGGCCAGGGCAGCACTTTCTCCCGTTTTTAAGGTAAATGTTTCATTTTGAACAACAATGCTTATCTGATCCCCTAAGTCTTCCCCTGTAATGGCATTCTTAATTACAAGTTTTCCCTGCCCGCTGATCTCTTCTGTGGCCATACTGCTGACGCGGGCACGCAGGACGATCTCGTCGCCCTGGTACAGCAGTCGCGGCAGGTTGGGGATCACCATCAGTTTACGGGAGGTAATGACTTGTTCCACGAATGATTTTATTCGCAGGTCTTTTGTATGCGCCAGGCCCATCAGGTTCCAGCGTGTGAGTGCTTCGGGAGCCTTAAAGTGAATCAGGAAACCACCCTCGGGATCGGCTTGGAGGCGGGGGAAGAAAAAAGCGGTTTCAGCCAGATCGCGGCGGAGAAAAATATCCTCACTTGTTTCCGGAGTCATTTCTTCAGCTTGCGGCATCGCTCCTTCGCCCGCATCATCCGCTGCCATCCCCGGAACGGCATTGTCGGGAGCCTCTCTGGATTTCATTGAGGCGGTTTCTGAAAGTGCGCCATCTGCCATTGCGTAACGGTATAGCTGTCTGCCGCCCCAGTAAAAGTCGAGGCCCTGCCAGTTGATCTGGTCGAAATTCCTGATCCTGGCGGGAATCCTATCTGTGTAGGGGATATAGATGCTGGCATTCTGCAGCCCGAATCCACTGTGGCCAGACCAGGAATATGATCGTACAACAGGATATGCCAGCGAGAAATGCCAATGATGCGGTCTTACCACATCGAGGCTGGCATCGTACATTCCGAGCAGGAGCTCAGGCAGTACCTTGCTATCATCGTCACCCTTGAAATGCAGGGCCCATTCCACGGCTTCTCCCGCATCCAGTTCACGGCGGAAGCGGGTCAATCCAAGCTCCATAGAAATCCCTATACGCGGGACGGCTACCTGATGGCTTTCCTTCAGCACCCGGTTGGCGTGCACCCCCTGGATATGGATGAATAAGCCGCCTTCATCGGAGACCTCTACCGGAATCTTCATTACTTTTTTAGCACCATCCAGTGTAACCCAGCTCCTTTGCTTCAGTCCGTCGGCATTGCTCACTTCCACCATCACACGGAGAGATTTGGCTCCGGATGCGAGCACCAGCTCCAGGCTTTCCCCGGGCAGGGCAGTTTGGGTATTCAGGTGGGTCCACAGATGGGCATTAAAAGGATCCGGGCCGTCTGCTGCATCGAAAAGGCAGATTATTTGCTCCTTGAGGATAAGATTGCCATAGCGGTCTCTGGCTGAAAAGCGCAAGAGATATTTCCCTTCTGCAAGGTAAGTGAAGGTGTTCAGGTTCATCAGGCTGTCTGTTCCCGTTTCATAGGTATAGCTGCGCAGCGCTTCTCCCGAGACTTCCGGCAGGGATTGATCCGGGCCGTAATGATCGAGGGGAAAGAGCTTTCGATGCGCAATCTCATCCAGGGCATACTGGTCGGGGACGGCCCAGGGCCTGCTGCGCAACATCCTTTCCGGTTTTTCAAGCGGGAAGATTTCCAGGGAAACCTGCGCTGCAAGGCTTTTCCCATTGGCATTGCGGGTAAACAGGGCATAAGAGTGCCCGGCGTTCTTTGGAATGTTTTCAGGGATATCTGTGTGAATATCAAAAGCACTGCTTCCTACCCTGAGGGTCGTCGATCCTTCCTGCACCTCTCCGCTGATATCTGCAATGGAGGCATTCACCCTGAAATGAAAGACCGGATTCCCTTTCATTGGGATTTCATTGGATGAAAGTGCCTGGAAAGAAATGAGAAACCTGCCATCTTCATCTGTGCTTGTCTCTCCGGTCAGGATCACCTCACCCTGGAGGTAGGGTGGGAAATAGCTTGAACCCAAGCGATAAGGGAATGGGAAGAATACGGTGCGGGTCAGGGTATAATGTACCCTGGCTTTACTGATGGCATTCCCTGCGTAGGCCCGGGCCGATCCCAGCACAATCACGGTGTCCCCCAGAAGGTATTCCCCTTCCGGCTTGTCCAGCTTCACCTCAAAACGGGGGCGTTTATACTCTTCCACCTGAAAGCTTTGACTGCCGTGACGGCTGAAAATCCGGAAATGGCCGGTGAGTCCGGAGGGAGGCAATGGGAAACTGCCTTCTACAGAGCCATAATCATTGGTAAGCAGATCAAGAGTGGCAATGCTTTTCCCATTGGCATCGGAGAGGCTGATGCTCAGTTTTTCATTTGGGATCACTTCACAATCTGAGGCAAGACGGGCATAGTGAATGCCTTTGAAATAAACCATCTGGCCGGGGCGATAGACTGCCCGGTCAGTGAAAAAGCGCGTATGAAGCTGTTTCCTTTCCTGTTTTACTGCCTTTGTTCCTAGATAGAAGTGCTCATCGGAAACATAATAATCGTCCTGATGCTGAAAGGTCAGAAAGATTTGTCCTGTTTCCTGTCCTTCTTCCAGGGCTTGCAGTCGTGCCAGCCCGTCCTGGTCTGTGACGACCACTTCCCCTGGTTTTTCCCGATAGCTGCGGCTGCGGTAGTCATAGATGCGATGGTAAACAGATACAATCGTGTTATCCAGGGGTTTACCAGTACTTCTTGCGCTTACATACAGCAGCAACTCACCCCTTTCCTCTTTTCGGTAGGAGAAAGATATATCGCTGATCCACAATGTCGTAATGAATTCTGCCTTGGTCGTATCTTCAATATGTTTTGCGCTCCCATTTCCTGTGAGCACATAGAATCCTTTCGGAAGTCCGCTCACCGGCACTTCTGTCCGATGCACCTGGTAGTCACCCTGGTCGGATACACGCCAAACGTCCTTCTTTTTAGAAACTCTATCCTTATACATATTAATCAGGACTTCCGGTCGCTGCTGGAAGGCATTCTTGCGATAGTGGGTGAAGTTTTCCGAAATGATGCGGAACTCTACCTGACTGAGATTTTTCCATTGCAGCAGAACGGGAAAGGCTTCTTCCGGGGGGATGGCTCCAGGGTGTTCCAGGCTGAGGGCAGGACTGCGGAGTTCAGTGCGGAGTTGTTTACAGCGAGGGATGAGGTAAGTTTCCGGGTATTTGTGTATTGCCTCTTCAAGAATACGCAAAGCGCTTCGGATGTCATATCGATATGTCGTATCAGAGGGAGGGCGGAATTGATGGCCGGTTCTGACAAGATCTTCCGCCAGGCGCAGGCTGATATCCACATATCCCGGGTGCCCGGTATGGGCACTGCGTAAAAGCTGAAGCGCTCTGCGGTACAGGCTGTCTCCCTTTTCTGTTGAGAGCAGAGTCCTGACCAGATTGAGTCTTTCCAGGTCGTTGTATATCAGTGGGTAAAGGTCTTCTCCTCTGGAGTGGCTGCGCAGCAGTTTCTGATATATGATCAGTGCCTGATGTGCCGGCCCCTGTTCCGGATCAATATCCAGGGCGCTGAAGCTGCGGGCATCATAGAGCAGGTTTTGGGTATCGTGGAAATGTCTCTTCTCTGCAGGGAAGGCCAATGCGGCTTCTGATGAGCGCAGAAAGTCAAGGGCGCGATAGGACAGCAGATCAGCCAGGTATGGTCTCAGTTGGGCAGAGCCTTCGGCTGTATCCAAAATCAGGGAAAAATCCCGGACAGGGGTTTGCATCAGCAAATCCCATTCCTGGAGGCTGGTCAGGTAGGCTGAGGCGATGGAGAGAGCAAATCTTCTGGCATCCCAGAAGGCCATATCCTTCCCGGATTCCTGAAGGGCAGTACGTTCAGAAATAAGATGAAAATGCTGTCGGAAGTAGCGCCACATCAGTTCTGCCCTGAGGGAGGTCAGCAGGGCACTCCGTAGGCCTTCTGCTTCCTTCAGGAGAGTATCGAGTTGCTGAATATAAGTCAGATAGACCTCTTCTTTAAATCCTGAGGCAAGTTTAATCTTGTATATGAAAGCCTTCACTTCCTGACTCAGGTCTCCCCTTTCCCTGGCAGTATTGAGTACAGAATCGGCATATTGCAAAGCAGCAGCCGGGCGGGCGGCTTGTTCGAGGGCTTCTGCCTGTTTCCACCAGGATGCGTATGGGTTTTGTTGGGCTTGCAGCAAGCAGGGAATGAACATCAAGAAGAGAGGCAGGTATCGCATAGGATAAAAGGATAAAGAAAGCATAGCTTGTGAGTGAAAAGCAAATATCCCTTTTTAAGCAGGATATTGCAACAATCAATTCTTCAGGATGAGGCCGGAAAGGAGGGGGTGTGCGAGCTTATCAACGCGGATCAGTTCCAGGCGTACCCGGCCCACCAATACCTCGGATTCGGCCAGCACCGGTATTTTATTCTCATCTGCAGTCACCCATAAAGTCATTGGATATTCTTCTTCAAAAACATTTCCCGTCATCACCCTGGGCCTGAATTTATAGCAGTCGAAAGTACCCATATCGATTTTCACTGTATCCCTTCCTTCAAACACGATATCGGAAGTATAGACTTCATCGTCAAAGATCAGATGGATGGGGAAGGTGGTGCCCGGCAGGGTGTTCTTAAAATCAAGATGACGGGCATAATAGATGGCCGAGATGATATCCTGGGTATTAGGCGGGATGGGAGTTAGCGCACGGGTACTCTTTACCTGGCCTTTTTTGTGGTCGAAGAGATAGTCCTCGTCCTTGGCATAATTCCCTTCGCGGGTGCGGCGCATAAACTTCAGCGGTTGTTTTGTTTCGGGGTGCAGCCAGGTTTCAAAGCGATCGTGCACCTTGAAAAACCAGTTGAAGGCCCGGCGCGACTTGCCTTCCGCCTGGATATGATAGGTGTCGTAGCCGTTCAGGCGCACCGGCTTTTCATTCACCTTCAGGCTGGCATATCCGGCGGTCAGATTTCCGATCCAGGCGTGGTAATAGACTCTGAACTCCAGCACCTCTCCCGGTCGGTAGGGTTTTCCGTTCAGGGCATCAGCCCCGGACAAAAGGGTGGTGGAGAAAAGGCTCAGTATAGAAAGGCACAGGAATTTCATCGGATTCATTTTCCGCATAAAAACAAAAAGCGTGCTACAAAAGTATGGCCTTTACAGGATGCCGGCCTGGCGGCCGTTTGCGTTACTTCTTTTTGGCCTGGTTGGCCACCTTGTCCATCAATGCCTTCACCACCTCAGGATCTCCCAGGAAGAAATCCTTTTGCAATTGCATCTTTTCGTCGAACTCAAAAATGTAGGGGATGCCGGTGGGGATATTGAAAGCGATGATTTCTTCTTCCGACATATCCTTCAGATATTTCACAATTCCTCTAAGGCTGTTTCCGTGTGCAGAGATCAGGATTTCTCCGTGTTGTTGCAGGGCAGGTTGGAGTTCCGATTCCCAGTATGGAACGATGCGTTGAATGGTATGGCTGAGTGCCTCTGTATCAGGCACTTCATCGTGGGCCAGGTCTCGGTATTTCACATCCTGGCGGGCGCTGAGTGGATCGCCGGGATCGATAGGAGGCGGAGGCACATCAAAGCTGCGGCGCCAGAGCAGCACCTGATCGTCGCCGTATTTCTCCGCTGTTTCGGCCTTGTTCAGTCCCTGCAGCATTCCGTAATGCTTTTCATTCAGACGCCAGGTTTTGAACACCGGAATCCACATCCTGTCCATTTCTTCCAGGGCCAGGTGCAGGGTTTTGATGGCCCGTTTCAGGTAAGAGGTGTAGGCCACCCTGGGATCGTAGCCTTCCTTTTTCAGCACCTTACCCGCTTCGCGGGCTTCTTCCATCCCCTTTTCTGATAGGTCCACATCCACCCAACCGGTAAAACGGTTGGCTTTGTTCCATTCACTTTCGCCGTGGCGTACAAGAATTAATCGGTACATAATCAATATTTTAAAAATAGAAGAGTCAGGATGGTGCGTGTTCTTTCTTTTTGCGGGGCCAGATCAAAATCAGCAAGCCTGCCAGCACAAATGGGATACTCAGCCATTGGCCCATATTCAGGAACATTGTTTCCTCAAATTCTACCTGGGGGTTCTTGATAAATTCGATGATAAAGCGCATCAGAAACACCCCGATCAGGAACCAGCCAAAGAGAAAACCTTCCCGGATGCGGGTTGTTTTTCTCCTGTAGGAAAAGTAAAGAAAGAGAAAGATGAGCAGGTAGGAAAGGGCCTCATAAATCTGGGTGGGATGTTTGGGAACGACTTCCATATTGCGTTCAAATACAAAGCCCCAGGGCAGGGTGGTGGGGATGCCGTAAATTTCTGAATTCATCAGGTTTCCGGTACGGATAAGGGCTCCGGCCAGGGCAACAGGAATAACGATGCGGTCGAGGATCCAGAGGTAGGATTTTCCGCTTTTTTTGGTAAAAAACCACAAAGCGATCAGGATTCCCACTGCTGCGCCGTGGCTTGCAAGGCCTCCCTTCCAAACCTTAAACATCTCCAGTGGACGGGCGAGATAATAATCCGGTTCGTAAAAAAGACAATGGCCCAGGCGCGCTCCGATGATGGTAGCCGCGATCATTACCAATGCCAGCTGGTCGAGTTTCGTTTGCGGAATCTTTTCTATTTTGAATACCTGCATCATAATCAGGTATCCGAAATAAAAACCCAGGGCGAAAAGAAGGCCGTACCACCGTACAGCGATGCTGCCGATACGGAAGATTTCCGGGTCAACATTCCAGTGGATGTAGGATAAGAGCATAATATTCCTGTTGCCAAGTGGATAACGAAAGTACGCAAAAACAGGTGATATGTCCGGAAATCCCTGTTAAGTTTCCTTTATAACTGCACCAGCAAAACCATAGGTTTCCCGTCTCTGATCACATCCACAGGGATAGACATTCCCTTTTCGAGTCCTTTGAGACGAGCCATATAGTCATAAATATTCCCCACACTTTTTCCGTTCAGGGCAGTGATGACATCTCCCTTTTTCATTCCGGCAACACCGCCGGGGCCATCCGGCCTGACGGCATCCACCCTCAATCCGTCACTTCCTGAGGAGGTGAAATCAGGCATAATGCCCAGGGTGATCTTATATCCTCTTCCGTGACCGCTTCGGCTTTTGGGGCCGGCTTCCTTAAAACTGAGCCGGGGCATAGGCCCGCTAAGCGCTGCGAGCAAGTCGGCGGAGAAATCCACCACCTGCTTCATTGAAGCATAATCCAGCATATCAGCATCATCACGGGAAGTATGATAATCCGAGTGGGCTCCGGTAGAAATAAAAAACACAGGAATGTCGCGGGTATAGAAAGCAGCGTGATCAGAAGCGCCATAGCCTTCCGGGGACAGGGCCAGGTCGAACTTGCGTTTTTTTCCCAGACGACGGAGCAAAGCTTCGCTTTCCTCTGCCGTGCCGCTTCCGCCTATCATCAGTTTTTTCTCTTCCTTCATCCTGCCAATCATATCAAAATTGATCATTGTATGAATGGCTTTGAGTGGCACAGGCGGATACTCTACGAAAAACTTCGAGCCCAGCAATCCCATCTCTTCCGCACTGAAAGCGACGAAAATGATGCTCCGTGCATTATTCTTCACGCTTCCAAAATAACGGGCCAGCTCTATTACGGCAGCCACTCCGGAGGCATTATCATCAGCACCATTGTGTATCACCAGTGTGTCGGGTTCACGGGAGCCAGAGCCAGGGCCGCCCATTCCCAGATGATCGTAGTGGGCACCCACAACCACATATTCCTCTTTCAATAAAGGATCGCTGCCCTTCAGTATCCCAATGACATTTCTGGCCCTTACTTTCTTCTGTTCTATCTCAGGATGACCAAAAACCCTCAATTCCATTTCTACATCCAGGGGAGTTTTCTTGGCCATCAGGTTTTCCTCCAGTCGAGCCACGCTCTGATCGTAGCGCTCGAGTATGGGGTCGACCACTGAGCGGCGAATATGAAAGGCAGGGATATCAGCCAGAGCTGCACTGCGATCAAAGAACATATCCATCAGTTGGTCTTCTTTATCAAAACGTTCCCCGTTCACAAAGATCACCCCGGCAGCTCCGTGATCTCTGGCCATAAGCACCTTGTGCCTTTCACCGCTATATTCTGCATAAGGACTGGCGGCATTGTCCGGATCGGGATCGCCACGCAAAAGGAGTACCCATCTGCCATCCACCTCCTTGCCGGCATAATCATTCCAGCTGATGCTGTCGTTCTCAATGGCAAATCCATATCCAGCAAAAACCAGATTACCTTCAACGGCCTGACTCGGCGAAAAAGACAAAGCAACAAAGTCTTCACCGTAATCCAACGACTTGTCGCCAAACTGCAGGCGGGTGGCCGGAGAAGCTTCTGCGCCCGTTACCACATCAAAAAACTGGTATCCATCCTCAGCGGAAAGTTGCAGTCCGGCTTCCCGGAATGCTTCGCGGATGAATTCTGCTGCTTCAATCTCCCCTTTCGATCCGGTTTGACGGCCTGCCAGGGCGTCATCGGCCAGGTAATACACGGATTTTTTCAATGCATCCTGGCTGATATCCGAATTTTGGGCTGTCAGGGTCAGGGACAAACCCAGGGATAATCCCAGGATAATCAGGCTTAAGCCTTTGTTTCTCATAATTATAGTCTTTGATATTCGATCACAGGATAACCTTTCTCACCCTGTGTATTGTAAAATCCAATAAAGCGCAATTTATAAAAATATCCTTCTGTGGTTTTGATCACATAGTTCACCTTAGTCAGCACGGTATAGCTGCCGGCGTCGAAGTCGTACCACTTCCAGTCGTAGCCGATCATATCCGCTTCCCGGCTGAAATTCAGGCTGAGGGCCACATCAAAATCCAGCTCTGAAAAGGCAAAAGCGGTATCTTTCGCCACCTCTACCCCATCGCGGATATTAGCCAGCACACCCGTTACAATATATGGATAGGGATCTCCTGCATTGGTGTAAAGCAAGGTAGTATACTGCGTAAACCACAGGTCCCAACTGCCGGGGGATGGCCATTGTCCGGCGATGCTTTCCTTGTTTCTCAAAGAGTAAAAGACCAGGGGCATCCCGGGGTCTTTGACAACCCGATTCTCAGTATATTCACTTCCATCCAGGCGGGCGTGAACCAGGGTATAACTCTCACCATCATAGTCTGTGAGCTGTAACTTACGTAAACCCAGTGGGTTTCCACTGGAACTGTATCCAAGGTTGATAATGTACACTTCGCTGCGTGACAGGGTGTCTCCGTTTTGCACATCAAACCATTTTCCTATCGCTGTAGAGTCGGGGTTGCCGTCCGATTTATCAAATCGCCATCTTGTTTCCAATGTATCCGTGACCGAATCAAAATCGGTCTTGGCAGTCCGCGCTGCCAGCATAAAACGGGTGGTATTCAGATAAATCCTCCATCCGCCGGCCTGGCTTTCCAGGGCCAGGTCCCAGGCCATTTTGCCGGTTTCAAGCACTCCATCGCCGTTTCCCAGATCAAAGAAGACCGTCTGACTGTAGTCCTGTTTCTGGGCAATGGTGGCTGTTTCCACCTCTCCCGGCTCGTGAGGTGTGACCCTTTCATCTTCCTCAAAACAGGAAGAGAAGAAAAATAAAATACTGATATAGAATATGTTTCTTAAACGCATCAGTTCTGTCGGATGTGCGAAATGGTATAATTGAGTTTGAAGAACCAGGTCCTTCCATACCCAGCCAGCAGGCTGCCTCCAGCACCACCGTGCACTCCGGAAGTGCCTCCCGTAATGGCGATATTGGTATTGTCAAAGGCGTTTTTCACTCCGGCGGATAGTTGTAAAGTCCTGTCGAAGAGATGTCGTGAAACACTGATATCCAGGGTATGATAATCCTCGATATAGCCTTCCGCGAGCTTTCCTGAGAGATCAAGGTAAAACTGGGGCAAACTTCCAGTGTATTTGTAAAAGGCGGAAAGCGCCCAGTCGGTTTGGCCCGGATGCAATGAAAGGCTGGTATTGAAGTCGGTACTGTAACGATATTTCTCAGAAACCGCTTCTTCCAGGGTGTGTGTTCTTCCGGTAAGCGATACCCCGGGTTTCAGCGTCAGATATGGATGCCAGGCCAGGGTGGTTCGGATTTCTGCGCCCCGGGTATGATAATCCTCTACATTTATATAGGTGTACAGTGTTCCAGATGATTGGGCCAGGGTAATGATGTTTTCAATATCATTCTGGAAAAGATGCAGTTCGGCAGACCAGTTCAGCCTTCCCTGTCTGCCTTTGATGCTGGCCGAAAGGGCAGAGTTCCAGGAATATTCGGCTTTGAGCTCCGGGTTGCCCTGGATATTATGATTGATATCTACAAAATAGAGGTACAGCTCTTTCAGAGATGGAGCCCGGAAGCCCCTGGAGAAGGATCCCCTGAGGTTCAATTCCTCCAGGGCTGCATATTTAAGGTGCATCGACCATACCAGGGGAGGATTATATCGGGTGTTATGGCTGAAACGCAAGCCGGGCTGCATTTCCATCCGGGCAAAAGGACGGATTTGCAGGCTGGCAAAAACCGCATAGTCGCCGATATCCTGTACCTTATCCGTAATGCGTTTTCCTTCGCCAAATTCGTGGTGGATATCGGTTCCGGCCTGAAAAGAAAAGGCTTTATTCTTATCCGGCTGAGTAAGCATAGTCCTGATCATCAGAGCAGAAAATACAGATGTGTCTTGATCTTCGGTATTGGCACTGCGCACCTCGGTGAGGGTGGTCAGGTCTTTGAAAAGGGTCTCTTTTTCTCTGCGGAAATCAGACCAGGCTGCGGTGCCTTCCAGCAGCAATTGCTCAGAGAGAGGGTGATGTCCTTCAGCTTTCAGCGTCCAGCGACGGGTATGAAAGTGATTGTCGAAAGCGGTCTCATAGTAAGGAGGAAGCAGGGCTCCTTTGTTCTTTAACAATTCGTGGAAATAACTGAAGGTGGTACGTAACTTGCTGTCTCCCTTGCGGTAAGCGTGCCAGACTTCCGTATCATACTGTCTTTTTGGTTTCCAGAGCTTAAAACGGCTGTTGCCTTCCGGCGACCATCCATCAAAGAAATTGCGGGCGGCACTGATCGACCAGGAATGGTTTTTATGGCGGGATGCGGCCATCAGGGAGGCATTATAGGTTCCCACGGATTCCCAGTAGGTTTCCGCGCCGGCGCGGTATTGTCCGGCAAAATTATCCCGGGTAATGATGTTCACCACTCCGGCCAGGGCGTTACTGCCATAGACTACCGACATAGGGCCTTCGATGATTTCGACGTGGGAGATATTATTGAGGTTGAGCTGGGCCAGGTCAATATTCCCGTTCATACGGCCAATGACCGGTACCCCGTCGATCAGAAATTTGATATGCTCCCCACTGAGCCCACGCAGACTGAGGTTGGCGCCCAGGGCACCATCCTGGCTGATGCGCATACTGAGTTCATCCGAAAGCAGATCACGCAGGTTGGGACTGGCTTTGCTGTTCATTTTGACCGGAGAGATTACGCGGACGGGATAGATGGACTGATCCACACTTCGCGGGCTGTATTGGGCCGTTACCACCACAGCGTCCATATCCAGTACAGCCGGCGTAATTTCTATCTCTTTTCCCTTTTCCAGAGAAAGGGTGTCTGTATATCCTTGATAACCAATACAGGAAATAGTGATGGTGGAGGTTTGTGAGAATGGAGGCTTGAACTTGCCATCCGGGTCGGTAGCGCCCAGCCATTCCTTTGTGCCATCAAGGCTTTGAAGCTGAACGTGCACAAAGGGAAGCGGTTTTTTTGTGATCGCATCCAAAACAGTAAGAACAGCATCCTGCGCCGCCACAGAGGTGACGGCGAGGACACTGATCAGCGATATGAAAAAGAAATGCTTCAAGCTATTTCACCATTAATTTGCTTGTTCCGCTCAGGCCCTTCGCCTGGAGATGGATGAGGTACATTCCCGGAATCATTCCTTCCAATGAGAGGGTGGTTTCTTCGGTTCCGGGCCGGCCGATAATCGTTTTTGACTGCATCACTCGCCCGTTCAGGTCGAGAATGTGCAAGACCCCCTGGCTTCCTGCTTCCAGATTGCTGAGCACATTGGTGTGCGAGGATGCCGGATTGGGGTAAATATGTATTGCCTGCGTTCCGGCTACGACTTCTTCAATGCCGGAAGTGGCCAGTTTTGTTTTCTGGAATTCAATATTTCCGGTGGAGGTACCTTCAAAGACCTCAAAGAACAGCTTCCAGACATCCCCATCGGCGGTTTTCAGGAAAAAGACCGTTGAGTCATCCACCCACCAGGAGAATGTACCCAAGTCGAAGGACTTCCAGTCGTAACCGATCACCGAACGGGATGAATCGTAAGTATGTCCCTGATAAGTATTGTAGAGATACTGCGAAACGCCCTTCACTTCTGCCACGCCCAGATGAGCATTGCTCAGTACACCGGTTACAATATAAGGTGTGCCTGTAGGGTGCATCGCCATATACTTGGTAAACAGGAGGTCCCAATCAGTTTTGGCAGGTTCACGGTCGATCACCTGATTGGCGGGAATGGAGTAATAAATGAAATTCTTGCTGGCGTATGGGCTACAGTCGATGGTTTGTGTGGTTTCCCCGCTTCCATCCAGATTGGCAATTTTGAAGTGGTAAACAGAATTGGGCCCATTGTATGTTTTACGCTGAATCCAGAGTTTGTAAAGGCTGCCATCCGGACGTTTTACAATGTAGAGGGAATCGCCCACTACATCGTGGTTGATGGCATTATAGATGCCCCATCCATAGTCGGGATGCCCGCCTGCATTGCGGTTGAAGGCTCCGTTTTCCCATTCATCCGGATCATTGAACAGGGGTCCCCAGGTGGACATCCCCACGGTATCCACATTTGCCCAGCCGGCGGTATCGCCATTGCCCCAGGTATACAGCTCCACACCGGAACCATCGTTGATCAGGATGGCAGCGCTGAAGACAGGTACGGCAAAGGCGATATCCCAGATCTCACGGGGAGAGCTCAGCTCTATGCCGGTTTCCATATTGTAGTAAATATCTGTAACATAAGCGGGGTTCATCGAAATGGTATCCCCTTCGGCCTGCAGGGGAGCAGAAAGAAAGCCGAACATCAGAAACAGACTGACGGCAATCATCGTAAGTGTTCTCATCATTATGGAGTATTAAATGTCTGATTAAGATTAAATTATAAGATACAACAGAAGTTGATCTATTCCCTGCCGGAGGGGGCAGGGTCTGGAGTGAGTGAAAAAAGAGGAATCAGCAGGCCGGGGGGCCGCGGTGCTTCAGGTTGCCGGAAAGCTCTTTATGGAAGGCCTGAAGGGGGCTTCGGGCAAAGCGAACCGGGTCGGAAGAAAGCAGGAAGTGCGCAGAGGCAAGGAAGGGTAAGATGGCCTGCCCGCTTCCATCAAAATGAGAATCGGCAATAAAACATTTCTGCCAGACCTGGTCTTCTTTCTTCAGCGTGAGCGAAGAACTCACCTGAAAGATCAGCACCTTGCCATAAAGATGATGCTGGTGAAAATTGACCAGGGTGCCCGTAACCAACCATACAAAGACGATCAGCATTAAGCTGGCAACTTTCTCTCTTATGACATTTCTGCGAGGCATTCCTGTTTTTACATTGAATAAATGCGCATACAAATATATGACTTATTGGTAGATCGCTTCTGCTTCATCTGACAACTTTTGGTAGGATATCTGCATCCCTTCCCGAATCCCGTGATTTTCGCAGAATCCTGCATTGAGCTCCAGCACATATTGCGCCGGGGCATTGCTGGGCAGAGAAGCTTCAGAGTAAGGGATGGTGTAGGGGTGTATGGTATTGATAATCCCCCCGGCATCGATGAAAAGGATGTCGAGGCTGAGGCGGGTATTCTTCATCCAGAAAGAACGATACTCTTCCTTTTCGAAGAGAAACAGCATTCCTCCGTTTTCCGGCAGCCAGGTACGATACATCAGGCCGCGTTCCTGGGAAAAGGCATCTTCTGCCATTTCGATATCCAGGCTGACTACAATCCGGCCACTGCTATCCCGGATATCCAGTATCCCATCCCGCTTAAAGCGGTTCAAATCCGACTCTGCTGCGGGCAGCGTATCGCCGGAAGCTTCCCCTGAATGGCGCACACCACAACCACTGCCTCCTGCGATCAGCAAGAAAATAAAGGCTAAAACTGCGACATTGAGCTTTATAGTGAGTTTCATTTGACTTGTTAAGCGCTTCACAAAACTACAGGAATCTTTGTATTCAGGCAATTTGATATTTATTTAAACTGGGTATAAATTTCAGACACAGAGGTCATAATCTTGAATATTGAGTGAAAAGCAAGTATGTTTGTCAGCGAATAAGCAGGGTAAAAGCTGCAAAACGGAATAGAATTATTCACTAAAAACTGAGAGCGATGGCTTACATAATCAATGATGATTGCACAGCCTGCGGAACTTGTCTGGATGAGTGCCCGGTTGATGCTATCTCTGAAGGTGATATCTATGTGATTGATCCTGAATTGTGCACCGACTGCGGGTCTTGCGCAGATGTTTGCCCGGTTGAAGCAATCCACCCGGAATAAGAAAGAGGAACACTGATGCAAAAACCGGCGCTTTTTGGAAGTCGCCGGTTTTTTTTCTTCCTTTCAGTAAGGGATGGATGCTTGCCCACAGGGGCCTCAAAGATCATTGTACATACACTGCATAACCCCACGGATTCAGGCGTATTTGCTGCATTCCTTCCAGGGCCGTTTCCCCGCTGAACCATTCTATTTCTTTCCCGCTGAACACAGCTTCCTCCCAATAAATGTCCTTTATTCCTCCGCTGAAATTGAAGAAAGCCAGGATTTTGCTTCCGTCTTTTTCTCTTGAGAAGGCGAAGACATCCGGATCTGCGCCGGTATCAATGATTTCAAGCGGTCCGCCCTCCAGGCCACCCCAGACAGCGGGATGATGGCTGCGCAATTCGGAAAGTTTACGGTAGAAAGGAAGGAGGCTGGTGTCTGCCCAGGAGATGGTATCTTTTTCAAAGAAACGCAGGCGTTTGTTGAGGCCGGCCTCTTCACCGCTGTATATAAGGGGCATCCCCGGCACAGTCCAGGAGAAAACAGTCACCGCACGGGCAGCAGGCCCAAGGCGCTCTTCCAGATAGCCTTTCCAGCTGTTTTCATCGTGGTTGGAGACAAAGGTCAGGCGTTGCTTATGGGCAGGATAGAGGCTGTCGTTCCAGTGGAAATAGCCCGGCAGCGCATCGGCCTTCTCTTCTCCCTTGGCTATGCGATCAAGCAGGAAATGGAGATGCCAGGCATAATTCACATCGAAGGCTTCGTCGAGCAGCTCCACTACCTGCTCATCTTCGGCCAGCATAAACACCGGCTTGATGGTCTCCAGCTCCAGGCGGGCCTTTTCCCAGAAGTCCACCGGAACCATTCCCGCCACATCGCAGCGGTATCCGTCTATCCCCGCTTCTTCTACCCAGTATTTCATTGCTGAGATCATCGAATCCTGCAATTGTGTGTTGGAATAATCAAAGGCCACCACGTCTGTCCAATCGTAGGGTGAATGCATTTCTCCCGCTTCATTTTTATGATAAAACCCGGGATGTTCCCTCACCCAGGCATTATCCCAGGCACTGTGGTTGGCTACCCAGTCGAGGATTACCCGCATCCCCAGTGCCTGTGCTTCCTGCACCAGGTTTTTCAGGTCTTCCAGATCGCCAAACTCCGGGTTAACCCCTTTGTAATCTTTCACCGAGTAATAGCTACCCAGTTCTCCTTTGCGGTTTAATTCTCCTATGGGATGGATGGGCATCAGCCACAGGATGTCCACGCCCAGTTCCTGCAGACGGGGTAAATGTGCCCGAAAGGCATCAAAGCTTCCTTCAGGGGTAAACTGCCGGATATTCACTTCATACATTATGGCATTGGCATCGGTTGCGGTTTGTGGGAGAGCACTTTCCTCCTGTTGTGTGGCAGGAGTGATGCAGGCTCCCAGCAATACCAGGCTGCTTAGAAAGGCAAGGTGTAATTTCTTCATCGGATTGGGATTATAAGGTGAATATTTCAAATCCATAGGGGGGTATCTCCCAGGCAGGGCCATTCTTCCCGGGGAGAGCCGGGCTGCCGAAATAGGGATGCAAAGCGGGTTGCGATTCCATAAGCGCACTTTCAGCCTGGAACAACAAGGGTTCAGGGCGGTTGTTCAGCACTACCCAAACCGTATTTTCAAAATACTTACGGGCATATTGCAAGACACCTTCTTCCCCTTTTATGAACAGAAAGTCCCCATACATAAGCGCCATATTTTCTTTCCGGATCCGGCTGAGCAGGCGGCTGATTTCCAGTGTCTCTTTTTCTCTTGCGTTCAGCTCGTCTTCAAAACGCATCATCCGGCGACAGTCGGGATCGTTGCCTCCGGGCATCCCATATTCATCACCATAATAGATCACCGGAAGCCCGGGAATGGTCATATTGAAGGCCATCAGCATTTGCAGACGCCGGTACCCTAATGTGTCTCCCACACCGATCTCTCTGGTCCAGCCGGCCATCTTGGCATTTTCATCGAAGCGGAGGTCACCGCCGGCATAGGAGATGAAGCGGCCACGATCCTGATTCCCGCTGATGTATCCCATTGTATTATGGCTCCCATAATAGGCCAGGCTTTCCTTCAGGCGTGCTGCCAGACTGGATAGTGGTCCACCGGCGGCAAAAGCAGTGAGGGCGGCATCGTACATATTGAAATCGAACTGGGCGTCCAGCAAGCCGGTGGAAAGGTAGGAAGCGATGAGTTCCGGGCTGCCATAAGTTTCTCCGAGCTGATAAACCGGACGACCTTCTCCTGCCTCAATTTCCTTCCTGATCTTTTTGGTCAGCAAACGCCAGAATGGCAAAGGAATGTGTTTGGCGGCATCGTGCCGGAATCCATCCAGGTGATATTCCTTCAGCCAGAACAGGAGCGAATCGCTGAGCATTTCCCTGACATCCTCCTGCTCAAGGTCTAAGGAAGGAAGAAAAGTGTCAAACCAGGTGGTGAGGCGATGCTCATCCCAGCGTTCGAGGTTGAGGCTGCCATCAGGCAGATGCAGGAGAGTGGTTTTGTCGGGGTTCTTCTGATAATAAGGATGTTCCTGATGCACGTGATTGGCTACCACATCCAGCAGCAGGTTTTTTTCTCTTTCGTGGCAGAAGCTTACCAGCTCCCTCAATTCATCCGGCCGACCAAAATGGCTGTCCATCAGCGTAAAAGAAACAGGCCAGTATCCGTGGTAGGCTGAGAAACGGGTGCGTGGCTTGGGCCATAAACCCCAGGCCCCATCGGTGTTCTTTACCACGGGAGATATCCAAAGGGTATTGACATTAAGGGCATCGAAATAGGAACCCTCCAGGGTCTGTCGGATGCCAGCCAGGTCGCCGCCCATATAATTGGCCCTGGGCAGCACGCTGTCAGGTGAAAGCAGTTTATTGTTTCCGGAATCTCCGTCCACAAAACGATCTACAAAAACATTATATATGATCCGGGCCTGGAGGTCGTGACGATTTAATGATTGGGGATCCATCACTACTTTTCCCTGCTGCAAAGGGATCAGCAGATCGTTTCCTATCCCTGCCTCATTCCAGGCATAGGCGCGGAGGTGGGAGCGAAAATGCTCCCGCGACCGGGGAGGAAGCGGCAGAATGAGTTGATCCCCTTCCAGAATAAAATCATCCAGTTGAATATTGTTCCAGAACAGCATCACTTCATCAGGCCGGTGGTTTATCCTGAGGATGATCTCTTCTCCTTCAAAGCGTTCGGTGAGCAAGACAGGAGGAACCCCTTCTGTTTTCCGCTGCACCTTTATCAAGGAGTTTTCCCCTCCCAGATTATTGTCAACCCGGAGTGGATTGGCCGGGTCGCAGAGGTCTTCTCCATCCACGATCCAAACATATTGGTAGTCTCCAGGCTGCAGGAGAAGGTCCAGCTTCCAGGAAGCTGTTTCAGGATCATAGAAGGCTTCAGCCGGAGTCCAGGCGTTGAATTCCCCTTTGATTTTTACTTCTCTGGCTGATTTTTCCGCATCGGCGTAGTGAAAGCTATGCGGATGTTTTTCAGATTTGATGAGCAATACATCCTGGATTTCTTCCCCGGCCATCAGGCGCATCACCATCAAAGGGGGGGAGGTCTCCGGACATTCGAAGAGAAAGGATTCGCTTTCGCCGGGCATTTCAATCACCTCCCCGGCAATGCTTATTATATCAATCCGGTTTCCGGACAGGATGTAGTCATAGGGAAAGATTTCTGTTTGCCCGTAGTCGAGGCGAAGCGGAATATTGAGCTTTTCCCCGAAGGGCCGGTCTGTCTGGGATGCGACCGGACTTACTACCCAGATTGTCAGGATAAGGAGCAGGATGCGCAAGGGATGGAACATTGTGTGTTGGATTTGCAAGGCTAAAATATTGAAAATGTCCTATATTTATACAATTCTGAAGTGGAAGCAATCAGGACATCCGGGTATTGTTCTTGAGGAAGAGGAGCTTGGAGGCTTGTTCAGCCGGTGTTTCTTTCTTTTTCCATTTGCTCCACCTCTGCGCTTAGGCTTTCCCAATCCAGCATCCGTTTTTCCATTTCCTTTTGCAGATCGTCATAGCGGGAAAACAGATCCTTGCCTTCTATTTCCTGTCGATGTTCTTCCGGGCGGGATAGTTTTCGCTTGATCTCTTCCATTTCCTTCTCGTACTGATGAATCTGTGATTCGGTTTGCTCCAGTTGGCTGCGGGTTTTGCGCAAGCGCTTTTCAAAGGCTTTGCGATCCTGGTAATCCATCTTATTTCCTGAAGGCCTGGCATTCCCCGGAGTATCTTTTTTCGCGCTTTTGCTTGCGCTCTCCAGATCGCGCAGATGATCCAGGCGGCGGGCTTCGAGGAAGTCGTACACATCACCGATGTATTCTCTGATACCCTGATTCCTGAACTCATATACTTTATCGGTCAGGCCTTGCAGGAAGTCGCGGTCGTGAGAAACAATGATGAGGCTGCCGTCATACTGGAGCAGGGCACTTTTCAGGATATCCTTGGAGCGCATATCCAGGTGGTTGGTGGGCTCATCGAGCACCAGCAGGTTCACCGGAAAGAGGAGCATACGACAGAGGGCCAGGCGGCTCTTCTCTCCTCCGGAAAGCACCTTTACTTTCTTCTCAATGTCTTCTCCGCTGAAAAGGAAATTACCCAAAAGAGAACGCACACGGGTGCGCATTTCCCCGGTGGCTACCGCATCGATGGTTTCAAATACGCTTTTGTCTCCGTCCAGCAACTCAGCCTGGTTCTGGGCGAAATAGCCAATCTGTACCTGGTAGCCTTTTTCAGCCTCTCCTGTATGATCCAGTTCTCCGACAATGATCCTGGAGAGGGTCGTTTTTCCTTCGCCGTTCTTTCCTACAAAAGCGATCTTTTCTCCCCTCAGGATTGAAATATCGAGCTTTTTCAACACTTGTTTTTCCCCGTAATTTTTTCCGAGCTGCCGGGCTTCAAAGACCACTTTTCCGCTCCTGGGGGCAGGGGGAAAGCGGAAGTGAATGGCAGCCCCATCGGGGAGGTCGGGCTCCACCACATCCATCTTTTCAAGTTGTTTGATCCGCGATTGTACCTGGCGAGCCTTGGTGTTTTTGTATCTGAATCTTTCGATGAAGCGCTCTATTTGTGCGATCTCCCGCTGCTGGTTCGACCAGGTAGCCATTTGCTGCTCCATCAGGCTTTCGCGCATCTCCAGGTAGCCGGAGTAAGAGGCTTTGTAATCATAGACCCTGCCTCCGGAGAGTTCGATGGTGCGCCGGGTGACATTGTCGAGGAAAGCCCTGTCGTGCGATACGAGGATGACGGCACCGGGATAAGATTCCAGAAAGCCTTCGAGCCATTGAATAGATTCAATGTCAAGGTGATTGGTAGGCTCGTCAAGCAATAGGAGGTCGGGGTGGCTGAGGAGGATTTTTGCCAGTTCCACGCGCATCTGCCACCCCCCGCTGAAAGTACGGATAGGCTGATGCAGTTCATTGCGCTGAAATCCCAGCCCGGTCAGGGTTTTTTCAATATCGACATCCATAGTATGCCCCCCCAGCATCTGGTATCTTTCATTGCTTTGGGCAAGATCTTCAATAAGACGATGGTAATCCGGGCTGTCGTAATCGTTTCGGGAAGTGATGGCGCGGTTGAGGGTTTCTATCCGAACACCCAGGTTCAGCACCTCCTGAAAGGCTTTCCGGGCTTCCTCCACCACGCTGCCTTTACCGAGGGTTTCCATTTGCTGGGGAAGGTAACCGATGGTTTTTCCTCTGGGGATGGCCACTTCTCCCTTTTCCGGAAGCATTTCTCCTTTGAGGATGCGCAGCAAGGTGGTCTTGCCGGCTCCGTTGCGACCAGTCAGACCGATGCGGTCCTGGGGTGTAATAAGGAGGCTGAGGTCGCGGAAGAGATAATCCCCGGAGAAGTGAACGGATATATTGTTAAGTGTAAACATTGGTTTTGCAAAGAAAGTAAAAAGGGAGGCAGCGGGCGGTGTTGGTTTTGGAATACTGTACCGGGATGCTTTCGCTTCCGCCACATAAGACTCGACTTTCAAGGCCGGACCCCAATGTGATTCAACATTGCCCCTGGACATAGGATGTTGAAAACTGAACATTGATCGCGTCCCTGCGGGCAGCAGGGTCAGAAGGGCAGCAGATCAGCAGATCTGAAGGTCAGAAAATCAGAAGATCAGCAGGTCAGCAGGTCAGAAGGTCAGCAGGGTCAGAAGGTCAGCAGGGTCAGAAGGTCAGCAGGTCAGAAGGTCAGAAGGTCAGCAGGTCAGCAGGTCAGAGGGTCAACAGGTCAGAGGGTTACCAATCCCCGAAGGGGCGGCCCATTTAAATAATAAGTCAGAAGGCATAAGTCATAAGGTGAGGGAAGGAGAAGACCGCTTTGCGCCCATTGCGAATTCTTGGCGCTCATTGCGGTTAAATATTTCCCGCAGATCCCGCAGATCATCGCAGATTTCTCAGGGCATTTTGTGATATGGATTTGTGTCTATAAAAAGGGATAGTGATAGGGATAGGAATAGGAATAGGAGAGGGAGCTATGATTATCGTTGCAAGAGAGATAGGCGCGGTTTCAAATTTTGAAGGCCCCAAAGGGGCCGCCTTTGCTTAGCATCCTCTGTGCCTCCTTTGCGTGCTCCGTGTAAGCATTTGTTTTTCTTAGCTTTCTCAAATTGGATGCGCTTTGCCCATCCATAAAGGAGCAATTCATAAAGATTAAGGAAGATACCACTACTATTATTCGGCAAACGCAAGCCTTATGGCGAAAAGGCTTGGCCACCCAGGGCGGCGCGTAAGTGGAAAATGAATTTTTTTAAGCCAAGATAACAATCCAGCTATGCGCGGCTAAATCACACTTCATCCCGCCTTTGCACTGAGCGATATGTTGGATTAATAGTACCATTCCCTTGATCGATGTACCAAATATTGGTATATTTGTCGAAATAACTAAACTATGAGCAGAAACACATCCATATCACTTGGGCATTACTTTGATGATTTTATTAAGGGGCGTATCTCTGATGGAAGGTATAACAATGCCAGTGAAGTGATACGTGCCGGCTTAAGGCTTCTGGAGGAAGAAGAAAATAAGATAATCTCACTCAGAAAGGCACTCCAGGAAGGTTTGGACAGTGGGATTGCTGAAGACTTCGACCCTGTAATTCATTTGGAAAGCCTTAAATCAAAGAAGAAGGCCGATGACTAAGTATAAATTGTCTAATAAGGCTGTCAGCGATCTTAATGATATTTGGGAGTATACGAATGAAAAATGGTCAGTGAATCAGGCTGAAAAGTATTATACACAGCTCATCCATACTTTCAGGGAAATCGCAAAATATCCGAACATTGGAAAGGAGTATTCAGGAATTGTAAAGGCTGTGATGGGCTTTCGCATTGGCCGCCATATTATCTTCTACCAAAAACTGAATGAAGAAGAAATATTGATCGTAAGAGTGCTGCACGAACAAATGGATTTGAAGAATAGAGTCCTGGGAAAGTGAAACCCCACATAGCAAGGCGCAAACGCAAAGCCTGTGAGATAAAATATTAACCGCCCCACGCGGCCAAGACACAGGCCTGCATAAGCGTTGGGCAATATGCAAAAAGTCCACGCGCAAACAGGCACATTTGGTTTTGCCGAAACACAGATCCAACGCTGAAAAACCAAAGAGCCTATTTTTTGCCAGCGCACGGACGAAGAAAACAGAAGAATAGAATTAAATTTGACGATGATTATAAAAACAATATGCCAGTAAATTTTTCGGATATATTAGTAATCGGTGTTTCAAGCCGTGCACTTTTCAATCTTGAGAAGGAAAATGAAATATTTGAAAAAGAAGGAATAATAGGCTATCGCAAGTATCAACTTGAACACGAAGATGATCCGCTCGAACCAGGAACAGCTTTTTACTTGGTTCAAAGTTTATTACATCTAAATCAAAACGCTAAAAAGAGGATTGTAGAAGTAGTTGTAATGTCGCGTAACAGTCCTGAGACCGGTGTGAGAATTATGAAATCTGTTCACAAGTACGACCTTGACATAACAAGAATGGCTTTTAGTGGCGGAGAGCCTTTAGCTCCATACATTGATGCTTTTGACATTGACCTGTTTCTAAGTAAGGATTTGAAAGATGTGCAAACGGTAATTGATTCCCGGAAAAGTGCTGCTGCATTTATTTACGAGCCACCTAATGAGTTTAAGCCTACCGATAACCGTGTAAAAATGGCGTTTGATGCAGATGCCGTTATATTTTCAGACGAATCTGAACACAGATACAAAACAGAAGGAATTGAAGCATTTCATAAGTATGAGCAGGAGCACGAAGATGAACCACTTACAGAAGGGCCATTTGCTAAATTACTGATCAAGCTTTCCAAAATACAGGAAGAACTGCCTGAATCGGTTGAGCTTTCGCCTTTACGACTGGCAATTGTTACTGCGAGAAATGCTCCATCACATATGAGAGTCATCAAAACCCTAAGAAAATGGAGTGTGTATGTAGATGAAGCATACTTTTTAGGTGGACTTTCTAAAGATAACGTTCTCAAGGCTTTTGGTGCTCATATCTTCTTTGATGACCAAGAAGTACACCTAACTGATTCTTCAAAGTTTGTTCCTTCAGGCAAAGTGCCTTATGCTTCCGATTCTCCTTTGCAGAAATTGAACTCAAAAACAAAATTAACAAAGCCAAAAGACGATAAATGAAATTATACGAAACACTCGAACGGCAATTAAAAAAAGAACCCAACTTCGTTACCGATGAAGGAGAGCTGAAAAAATGGGTAGTTCTAAACAAAGCACAGAATTTTGATGAAGAACTCATCGGTTTGCTGCTCGACAATGCCGACTTGAAGGAGAAGTTTTTCGTGAAAGTAAAAGACAGCTTGGTTTTTAACCAAAACCTGTTCAGCCAATTCTTGGAGCAGAAAAACTATCTTAATGACAGTTACACCCAATACAAAAACAAAGTTGGGCTAACCATAGACGGCAAATACCTGAAACAACGCAATGAAGTATCCCTGGTATGGCCATTTAAAGACTGCATACTGGAAGGCGGACAAAGCCGAGAAGAACAGAAACGGGAGGAAATTTTCTTTAATGAAATACTTGCACAGGACGAAATAACCCAGCTACTCGAACCTAAAGTGCTTACCAACGCCAAAGTATTTGATAAAGAAGGTGAACACCCCTTTAGCATATTTACCCGTGATGCCGAACTGAACAAGAAAAGAGGGCTGCCTGAAGACACTATTACCGACAACCTGATTATTAAAGGTAACAACCTTTTGGCATTGCACTCACTAAAAAAGGAATTTGCAGGAAAGGTGAAACTGATTTACATAGACCCGCCCTACAATACAGGGAATGATAGTTTTCAGTATAACGATACTTTTAATCATTCAACTTGGCTAACATTTGTCAAAAACCGCCTTGAATTAGCAAAATCATTATTAAATAAGAGTGGAACAATGGCGGTAAGTATTGACCATAATGAGATAGGCTATATGATTAGTTTGTTAGACGAAGTATTTGGACAAGAAAACCGAAAAAACATTATTACAATAAAAAGAAGTTCAGTTTCAGGTGCCAAAGTCATTAATCCTGGTGTTGTTAATGTAAGTGAGTTCTTAGTCTTATATAGTAAAGAGTCATCCAGTTGGAAACCAAACAAGGTGTTTAGAGGCAAAGAACGAGATAGTCGATATAACTCAATAATTAAAAACATAAACGGCAATCCTGAGAAATGGGAGTACGAAAGTGTTCTAGATGCTTTTTCTTCATTTAAGAATATTCAAAAAAGTAAGTTAAGAAAAGATTTAGGGGCAGATTATGAAATTGAACTTGAAAACTTCTTTATAGAGAATAAGGATAGAGTAATTCGTTTTGCTGGATTGGATGATAAGAGTATTTCTGCAGGAGTTAAAGAACTAAAATATCTCTCAAAAGAAGATGATACGAAAACCTTTGTATTCAGCAGAGAAAATCATAGTGACTACTATTTATTTAAAGGCAACGCTATCCTGTTCTTTAAAGACCGCCTGATAAAAATTGATGATAGATGGGAATTTGGTGAAATGATATCTGACATATGGAATGATGTGCTACCAAATGATATACACAATGAAGGTGGTGTCACATTAAGGAAAGGAAAGAAACCCGAAAAGCTTCTTGAAAGGTTAATAGACTTAACAACGGATAATTCTGATATAATTTTAGATTATCATCTCGGTAGTGGCACAACAGCAGCAGTTACGCATAAAATGAAAAGACAATATATAGGTGTTGAGCAACTTGATTATGGGGAAAATGACAGTAAGCAACGATTAATAAATGTAATTAATGGAGAACAATCGGGCATTTCAAAAAATTACAATTGGAAAGGCGGTGGTTCATTCACCTATCTCGAACTAAAAAAATACAACCAAATTTTAATTGAACAGATTGAAGAAGCCAAAGACACTGATGCCCTATTAGTAATTTGGGAGCAGATGAAGGCAAAAAGCTTTTTGAACTATAATGTGGACATCAAAAAACAGGATGAACACATTGAGGAATACAAAGCATTGAGTCTGGAAGAACAGAAACAACACCTTTGCGAATTGCTGGACAAAAACCAATTGTACGTAAACCTCTCCTCACTCAATGACATAGACTTTGAATGTACGGATGAAGAAAAAGAAGTAACCAAAGATTTTTACCAAATAAAAGACTAAGCAAATGGCATTTCTTTACGAGATATTCAACAATCCATTTGCGAGAAAGGCTTTAGCTGTATATTCCGCTCCATATTGACCCCCCTATTCCGGTGATGCTGACCCCCCATTC
>CAZPYJ010000015.1:0-41446 GCA_964590645.1 uncultured Lentimicrobiaceae bacterium
AATTTTAACGCAGAGGCGCCAAGATTAACGCCAAGGCCGCAAAGGGGTTTCTCCTCATCTCTGCCTGGCTGCAGGTAGGCAGGCTCACCCTTATGCGGTTCCTGAGTGCCTGCCCTGAGCGCCTGCCCTGAGCGCTCGCCCTGAGCGCTCGCCCTAAGCGCAGCCGAAGGGAAGCCGAAGGGCAGCTGAAGGGTCGCTTCTGAGGTTTGACCTACAGGAATCAGAACTCTGATTATCTTTGTACTCCACAAAATGAGATACCAAAACCCAGTACTATGAGAACGATTTTTTCCTTTCTGTTGGCCACGGCTCTATTGCTGTCTGGCTGTCAATCCCAGGAACCAAAAGAGGAAGCAATGGACAATCCTTTCTTTACCCCCTTCGAAACCCCCTTCGGGTTTCCTGATTTCAGCAAAATTGAAAACGCCCATTACCTGCCGGCCTTTGAAAAAGGGATCGCCGATCAGAAAGCTGAAGTTGAGGCCATCGTGAGTAATCCGGAGCCTCCCAGCTTTGAGAATACCATTGCGGCCTACGATCGCAGCGGACGATTGCTGGCCAATGTGAGCCGTGTGTTCTACAGTGTGAACTCAGCCGAGACCAGTCCTGAAATGCAGGAGATCGCCCGCCAGGTTGCCCCGCTGACCACAGCCCATAGCGATGATATCAATTTGAATGAAGGGCTCTTTGCCAGGATCAAAACGCTTTATGATCAGAAAGAATCACTAAGCCTGGACAGTCTCCAGCTGCGGACCCTCGAAAAATACTATGAAGACTTTGTGCGCAACGGAGCCAGGCTGGATGAAGCAGGAAAGGAAAAGTTGCGTCAGCTCAACCAGGACTTATCGCGCAATCAGGTTCAATTCCGCGACAACCTTCTGGCAGAGACCAATGAGAATTTTATACTGGTATTAGACAAGGAAGAAGACCTTGCCGGGCTACCGGAAGGAAGTATCCTGGCCGCTGCCACCGAAGCCACACAAAGAGGCCTGGAAGGCAAATGGGTTTTTACCCTCCAGAAACCGAGTATGATCCCTTTCCTCCAGTATGCTGAAAATCGCGCTTTGAGAGAACAATTGTATCGTGGTTATTTTATGAGGGGCGATAATGACAATGAATTTGACAACAAGGAAGCGATTCTGAATATCGTAAATCTGCGCGCAGAAAAATCTTCTCTGCTGGGGTATGAGACCTTTGCAGATTATGTCATTATCCGGAATATGGCCAAAACTCCGGATGCGGTGTATGAATTCCTGAATGAATTGCTCACCCCTGCCCTGGCAATGGCCCGTGAGGATATGAAAGCAATGCAGGCCATTATTGATGAAGAAGGCGGCGACTTTGAGCTGGCGAGCTGGGACTGGTGGTATTATGCAGAGAAGCTGCGGCAGCGCAAGTATGATCTGGATGAAAATGAACTGAAACCCTATCTTAAGCTGGAGAATGTGCGCGACGGAATGTTCTATGTGGCCGAACAATTGTTCGGGATCACTTTCAAGCCTGTCCCCGATCTTCCTGTTTATCACCCTGAGGTAGAGGTGTATGAAGTGCTGGATGCCGATGGCTCCCACCTCTCTCTGCTGACCCTGGATTATCATCCCCGTCCCGGCAAAAGGGTAGGGGCCTGGTGTGGCCGGCTTCGCTCCCAATACTATGAGGATGGGCAAAAGATCTATCCCATTGTGACCATCACCACCAATTTCACTCGTCCAGCCGGCGCTATGCCCGCCCTGCTCACCTGGGATGAGGCCAGTACCCTCTTCCACGAATTCGGGCACGCCCTGCACGGTTTCTTTACCGATGGAGAATACAACCGCATTGCAGGCCAGCTGCACCGCGATATGGTAGAGCTTCCTTCTCAGATTATGGAAAACTGGGCGGCCCATCCGGATGTGATGCGTATTTATGCAAAGCATTATGAAACAGGCGAAGTCATCCCTGATGCGCTGATCGAAAAGTTGGAACTCAGTGCCACCTTCAACCAGGGCTTTATTACTTCTGAATTTATTGCCGCCGCTTTGCTCGATCTCGACTGGCATAGCTTCACCGAGCCAAAGCAAGTTGATGTCAGAGAGTTTGAGGCGAATGCAATGCAAACCATTGGACTCCCGGAGGAGATTATTCCACGTTATCGCACCACCTATTTCAACCATATCGTCGGAGGATATGCCGCCGGATATTATGTTTATCTCTGGGCTGCCGTACTGGATACCGATGCCTATCAGGCCTTTATCGATTCCGGTGACCTCTACAACCGGGATATTGCCACGAAATTCAGGAAACACATCCTATCCGAAGGTGGAAATGATGAAGGAATGGCTCAATACCGACGCTTCAGGGGCCAGGATCCTTCCCGGACACCTTTGCTGAAGAAACGTGGACTGATTGCCGCCCAGCCCTGAGGAAACCTGAGCTGATCACAAGATTAAGAGAGAGGACTGTCGCTAATGTGACTGCCCTCTTTTTGTTTGAAGTCGGAAGAAGCCAATTTTCAATATCCAATTTTCAATGCTCAATGTCATTGAACATTGGACATTGAACCTTGATCATTGAGACATTCCGTATCTTCGCCCATTATACTCCTCATCTCAAAATCCCAATACGATGCAGACCCAGAAAATGCCTGATTTTAATTTTCCGCCCGGCAGCCGTGATTTTATTGCCCGCAATGTTAAACTCGTAGTCCTGGGCATCTTTGCCCTGATCCTCTTGTTCAGCGCTTTCTTCCAGATCGACCCGGAGGAAGAAGGCGTGATCGTTCGCTTCGGTAAATATGTAAGGACGGTGGATCCGGGTTTAAATGTGAAGATCCCCCTCATCGAGCGGGTGTACAAAGTACCGGTCGAACGCCAGCAAAAGCTGGAGTTTGGTTTCCGGACGGTCAAGGCGGGCGTTCAGTCCACCTATAGCCGCGATAATTTTAAAGACGAATCCCTGATGCTCACCGGCGACCTGAACCTGGCCGATGTGGAATGGGTGGTGCAATACCGCGTGGACAATCCCTATAATTACCTGTTTAAAGTAAGGCATCCGGAGAAGACCCTGCGTGATATTTCTGAATCCGTAGTGCGTCAGGTGGTGGGTGACCGCACAGTCAATGAGGTACTGACTGTAGGTCGTACGGAAGTGGCCAGCACAGTGCAAGTCATTATCCAGGAACTCTGCCAGGAGTACTCCCTGGGATTGCGCATCGATCAGGTTGTGCTGCAGGATGTCAATCCTCCCGATCCGGTCAAAGCAGCTTTTAATGAGGTAAATGAAGCCCAGCAGGAAAAGGAAACCCTCATCAACCGGGCTCGCTCCGAATACAACAAGGTCATCCCCCGCGCCGAAGGAGAAGCGGAAGAAACCATTCAGAAAGCCGAAGGCTATGCCACGGAAAGAGTGAACCGCGCAATGGGAGAGGCCAAACGATTTGAAGATCTGTACGCCGAGTACGTCAAAGCACCGGAAGTGACCCGGCGCAGGATTTACCTGGAAACGATGGAAGAAGTTATTCCGCTACTCGGAAATAAGATCATCACCGATGAGAAGGGCAACAACGTCCTTCCCCTGCTTCAAATGCAAATGCAACGTCAAAACCCTTAAAAGCCAGAACAATGAAAAACTTTAAATATATCCTGATCATCATTCTGGCCATTCTCGCCCTTATCACCCTGAGCCAGACCATTTATGTTGTTCCAGAAACCCAGCAGTCCGTGGTAACCCAGTTTGGCCGCCCTGTGGGTGAGGCGGTTTCTACGCCCGGACTGAGAGCCAAAGTGCCTTTCATCCAGCGTGTCCATTTCTTTGAGAAGCGCTTTCTGGAATGGGACGGCGATCCCAATCAAATCCCTACCCGGGACAAGAAGTTCATCTTCGTGGATACCTATGCACGCTGGCAGATCACCGATCCACTTCAGTTTTTCAAGCGTTTCACCAATGAAAGAGGTGCACAATCACGTCTGGATGATATACTTGATGGAGAAACCCGTGATTTCATTGCCAACCACAATATTGAAGAGGCAGTACGCTCCACCAACCGCAAGCCGGATACCAGTGCTACCACAGTAGATTTTATTGAGGACAGCCTGATGAACATCGTTGTGGGCCGGGAGAATATCCAGCAGATGATTCTTCAATCTGCCAATAAAAGGGCGCAAGACCTGGGGATAGAGATACTGGATGTCCGCTTTAAGCGCATCAATTATGTGGAGGAAGTGCGCAACCAGGTGTATGAAAGGATGCGCAGCGAACGCTTTCGAATCGCCGATAAATTCCGTTCAGAAGGGCAGGGGAATGCTTCCCGCATTAATGGAGAAAAGGAAAGAGAGTTGAAGTCTATCCAGTCGGAAGCCTTCCGCACCGCCCAGGAAATTATGGGTGAGGCCGATGCCAGGGCTGCCGCCATTTATGCCGACGCCTACGACAAAACCCCGGCCGCCCGCGACCTGTACGCCTTTATGAAATCAATGGAAACCTTCCGCAACACCTTTGATTCTACCACCACCGTGGTGCTTTCCACCGATAGTGAGCTTTACAGGTACCTGAAAGGAATGCGGTAGTTCAGTGATCAGTTGAAGTGAGACTGGCGTTCTGCAAGTGTAACGCAGCAGAATGCTTAGTCGAACTCATCCCGATGAACGAAGTGAATCGGGAGAGCAGTGATCAGTGATCAGTGATCAGTGGTCAGTGGTCAGTGGTCAGTGGTCAGTGGTCAGTGGTCAGTTGATAGTGGCAATTATCAATAGCATCTTCTATGACATTGGCCAATGACATTGAACCTTGAAAATTGAACATTGAAAATTGATAATCAGATTATTATGTCACCCCAACCTTCTTCCTTCTACGCTTCCATCGCTCGTGTTTACGATCAGCTGTTTCCTTTCCAGCCTGCGCAGCGGGAGTTCGTCCTGCGCCATTCCGCGCCGCAGCGTGAGGCCCTGCTCGACCTGGGTTGTGGGAGTGCTTCGCTTTTGCTTTCCCTGATGCCGGATTTTGAGAAGCGCTATGGATTGGATCCCGATGCGGCGATGCTTGCCCTGGCCCGCGAGAAATTCCCGGACGCCGGGACGAAGCTGCAACTCTTGCAGGCTGGAATGCTGGAAATGGAGAGGGTTTTGGGAGATCAGCGTTTCGATCATATCGTGTGCTTTGGGAATACCCTGGTGCATTTGCCAAGTCGGGAGGAAGTGGAGAAGGTCTTGCGAATGTGTCGTCAAAGGCTTGTTCCCGGAGGCCGGATGATGATGCAGATCATCAATTATGCGCGCATCTTCGATCAGGGCCTGACCGGCTTGTCCAGCATCGAAACAGAGGACCATATTTTTGAGCGCCATTATGAATATTCGGGACGTCCGGAGCAGATCATCTTTCACACCCTTTTACGGGAAAAAGCCACCGGAGCGGTGATAGAGAACCGCGTTCCCCTGCTCGCCCTGCAGCCGGACACGCTCAGGGAACTGATGACATCCAGCGGCTTCGAGGCCCTTTCCTTTTTCGGCGCCTTCAACGATCAGCCATTCACACCTGAGAGTCAGCCTTGTATTGTGGTGGCTTCGGCAGCCCTTCGGAAAAGCCCAGGGTAAGTGCTCAGGGCAAGCGCTCGGGCAGCGTTTGCGTTGATGAACCTCAGTCGAAGGACACGCTCCCCGAGCGCTTGCCTCGAGCGCAGTCGAGATGGAGCTGAGGGCAGCGGGGGTATTTACTGAATGATGTTGAGTAGAAGTAGCTGCCTGTCATTTTCTTTTTTTTCCTATTTTTACTCCTGTCGAAATCGTATTGTTCGTCCATTACAGGTCATTCTTCTCTGCCGGAGAATGCCTCAAAACTTACCTTGGTATGTCTGACGCTGTCCGATCAGTTTCCCTGGCGCTGCTTTTTGTTTCTTTTTTGATGTTGTTCTGGATTCCGGCCTATGCCGATGGTTTGAAGGTGACCAGTCAGTTGAAGGAAGATCCAATGGCGGTCATCACAAAGAGCGAGCAGCGCAAAAACCGCAATGATGAGTTTTGTGCAATGATCGTAGTTACGGCCAATACCGAAGGCTTGCGATTCAAATCTAATAAAGGGATTGAGGATGAAGTATATGAGAATGGCAAATACAAAGTCTTTATTAGTCCGGGAGATAAAGGATTAGAAGTCTCGAAAGAGGGCTATGTTTCAACCCCGATTCCTTCTGAGCGTATCCGCTTTGAACCAAACCGTGTATATACGGTTACCATAGAGCTGGAGCGTGATATGGTGATCCGAGAGCTTGTTCGGGATGACTTGAAAGGACGTCTCGATGTGTCTTCCACCCCCCTGAGTGCAGAACTGATCATTGATGGCAGAAGCATTGGCCTGACACCTAAGAGTGAGTATCTGAGCGAAGGATGGCACTATATCCAAATAAGAAAAGAAAACCACCTGGACGCTTTTGATTCGGTATATGTGATTAAGGATACAGTGATCAAAAGGCATTTCCCCTTAATAGAAGATTTTGGTTGGCTGAATTTAAGTTCTGAGCCAGAGAATGATGCCATAGTTACCATCAATCCTTCCGGACTCAGAAGAAAAACCCCGTTCAGCGAGCAGTTAAGGCCCGGGAAATATTCCTTGGTAGTGGAGAAAATTGGGTATAAGACAATGACGCGTGAAGTTTCGATAAACCGAAAACAGGAAACCCCGCTTGTTGTGAATATGGAGAAGGCTTTTGCGCCTGTCAGGATTGAAGCAGATCCAGAGGATGCAGAGATATGGATCAACGGAAAAGTGGTTGTTAGGGGTGTCTTTGATGGCTTCTTGTCGAAAGAAACACATAGAATTGATGTTGTTCGCAAGTACTATGAAACCAAGACTTTAAACTTATCGGTCAGGGGAAACGAAATGATTCGACAAAAACTGAGCCTTGACCGCCAGAAAGGTAGCCTGGTAATTAATATCCAGCCCCCGGATGTCCTATTTGAATGGGAGGGCAAAATAGAAAGCAATGTTTTCGGCAATGTGTTTTATCGCGATTCTGTGCCAGCCGGGAAGTATTCTATTAGCTTTCAAAAAGAGGGGTATATGCCTTTCAGTCTTAATTTTGAAGTGACATCAGATCAGACCCGGCGGGAGCAAGTGGTGTTGAGTGATCAACGGATGGTCAGGATACTTACGCCGGATTTCTATGCTGCCAAACTGAAGATTAATGGAAAAGAGGATGGAACCACCCCTCGTGAACGGCCATTAAAAATTGGCAAATATGTGGTTGAGGTAACACACCCGGAGGCTTTTCCAAAGATGGATACCATCCTGGTTACCCCTGAGGATTCTGTTTTCCGCATAGAGATGATTTCCCTGAGTGACTGTCCTTCCATAATTGATTATCAAGGAGATTTGTACGAAACTACAGAGATTGGGGGTAGTTGCTGGTTTTCCCGCAATCTCAATGTGGGTATTTACCAGCCTTCCACGCATAGATCAAGAGATAATGATATTATTGAGAAGTACTGCTACGGGGATAATCCTGAAAATTGCCGGGAATACGGGGGCTTGTATACCTGGGCAGAAGCAATGATGTATGGAAAGTACGGACCCCAGGGCATTTGCCCTGATTATTGGCACGTAGCCAGTGATCACGACTGGAGGTTGTTAGAGCAATACCTGGACAGTACGCTTGATATGAACGATTGGGATGGATTAGGGTATCGTAGTAAAGTGGCCGGAAACAAGCTCAAGGCAGTGGAAAACTGGCCCAAAGATCTGACCTTGGATTTATACCACTTCTCCATTCTGCCTGGTGGTTATATGGATAACGGGGGGGGGAGCTGGAGCGAGAAGAAGGAGGCATATTTTTGGACGTCAACGGCAACAAGTGGTATTCAGAACCGCGCGTTTTTTCGCGCATTGAAATCGGGCAAAGGAGGAATACGCCGGGGGGATAGGCCGGTAGACGTGCGTTTTTCAGTACGTTGCATAAAAGATTCGGAAGTGCGATAGCTCTCAATGGATAAGGCCATCAATACAACTTAAAATCAGGTAATCCCACAATGCTGCCGTCGGGGAAGGTTTCCGGTTGCCAGCTTCTTACATAGATCAGCGGGCGCAGGCTATCGCTCAGATCCAGCATCAGGAACAGGAATCCGTAATCGGAGTAGCTACTTGAATAATAGTATTGTTCGAGCTGGATACCGTACACAGATTCTTTCGAATTGGAAACATCAAAGCGGGTTTCCTGGAAAACGATGTTGATGTACTCATTTCTGCGGAATACATCCCTGAGTTTCTTGATATAGGATGCTTTGCTGTGACGGATATACTCTACTTGCTCAATGGTGACAGTTTCAGCGTAGGAAGGACTGGATATCCTGGCATCTATAAGTACCTTCCCTACGATGATGAGCGCATTTTCATCAAAAAGCTTCTCAATATAGTCCAGTCTTTTCAGGGCATAGGCCGTTTGATAGTTTTCCAGGAAATGGATGAGTGTGTATTTATGTTCATCACTCCCAAAACGTTCACTCCGGTTCATCAAATCTTCCAGGGTTTGCTGGCTTAGCCCGAAAGAAAGGCCGTCAATGAATTGTCCGCTTGAATCCAACTGAAAATTCAGTTTCTCAATAACCGTGTGTTTATTGTTACTGTAATTAATGCTTAATGGAATATCTCTTATTTCCTGGCGCTGATTATATACTGCCAGGTAAGGGCTTTGTTCCGTCTCACGGAAGAAATGCACTGATGCGGCATTTTGAAGCATCTGATCCAGCATTTTCCTGCCATCCGCAGTGAAATAGGGATATACTTTCGACGGCATCCTGTCCTCAATACTGGCGCAGATTTCCTGCACCTTGCGCAGCATATCCGGCTTAATCAGAGGATCAGATACTGGCTTTGTAGCGGAATTACGCGCGGATATCTTTCTGTCAGGAACGATGGCGGGGGGATAGGCTTTCTCACTGGCGCCGGATCTTCGGTCTCGACAGGAAGCCATTGAAAGGGATTTGTGCGCTTCAAGAAAAGTAAGTTCACGGGCTGTTTGTTGGGCTTGTGCTATGGTTTTATCCGGATCCACGTTTGCATGGTCCATTCCCACAATTTCAAGCTTTATCTCATCGAGCAGTATAGCGTTAGCCTTATCGAGGATCAGTGTTGCAAGGCCATCCTTAACGATTACTCTCTTGTTGGTAACACGGCCATCATTGTATCTGAAGCTAAGCTCTTTGACTGCCTGCTGGAGGTAACTTACCCACAAATCAATGTGAACCTCTCCACCTTTTTCTTCACAATTTCTTATTTCAAGGTGAATATCACTCAGGCTTGTTTTGATGATATTGTCAAGGATGATATGGGTGGCACTGGAGTCTTTTCCGGCAAGGGCCGATCGGAGGTCAAGCTTATCAGGATGCAACTCCAACATTCCTTTGGCAGTGTAGAATTGATGTAGCGCCAATCCTATTCTGTTGTCTTCCAAAAAGGCTTTTCCATCCCTGAGATAATCGTCTACGTTGTTTTTTATCGTCCGAAAATACTTCTGTATCTCGTCTTCGCTGATATAAATAAGCATTGCATACTCTCCGGTGTTCAACAGGGCTGATTTACGCTGTGTGTTGTTTAGCACTTGACTCGTTCGCGCATCGATATAAATCTGCGTAGAGGATGCTATGGAATCCTGCCTCTCCTGAATCTGCATCGTGGTGCGGCCTTCAATGGTGATGCTTATCTTGCTGGCCAGCTGCAAGTAGGCTTCCCTTTCAGCCAAATCCTTGTTCAAATTCTTTCCATAGCCATACACATATCCTGGGTCTGACCTTATGCTTTCCATCTCATTGATGTCCTCCTGCGCATACCCTGCATATAATGGAATGCAGAAAACCAATGTCAAAATCAATCTGTTTGCGCTTCTGCTTTTCATTGCAAAATCTCCTTTAATATGTTGACGCGTCTGGTGTCTTTAATCATTAATTTCTGAAAAGCGATAACCAAATCACCTTTGTGTTTATCCAGGACGATGTGATTCACCCTGGCCCACACTTTTTGATTTTGCGAAACCTCAAACCCATCCTCAATATTGATTTGAATATCTCCATTGGATAATGGCACCAAAGCCATTCTTGCATCATCCTGAATACGCATCAGCATCACATCCACATAATCTTTCGCCAGTTTTATCCTAAACTGTTTGTGTTGCCTGTCAATCGATTTGATGGAACCAATGGTCTCGTAGAGTGGTTTGTTGGATTGAATGAAATCAGGGTTGTATTTCTGGAAGGTTCGTTGAATATCCTTGCCACTGAGATGGGGACTGTATTGTTCTATCAATTGTGTGGTGGCAAAAAGACCTGCAATAGATGGTTCCGTTTTCTCATCGAGGTATGCATCGTAGAGTTGTTTCAGCAGTTCCGGGATAGAATACTGACTGATTTCTTCCACCGCAAGGGTGCTATGCATTGTAAGCATTTGGGGAAAACGGACGGATCCGGAAAAGAGAATCTTTTTGGCAGATGGCTGCCAACCGGTAGCATAGGAGAGGCTTTGGCTGGTTTTTGGGAAAATACTCAAATATTCAGTCTCCCCATTCTCATCTACATAATACTGAAAATCATATTGATGATGCGCAGAAGACGGAGGATGCAATAGTTCCGACTTAAACCATTTGATGCTTTGCAGGTCCCGGCTCAAACGTGCCATAAAGATGCCTTCAAAGGGCGATGAATCATCCTTACCATCTGTGCCCCGGGCTTCCCTGCTCCAAAGACCACTCAGGATAATGTCTTCTGAAAAAGGGATGACCTCCAAAGGCAAGCTCGACTTGGAAAAATCCACCCTGAGGTGCTGAAGATAATTTCCGTTTCTATCAAGATGGAGGATAAGGCCCTGGTCGCTTAGTGTACCAGAAAGATTTGTGTCAGTCAGTTGAAGGTTTTCCTTGAGTCTTCCAGCAATCAAAACCCCTTCCTCTCCCGGCAGTACAAGCATATTCTGATAGACTCCGGGTGTTGATATTTGATCCTTCACTTCTCTCCATACTGCAGGAATCCTTCCTTGCCGGGGCGCGTTGTGGCTGGAAATCTCCACAAGAACCGGGCTTGCTTCCAAAAACTTTTCCTCTATACATCCGACTGGCGCATTAATGTGCGTGGGATCAGCATAGTAGTATGGGTGGCCTTCCAGGATAATCCCATTGGCGCCGGGTAATTCCTCCTCAAATCGGATGGCGGTTGCGATGTGTCTGGGAAACAAGGTTCCAATGATCTCAAGGCGGGTAAACATCCTGACCAGGCAGGAAAAAAAGACGGCCCTGTCCTCGCAATCGGAAAAGGGATAATGCAGGAGTTCTTCCGGGAAGAAAAAGTTTTCTTCGCCAAATTGCCTGATATCAGAGGCATAGGGGAAGGACTGATGCATCAGGTTTAGCAAAAAAGAAACGACCTCAAGATCACTTTTCCCCCTCAACATAGGTTCCAGGGCTTGCTCAATGCTTTCAAAACTGGTTGTGGAGAGTCCGGCATTAAAGTGTACTTCCAGATTGGTGTTCGGATAGGCACGGTAGAAATCAATCAGCCGTGATTCATAGAAGAAGCTGAAAGAAACCTTTCCCTCAGCGGGAATATCCAGTTCGATGATCTTTTCCCGGATGTCGCCGCCAAGGGTGGGGGGTGAATGCAATTGGAAGTCCACTATTCTGCCCTTCAGGTGGTAATCAAAATCCAGCATTTCCACTACTTCAATGTCCTTATCAGACAGCAACCAGTAGCGGATGTCTCGCCCTGAACCTATATAAGGATAACCAAATATTTCATTCCAGGAAGGGATCATCACATAAAGGCTGCCATCGTTTCTGGCAATTTTTGCAGCATAGCCTGATCTGATCAGAAAGAACCATTGTAGGCTGGTTTTCAAATTTTTGCTGTCCTGACAAAGGCTGCTGCATAGAGAGTCGATAAGCAGATAGTAACCGTAATCATTAAGGTTGAATATTTCCTTCCATTCTGTGAGGCTCTGTATTGTTGCCTGGTAGTTTGAAGCACTCAGGCTTATCCAATGAGAGGCAATCACTGATTCCTGCACATTGGTCAAGGTCTGATTAGCAAGGTTGGAATCTACCGCACAATCTACTGTATTACCAAAAAACCGGAATTGATGAGGAAGGGTGTAATCCTCTGTGGCTCCAGAATAACTGGCATAGGATGGCGGGGCTGAATAGTGCAGCACATTGCCCGGGTGGAAGCTGCTTGCTGCACTATCACTATCCTGGATGGGGGATGGTTTCGAAGGATCTTTTGTCTTTTCAGGTTCAAAGAAGGGAACTGTATCCGGTTTATTCGGAATCCCTTCTTTCCGGGAAGTATGCAATCGAAAGCTTGTCCATTTTTTTTCCAGATAGGCAGCAAATACAGAATCCCTTTGCTTTACCCACTCCTTCTGAATAAGCTCATCTTTTTCCCACTGGGTTTGTTTGTTCTCAAGAAAGGCTGCTTCTCGTTTATTTTTCAATACCTCATACTCCTCCAGTGTCTGGGCAGAAGCCAGAACTGAGGTCAAAGTCAGAAGAAAAAAGAGAAGCGTGATCCTCATTCGTCAAGCGACCATTTGATGGATTCGGTGAATTTCTGAAACTGTTCCCTGTGCATTTCTATGTTCAGCTTGTCTTCCTTGCTGGCAGCTTCCATCAGGCTTTTTGCCACCCCTTTATTTTCGATCTCCATACTTACATAGTACTGATACTTATTGTCTTCATTTTGTAATAGCACATCACAAATGGGCTTTGCCCCGTGCATCGTTTGAATGGAATACTCATCCACGATTTGTTCGAACAGTTCTCTTAGTTCTTCTTCGTTCTGGTACTCCTGTGATTTGAGATAGCTGGAAATATTAGATTTGAGGTTCACCTCTATCTGGCGGGCCAGCCCGGTGCGGGCAGATTGCATTGCCTTTTCCTTGGCCACCATTTGGTCCATACTTTCTCCCACGGCGGAGAAGCGAAGAAAGGCCGAGTCGCTCCGGTATTCCGGTCCGGTGCAGGGCGTAATGACCTGTTTGGAATATGCAACGACAGGCTCCGGTTCCGGAGGGGGCGCTGCGGCAGATTTGCTGGGGGTGGAGCAGGCATTCATCAATACAAATGCCGTGAGAACAGCCAGATGGATCAGGCTGAGCTTGAGGATGGATGTGCACTTTTTCATAGCGATGGTATTAGGGTTTGGTTATCCTATTGGGAGTGCTTAGTATGAAGTAAAAAAGACAGTTGGCAGAGATGGCTTTAAAAGTATGGATTATTGTTGGGATGGCAAAATGATTTTCGGGACTACTTGAGATTCACTGGAAATACCAGAATGAAGTTGAGGCTGGACCCTCCCGTCCGGGGATGTTCAACGCCTTAATATTTTGAGTTTTTCGGGCACTTGCCCTTATGATTGAGATGCAAAGACTTAGGGACAAGGGTTTACAGGTAAGCCTGTTTTTTTCTTCAGTTGTTATTATTATAACAAAAAAATAGTATATTGCCGCTCTCTCTGCCTGAGATTCGAAACATCATCGGGGTTTATAACAAAAGCGTTCTCCGTGAACCAGATTTTTCTTTCGTTCCCGATTTCAGCTCATCGATGCATAAAGTGTTGTTTGATAGAGGATTGGTGTGTAAATGCCTTTGGAAATCGATATGAATCCGTCTGGACTATGGCCAGGCCTGGTTTTTTGATGCGAAGGTGTTTCGCTGACCAGCTTGGCAAAGGCTCAGGACGAATGGAGACACTGCGACCCTCAGGACGCATCTGGACGCAATTTCCCGGCTGGGTGGCCAGCTGTTGATATAAACAACATACACTTAGAAACCACCTCTGCTTCCGCGGATGCAGTTGGGCTTGGTTGGTGTTTGGCCGGGGGAAAATATGTGCGAGTATATAGTTGGTGATTAATGACCGCTCTTTATAAATTTTAAGAGTGGAGTTGGATCTCTAAGATTTCTCTACGAAGACCTCCATAAAAGAATGACACATCTTTTTAGGAATCCTCGAAACATAAAAATTATCTCGGGCTACAACAGCTGACGCAGTAGATGACACCTCATTATTATAAGCAAAACACATAGCTATGAAACTTGCCACCAAATCACTAATAATTGTGATACTTTCTTTAACGCAACTATTTAACTCAACAAATGCCCAAGAATATAGCACTTTTGAGTTAGTTGATACAACCAGCGTTTTTTATAAAGAAATAACACTTTCTGATGTTTTTAATGTCCTGCAGGTGAGGGCTCAAGCTCAGACAATACTACCTCAGTTATCAGAGGAAGAAAGGGTACTAATTGACCCTGAGGCCGTTCCATCAGTTATAGGTGTTGTGAGACGGCTGGAAGAACCTTTTGTATTGAGTGCTGCTGATTTCTCTGAACAAATCACTTATCCAAGAAAGTCTGAGGAGGCAATTATTAATGATAGCCTTGTTATTCTTACAAGCCACGTAAAATCAGAGGGGGCAGGCGCACTACGTATAAAGTTTACAAAACCCGATTCACTCTCAGAGGAAGTGAAAATCTTTGTTTACACTACGAACGGTGAAATATTTGAGCCATACAGAGCCTGGATGTTTTATGAAAACATTTTATGGAGCCATGTATTTTTTGCAGAAGAGGTTTTGATACAGATTCAGATACCACTGGATTTGATCGAAGAATTCCAATACATTTTAGTAGAAGATGTTAATCACATAGACAACTTAGCATTTATAAAAGCAGCATGTTTGGAAGATGTTAACTGTGCGACCGCTAATAGCTTTTCAGGTACTAATAGTTTGAGGAGAGCCGTTGCAGGTATTACTACCTTTGGTCTTGGACCAACCAGTATATGGTGTTCTGGTGCATTATTATCTAACAGTACTTCTAATCAACTGTATCAACCTTTGTTTCAAACTGTAGGTCATTGTATCAATACTCAAAGCGGTGCGCAAAATGCAGCTTTCTTCTTTGATTACCGCACAATATTATGCAATTCTGGTGCTGCAGCTCATACCCAAGTACTCAGAGCAAATAGATTATGGTCTAGCTGGAGCGGAATGTCTTCATCTACTGAAGACTATGCATTACTGCTCTTGGAAGAAAAACCATCTATCAACCCTAATGGCAGAGTATATTTGGGTTGGACGACAGCCTCCCTCTCAAATGGTGATGTTATTCACAATGTTTCTCACCCAGCTTACGGAGACAGTAAGCAAAAGTATGCCAGAGCAAACAAATCATTTACATATATTTGGGAAAGATGCACCGGTTTGACAACAGATGCAAACGATTATTCTAAAATTACTCACGGTACTACATTACCCGGAAGTAGTGGAAGTCCCTGGGTTAATACATCTGGGTTAGTTGTTGGGGCGCACAGAGGAAAATGTGGTAGTGGTAATGATCCATGCAATTATAATAGTTTTTATCAGGTTTCGGCTCGTATGGCATATTTCTTTCCCTCAATTTCCGGTTGGCTACAAGGGACATCTCCTGTCAGTATGACTATTAGCACTAACAGTTTGAACTTCGGAAATATTAATGCAAATACCACTAGCACTCTTAATCTTACATTTACTAATCAATCAACTTCAGGTTTTAACATAGACTTGTCTCTTAGTTTTACAGGAACAAATGCCAGTCAATTCCGTATAGTGAATGATGGTGTTGTAAGTACAACTGCAAACCTTTATATCGCTAAAGGAAAAAGCAGAACCATTCAAATACGTTTTCAACCAAATTGTGGTGGTTCAATGGGTGCCAGTTTAAGAGTTGTGCATAATGCTACAAATATCTCCAGTCCTCACAATATCTCTTTATCCGGTTGCGCAATACCCGCACAACCCGGAACTCTAATTGGGCAAACAACAGCTTGCTCAGGCACACAATATATTTTCAGCATTCCATCTGTTTGCGGAGCCACTTCGTACAACTGGGAATATTCAGGTGGTGGTACACCCATTGGTTCTGGCACAAGCGTAATACTGACCCCAACCAGTAGTGGGACCTTGCGCGTAAGGGCTGTTAATAGTTGTGGAAGTAGTTCCTGGCGTAATCAAAACTTAGTTGTTAATGCATTACCATTAGGTGTTTCAGTCGGTGGAGGGGGAACACATTGCAGCAGTGCCACACTTTCTGCCACCGGCGGATCCGGTGGCACCATCTATTGGCAGGGCACCAACAGCAATGGAACATCCACCACCACCCCTGCTACATCACGCACCGTAACCTCCACGGGAACTTATTATTTCCGGGCAAATAATTCTTGTGGCTGGGGAACACCCGGCAGTGTGAGTGTGACCATAAATGACCCACCTTCATCTGTAATAGTCAGCGGAGGTGGTACTCACTGTAATTCTACGCTACTATACGCTTCGGGTGGAAATGGTGGGACTGTGTATTGGCAGGGTGCCAACAGCAATGGAACATCCACCTCCACACCTGCCTCCTCGCAAACCGTTAGTACCTCCGGGACTTATTATTTTAGAGCATATAACAATTGTGGCTGGAGTGCCCCGGGAAGCGCGACCGTGACAATTGTCACTTTGCCTGGGGCAGTAAGTGTGTCAGGTGGGGGAACCTATTGCAATACTGCCACGCTTTATGCAAGTGGTGGGGCAGGTGGGACTATTTATTGGCAGGGAACCAATGGCAACGGGACATCTACCGCCACACCTGCTAACACTTACTCTGTGACCTCTTCCGGAACCTATTGTTTCCGGGCCCATAATTCCTGTGGGTGGGGTTCTCCCGGTAGCGTTAGTGTAACGATTAACCAAGCACCCCAGCCGGTGACACTTAGCGGGGGAGGTACCCACTGTGATTCAACAGTTCTTTATGCTTCCGGTGGCAACGGGGGTGTCATTTACTGGCAGGGAACCAATAGCAATGGAACATCCACTGCTACACCGGCAAGCTCTCAGAGCATTACCGCTTCCGGAACCTATTATTTTCGGGCATACAATAATTGCGGCTGGGGAGCTTCGGGAAGTGCCAATGTGGTTATTTTGACCATTCCACCTTCTCCTGGAGTGATAACAGGCAATACTAACCCTTGCCAAGGGAGCAGCTATTCATATGACATCAGCCCGCTCAGTGGGGCTTCATCTTATGTATGGACAATAACACCTGCATCTGCAGGCAGTGTAAGCGGTTCCGGAAGCAATGTTTCCGTTCAATGGGCATCAGGATATTCCGGCTCAGCAAACCTCTCGGTATATGCGGTGAACAATTGCGGTCAAAGCCTGACATCCCCCCAGCTCCCCATCACCATCCAACCCCTCCCCGGTCAGGCGGGAACACCCACTGGCATAAGTCAGCGCTGCCAGGGAGCAGGTACTGACCAATATACCACTAATGGGGCATCCAATGCGGTGTACGACGAATATGACTGGGTACTCAGTCCGGCTGCTGCCGGGAGTGTCAGTGGCAATACAACCAGCGCTACCGTCACCTGGAACCCTGCATTTTCAGGTACGGCTTATCTGAAGGTACGCGGGCACAATGGATGTGGATACGGAGATTATTCCAGTGAACAGTCTATCCTCGTATCCGGCACGCCCATCATCACGCTGGGCGATACATTTGAGGTGAATTACCAAACCTATGTCAACATTCCCTGCAGCGTGACAGGGGGTTCAGGCAATTACCAGGTGAACTGGCAGCCTGCTCAGGCTTTCCAGTCGAATACCGTCATCTCCCCCACAACGGCCCTGCTTACTGCCGGGACCAATGCTACCCTCACCGTCACGGATGCCCAAAGCGCTTGCACAGCTGCAGCAAGTATATACCTTAAAATCAAAGGAGGCCCTTTGGCTGCCAGCGTCAATCCTGCAACACAGGATGTTTGTGCAGGTGAGGCTACCTTCATCAATTATAACATCAGCGGGGGCTCAGAAAACTACACGGTGACAATCAATCCCGGGAACATCACTTTTATTCCCGGCAACCCTTCCGGCGCCAGAATGCTTAACCCCACTACCACCACTAATTACACCTTCAGTGTCTTTGATGGAGTGAACACGGTAACACAAAACTTCACCATTAATGTGAATCCGCTGCCAAACGATTATACCCAGACCCCGCAGCTTAATCTGTGCCTCGGTGAGAGCGGACATATTATACTGAGTGGATCAGAAATAGGAGTGCTTTATCAACTATACCGTAACGGGATTATCAGCGGAGCTGGAGTCCAGGGGACAGGAAGTGCCTTGCCCTTAGACCCTGTACAACTGGGAGGTAACTATACGGTGAGGGCAAGCCGTGCAGTTACAGACTGCGGTCGATGGCTGAGTGGGGCAACGAATGTCAGTGTGCATAGCTATCCCCTGGCAGATGCCGGTGCCAACCAATCGGTGAATTACGGTAATCCTGTTAGCCTTTCCGCTTCGCCACCTCCTTCCGGGAATCAGTATGCCTACCAATGGGCACCTGCGTCTCTCTTGAACAATTCCAGTGCTGCGAATCCAAGCAGCGGAGCGATGCTGAACCCTACCTGGTTCCATCTCACTGTGACGGATAATGTGACCGGCTGCAGCGGCACCGACAGCGTCTTTATTGATGTGATCGGCGGCCCCCTCCAGGCCTGGGCAAGCCAGAGCCAGCTTATCGTTTGCGCCGGCGAAAGTGTTCAGTTGCAGGGCTATGCCACCAATGGTACAGGCAATTATTCGTTTGCCTGGACTTCCATTCCGGCTGGACTCAACAGCAGTAGTCAAAATATCTCTGTTACTCTGATGCAGAACACCGCTTATGTCCTTACTGTATCGGATGGGAATGAGAGTTTGTCCGATACTCTTTCTGTGGTATTGTGCAATACGCCACAGAACCTGCATACCATCACCACAGACGTGCATTCTGTCAGCCTGAGCTGGGATCCGGTACCGGGGGCGCTGGAATATGCGATCAGCCATAAGAAATCCAGTCAGCAACAATGGTCATCGGGCACAAATGTCCTCACCAACCAGGCCACTGTGAACAACCTGGATGAATTGACAGCCTATGATTTCCGGGTCAGGGCAAACTGTGGCGGACTGAGCCAGTGTACTTTCTCCGACACAGTGTCCGTAACTACCCTTGCCTGCGCAAATAACCTCGCAAACCTCGTGGCAGGCCAGGCCTATCCTCAACAGCTACTGGAAATTACCAGTGTCAGCTTTTTGCCGCAAGTACCGGTGCCCGGAAGTATGGTTACAATGATGGTCTCGTGGAAGATGAACACTCCCAGCTCCAGAATGCTTCACGCCAATGCCTATGGGAGCTGGGATACCCTTACTCCCCTGGGAAGCCTGTTTGCAGGCAATGCAACGTCAGGCTCCAGTGTCCTGAGCTTTGTAGCACCAGTCAGTCCCGGGTATCATCCCGTCCGCTTGTTGTTTGCCTTTGATGAAGAAGCCTATTCGAATTATACTTCCTCCAATCTCCCCAGTGTATTTCATTGTGCCACCATCGGGCATACACAGACCTTCCGCTCGGATGTCCTGCTGAATGTTCAGTACTGTCAACCACCCGGCAATGTGCTTTTCACGGATATCGGATCGCAGACAGCCCGTATTAACTGGTCTTTGCAACCACTTGCACTCTCCTATGAGGTTCATTACCGGGATACCAGCAGTTCTGTCTGGAATACGCAGTCGGGTGTTACAGCAAATTTCCTTGATCTGACGGCATTGATACCCAATACCATTTATGAGGTTTCGGTGGGGAGTCATTGTGCCCTGGGCTCTATAAGCAGCCTCAGTCCTCCTGCATATCTTGTTACAGACGACAGTTGTTTCACGCCTGTGAATCTGAGTGTCTCACAAACAAAATCATCGATTAATCCAAATGTTTGGAGCCTGCATTTGCAGTGGAATAATGCCGGAAGCGGTGCAACCTATATCGTTCAGGAGTTCATTTTTGGGGACTGGGTGAATGTGGACAGCCCTGCAAATAATTACAGCACTCTAAATCGTAGTTATTCTGTCGGACAAACTGTTTTATTCAGGGTCAGAACAGTATGTAATAACGGGGACTTCAGCCCCTGGAGTAATTCGATCAGCTATTGTGTTGTTGCTCCTGTTTTCAGCCTTGACAGTTGCTGGATGACAGATATTATTGATATCAACAGCAATAGTTATTATGAATCTTTGATGTTTCACTTTGATCCTGAGGTGGATTTTGGCAGTCATTCAGTTTATTTGGAACTGTCAAAGTATGATGCTGCATCTTATGCAACTACTTTGATTGGTGTTTCTGATTCTTTTGAGATCAGCCCGGGTTCTACGGAAGATATATCTTTTACAGTGGAGGCCGATAATATCAATAATGTCAGCTACAGCTTCATATTAAAGGTGTTTTATGCCGGTTTCTCCAGCCCTGAAGCGATATGGACGGACACTACCGATCCCTGTCTGGGCTGGGTTCCTATGGCGATGTATAAGAAGGTGGATCTCACCCAATCCTGGTTGTCTTACAAGGTTGACCTGAACGGGGATACGTACAATGAGCAGGTGTGGATTGCAGCCCAGCTGCGTTCCACGAAAGACTCAGACCGTGAAGTCTACCTGGAAGTGCAAGGAAGGACTTCTACCACACCCTTCACCTTTCTCACCTATTCAGATACCCTGCTCTTGAGGAGCAAAACGACAGATACCATTGTTGTACCTGTTGAGGCCTGGTTGCAGGGTAATTATGTGGCTTACTTCCGCTTGCTGGTGTATGACCAGGATGGTTTTGTCACTTCATTTATTGCGCCCGGGGGCCATCCGCTGAACGCTGTAAAGATGCAAAAGGCATCTGCACCTTTGCTGAGCCTCTCGGCTGCCGGGATCGGATACGGCAGTGTAAGTATTAATGGGCAAATGATTTCTAATTTGCCTTATACTTCAAGCTATACCAGCGGGACTGGAATGCTGCTGGAGGCTTTCCCAGACCCGGGGAGCCAGTTCTCCGGCTGGAAAGGGGATTTCATATCATCTGCGAATCCCTTAATATTCAATCTCGACACAAGCATACACCTGAGTGTGCTGTTTGATACCCTCGATCCTGGCTGGAACAAGCCCATACCTACTACCTCTATTCACAGGATATTCATTCCGGACTCTCTTTCAATAACGGTCAATGGGGTTCCGGCATCTCCGGGAGATATGTTGGGTGTGTTTTATGATTCTGCCTCTGTAGATCGATGTGCAGGGCAGGCAAGCTGGGATGGGAATAGTAAGACAATGCTGGTTTATGGTGAAGATGGTTTGGGTGACAATGGTTTCTCCAGTGGAGAAGTATTCAGGTGGAAGCTTTACCAGGCATCCAGTGGACTCTTATTTGATATGGATGCCGAATACCAGCCTTCCGGAACTGTATTTACCCACGATAGTTGTTTTGCTTCGGGGGGATTGAGTGGCCTTTCCAGGCTAAGTAAAGGAGCTGCTATACCGCTGAGCGTCAATGCCGGTCCTGACCAATGGGGATGTGCAGGACAGCCGCACAACATCAATGCAGTGGCATCCGGGGGGGTACCACCCTATGATTTTCTCTGGAGTAATGGACAAATGACTGCGCAGTTCTCAGCAACCCCGATGAACACCGTATCGTATGTGATCAATGTGGTAGATCAGATGCAGAATACAGCGCGAGATACCATTGTTGTTTTTGTGGATCCGGGTCCCGTCATAAGTCTAAGCGCCAATCCGGCAGTCGTATGCAGGGGTGAATCTGTAACCCTTACTGCCAGTGGTGCCCCTGACTATTTCTGGGGCATTCAGGGATTTCAGCTCCTTAATGACAGCCAAATAGAATTTGTTCCTCAACACTCACAGGTGGTGAATGTGTATAGCGGGACATTCGGAGGATGTGCAGGGCAGGCAAGTGTCTTCGTTGATGTTCAGTCCCTTCCCTCTACGTATCTGATTTCTCCTCTTAGCCTGTGTGAAGGAAGTACTGAGAGCCTGCTGCCCTATGCCAGTCCTTCCGGTGGAACTTTCTCCGGCTCCGGAGTTATGGGTTCCGATTTTCAGGCCGTAGGTTTACCCACTAATAATTGGGTACATTATTCATACGAAGATCCCTCCACCAGCTGCGCCAACAGTGATTCAATGTTGGTATCCATTCTTGAAGCACCTGTGTCATATCATCTGCAAGGGGGTGGGGATTATTGTGAAGACGTCCAGGGTGTTGCCCTGGAGATGCTAGGCTCTCAAAGCTCTTGTATCTATAGTATTTACCGGAACGATACGCTCCTGAGTCAAAGGGGTGGGACGGGATCATCCATCAGCTTTGGACCCTATCAGCAAAGTGGAGTTTATGCTGTTTCTGCCCTCAATAATCTCAATGGATGTCTTTCTATGATGGATAACGAGGCAAGCCTCTTATTTCATCCGCTCCCCCTTGTAAGCCTGAGCCTTCAGCCTGCACAGGTTTCCACGTCTCAAAATCCGGTATTGTTGCAGGGCGGTGATCCTGCAGGCGGCACCTATAACGGTGTTGGTGTTTCTAATGGATATTTCGATCCATCTCAGCTGCCTCCGGGGAATGTGATGGTGTATTATGCCTATGAGGATTCCTTGGGTTGTGCAGGAATGGACAGTGCTACCATCGAAGTACTTGCCAATAGTTTGATTGTGGATCTGGTTAGTTTCCCTTCACCCCCATATTGCAAGGATGAGCAATTTCAGTTATGCGCTTATATTTCCGGGGGGACGCCACCTTATTCAACAAACTGGTTCATCCCTCCCTTCTATGGCGGCATCTATATGCCAATACAGGGTAATTCTGATTGCCGCACCGACTTGGCAGATGCCTCTAAAACCATCACCGTTTTTGTGGAGGATGCCCTGGGCTTAAGCGCAAGTGTAGATTTCCATATTGAAGTGAACGACATCCAATTGCTGGCGCAGGCAGTCCCCTGGGAAGTCTGCAGTGGGGACAGTATACAGCTTCTTGCAACTGCAAATGGAGCCCAAGTATTTGAATGGATGGTGGGTAACGATACCCTCATTGGGGGAAATCATCAATATCAGCCCCAAATGACCGGACTTGCCACTGCTTTGGTTATTGATTCGAATAATTGTGTTGAATATGCGGATGTTTTCATCCTTGTCTATCCACTACCTCAGGCCAATGCAGGTTTAGACCAGTCTATTCAAGCAGGCGATACGGCTGTCTTACAGGCATCTGGCGGCTTGGCATATCAATGGAATACCCAACCACCTTCATCGGATAATCCAATCTCTGTTGCGCCATTGTTAAGTACTGAGTACATTGTTACTGTAAGTGATATCAACAACTGTGTTGCATTTGACTCTGTCTGGGTTTATGTAAGCACAGGGAGTGGGCAAATCTCCGGCTGGTTGGTCTATCAGAATCCCGCCAAAACCCCAGTAAGCGGATGTACGGTTTCCTTGCTTCTGAATGGGAATGTTCTCCAATCCACATCCTCTGCAACGGATGGTTACTTTGAATTTCTGAACGTCTCCGCCGGAAATTACGAACTGACTACCCAATGTACGCAAGCGTGGGGAGGTGGCAATTCCAATGATGCCCTCCTGGTACTGAAACATATGGTCGGAATAGAAACGCTCTATGGTATCCATCTGGCAGCCGCAGATGTAGATCTCTCATCCTATGTGAATTCCACGGACGCCCTGAACATTGCCAAGCGTTTTGTTCAGCTGATCAATACATTCCCGGCCGGAGATTGGTGTATTCCGCAAAAGTCTTTCACAATGCCCGGGAGTATGATCTATCAGGATACCCTGGAAGCACTTTGTTTTGGGGATGTAAACGGGAGTTATACCCCTTCAGGGATCAAAAGTGAATTATCAATCCAAATTCAAAAGGTAGAGGAATTGTCATTGGGGAAAGATGAATCCAGTGCATTTCTGCATTATCCCTTCATTACCCTTGAACCCATAAGGCTGTCTGCACTATCTCTTATTCTTGAGTGGCCGGAAGAGGTTCAGATAGATGATATCTCAGTACAAGGCTCCGACATTCCAGTGTTGACCAGGCAGGCAAGTGAGGAGCTGCGAATGGCCTGGTACAGCCTTGACCCCGTAAATTTTGAAGCAGGTGACACTGTCTTTACGATGCGGATTAAACAGGGCATTGATCACCATCACTTCCGTCCTTCAGCTTTACCGGGAAGTGTCTTGGGTGATTCCGAAGGAAATTCAATACCAGCTGTGCTTGGAGTTCCGGCATTTACAGCGCAGGAAGGGGAATTTATTAGTATTTATCCATCACCAGCGCGGGATATAGTTAATGTGAGATTCTCCTTTGCAGTCACTCCAGTGTCCCTTTTCTTACGCGTGACTGATTATCAAGGTAAGATGGTATTTTTTCGGGAACTGACTGCATCAGATATCGCAATTGGAGAGTTGCATATTGGGACGGCTGAAATGGAGTCCGGTTTATATATGATAGAGCTCCTTAGCGATAGGAATCGGATTAGTGGCAAAATGCTCGTCATTCACTAACAAGTGTAAAGAATAAACTCTAATTGGCAGCGGGGGGATTTACTGAGTGACGTTGAGTCAATGGAAGCCGCTCCCCGAGCGCTTGCCTCGAGCGCAGTCGAGAGGGAATCGAGGGGAGCGCTCATAATCCCCCCACAACCAACTTCCCCCCCTGCTGGGTCCCTCCACTGTGACGCACCTGATAATAATACACCCCGTTCGCCAGGCCGGAGGCTGGAACCAGCTTCTGCTGAATCCCCGCATCTAAACGAATGTCCATCACCTGACGGCCCAAGACATCAAACAGAAGAATATCTGCCGCCCTGAGCCCGGGACCTGCCCGCTCAATAAAAATATAGGGCTGGGCTGGGACAGTGAATACCCGCAAAGCATCCTCCGGGGAAGGCGCATCCAGCCCCGTGGTATTGTCCACGCTCACAGTATTGCTGAGGGCTTCTGTCCAAAGATTGCCTGCCGGATCATAACATTGCATTCCTTTCACTGATGCATAGTATTGCAAGACCTCCTGGGGTGCATTCTGGTCGGTATAGCTAATGAGGCTGCTCAGCACGCTGTCCACAAAAACAAAGGTGCCCACAGAAGGGGCATAACGGTATAGATGTGCATAATGTCCCGTTGCGATCCCCTCGTAGGGCATCCAGCTCAGGATGATGTCTCCGTTGCTGGCATTAAAGGCCTGCAGGCGCATCGTGCCCACCGCTGTGCTGATGGGAGTCTCGTTGTTGCAGGAATCCACTACCTGCAGGGCATAATGGTATTGCGCCTGAGCCGGATTGTGCAGGCTATCGGTGACCAGCCCTGCCTGATGATAGGGGATGTTGCCCAGTACCATCCATTGATTGGGCAGTATGGCATTGCGAACCATCAGGCGGTAATGCTTTACGTCCTTCCCCGCTGGATTCTCCCAGAGTACTTGCAAACGACCACTGGCAGGATCAACGCTCACCATACATATCTCTGCATTGGAATACGGGATCACATTGCGAATGCTGACACTGGCGGTATCGACGCAGTAATGATTGTCCGTGACGGTGACCTGGAAGGAAACCGGCGGGTAAATGCTGCTCAAAGTGATCGATGGACTGGTGGCTCCGGTGCTCCAGCTGTATTGCGCCCCACCCGAAGCGGTAAGCACCAATGGGGTGCCCGGACAGTAGTAGCGGGGGCCGCTGATGTGGATGTCGGGCAGGGGGTGAACCTGAACCTCTTTATGAAGGTGGCTGAGCCCGCAGGCATTGTGTATTTCCAGGCTGATAGTATGCAATCCGCTGCTGTCGGCGATCAGCCAGTGCGGACCCGTGCCGCTGCCCGAGCTGTGAGAGAAATTTCCGAAGTCCCAAAGCAGACTGTTCCCTCCTCCGCCCAATTCCTGGGTGGTCAGTTCGAAGAAATCATTTTGGCATACCGCAACGGGAGTGACGATCAGTGGAGTTTTGCTTTCAAAAATATCTCTGAAGAAGAGGTGTCCATTGACCTCATACACCACCTCTACCTTGTAGGTCGTCACCTGGCTTTGGAGCGAGGCAGGGGTATGCAGATACAAGGTGTCCCCTGGCTGAGTGAGTGAGTCCAACACGACCCAGGAGGCAGTAGGGGCGTTTTTATGAAAGATGCGGTACATCCTGAAAAGCGTATCCGGATCGTAGGGCCGGTTCCATTTCAGCTCAACCTCACCCTGGGGAAGGATGCGCTGGCAGAACCAGGATGTCGTCTTGAAAGAACTGGGAAGCACAAAGACACGGTAGGTATAGTTGTTGACTCCGGGTACCGGACAAAAGTCGTCGCTGACCCTGAAAAAGAAGTCATAATAGGGTTCTTTGTTGCTGCTCATCAAAGGAGTGTAGTAGTGGTCATCTGTTACCACCCATTCAAAGGAGGTGTTCAGGGCATAGGTGCTGACAATGGGCGGCGCGCTACCCAATGTGGCACAGGGCTCGATCAGGCAGCCTGTGTCGGACGTAAAGCCATCGCCAAACTGCACTCCATTGGCGGTCAGTATCAGGCTGGCAGGCTGGCCATAGGGCAGGTTGACCGGGATAGAATCAAGTGCAAAGAGGTTGGCTTGCAGTGTATCCCCTGCATAGACTGTATCTATGAAAAGATAGGGGGTGATAAAGCTCTTCCCGATGATATCAAATTCCGGCGGAGCATTGCTCCCGCAGGGCAGAATAACGGTCTGCAGTTCGCGAAAGACCTCGGCTATTTTGATCCCGGAGCGGAAGGCGGATAGTTTGGTCACATTCACAAAAGCGCCCTGTGTGAAGGAGCGGAGGGAAATATCGCCGGTGTAGGGATCAATATATGCCGGGACATTACTGGGATTATGGTATATTCCCGGGAAGGGATGAGAAAAGGAATAGCCTGCATTATAATTGGTAATAGGACTGTTGGCCTGATCATTGAGGGCTTGCCCCCATTCGAAAGTGAGAGAGTCAAATTCGGGATCGAATACCTGATGGCTGGAGTTGAACGGATATCCGCTGCAGATGACGACCGGTGGGTTGCCCAGGAACCTGGGAGAGTTATCAAAGCAGGGATAGGTGTTGGTGCTCTGATAGGGATACATTATTGCGCGAAGGAACCAGGATTTGGAGCTTGATCCCGGAATACTTGAGTTGGGGTTGCGGCAACAGCTGGTATAGGCGAAGTACCAACCGCTGGCAGGCGGCACACCATTGATGGTAATGCCATTAGGGTAGATGCTATCGCTGGTAAAAGTCCATTTTTCAAGGGCACCCATATTAGAATAAGCGGTACCAAAAGGAGTATTGGCGCATTCAATATGCATATAGGCCGTATCGGGGTGGCAACGGGGAGAGATTTCTTCTCTGCCATCCACATTATTAGGCCAGAGATAGAGCTGAATATTCCCTGCGGGGGAATTAGAGGTAAGCGTCGCGTGATTGGGGTAGTTGATGCCTGCACATTCCCTATATACCACGAGGATGAAACGGTAATTGCCATTGGGCAGGCATTCCCAGGTGATTTCCCCGCCCATAAAGTGGGTAGCCCGCAGGGATGTCATACTGAGCAGTACAATGAGAAGGAGGAGGTACTTTTTCATATCGATGGGTTTTGTCATTGCCGGCAGCAACAAAGCTATAAAAGCTTTTCAAGCCTACGTTGATGCATAGACACCAAATGTATGTGAAAGGTGTAGGGGGGAGAGCGGGTTTGAGTTTAAAGCGCAATCCCAGCCTGCAGAGAGGTTTGTGCTATAAAGACACCAAAGGCTGGTTATGGGAGGGGGTGTCACAAAGCATACCAGTGCAGGTATCCTTGGTTTAGCGGTCGAGACGGGAATCCCTGCGAGGCCTTGGTATTTGGCTTGAAAGGTCTGGTATTATGGGTGTGTAAGTAGAGGCACCACTTTTTCTGTCACACGCTTGTCACCAGGGTATTACAAGGGAAGGGATAAACCGTATTTCCTTCTACTGTTCTTTTTCTGCATAAACCGTAATGCTGAAAATTCCATTCCCTGATTGTTTGTATGCTTCCATTTCCGATGGCTTGAGGTATTTCAGCAAGCTTTCATCCGGGATAGCAATTTGTTTTTCTTTCTGAACTGCGATGTTTACCAAACCGCTCTTGCGCATCACACTCAGATACGCTTCTTTTTCCATTGCCCCGGCAACACACCCCACATACATTTCAGCATCCTGCCGTATGTTTTCAGGCAGATTGCCTTTTAGTACTATATCGGATATAGAAAAGTGCCCCCCTGGTTTCAACACCCGCCGTATTTCGTTGAATGCTTTTTCTTTGTCAGGAACAAGATTCAACACGCAGTTGCTAATGACCACATCGGCGATGTTGTCGGGCAAGGGTAGTTCCTCAATTTCTCCCAAAATGAATTCAACATTATGAAATCCGAGCTGGCGCGCATTCTTCTGTGCTTTGGCAATCATAGCCTCAGTCATATCAATCCCAATCACCCGGCCGCTTTCTCCAACCACCGCCCTGGCTACAAAGCAGTCGTTTCCTGCGCCGGCGCCTAAATCAATAACCGTATCGCCTTTTTTTAGTTGGGCGAAGGCTGTGGGCAGACCGCAGCCAAGACCAAGATCGGCATCCGGGTGGTGGCCCTCCAGCCCGTCATATTCATCACCGATCATACGGAACTCTAGTTCACCACAGCAATTGGATGAACCGCAACAAGACTGTTGCATTAACAGATTGCTGTGGCTTGCAATGGATCCATACTTTTCCTTTACAATCTCTTTTATGTTTTCCTTTTTCATTTCAATCGCTGCTTGTTCAGTTATTTTCATTGCTTCTTTCAGGATTGTTTGGATGAACACTTGAGGTGATATGTGTAAGAAAAGTCATCAGTTCATATAGTTTTTCCGGCGAAAGACAATAGCAAATCCGGGTCTCATCAATGCTCCCCTGGATAATTCCGACATTCTTTAATTCTTTGAGATGTTGTGATATCGTTGATTGGGCAAGTCCCATCGTATTCGCCAGCTGGCCGCACTGGCAGCTTCGTTGATTTCCCAGCTCTTGCAAAATGCTTATCCGCGCCGGATGCCCCAAGGCTTTGGCTATGCTTGCGAGGCTTTCTTGCAATTCGGTGTATGTATCGGGTTTAGTCGCTCCCAATTCCTTGTCTTTAGATTTATCGCAATATTACGATATTATGCTATGCCTAGAATGGTTTTTTAATTCTTTTTTGAACCACTACCGGGTTTCAGCTGTTGCTTATGTCAAGAGTTATTTTAACAAATGGCCTGTAAATCAATGTTATAGTTAAATAAATAGAAAGAAGCAGCACAATGGAAAACAAAACAAAATGGGTCATCGACCCTATGCATTCAGAGTTTACCTTCAAGGTGAAGCATATGATGATTTCGACCCTGACCGGGCGTTTCGAGATGTTTGATGCCACCGCCCTCACCAATGGCGATGATTTTGCACAGGCCGAGGTGGAAGTCAGGGTGGATGTGGCCTCCATCAGTACCAATAATGCCGATAGAGATGCTCACCTGAAGTCTGATGACTTCTTCAATGCGGCCCAGTTCCCCGAAATCCTTTTCCGCTCAAAATCCTTTGACGGTAATACCCTGGTGGGCGATCTCACGATGCGGGATGTGACCAAAGAGATCAGCCTGGAGGTGGAGTTCAACGGCATTGCGGTAGATCCTTACGGTCAGACCAAAGCAGGTTTCGAGCTCAGTGGCGCGGTGGATCGCAAAGCTTTCGGACTAAAGTGGAATGCCATTACCGAGGCGGGCAGTGTGGTGGTCTCCGATACCGTGAAACTTTTAGTGAACGTCCAGTTCACGAAGCAGTAAGAGTCAGCTTTGACAATATTTATAGGTACTGCCGGCTTTTGGAGGCCGGCAGTATGCTTATAGACATATCAGCATATCAGGTAGTTTTTCTCATTCTTCCATCGCCACATCAGGTGGCGTAGTGCCCGAAGCGAATCAGCAGGTCGGCCAGGAAGCTACCCTCTCTTGCTTAATACAACTTCTCCAGAATCCGGACCCGCTTTTCTGCGGCGCCCCAGGAGAGATGAAGGAGAGCTCCAATTTCCTCTTCGGAGGAATAGAGCAAAAATGCTATAAAAAAAAGCTTTTACAGGCTTCAAGGATAATTAGCCATACTTTTAGGGGGTACTAAAGACGTATTATATGGCCGGATCTCATAACACAAATGGACTTTCTGCCGGTGGCCATCGCCATCCCTGCTTTGTTATGGGGAATACCCGCCATCCCCTGGATTGGAATGCAAATCGATCGGGAGACCAGCTTGTGGCTGCTTTCCTCGGATTCGCCTTAGGCGACGCTCTGGGTGTTCCTTATGAGTTTCGAAGCCGCGACCAGATGCACAAAGATCCCTGCACTACGATGACGGGCTATCGGACCCATAAGCAGGCTCCGGGTACCTGGTCGGATGATACCTCGCTTGCGATGTGCCTGGCGGCATCCCTGGCCGAAGGCGATTATGACATTGAGGATATCGCACGCAAATCCATTGTTTGGCGGGATGAGGCCTATTGGACAGCGAGGGGAGAGGTATTTGATATTGGGAAAACCACCTCTGCATCACTGTCCCGCCTGAAAGAGAACCTGGATTCCGGGGATCACTTTACTTTTTTTGCCCAGGCTCAAGAAAACATTGAGATGGAGAATGGCAATGGTTCTCTGATGCGGATATTGCCTCTTTTATTCCATCTCAAAGGCGACACAATAAAGGATCAGTGGGGAAAGGTCAGGGAGGTATCCGCCTTAACCCACCGGCACATACGTGCACATATGTCTTGTCTGATCTATCTCAGGCTGGGGGAGATGATTTTTAATGGAAAGACGATTCAGGATGGCTATGATTTGATGCGAGAAGATATCCGGGCTTTTTGGGATGAGATTGCTTATCCGGAGCAGGAACGGGCGATCTTGTCGGGGCTGATCACCGAAGATGTCTCCGAAAGGAAGCAGCCTGAGATACGTTCCAGTGGCTACGTGATCGATTCCCTGGAGGCAGCCTTATGGTGCCTGCTCACTACCACGGATTATCAAAGCGCTGTTTTAAAGGCGGTGAATCTTGGGGGCGACACAGATACCATTGCCGCACTCACCGGTGGACTGGCCGGCTTGCATTACGGTTTGGATGCACTCCCTGCAGCCTGGCTTGAACTCCTTGCCCGCCGCGAAGACATTGAAGCCCTTGCCATCGACCTGCATAGGTTCTGTTAGTCTGCCACTTCAGACGTTAACGCTCATTATCAGCACACCTTGGTCTTCTTTTTCTCGCTCTCATTCTCACGCTCACACTTTGCCAGCGGGCGCTACCTTCGGTGATCCCCTTTTTGCGCTACATTAGGGTGAGTTTGAATCATTCGCTTGCCCTTCGACACTCCTCGACACACTTCGACTGCCCTTCGGTTGCGCTACCCTCGACTTCGCTCGGGTAGCGGGCGAACGCCCATAGTATAGAAACTGTGTGACGGATTTTGGTACTACTGATCTATTTCCCCACACTCATCCTTCACACTCCAAACTGAAAATACCCGGAATACAGTGTGAGTGTGAGAGTGAGACTTGAGAAAACAGAGTGAGCGTGATCGCTCTCGCTCTCACGCTCACTCTGTTTTGTGGAGCTGCGGGCGGTACCTTCGGTGATCCCCTTTTTGCGCTACATTAGAGTGAGTTTGAACCATTCGGTTGCCCTTCGTGAAAAGGAATAGTGTGGAGGTTTTTGTTCAGCTGACGTGTTCCCCTCCACACTCATCCTCCACACTTCAAACTGAAAATACCCGGAATACAGTGTGAGTGTGAGAGTGAGACTTGAGAAAACAGAGTGAGCGTGATCGCTCTCGCTCTCACGCTCACTCTGTTTTGTGGAGCTGCGGGCGGTACCTTCGGTGATCCCCTTTTTGCGCTACATTAGAGTGAGTTTGAACCATTCGGTTGCCCTTTGTGAAAAGGAATAGTGTGGAGGTTTTTGTTCAGGTGACGTGTTCCCCTCCACACTCATCCTTCACACTCCAAACTGAAAATACCTGGAATACAGTGTGAGTGTGAGAGTGAGACTTGAGAAAACAAAGTGAGCGTGATCGCTCTCGCTCTCACGCTCACTCTGTTTTGTGGAGCTGCGGGGAGTCGAACCCCGGTCCAGGCAAGCAGCAAATATGCTTTCTACACGTTTAGCCTCTTATTGTGTTTTCGAAGAAATGCTGGCCTGAAGCCTGCCCACATTTCCCTTATTCCCTGAATTTCATCGCTGCATCGGGACGCTGCAGCAACTATTCCGGCATTTTCGACGCTCCGGCCGGGACGCTGCCAGACAGAGCTTCCCGGGGAACGCTTGGGGCACTAAGCTTTCTGCTTAGGCAGCCAAGGCGTAATCAGTGTTGCCAGTTATTGGCTGTGAAGCTGGTTGTTAACGGGCCTCATCTTCAACGCCCGACGTGCTTACATACCCACTTCCTTGCTGTCAAAACCAGTCAGCCCCAGGTGTAATGGGTTGAAGGTGTGCAAATTTACAAAAACAATGCCATAGAAAAAATAAAACAATCCTATTGCATCGGCACTTCCATAAGCAATATCCGGCTGCCGGAGGTCACCTTTACCTCCATCCTGTCTGTATCCCATATCCCTATCCCATCTCTTTCTGCTAAGGATTGCCCCGCGATATCCGCAGTTCCCCCGAGTATGAAAGCATAGACCCCATTGCCTTTCTTCTTTATGTTGTATGGGTGTACCCCCTCATTGTCAAAATATCCAAGATGAAACCAGGCATCCTGATGGATCCATACGCCTGCATCTTCCGGATGAGGAGAAAGTATCTGGAAGAAAGCATTCTCTTTCTGCAGTTCCCTGATCGATATCTGATCATAACGGGGGTTCACATCCCGCTCCCTGGGGAATAACCAAATTTGAAGGAAACTGACCTCTTTGTCCGGATTTAAGTTGTATTCACTGTGCTGAACCCCTGTGCCTGCACTCATCACCTGGATGTCACCTTCTCTGATTACTTTCACATTCCCCATACTGTCACGGTGCTCCAGATCGCCCTCCAGCGGAAGGGATATGATCTCCATATTGTCGTGCGGATGCGTCCCGAAGCCCCGGCCCGGTGCTACGATGTCATCATTCAGCACCCTAAGCACCCCGAAATTTATCCGCTCTGGATGATAATATTGTCCAAAACTAAATGTATGATGGGAATCAAGCCAGCCGTGCTTTGCGTGCCCCCGGCTCTCTGCTTTATGTAGGATTGTTTTCATAGGCGGGAAACGCATTCTCCGGAGCGATTGTTCAACTGCCCACTGCCCTCCCGATTCACTTCGTTCATCGGGATGTACTTCGGCTTCACTCAACTTAAGGAAGCGAGGAAAGCGGATAAGCAAGGAAAACGGACAAGCCGTCAACCTTATTCAGGCATTGACACACTGCCCACTGCTCTCCCGATTCACTTCGTTCATCGGGATGTACATCGGCTTCACTCAACTTAAGGAAGCGAGGAAAGCGGACAAGCGAGGAAAGCGGACAAGCAAGGAAAGCGGACAAGCAAGGAAAGCGGACAAGCAAGGAAAGCGGACAAGCAAGAAAAGCGGACAAGCAAGGAAAGCGGACAAGCCGTCAACCTTATTCTGGCATAGAAACACTGATCACTGAACACTGCCCACTGAACACTGCCCACTGAACACTGCCCACTGCCCACTGATCACTGATCACTGATCACTTCAAAGGCGCCGCATACTTCTCCACGTCCTCCCCGCGGATTTCTTTATCACATAGGATGGCCAAACGCTCCACCACATTGCGCAACTCTCTTACGTTTCCTGTCCAACTCAAAGCTTGCAAGGCTTCCAGGGCAGCATCGGTGAAGCTGAGTCCGCTGCGACCCTGCTCATCCAAAATCATATCCAGAAAATGTTCGGCTAGCAAAGGGATATCCTCCCGCCGCTCACTCAAAGGGGGGACAGAGATCAAAATAACACTGAGTCGATGATAGAGGTCCTCCCGGAATCTGTTCTCTGCAATCATCTCCCCCAGGTTTTTGTTCGTGGCGGCAATAATCCGCACATCCACCGGAATCGCCTTCTCTCCACCCACACGGGTGATGCTGCTTTCCTGCAAGGCCCTCAGCACCTTGGCCTGGGCGCTCATACTCATATCCCCGATTTCATCCAGAAAAAGGGTACCTCCGTGGGCCAATTCAAAATCACCCTTGCGCATACGGTCAGCCGAGGTGAAGGAACCTTTCTCGTGACCGAACAGTTTACTCTCAATGAGTTCAGAAGGGATGGCGGCACAGTTCACTTCAATGAAGGGCCCGTGGGCACGGCGACTCTTCTCGTGCAGCCAGCGTGCCACCAACTCCTTCCCCGTACCATTGTCACCCGTAATCAAGACCCTGGCCTCCGTAGGCGCTACCCGGTCGATCAGGGTCCGGATTTCCTGCATAGGTGCAGAAGTGCCGATCATTTCATAAGTCTTGCTCACCTGCCGCTTCAATTTGCGGGTCTCCTGCACAAGGGTATTGCGGTCCAGCGCATTCCTGACGGTAACCAGGAGTCGATTCAGGTCGAGGGGCTTGGCGATATAATCGTAAGCGCCTTTCTTCAAGGCCTCCACGGCCGTTTCAATAGTGCCGTGCCCGCTGATCATCACGATGGGGGCTTCCGTCAGTTCCTGGGCCTTTTCCAGCACTTCCATCCCGTCCATCTCCGGCATCTTGATGTCGCAAAGAATGAGGGCATACTCCTGCACGCCCATCTTTTCCAGCGCAATCAATCCATCCTGAGCTTCATCCACCTCAAATTTCTCATACTCAAGGATATCCTTCAGGGTGCTTCGGATGGCCCTTTCATCGTCGATGACCAGGATACGGCCCTGGCTTTTCTTGTTTTTCGGCATATTCTCAGTTTCAGCGATCGTTGTCTATTGCAATGCAAATTTATCATTTTCAGGCTGCGGAAGGTAGCGTGGGACTTGGTATTCACCTCCCTTCCTCTTCTCATCATAGATTTTCCTTCTTACCTTTACAAAAAACAAGCTATGATCACATTCCTACGCGATATTGCCGGACACCCCCGCTTTACCCAACTGCTGATATCTGTTATCGTGCTGGTGCTGGCCATTGCCCTGGCGCGTCTGGTCCGGCATATGATGAAGAAATACCTGGATACGGCCACACAGCGACTGAATGTGGATGCCACCCGATACAATTTTATCCGGCACGTGCTCAGTTTTGCCATCATCCTCTCCGCCCTGATCATCATCTTCTATACTATCCCCGAACTGAAAAGTCTGGGTCTGAGCCTTTTTGCCGGAGCCGGGATACTCGCCGTTGTGATTGGCCTGGCTTCCCAACAGGCCTTCTCAAATATCGTGAGCGGGGTCTTTATCGTCATTTTTAAACCTTTCCGGGTAAATGATAACATCAAAGTCGGCAGCCTTTTTCACGGCATTGTGGAGGATATTACGTTGCGGCATACCGTTATCCGCGATTTTGAAAACCGCCGTATCGTCATCCCTAATGCGGTGATGAGCGAGGAAACCATTACCAATTCTACCCTTACGGATGAAAAAATGTGCAATTTCCTCTTCATAGGTATCAGTTATGATTCGGATATCGACAAAGCGATCCGCATCATTCAGGAAGAGGCGCGCAAGCATCCGCATTTTCTCGATAACAGAAGTTCGGAGGACTTGTCGCTTGGTGTTCCCGATGTAGTGGTCCGTGTCATCAGCCTGGGCGATTTCAGCGTGAACCTGCGGGCCGGGATATGGACGCTCAACCACCGCAAGGGTTTCGAACTCAAATGCGACCTGCACAAGAGCATCAAAGAACGCTTCGACCGCGAAGGGGTAGAGATTCCTTTCCCATACAGAACCCTGGTGTATAAGAAGGATTTGCCTGCGAAAGCAAGTCCGGAGGCCGGTGGTGACATTCCAAATCAATCATTATGAGTCAGAAAAAACGCATCCACAAAACCGGTCGTCCCCCCGGATGGCTGCAATATACCGGAAACCAACAGCAAGATGCGGTCGAGATATGGCAGTATGATATCTCTCCCGGGGAGGTGCTTCGCAAAAAAATACCGGGGGTGGAACTCAAGGCGGAGGAAATAGTTTCCGGGAGCATCCGGTGGACGGAATGCCGCGGCTTGCACGATGTTCAGCTGGTTGAGCAAACAGGAGCCGCACTTGGGATGTCGCGCCTGGTAATGGAAGATATGCTCAATGTGCACCATCCTCCCAAACTCGAAAGTGGCGATGCCTTCCTCTTCCTCTATCTCCGGTATCCTATTGAAAAAAAATCCTCGGAATGGGTTGTGATAAACCTTGTATTGGCAGAAAGCCGTGTTTTTAGCTTTGCCGACTGCCCTGCTGATATCTTTGACCCGGTGTGGCAACGACTGGAAGATCCTTCCAACCGATTGCGCACCCTTGGTGCCGACCACTTATTTATGCGATTGATCGACCTGATCTGTGACCAGTACCTCCCTATGTTGAATGAAATGCGGGAACAGTATGATGTGTTGCAGGAAAGACTGATCAGGGGAGAAGAGGGGGGGATTATGCAGGAAGTAATGCAGTTGAGAAGTGCCATCATCGAAATGAGACAAAACCTCTTTCCTTTGCGCACCGCCCTTCTCGACCTGAATATGATCGCCCATCCTTTGCTTAGCAAAAGTGTCAAGCCATACCTGCTTGATATTCTGGAGCACCTGCATCAGGCCGTGGAAGAACAGCGTGGCCTGGCCGACAGCATCTCCGTATTGCTGGAATTGCATCACGCCAATATCTCCAACAAAATGAATGCGGTGATGAAAACCCTGACCGTGGTGGCCAGCATCTTTATTCCCCTTACTTTTCTGGCAGGAATCTACGGGATGAATTTTACCTATATGCCCGAACTCAGCAAGCCCTGGGCTTATCCGGCCCTGCTCATCCTGATGGTGTTTATCGCGGCAGCAATGCTTTGGTATATGCGAAGGAAGAAGTGGCTATAATAAACCCTGAGAAAAGCTGATGCTTCAGCCCTTATACCTGATCCATTTCCACAGTTCCCCATACGTCACCTTCTTCCCGTACATCAGAATGCCGGTGCGATAAATTTTGCCCGCAAGCCATACCGCCCCTACAAATCCTGCAATCAATAAGACGACGGAAAGAAGGATCTCTTCGTAGGGAACGCCAAAAGGAATGCGGATCATCATAATGATGGGAGAGGTGAAGGGGATGATAGAGAACCAGAACGAAATGGGTCCTTCCGGATTCTGAATCACCATTTGCGCCACAACGATCGCAAGGATCAGCGGGATGGTGACCGGCAGCATAAATTGCTGGGTGTCGGTCTCATTGTCCACCGCAGCACCAATAGCAGCAAAGAGAGCGGAATACAAGAGGTATCCTCCCAGAAAATAGAACAGGAAGCTGAAGATCATTACCCCGAAATTAATCGAACTGATCATTTCAAAGGCCTTGGCAGCACCCATATTCATCTGCCCTTCCATCATTTCCTTTGCCTGGGCAGAGTTTCCCATCATCGCGCTGCTGTCGAGTTGAAGGGAATCCCCGAATCCCATCTTGAACAACATAAAAAGTGCAGCGGTAAGGATGATCCAAAGCAGAAACTGGGTGAGGCCGACCAAAGCCACTCCCACGATCTTGCCCATCAGCAGCTGGAAGGGCTTGACGGAGGAGACGATGACCTCTACAATGCGGTTGGTTTTTTCTTCAATCACCCCACGCATCACCTGGGAGCCGAAAATGAAGATGAAGAAATAGATCAGGATCCCTGAGAAGAGCCCCAGTACCATACTAACCTCTGTAAAGGTTTTCTTCTCCGTCCCATCATCCTGAATCTTAATGGTGGTCAGGCTGATGCTGGTCTTGATGGAGCGCAATACATTTTCATCTATCCCACTGGTGCTGAGCTTGAGGCTTTCCACCTGGCGCTTCATATTGTCCTCCACAAAACTCTTGATGATGATGCTGGGTTGCTTATTGGAGTATAAAATCCCTTTCTCAGGGACATTCAGTTCTGTTTTAGGAATGTAGAGCAGGACATCGAATCCGCTGTTGCCGAAATTCGCTTTGGCTTCTGCAATGCTTTCATCCAGAAAGGATACCTGTATGTTTTCGGTTTGGGCAAAGCTTTCAAGAAAAATCCCGCTTTCATCTACCACCCCGATGCTGGCGCTTTCATCTGCATTTTGGGCCAGCCAGATGGGTACGATCATCAGGGCAGCCATCAGGATGGGCCCCAGGAAGGTCATAATGATAAAGGAGCGTTTGCGTACCCTGACCAGGTATTCCCTTATGATGATGAGTTTAATCTTCTTCATCTTGAATAGATTAGATTCGTGCTTTGTCTTCGTTTACGCGCTGAATGAAGATGTCATTCATACTGGGAATGATCTCCCTGAACCCGTGCAGCTCGCCATATTGAAGTAAGCTTTTCAGGAGGGTATTCGGGCTTTCACCCGTGGCAATCCTGACCCGGATTCTGCTGATTCCTTCCAGTGTTTCTTCGATGCCAAGGATTTCATATCCATTCAGACGGATGTCGCTGGCCGGCATCTGCAAGCCCGTAAGGTCTGCCTCAAAAGTATCCGACTTATAGGCTTGTTTGATTTCCTGCACACTCCCTTTCAGAATGGTTTGCGCCTTGTTGATCAGCACGATGTGGTCGCATAGTTCTTCCACGGAGGCCATATTGTGGGTGCTGAAGATGATGGTGCTGCCCTGGGCTTTCAGGTTGAGGATTTCGGATTTGAGCAGGTTGACATTAATGGGGTCGAAGCCGCTGAAAGGCTCGTCGAAGATAATGAGGTCCGGTTGATGGACGATGGTGACGATGAATTGCACTTTCTGCTGCATTCCTTTCGACAACTCCTCCACCTTTTTGTTCCACCAGTTCTCAATCTCGAATTTGGTAAACCATTCACGAAGGCGTTTCAGGGCTTCTGCCCGCGAGAGCCCTTTAAGCTGGGCCAGGTAAAGGGCCTGTTCACCCACCTTCATTTTTTTGTACAGACCGCGTTCTTCGGGGAGATAACCGATACGGAAAACATCTTCCCTTTGCAAGGGCTTTCCTCTCAGCAGTATACTTCCACTGTCCGGAGCGGTAATCTGGTTGATGATGCGGATTAGGGTTGTTTTTCCTGCCCCGTTCGGACCCAGCAGCCCGAAGATACTGCCTTCAGGCACTTCAATGCTTACCTCTTTGAGGGCCTGGTGCCCGGTAAAGGATTTGTTAACACGCTCTGCGCGGAATAGTGCTTCCATCTGTATTCAGGCTTATTGGAAGAATTCTTTCATCCGGGAGAAGAAACTCTTATCGTGCCCACCCGGTTGGGGTACAAAATTATCAGAACTCCTGAGTTTTTCCATAAGCTCCCTTTCCTCGGAGCTAAGGTTCTTAGGGGTCCAAACATTCACGGTAACCAGCAGGTCGCCGCGGGCATAACCCTCTACCGAGGGCAATCCTTTGCCCTTCAGGCGGAGGATTTTTCCGCCCTGGGTACCGGGAGCAATTTTGATGCGGGCTTTGCCGTCGAGGGTAGGGACATCCACACCCGCACCCAGGGCTGCATCGGCAATATTCAGGTAGAGATCGTAATGCAGGTGATTCCCGTCCCGCTCAAAATGGGCGTGGGGTTCTTCTTCCACCAGGATAATCAGGTCGCCCGGAATTCCGCCCCTTGCTGCTGCATTGCCTTTGCCGCTGAGCGAAAGCTGCATCCCTTCCATCACCCCGGCCGGGATGTTGATGGACACCACTTCTTCTCCCTGCACCACTCCGTTTCCGGCACAGCTGTGGCATTTTTCTGTAATGATCTGGCCTTCTCCTCCGCATTGCGGACACGTAGAGGTGGTTTGCATCTGGCCCAGGAAGGTGGAAGTGACACGGGTCACCTGTCCGGTGCCCCGGCACATACTGCAGGATTGATAGGAAGAGCCTCCGGCAGCTCCTGAGCCACTGCATTCCTGACAGGGGATGTATTTCTTGAGTTTGATTTTCTTTTCAACCCCATTGGCGATTTCCTCCAGGCTCAGGCGTACCTTCACCCTGAGGTTGGTACCACGGTTCACCCGCCTCCGCGAACCCCCGCTGCTGCGAAATCCACCAAAAGCGCCCCCGAAGATGTCTCCAAACTGACTGAAGATATCTTCCATACTCATTCCTCCGCCAAAGCCACCCTGGCCCTGGTTACCCATTCCGGCGTGACCGAAGCGATCATAACGGCTGCGTTTGTCGGCATTGCTCAGCACCTCATAGGCCTCTGCGGCTTCCTTGAACTTGTCCTCTGCCTCCTTGTCGTTCGGATTTTTGTCAGGGTGATATTTCAATGCCATTTTGCGGTATGCCTTTTTGATTTCGGCATCCGTGGCATTGCGCTCAATCCCCAATATGTCGTAATAGTCTCTTTTTGCCATAAAAATCTTTTAGTAGGATGGGGATCAGTTGCCAACCACCACTTTGGCATAGCGTATTACTTTGCCATTGAGGAGATAGCCTTTCTCGGTAACATCTACCACCTTGCCTTTCAGTTCTTCTGATGGAGCCGGGATGCTGGTGATGGCTTCGTGAAAGTCCGTATCGAAGTCCTTGCCCATCGCATCGGCAGGTTCAAGGCCTTTTTGTTTCAGGGTATGCAAGAATTTGCTGTGGATCAGTTTGACCCCTTCAGCCACCGGATCTTCGTCCGGTCTTTCTTCCAGGGTCTTCAGTGCCCGGTCAAAATCATCCAAAACCGGAAGCAGAGCCACGATAAGTCCTTCCGACGCATTGGCGAGCAGGTCCAGCTTCTCTTTGGCCTGTCGCTTGCGGAAGTTCTCAAAGTCGGAGTAAAGGCGCAGGTATTTGTCGCTGAGCAGCGCCAGCTCCTGCTGTAACTTTTCCACAGGGTCTGGCAGTGCCTCCTCCGTCATTTCGTTCTGTTTTGTCTGGGTTCCTGCCTGCGCTTCTTCGGCAGCAGACTTATGCTGAGGGCTTGTTTCCTCCCGGGTGGATTTCACCTCCTTCTTGCTTTTCTTCGCCATCTTTTCACATTGATTGTCGCGCGAGGCTTACAAATACTTTGCCAGCACGAGAGGGGTGTCAGAATGGCAGCGGGGAAGCGGGATCAGAAGATCAGTAGGTCAGTAGATCAGCAGGATCAGCAGGTCAGAAGATCATTAGATCGGCAGATCAGCTCTATGCAGGCATTGACAAGGGTCGCTTGCCCGCTCCCCGAGCGAAGTCGAGGGGAGCGAAGCCGAAGTGAAGCCGAAGGGTGTCGAGGGGTAGGCGGACAAGTTTTGACAATTTTGGTAATCCACCGCCTCTTGACATCACATCGGCAAAGCTCAGTGTAAGTGCTCAGGGCAAGAAAGCGCGAAGTGAATTCTTGGCTTGGGTGGCCTCTGGCTATTTTACCACAGATTCTCACAGATTTTCACAGATTTTTTTCTCTGTGTTCATCCGTGTTATCCGTGGTGAATTATCAATTTTTTCAGAAGAGGCTGAAGGAGGGGAGCAGTAAGTTTGAGTTTGAGTTTGAGTTTGAGGATGAGTTTGAGGATGAGGATGAGGATGAGGTGAAAAGGAA
>CAZPYJ010000015.1:41546-83676 GCA_964590645.1 uncultured Lentimicrobiaceae bacterium
AGGTCAGAAGATCATTAGATCGGCAGATCAGCTCTATGCAGGCATTGACAAGGGTCGCTTGCCCGCTCCCCGAGCGAAGTCGAGGGGAGCGAAGTCGAGGGGAGCGAAGTCGAAGTGAAGCCGAAGGGTGTCGAGGGGTAGGCGGACAAGTTTTGACAATTTTGGTAATCCACCGCCTCTTGACATCACATCGGCAAAGCTCAGTGTAAGTGCTCAGGGCAAGAAAGCGCGAAGTGAATTCTTGGCTTGGGTGGCCTCTGGCTATTTTACCACAGATTCTCACAGATTTTCACAGATTTTTTTCTCTGTGTTCATCCGTGTTATCCGTGGTGAATTATCAATTTTTTCAGAAGAGGCTGAAGGAGGGGAGCAGTAAGTTTGAGTTTGAGGATGAGTTTGAGGATGAGGATGAGGATGAGGTGAAAAGGAAACTCCCTCTCCTCCGAGGGGAGGGCCGGGGAGGGGAGAGGAAGGTCAGAAGGCCAGCAGTGACAGCAGATCAGCAGGTCAGAAGATCAGCAGGTCAGAAGATCATTAGATCGGCAGATCAGCTCTATGCAGGCATTGACAAGGGTTCGCTTTTCGCTTCTCGCTTGTCCGCTTCCCTCGCTTCCCTCGCTTGTCCGCTTCCCTCGCTTGTCCGCTTCCCTCGCTCACTTCGCCAGCTTCTCCAACTCATAATGCAACTGAATGCCCCGCAGCTTCCGCGCCAAAATGGTGCCGTCGGGGCCCACCAGGAAGTTGTCGGGGATGCTGCTCACACTGTAAATTCGGGCGTGCTGCGATTGCCATCCCTGCAAGTCACTGATGTGCTCATCCCAACTCAGCTTATCGGCGGCAATGGCCTTTACCCAGGGGTCTTTGGCCTTGTCCAGGGATACACTGAAAATCTTAAAACCTTTGGCACCTTCAAACTTTGCTTTCCGGTATTTCTCCCAGGCCTGCACGATATTGGGGTTTTCGCGCCGGCAGGGGCCACACCAGCTGGCCCAGAAATCCACTAAGACCACATAACCCTCGAGGTCACTCAAACGGTAGGTTTTGCCATCCGGACTGGTTCCGACCAGGTCAGGGGCCTTTTTACCGGTAGACGCCGGGTTTCCGCTGCCCATCAGAATAGGGGCCACTGCAAACAGGAATACGAAAGCAAGAAAGGTATTTCGGCTCATCATTTTAAATTCGGATTAAACATTATCTCTGCGTTCAATAGAGGCACCCAGGGCATTCAGGCGCTGATCTATAAACTGATAACCCCGGTCAATTTGTTCAATGTTGTCGATAATGGAAGTGCCCGACGCGGAAAGGGCGGCAATCAAAAGGGCTACCCCGGCCCGGATATCAGGGCTGCTCATCCTGATGCCCCGCAAGGGATGCTTGCGTTCCAATCCGATGACGGTAGCACGGTGCGGATCGCAGAGGATGATCTGGGCACCCATATCCATCAGCTTGTCCACAAAGAACAATCGGCTTTCAAACATTTTCTGGTGGATAAGCACACTGCCCCGCGCCTGGGTAGCGGTAACCAGGGCAATGCTGATCAAATCGGGGGTGAATCCCGGCCAGGGGGCATCGGCAATGGTCAGGATGGAGCCATCCATAAAGGTGGCAATCTCATAGTTTTCCTGCGCCGGGATGAACAGGTCCTGTCCCTTGAATTCCATCTGTATCCCCAGCCGCCGGAAAGTGTCGGGGATGATGCCCAGGTCTTCCTTACGCACATTCTCCAGGGTGAGTTCACTTTGGGTCATTGCAGCCAGGCCGATAAAACTGCCCACTTCAATCATATCCGATTGCATAGTGTGGCTGGTGCCTTCCAGGCTTTCCACTCCCTGTATGGTGAGCAGGTTCGATCCCACCCCCTCTATTTTAGCACCCATCCTGTTGAGCATCCGGCAGAGCTGCACCAGATATGGTTCGCAGGCGGCGTTGAAAAGGGTCGTCGTCCCTTTGGCCAAAACGGCAGCCATCAGGATATTGGCGGTACCGGTCACGGATGCCTCGTCCAGGTGGATGTAATTGCCCTTCAGTTGATCCCCTTCCACCGAATACCATTTGCGGTCGGGATCGTAATGGAAACGGGCCCCCAGACTCTCCAGGCCGATAAAATGGGTATCCAGCCTTCTCCGCCCGATCTTATCGCCTCCCGGTTGGGGTATCCAGGCTTTTCCGAAACGGGCCAGCAGCGGACCGATAATCATTATGGATCCGCGCAGGGCTGCCCCTTTCCTGCTGAATTCCTCACTGCGTAAATAGTCAAGGTCCAGATTGTCGGCGGTGAAGGCGCAGATGCCTTCCCCCTTTCTTTCTGTCTTTACACCCAGGTCTTCCAGGAGGGAAATCAGAAAATTGACATCCCGGATGTCAGGTATATTATGGATCGTGACCGCTTCTTTGGTCAGCAGGGTGGCGCAAATAATTTGCAATGCTTCGTTTTTCGCGCCCTGAGGGCGGATGCGACCCTGAAGCTTTCTCCCTCCTTCAATTACAAAAGAACTCATAAGGCAGGGCAGGGGATCAGTTAGGGCGGTAGCTGCGTTTTTTGCCTCCCCCGTGTTTTCTGGTTTCTTTCTGCGGTTTTTTCTTTACCACATTGCGGGCCAGGATGTCTGCTGTGTTTAACATTTGTGATTCATCTTTCATCTGCAGCCTTCCTCCGGATAACTCTCTGAGGTGATCGAGAATCAGGTCATCATTTACAGATTCCCGGTTCCAGGTAAGGTATGATTTTTTCAGGTGGTTGGTGATAATGCGGGTAAGGATGTCTTTATCTTCCCCTTCCTCCATTTCCGAAACCTTGTCGATGATGGCCTGGGTATGCTTGCCATAATGCGCATAACGGATCTTTCCGGTGGCATAAGGGACAATCTGTGGCTTTGCGTGGAGGACTTCGGGTTTAGGCACCGGATAGGGTGCATCCACATCCAGTTCAAAGTTTCCGATGATGTGCAGGTGATCCCACAGCTTTTGCTGAAAGTCGTTGGCATCCTTGTGCTGAGGGGTCATCTGACCCATTATGGAAACAACTGCGTATGCCAGGCGGGTGCGTTTGTCCTTATCCTCAACGGTTTTGATGTGTTGGATCATCTTCTGGATGTTCCGCCCGTATTCCGGGATGGTCATCCTTTCGCGGGTGGTGTTGTATTCGAGATTATCTGTCATAATTGGCTGATGTTTGCGCAGGGAGACTCTCCGGATGCTCCGGAACAGGTGTTAATGAAAACATTGGCCCTGCGTTTCGCTTGCAAAGATATGAAGGAATTCCGTGAATCGTAGCGGCTTCTCTTTCTATTTCAAAGCTTTCAGTTTTGCAAACTTCAGCAGAAGCTGTTTTTGTCCAATGCCGGGGAAGAAAACCGTAGCTTTCCGGTTGGGTCCTTGTCCCTCAATACTGATCACCTTTCCCTGTCCGAATTTGGCGTGCTCCACATCCATCCCGGGTATGATGCCGGCCCCTTCATCATTCCCTCCCTGAGCTTGTGTTTCAATGGCACTGAGTTTTTGATAATTCTTTTTGTTCAGCGACAGTTTGCCTGGCAGGGGGCTGGATTTTTGTTTGCTGAGTGGCGGAACACTGGCCTTATGCGGCAACTCAAGATACTCCTCATTCACTTCATCCAGAAAACGGCTGGGGTCACTGAAGACCAGGTTTCCCCATCGATAGCGGGTGGTGGCATAGCTCAGGGTCAGGCTTTTTTCTGCACGGGTGACTGCCACATAGAACAGGCGTCGCTCTTCTTCCAGGTCTTCACGGCTGCCCATACTCTGGGCACTCGGGAAAAGATTTTCTTCCATTCCCACCACACATACGTGCGGAAACTCCAATCCTTTGGCTGCGTGTATGGTCATCAGGGAAACGTAGTCCGTTTCCTCCTTTTCCTTGGTGTCTGCATCCGTGATTAATGCGACCTCCTGCATAAATTCCTCGAGCAATCGGAATGCAGGGAGCTGCTCTTCTTTCGGGTTTTCTTCAATGAGCTCCCTTTCCCTTTCTGTAAAGTCCTTGATGGCGTTGAGCAGTTCTTCGATGTTTTCATATCGGTTTATGCCTTCAAAGCTGCTGTCCTCACTCAGTTCTTTTCTAATGCCGCTGGCATTGATGATTTCCCTTGCCAGAGTGAAGGCATCGGACTTTCTCAGGTCAGCCCGAAACCTCAGGATTAACTCCCGGAATACTGCTATTTTGCTTCGGGTTCCTGCATTAATGCCCAGATTATTCCTGGGAAGCCTGTCGATGGTTTCCCACAGGCTGCATTTTTGCTCATCTGCATCGATGATGATCTTGTTGAGGGAGGTTTGCCCGATCCCCCTTGCGGGATAATTAATGATGCGCTTCAGGGCTTCTTCATCTCTGGGATTGATGATCAGTCGGAAGTAGGCCAGGATATCTTTAATCTCCTTGCGGCTGTAGAAGGAAAGGCCACCAAAAATGCGATAGGGGATATTGATTCTGCGCAGGGCTTCCTCAAGGCTACGCGACTGAGCGTTGGTGCGGTAGAGGATGGCAAAGGCTTTATAGGGTTCGTGTTCATTCATCCGGATCTCGAAAATCCGGTTGGCGATCATATTGCCTTCTTCGCTGTCCGAGGCCGCCTTGAGTAATCGAATCCGGTTTCCCTGCCCATTGGCTGTCCAGATCGCTTTTGGAATCTGTTTCTTGTTATTCAGGATGATCCCGTTGGAAGCATTCACAATGGTTTGGGTAGAGCGGTAATTTTGTTCTAGCTTGAAGAGTTTGTGATCGGGATAATCATTCTTGAAGTTCAGGATATTTTCGATGTTGGCTCCCCTGAAGGCATAAATGCTCTGAGCGTCGTCGCCCACCACGCAGATATTTTCATTGTTGGCGGCCAGGCGTTTGACGATCATATACTGTACGCGGTTTGTGTCCTGATACTCATCCACCAGGATATACTGGAATTGTTGCTGAAAGCGGTAGAGCACTTCTGGGAAGTCGCGCAATAATATATATGTGTAATACAGAAGGTCATCAAAATCCATTGCGCCAGCCCTTTTGCAGCGGCTGGTATAGGCAGAATAGATCTCTCCGATCATTGGTCTGCCGGCCTGCCGGTCTTCCTGGCTGAGTTCAGGATCAATATTGTATTCCTGAGCCGAGATGAGGCTGGTTTTGGCAGCTGAGATTCGGGAGAGGATGAGCCCGGGTGCATAGCTTTGCTTATCGAGATTTTTCTCACGGACGATGGTACGGATGAGCGATTTTGCATCATCCGTATCATAAATGGTAAAATTGGATGGATACCCCAGTCTGTCCGCTTCGTAACGCAGCAGGCGGGCAAAGACCGAGTGGAAGGTTCCCATCCACACCGATTTGGCAGCCCCCGGATCCACCAGGGCGGCGATGCGTTCCTTCATTTCCCTGGCGGCTTTGTTGGTGAAGGTCAGGGCCAGGATGTGGAAAGGATCCACGCCGATTGAGAGCAAATAGGCTACCCGGTAGGTGAGCACCCTTGTTTTTCCTGAGCCCGCTCCGGCCACAACCATTGCCGGTCCCTCCGTATGCATCACCGCAAGTTGTTGGGGCTCATTTAAATCTTTTAAGAAATCTTTCTTCAATTAAAAAAAGTTTTTACCTTTGCACCCGCTAAATTACAGAATATAGCGATACAACACAGGAGCCAGATGGTTCCGGAATGTAGGGAAACCTGATAAGTGGAGACGATATAGGTTTCTCAGGATCACGGAGATAGCGGCAGTCTCAGCCGCCCGTAACGCCTGATTATTGTTTCTCCACTATTCATTTTGCTCACTTTCGGTGAAATCGGTTCCCGGTGTTCAGGGAAGCAAGGATTTATGTTGAAAAAATGATAAGCTGAAAAGATTGCAGGATTCATTTTTAAACGTACCTTTGCGCTCCCAAAAACAACAGGAAGCTATATCGTTGTAAGTAAATAAATTGATATGCCAACGATTCAACAATTAGTCCGTAAAGGAAGAACCAAGCTGGTGGAAAAGAGTAAATCCCCGGCCCTCGACTCTTGTCCGCAACGCCGTGGTGTCTGCGTCAGGGTCTACACCACAACCCCGAAAAAGCCAAATTCTGCGATGCGCAAAGTGGCCAGGGTGAGGCTCACCAATCAGAAAGAGGTGAATGCCTATATCCCCGGCGAAGGCCATAATCTGCAGGAACACTCCATCGTGATGATCCGTGGTGGAAGGGTGAAAGACCTGCCAGGTGTGCGTTATCACATCATCCGTGGCGCCCTGGATACCTCAGGGGTAGAAGGCCGCTCACAACGCCGCTCCAAATACGGAACCAAACGTCCTAAGAAATAATCATCGCCCAGGTATTAAAAGCTTAGCATAATGAGGAAGACCAAACCTAAAAAGCGCATTATCCTTCCGGATCCCAGGTTCCACGACCCGCTTGTAACCAAGTTCGTCAATAACCTGATGCTGCAGGGAAAGAAAACCCTGGCCTACTCCATCTTCTATAATGCAATGGATATTGTAAACCAGAAACTGGAAGAGGAAGATGCTTTGGAAGTGTGGAAGAAAGCGCTCGCTAATGTCACCCCGAATGTGGAAGTACGCAGCCGCCGTGTTGGTGGAGCCACCTTCCAGATTCCCTCAGAAATCCGCCCCGGACGTAAGCAGTCCATCGGAATGAAAAACCTGATCGCTTTCTCACGCAAACGCCACGAAAAAACAATGAGCCAGAAACTGGCTGCAGAAATTATGGCGGCATACAAGGAAGAAGGCGGGGCATATAAGAGAAAGGAAGATACACACAGGATGGCAGAAGCCAATAAGGCTTTCTCTCATTTCCGTTTCTAATCATTGCCTGCCGGCTGAACAGGATGTCAGATAAACTGAAAAATACGCGGAACATCGGGATTATGGCGCACATCGATGCGGGTAAGACCACTACGACCGAGCGTATCCTGTTCTATACCGGGATCAACCATAAAATTGGAGAGGTGCACGATGGCACAGCCACGATGGACTGGATGGTGCAAGAGCAGGAGAGAGGAATCACCATTACCTCTGCCGCTACCACCGTCTTCTGGGATTATGCCGGAGAAAAACATCGCGTGAACATCATTGATACACCCGGGCACGTCGATTTTACCGTGGAAGTGGAGCGATCCCTGAGGGTGCTCGATGGTGCCGTTGCCATCTTCTGCGCTGTAGGTGGCGTTGAACCACAGTCGGAAACAGTATGGCGCCAGGCCAATAAATATAAAGTACCCCGAATCAGCTACGTGAATAAGATGGATCGCACCGGTGCAGACTTCTTCAGCGTGGTTGATCAAATCCGAAACCGGCTCGGAGCCAATCCGGTGATACTGCAGCTCCCCATAGGCGCGGAAGACGAATTTCAGGGTGTGGTTGACCTGATTACCCTCAAGGCGTATACCTGGGATGATACCACACACGGAATGGATATGGCTGAAGAAGCGATACCCGAAGAAATGATGGATAGCGTCAGGGAATACAGAGGTAAACTGCTCGAAGGAACCGCCGAAGAAAGCGATGTGCTTCTGGAGAAGTTTATGCAAAATCCCGACTCCATTTCTGAAGAAGAAATCATAGCCACCCTGCGCAAGGCCACCCTGCAACATCGGATTACGCCGGTGCTCTGTGGCGCCTCTTTTAAAAATAAAGGTGTCCAGCGTCTGCTGGATGCAATCTGTGCCTATCTGCCCAATCCATACGATGTGCCGGCCATTACCGGAATCAACCCTTATACAGATAAGGAAGAAGAACGGGCCCCGGATGCCACAGCCCCCTTTGCCGCCCTGGCGTTTAAGATCACAACCGACCCCTATATGGGCCGACTGGCATTCCTCAGGGTGTATTCCGGAGAACTGGAATCAGGAAGTGTATTGCTGAATAGTGGAACAGGAAAAAAAGAGCGCATATCACGCCTCTTCCAAATGCACGCCAACAAGCAGACATCCCTTCAAAGAATTGAAGCCGGAGATATCGTGGCGGCGGTAGGTTTTAAACAAATCCGCACCGGCGATACCTTGTCCGATCTCTCACATCCCATCATCCTCGAAAATATACAGTTCCCGGAACCGGTCATCAATATGGCCGTCGAACCCAAAACGCAGGACGATGTGGATAAACTCGCCCTCTCTCTGGAGAAAATGGCTGAGGAGGATCCTACCTTCCGGGTCAGAACAGACGAAGATACCGGCCAGACCATCATCAGCGGAATGGGAGAACTGCACCTGGATATTATCGCCGATCGCCTGCTGCGGGAGTTCAACCTGGATGTGAACCGCGGTAAACCACAGGTTGCGTATAAAGAAAACCTCCTTGAGACAGTGACCCACCGCGAGGTGTACAAAAAACAAAGCGGAGGCCGTGGCCGGTTTGCAGACCTGCTTGTAGAGATCGGGCCGGCCGGCAATGGAGAGAGCGGACTGGTCTTTATCAATGATACCAAAGGAGGAAATATTCCCTCAGCGTTTATTCCTGCCATTGAAAAAGGTTTCCGAGAGGCGATGAAGAACGGAGTCCTATGCGGATTTCCCTTAAATGATTTGAAAGTCAGGCTGCTGGATGGATCTGCCCACAGCGTCGATTCCGATGCAATGGCTTTTGAGATCGGTGCCAGGCTGGCCTTCAGGGAAGCCTCCAAAAAGGCCAAAAAAGGACTGATGGAACCGGTGATGAAAGTAGAGGTGGTTACACCGGATACCTATGTGGGGGATATCAGCAGCGATTTGAACAAGAGAAGAGGTCAGATAGAAGATATGGACAGCCGCGGCCTGGATCAGGTCGTCCGTGCCAAAACCCCGCTGGCTGAGCTTTTCGGGTATGTGACTGCCTTGCGCAGCATTTCCTCGGGAAGGGCGACCAGCAGCATTGAGTTCTCACATTATGAACAAACCCCGATGGAGATGGTGGACGAGATCGTCTACCGCATCCGCGGCTATCTGGTCAAATAAAGCAGTCATAATTAACAAGGATTAAGGTGAACCAGAGAATCAGAATTAAACTGCAATCGTACGATCACAACCTGGTGGATAAGTCCGCAGAGACGATCGTGAAAACCGTTAAGCTTACCGGTGCAGTGGTCAACGGACCTATTCCCTTGCCCACCAATAAGCAAATTTTCACCGTACTGCGCTCCACTTTCGTGAACAAGAAATCGAGAGAGCAATTTCAGCTGAGCGCCCATAAGCGTTTACTGGATATTTACAGCAGTACCTCAAAAACCATTGATGCCCTGATGAAGCTTGACCTTCCCAGTGGCGTGGAAGTGGAGATCAAGGTGTGACCCCTTTGCAAGGGAAGTTTAAGGAGAAAAATTTAGAACGATGTCAGGAATTATCGGGAAAAAAATAGGAATGACCAGCGTCTATGACGCCGACGGGAAGAATATTCCCTGTACGGTAATCCAGGCTGGTCCGTGTTATGTTACCCAGGTACGCACCAAAGACAAGGATGGTTATGATGCCATTCAACTTGCCTTCGATGAAAAGAAGGAAAAGCATACCAGCCGTGCCGAAATGGGCCATTTCAAGAAAGCAGGCGTAAGCCCTAAACGCTATGTTGCCGAATTCAGCAGGTTTGAAGTTGGCCACCAGAAGAAGTTTGGCGATACCGTTACTGTGAGCGACTTTATTGAGGGTGAATACATCGATGTGGTAGGGATGAGCAAGGGAAAGGGATTTCAGGGTGTCGTTCGTCGTCACGGTTTCCGAGGGGTAGGCGATGCCACACACGGGCAGCACAACCGCCTGCGGGCCCCGGGAAGCCTGGGTGCCTCTTCATATCCCTCACGTGTTTTCAAAGGAATGAGAATGGCCGGACAGATGGGGAATAAACGCGTGAAGATGATCAACCTGCAGATTGTCCGCATCCTCCCGGAAGAAAATTTACTGCTTGTCAAAGGTGCCGTACCCGGCCCCAATGGCGCATACGTAATTGTGGAAAGATGGAGCTAACAGTATTTAATATCAAGGGTGAGAAAACGGCGAAGACCGTTAAGCTCAGCGATGGTGTTTTTGGGATTGAACCCAATGATCACGCTATCTGGCTGGATACCCGTCAGATTTTAGCAAATCGCCGCCAGGGTACCCACGATACCACCGAGCGTGCTGATATTCAGGGAAGCACCAAAAAGATCAAAAGACAGAAAGGAACCGGTACAGCCCGTGCAGGTAGTATCAAATCGCCATTGTTCAGAGGCGGTGGCCGTGTTTTTGGCCCCCATCCCCGCGACTATTCCTTCAAGCTGAATAAAAAAGTGAAGCGCCTGGCCAGGCTGTCTGCCCTGAGTTACAAAGCAAAGGAGAATGAAATTGTGGTACTGGAGGATTTCAGCTTTGAGAAACCCCGGACCCGTGACTTTGCCGGTATACTGCAGGCCTTTGAACTGACAGGAAAGAATGCACTGCTGGTCATCAGAGATACCGATTTGAACCTGGTTCTCTCAGCCCGCAACATTCAGAAAGCCCGGATCAGCCGTGCCCGCGATCTGAATACCTATGAAATTCTGAAAGCCCGAAAGTTGCTCATTACTGAGAGCTCTGTGGCAGAGATAGAACAGGTACTTGGAAAAGTTGTTGCCGAATAATAAAGAAAGGACAAGGAAATGGATATCATTCTGAAGCCGGTAATTACGGAAAAGATGACAGGGATCAGCGAAAAGCTGAACCAGTATGGTTTTATCGTCCGTAAAGAGGCCAGCAAAGACCAGATCAAGAGAGCCATTGAAGAGCTTTATGATGTTAAGGTCACTGGCGTTAGCACAATGCGGTATTCCGGAAAGAATCGCTCAAGATTTACCAAAAGCGGTTTTATAGCCGGGCGAACTGCAACCTACAAGAAAGCCATCATTAGTGTGGCTGAAGGAGAAACGATTGATTTTTACAGCAATATCTGATCATAAATGGCTTTAAAGAAATTCAAACCGACCACTTCAAGTCAGCGCTTTAAAATCATCAGTGCATTTGATGATGTGACGACTGCACAGCCGGAAAAGAGCCTTTTGGCCCCCCAGAAGCGTTCCGGTGGAAGGAATAATGACGGCAAAATGACGGTTCGCTACCTCGGTGGCGGTCACAAGCAGAAGTACAGGATTATTGATTTTAAAAGGGAGAAGGAAAATATTCCTGCCGTGGTGAAAACCATAGAGTATGATCCCAACCGTACTTCCCGCATTGCACTGCTGACATACGCTGACGGGGAAAAACGCTATATCGTTGCACCCCACGGACTGAAGGTCGGGCAGGAAGTCCTTGCAGGTAAAGGCGTCGCTCCCAATGTGGGCAATACCCTTTACCTGAGTGAGATCCCTTTCGGTACCATCATTCATAACGTGGAATTGCGCCCGGGCCAGGGAGCCAAAATGGCACGCAGTGCCGGTTCCTACGCCCAGCTGATGTCGCGAGATGGCAAGTTTGCCGTGATCAAACTGCCCAGCGGGGAAACCCGGATGATCCTGCAAACCTGCAAGGCTACCGTGGGTATGGTTTCCAATATCGACCACAGCCTCGAGGTTTCCGGTAAGGCCGGCCGTTCACGCTGGCTGGGCCGTCGCCCCAGAACAAGAGGAGTAGCAATGAACCCGGTTGACCATCCAATGGGCGGGGGTGAAGGCAGGGCCTCAGGAGGACACCCGCGCTCACGTAAAGGATTGCCAGCCAAGGGATACAAAACCCGTAAGCCTAAAAAGGCCTCGGATAAGTACATCATTGAGAAACGCAAAAAGTAAGCCTGTGCTGAAAGAGGCATAAGGATAAACAAGATAAAAGCATAGCACAATGAGCCGTTCGCTGAAAAAAGGACCCTATATCCACTACAAACTCGAGCAGAGAGTGCAAGAGGCCATCGATGGCAAACGCAAAGGGGTGATCAAAACCTGGTCGCGCGCTTCAGTAATCTCTCCGGATTTTGTTGGACAAACCATCGCGGTACACAACGGAAACAAATTCATCCCTGTGTATGTCACAGAGAATATGGTAGGCCACAAACTGGGGGAATTCGCCCCGACACGGAACTTCCGTGGCCACGCCGGTGATAAGAAGAAAAAATAAGCATAAGATTCAGACCAATGGGAGTACGTAAAAGAATACGGGCCGAGGAACGCAAAGAGGCAAAAAAGACACAGTACTTTGCCCGCCTTAATAATTGTCCTACCTCACCCAGAAAAATGCGCCTGGTGGCCGACCTGGTGCGGGGCAAAGATGTGGAAGAAGCCCTGAATATCCTGAAATTCACCAATAAGGAAGCCGCCGGACGGGTCTACAAACTCTTGCTTTCCGCCATCGCCAACTGGCAAGCGAAGAATGAAGGCGTCAGGATGGAAGAAAGCGAGCTCTATGTGAAGGAGATCAGCGTAGATGGCGGAAGGGTACTGAAACGGATCCAACCGGCTCCGCAAGGCCGTGCCCATCGTATCCGCAAGCCCAGCAATCACGTGACCCTGGTTCTGGGTGACCGTCTTACGGCCGATACAGTCCTGGACAATACCCCGGAAATGGAACCGGCTGAAGAAGATAATAACTAATTGATGAATTCAAGAGCATAACTGAATGGGACAAAAAACAAATCCGATAGGCAACCGACTGGGTATTATCCGGGGTTGGGACTCAAATTGGTTTGGTGGACAGAATTTCGGCCCCAAGCTGATGGAGGATGATAAAATCCGTAAATACCTGAACGCCCGTCTGGCCAAAGCCGGCATTGCCAAGATCATCATAGAGCGTACGCTCAAGCTGGTTACGGTAACCATCGAAACGGCCCGCCCGGGAATCATTATCGGTAAAGGGGGTCAGGAGGTGGATAAGCTCAAGGAAGAGCTCAAGAAACTGACTAAAAAAGAGGTGCAGATCAATATTTCTGAGATCAAGCGCCCCGAGCTGGATGCCAGTATTGTGGCAAGCAGCATTGCGCGCCAGATCGAAGGACGTGTGTCTTATCGCCGTGCGATTAAAATGGCCATCGCTTCTTCAATGCGTATGGGAGCAGAAGGAATAAAAGTACTGATCTCAGGCCGTCTGGGAGGTGCTGAAATGGCCAGGAATGAACAATATAAAGACGGACGTATTCCACTGCATACCCTTCGTGCCGATATTGATTATGCCATCAACGAAGCGCATACTACCTACGGACGCATCGGGGTCAAAGTTTGGATATGCAAAGGTGAGATTTACGGCAAACCTGATCTTTCACCCACAGTTGCAGCACAAAGCCGCAGTGGACGTAATGCCGGCCCAAGAGGCGGAAACCAGCCTCGCGGCGGTCGTGGAACCGGCCGGGACAGGGGACGCAGATAAAGAGTATTAATCATTGATGGATCATAGAGAGCTATGTTACAGCCTAAGAAAACCAAATACAGAAAGCAGCAAAAGGGCAAGATGAAAGGCAACTCGATGCGGGGCAATCAACTCGCATTCGGTTCCTTCGGGATTAAAACCCTGGAAGAGGCCTGGCTCACCGGACGCCAGATCGAAGCTGCCCGTCAGGCCGTTACGCGTTATATGAAACGTGAAGGCCAGATATGGATTCGTATCTTTCCTGATAAGCCCGTTACCAAAAAACCCGCTGAGGTGCGTATGGGTAAAGGGAAAGGAGCTCCGGAATACTTTGTAGCCAGGGTATCCCCCGGACGCATTCTGTTCGAGGCCGAAGGTGTGCCCCTGGAAATTGCCAAAGAAGCCCTGCGCCTGGCTGCACAGAAATTACCCGTGACGACTAAATTCGTTCTGAGAAGAGACTACGTTGAAGAATAAAATATCCCTGTAAGATGAAGATGGAAGTGATTACTCAGCTCAGTGACGCTGATTTGTTTGAACGACTGGAAGCCGAACAGCAGCAAATGGTTCGCCTGCGGCTCAACCACGCGGTTTCCCCTCTGGAAAACCCGCATCAACTGCAGGAAAGTCGCCAAAGCATTGCCCGGCTAAAAACGGAAATAAGGAAAAGGCAACTCGAGGGAGGACTTAAATAAGTCGCCAACTTGATAAAATATCCATAGCGATGGAAAGAAAAATCAGAAAAGAAAGAACAGGGACGGTCACCAGCAATAAAATGGATAAATCCATTGTGGTGATGGTTGAGCGTAAGGTTAAGCACCCGATGTACGGAAAGATCGTCAAAATGTCATCCCGTTTTATGGCACACGATGAAAAGAATGAGTGCAATATCGGGGATATGGTACGTATAGCAGAAACACGCCCCCTGAGCAAGAATAAGAACTGGAGATTAGTCGAAATTCTTGAAAGAGCGAAGTAATTATGATACAGAAGGAATCACGTTGTGCTGTAGCAGATAACAGCGGGGCAAAGGAAGTCCTTTGCATTAATGTCCTCGGTGGCAGCGGCCGTCGTTATGCCAGCATTGGAGATAAAATCGTATGCACGGTGAAAAGCGCCATTCCCTCCGGAAACATTAAGAAGGGTACGGTGGTTAAGGCCGTTGTGGTGCGCGTAAAGCAGGAAATCCGTCGTCCCGATGGATCCTATATTCGCTTCGACGACAATGCGGTGGTACTCCTGAACGCGGCAGGCGAAATGATGGGCACACGTATTTTCGGGCCTGTAGCCCGTGAATTGCGCGACAAAAAATATATGAAGATTGTATCCCTGGCACCCGAGGTGCTCTAAGATAATGAATGCTATGCAAAAGAAGCTGCACATTAAGAAAGGCGACAACGTAATGGTTATTGCGGGCGAAAGCAAAGGCCGGCAGGGAAAAGTCCTGGTACTCAATACTAAAAAAGAGACCGCCATTGTGGAAGGACTGAACCTGGTATCCAAGCATACCCGCCCCAATGCTGAAAACCCCCAGGGTGGCATCCTCAAGAAAGAGGCCCCCATCCGTTTGTCCAACCTGATGCTGATCGATGGTGCCGGGAACCCTACCCGCATCGGCAGAAAAATAGATGAGAAAACCGGGAAGCTTGTTCGCTATTCCAAAAAATCAGGGGAGGTTATCAAGTGATGAAATATACACCACGACTGAAAGAAAAGTACCAGCAGGAAATTCTTCCTGCCCTGGTCAAACAGTTTGGCTACACCAGCGTAATGCAGGCCCCAAAACTGGTGAAAATTGTGCTGAATCAAGGAGTTGGCGGAGGCATTGCCGATAAGAAACTCATTGAAACAGCCGTGCAGGAAATGAGCCTGATCGCAGGACAGAAAGCCGTGATGTCGGTATCCAAAAAAGACGTATCGAACTTTAAGCTTCGCCGTGGAATGCCCATCGGCTCCAGGGTGACCCTGCGCAAAGATCAGATGTACGAATTCCTGGATCGCCTAATCAGCGTAGCTATTCCCCGTATCCGCGACTTCCGTGGGGTGAACGACCGCGGTTTTGATGGCCGTGGCAACTTTACGATGGGCATCACAGAGCAGATCATATTTCCAGAGATCGATCTGGATAAAGTAAATAAGATCAATGGAATGGACATCACTTTTGTGACCACTGCCCAGACCGACAAAGAAGCACACGCCCTGCTGAAAGAATTTGGAATTCCATTTAAAAAACCGAATGCATAATGGCTAAGGAATCAATTAAAGCAAGAGAAAGAAAGAGGGAAGAAATGGTTGCCCGCTACGCTGAAAAGCGTCAAGCCCTCAAGGATGCCGGCGACTGGACCGCCCTGCAAAAGTTACCGAAGAATTCTTCTCCGGTACGATTGCATAACCGCTGCCAATTGACTGGCAGGCCCAAAGGGTATATGCGCCAGTTCGGGATTTCCAGGATCAATTTCCGTGAGATGGCCCTGAAAGGATTGATCCCCGGCGTAAAGAAAGCGAGCTGGTAATTAAGAGATAATTGTTATTAATATGAATACAGATCCAATTGCAGATTATTTGACCCGAGTGCGGAATGCCATCCAGGCTAACCACCGTGTCGTGGAGATTCCTTCAAGTAAGGTAAAGCAGGAAATGACCCGAATTCTGTTTGAAAAAGGGTATATCCTGAATTATAAATTTGAAGAGGATAGCTTTCCTGCCAAGATCAAAATCGCTTTGAAATATCATCCGGTAAGCAAGATCCCTGCTATCACTAAACTGGAGAGGGTGAGCAGGCCAGGTTTGAGGCAGTATGTGAATGCCACCGAACTGCCTCGCGTGCTCAACGGGCTGGGTGTCGCCATCATCTCTACATCTCAGGGATTGATGACAGATAAAGAAGCCCGGGTTAAGCATATTGGAGGCGAGGTTTTGTGTTACGTCAGCTAAAGAAAGAGGAGAAAATCAATGTCACGAATTGGAAAACTTCCCATAAGCCTACCCGCCGGAGTGCAGGTTAAAGTCTCTGACGACAATGTAGTCAGCGTGAAAGGTAAACTGGGGGAACTGCAACAGGCAATAGACCCGGGCATCAGCCTGGAGGTAGAGAATGATACCCTTGTGCTGGATCGGGCAACCGAATCCAAGGACCACAGATCCAAACACGGCCTTTACCGCGCCCTGCTCAACAATATGGTCGTGGGCGTTTCAGAAGGCTATACCACAGTACTGGAACTGGTTGGCGTAGGTTACCGCGCCCAACTGGAGGGTAACCTCTTAGACCTTTCCCTGGGTTATTCACACCATATATACCTTCAGCTTCCCCCGGAGGTTAGTTGTGAAACGACTGCCGAAAGAGGAAAGAATCCCACGATTATCCTCAAGTCCATCGATAAACAACTGTTGGGCCAGGTGGCAGCCAAAATTCGCTCCCTGCGTAAACCTGAACCATACAAGGGTAAAGGTATCCGTTACAAGGGCGAAGTGGTGCGCAAAAAAGCAGGAAAATCGGCTGAAAAATAAGATCAGGCTTAAGCCATTTAAGGATGTATTATTAAAGATCAGTAAAATGCTTAAAAAAATTAAAAGCAAGAAAGCATACCGGAGGAAAAGAATCCATTTTCGGATCCGCCGGACCCTCGCAGGAAGAACAGATTGTCCCAGATTATCTGTATTCCGAAGTAATAAAGACATTTATGTTCAACTGATTGATGATAGTGAAGGGAAAACCCTCGCCTCTTCTTCATCCAGGGAAAAAGAAATCCAGGATATGAAGGGAAATAAATCGGATAAGGCTGCCCAGGTAGGAAAAGCCATTGCTGCAAAAGCCAGGGAAATTGGAATAGAGCAGGTGGTATTTGATCGTGGCGGTTATTTATACCACGGAAGAATCAAATCACTGGCCGATGGTGCCAGGGAAGGCGGTCTTAAATTCTAAGCAGAGCGGATTATGGCAAATGTGAACGTGAAAAAAGTAAAATCCAGCGAAATCGAATTCAAAGATAAGCTGGTGAGCATTCAACGTGTGACCAAGGTGACCAAGGGTGGTCGGACCTTCAGTTTCTCTGCAATCGTAGTGGTTGGGAATGAGAACGGTGTGGTAGGACACGGCCTGGGAAAGGCAAAGGAAGTAACCGCTGCCATCGCCAAGGGTGTGGATGATGCCAAGAAGAACCTCATCAGGGTTCCCATCTATAAAGGCACCATCCCCCATTCTGAAACCGGTAAATACAGTGGTGCTGAGGTGTTCATCAAACCAGCCGCTCCGGGAACCGGGGTAATCGCCGGCGGTGCTATGCGTGCCGTACTCGAGAGTGTTGGGGTGAAGGACGTTTTGGCAAAATCCAAAGGCTCATCCAATCCACACTCTGTCGTTAAGGCCACCATCAATGCCCTGGCTCAAATGCGCGACCCATATACCGTAGCACAGGTGCGGGGCGTGGAACTGGATAAAGTGTTTAATGGTTAATTCCCGGCAGGAAATAAGTTGCAGCAATGAAGAAACTCAAACTAAAGCAGGTACGCAGTGGCATAGGCCAGACCCTGCGTCAGAAAAGAACCCTTCAGGCACTGGGTTTCAGAAGAATGGAACAGGTCATAGAAGTGGAAGCAAATCCCCAGATTCTGGGAATGGTTGAGAAGGTAAGACACCTGATCAGGATTGAAGAAATTGAGGCGTAAACAGACGAAAAACAAACAATATGGACCTTAGTAATCTTAAACCGGCCAAGGGCGCTACCCATAAAAGTAAGCGCATCGGTCGCGGACAAGGCTCAGGCAAAGGCGGCACCTCCACACGTGGGCATAAAGGCGCACAGTCGCGTTCAGGCTATAGCAGCAAAGCTGGCTTTGAAGGTGGACAAATGCCGCTTTATCGCCGTATCCCCAAATTTGGTTTCAAGAACCTGCGCCGGGTAGCATATCACGGAATCAACCTGGATACGCTGCAAAAATTGGCCGATCTGAAGCAGATCACCGACATCACGGTGGATGTTCTGGTGGCCAATGGCCTGGCAGATAAAAAAGACCGGGTTAAGATCCTGGGACGGGGTGAACTGACGAGTAAACTGAATATATCGGCTCACGCCTTCTCTGCCAGTGCACAGAAAGCGATTGAAGCTCAAGAAGGAACGGTGACAAAAATTGACGCTTAATGAAGAAGCTGATCCAAACCATCCGTAATATCTCCAAGATAGAAGAACTCAGAACAAGGATTCTTTACACCATCGGGATTGTAATGATCTATCGCCTGGGGGCTTATGTGGTGCTTCCCGGTGTGGATCCGGATCAATTGGCCAACCTGCAGAATCAGACTTCCGAAGGCCTTCTTGGCCTGCTGAATATGTTCTCCGGAGGGGCTTTTTCCAACGCATCCATCTTCGCTTTGGGGATTATGCCCTATATCTCTGCCTCTATCGTTGTCCAGTTGCTGGGGATGGCCATTCCATACTTCCAGAAACTGCAGCGGGAAGGAGAAAGCGGACGCAGAAAAATCAATCAGATCACCCGCTACCTTACGGTGATCATTCTTATCTTCCAGTCGCCTGCCTATATCGCCAATGTGGTAGCCCAGTTGCCCCCCGAAGGAATCAGCCCCTTCAGCCCCAATGTAAGCTCACCCTCGCGCTTTTTCTGGATATCCTCCGTGATCATCCTTACCTCCGGCTCTATGTTCATTATGTGGCTGGGAGAAAGAATCACCGATAAAGGAATAGGAAACGGCATATCCCTGATCATTATGATCGGTATCATCGCATACCTGCCCTTTGCCCTTTTTGCTGAATTTATCTCCCGTATGGAAGAGCAGGGAGGCGGACTGGTTTATTTTGTGCTCGAGATCGCTGTGCTGGTTATCGTTATCCTGCTTTCCATATTGCTGGTTCAGGGAACCCGGAAAATACCAGTCCAATACGCAAAGCGTATCGTCGGTAATCGTCAGTACGGCGGCGTTAGACAGTATATCCCCCTTAAGGTGAATGCTGCCGGCGTAATGCCCATCATCTTTGCCCAGGCAATTATGTTCCTCCCACTCACCCTGGCCGGCTTTGCCAGCTCGGAAAGCCTGTCGGGCTTCGCCGCAACCTTTACCAATATCAATGGATTCTGGTATAATATGGTTTTTGCAATCCTGATCATACTCTTTACCTACTTCTATACTGCCATTACCGTGAATCCCAATCAAATGGCAGATGATATGAAGAAGAACGGAGGATTCATTCCCGGTGTGAAACCCGGGCGAAAGACGGCGGAATTTATTGATGGGGTGATGTCTAAGATTACCCTGCCAGGTTCAATGTTTCTGGCTTTTGTGGCTATTATGCCCGCCATTGTGTCTAACTTTGGAGTAAATCAGCAGTTTGCCCAGTTTTATGGGGGCACATCCCTGCTGATCCTGGTAGGTGTTGTGCTGGATACATTGCAGCAAGTTGAAAGCCATCTGCTGATGCGTCATTATGATGGCCTGACCAAATCGGGACGGATCAAAGGCCGTACCGCATATAGTATGACCGGTTGATGTTTCTGTGGGATGGCTAAAGGAGCAATCCAATACAAAACAGAAGAGGAGATCGGCCTCATCCGAGAGAGTTCTTTGCTTGTTGGTAAGACTTTGGCTGAAGTGGCCAGGCACATCCGGCCCGGGATCACAACCGGTGCGTTGGATAAAATTGCGGAAGCATTTATCCGCGACCACGGTGCCATTCCCGGTTTTCTGGGCTATGGCGGCTTTCCCGGAACGCTCTGCGTTTCGGTAAATGAGCAGGTTGTACACGGTATTCCTGGCGACAGGGTATTGTTGGATGGCGACCTTGTTTCGGTCGATTGTGGCGTACTGCTGAATGGCTATTATGGCGACAGCGCTTTCAGTTTTGGCGTTGGAACTTTAGCACCGGAAGTGGCTTTCCTGATGCAGCGCACTCGTGAATCGCTGGATAAAGGAATAGAAGCAGCCGTAGCCGGAAATCGGCTCGGAGATGTTGGCTTCGCCATACAGTCCTATGTCGAATCCTTTGGCTATGGAGTAGTCCGTGAGTTGATCGGTCACGGCCTGGGAAAAAATCTGCACGAAAAACCGGATGTTCCTAACTATGGCCGAAAAAACAGTGGTTTGCCATTGAAGGAAGGCCTGGTGATTTGCATAGAGCCAATGGTGAACCTGGGTACCCACAGAATAGCGCAGGAAAGAGACGGGTGGACCATACGGACCCTCGACTGTAAACCCTCTGCGCACTTCGAACACGCCGTAGCAGTGCGGGAAGGAAAGGCAGAAGTCTTATCGAGTTTTGAATTGATTGACGAAGTATTGAATAAGAGAATATAAAATGTATGGCTAAACAAAAGGCGATAGAGCAGGACGGAACCGTGATAGAATCCCTCGGAAATGCAATGTTTCGGGTGGAGCTGGAGAACGGTCACGTGATCATTGCACATATCTCCGGGAAAATGCAAATGCACTATATCAAGATCCTGCCCGGGGATAAGGTCAAACTGGAAATGTCTCCCTACGACTTGAGCAAAGGGCGCATCACCTATCGCTATAAAGCCACACACTAATTTTTATCGACAGCAAACAAGAAAGCACTATGAAAATCAGAGCTTCAGTGAAAAAACGTTCCGATGACTGCAAGATCGTCCGCAGGAAAGGTCGCATTTATGTCATCAACAAGAAAAATCCCAAGTTTAAACAACGTCAGGGATAATTCGGATTTGACCCTATTGTAAACCAAGACAGATAAAGATATATGGCTCGTATTGCTGGTATCGATTTACCAAAAGACAAACGTGGCGCTGTCGGCCTGACATACATTTACGGAATTGGCCGTACCGCTGCGGAGGAAATCCTCACCCAGGCCGGGGTGAGTATCGACAAGAAAGTAAAGGACTGGGATGACGATGAAACCACCCGGATCCGGAACATTATCAACGACCACCATAAAGTGGAAGGTGCCTTGCGCTCTGAGATTCAGTTGAATATCAAGCGACTGATGGATATCGGCAGTTATCGGGGTATCCGCCACCGTATTGGCTTGCCTGTGCGCGGACAGAGTACGAAAAACAATGCCCGTACGCGAAAAGGCCGTAAGAAGACCGTTGCCAATAAGAAAAAGGCCACAAAAGGCTGATGCTAATTTGATTTATTGAGCGAAACAACAACGCTATGGCTAAGAATACAAAAACTGCAAGGAAAAGGATAGTAAAAGTCGATCCCTTAGGCAGGGTATATATCCGGGCTTCATTCAACAATATCATTGTGTCTATTACCAATGATCGTGGAGAAGTGGTTTCCTGGGCATCCGCCGGAAAAATGGGCTTCAGAGGATCCAAGAAGAATACGCCTTATGCTGCACAAATGGCTGCGCAGGACGCCGCCAAGGTGGCTTTTGATGCCGGAATGCGCAAGGTTAAGGTGTATGTCAAAGGCCCCGGATCGGGGAGGGAATCAGCAATCCGGACCATCCACTCCGCAGGGATTGAAGTGACCGAGATTGTAGATGTGACTCCACTGCCCCACAACGGATGCCGCCCGCCGAAACGCCGCAGGGTATAATGAAAGCAATCGAGTAAAGCGAATTATTAATTCTATCAAGAATGGCAAGATACACAGGCCCCAAGTCTAAAATCGCCCGAAAATTCAAGGAACCAATTTTTGGTCCGGATAAAGCCCTGGATCGTAAGAACTACGGACCAGGAATGCACGAAAACAGCCGCCGGAGAAGGAAACAGTCCGAGTATGGTGTCCAGCTGCAGGAGAAACAAAAAGCCAAATACACCTATGGCATCCTGGAACGGCAGTTTAAAAATATCTTCAAGCGTGCCACCCGCAAGAAAGGAATCACCGGAGAGATATTGCTGCAACTGATCGAAGCCAGACTGGACAACGTAGTCTACAGAATGGGAATAGCCCCCAGCCGTTCGGCTGCCCGGCAACTGGTAGGCCATCGCCATATTATGGTGAACGGCGAAGTGGTGAATATCCCTTCCTATACCTTGAATCCTGGCGATATAGTCAGTGTCAGGGAAAAAAGCAAGTCCCTGGAAGTAATCGCAGATTCACTCGCACGCAGAGGGAACCCATACAGCTGGCTGGAATGGGACGGCAACCAGATGAGCGGTAAATTTATGGCTTTCCCCTCCCGGGAAGAAATTCCGGAGAACATCAAGGAACAGCTTATCGTGGAGCTCTATTCCAAATAATTCTGAGGAACACTAACGACATTATCTCTTAAGCGAATCGCTATGGCAATCTTAGCATTTCAGAAGCCCGAAAAAGTAATAATGCTTGAAGCCGATGACTTCAAAGGCATTTTTGAATTCAGGCCACTTGAACCCGGTTTTGGTATCACTATAGGCAATGCCTTGCGTCGTATCTTGCTGTCTTCCCTGGAAGGATATGCGATCACCTCGATCCGCATCGAAGGGGTAGATCAGGAGTTCTCCACCATTAAAGGTGTGATCGAAGATGTGACCGAAATAGTGCTCAACCTGAAACAAGTCAGGTTTAAGCAACAAATCGAAGGAGAAACCATCGAAAAGATACAGGTCACAATCAGCGGGCAGGAAGTGTTCAAAGCGGGCGATATCAATAAGTTCCTCTCTGTATTTCAGGTACTGAACCCCGATCTTGAAATTTGTCACCTCGATCCCAAAACCAAACTGGTGATGGAAATCACGATCAACAAAGGCAGGGGTTATGTTCCTGCCGATGAGAACAAAAATATCAATGCACCCCTGAATACCATTGCGATCGACTCCATTCACACTCCCATCCGTAATGTGAAGTATAACGTGGAGGATTTCAGGGTAGAACAGAAAACAGACTACGAAAAGCTGATTCTTGAGGTGACTACCGATGGGTCTATTCGGCCGAAGGAAGCACTTAAAGAAGCTTCCCGCATCCTGATTCACCACTTTATGCTCTTCTCCGATGAGAAGATTACCCTGGAAACAGAAGAAAAAGCAGTGGCCGAAGAATTTGATGAGAATTCATTGCATATCCGACAATTGCTCAAAACCAAGCTGGTTGACCTGGATCTCTCTGTCAGGGCTCTCAACTGCCTCAAAGCAGCAGATGTGGAAACAATGGGTGACCTGGTGCAATACAACAAGACTGATCTGCTCAAATTCCGGAACTTTGGCAAGAAATCGCTCACTGAACTGGAAGAGTTGGTCAGAACCAAAGGAATGGAATTCGGAATGAATATTTCAAAATACAAATTAGATAAGGAATAAGCACAATGAGACATCGCAGGACAGTTAATAAGTTGAGCAGGACGAGTGCGCACCGGAAGGCGATGCTTGCAAATATGGCCACCTCGCTGATTTTGCATAAGCGAATCACTACCACCCTGGCCAAAGCAAAGGCTTTGCGTACTTATGTTGAACCCCTGATCACCCGCTCAAAACAGGACTCAACTCATCATCGTCGCCTGGTTTTTAGTTATCTGCAAAGCAAGGAAGCGGTGACAGAGCTTTTCAGGGAAGTCTCCCTGAAGGTGGCCGATCGCCCGGGTGGATACACCCGCATTATCAAATTGGGCAACAGACTGGGTGACAATGCCGAGATGTGCCTGATTGAATTGGTGGATTTCAACGAGAACCTCTTGAAGGAAAAGGAAGGCGAGAAAAAGACAGCTTCCCGTTCCACCCGTCGTGGCCGCAGAGGAGCAGGCGCAAAAGCTGCTGAAGCGAAAACAGAAACGCCTGCAACGCCCGAAACAGCAAGCGCAAGCCAGCCGGAGGAAGATGCAGTAGCAGATGAGACTCCTGCAAGCGAACCGCAAGAGCCTGTGGCTGCTGCCAATCAGACAGCAACAGAGGAGGTCGTGGCAAAAGATGAAGAGGCGCAGACAAAGGGAGAGGAAGAAGAAAAGAAAGATGTTTGATCCTTTTTGTTTGGCATAAAAATTAACCTGAGGATAAGGCGGAAGTTCGTTTTATCCTTTTTTTTAAATACACGATTATTATGAGTGCGATTATCAATATCTCAGCACGTCAGATCCTGGATTCAAGGGGGAACCCCACAGTTGAAGTTGACGTCATTACCAATAATGGTATATTGGGGCGGGCCGCCGTGCCCAGCGGAGCCTCTACAGGTGTGCACGAAGCCGTGGAAATGCGCGATGAGGATGCATCCCTGTATCTGGGGAAAAGTGTTCACAAAGCAGTGAACAACGTGAACTCGGTATTGAATGAAGAGCTGAATGGGATGGACGTGACGGACCAGAACAGCCTGGATATGCGGATGCTGGAAATCGACGGAACCCCCAACAAAGCCAACTTGGGTGCCAATGCCATCCTGGGCGTATCCCTGGCTGCTGCCAATGCCGCAGCACAGGAAACACGCCAGTTCTTGTTTCGCTATGTCGGCGGAGTGAATGCCAATACCCTGCCCATCCCGATGATGAACATCCTGAACGGAGGTTCTCACGCCGACAACAGCATCGATTTTCAGGAATTTATGATTATGCCGGTAGGTGCCTCTAGCTTCTCCGAAAGTCTTCGTATGGGCGCCGAGGTGTTCCACAATCTGAAGAAAGTGCTGAAAAGCCAGGGACATAGCACAAATGTAGGTGATGAAGGTGGCTTCGCACCCAATCTGAAATCGAATGAAGAAGCCATTCAGGTCGTTTTGCAGGCAATTGAAAAGGCGGGTTACCGCCCAGGCGAAGATATCTATATCGCCCTGGATCCGGCTGCCTCTGAATATTATCTGGAAGAAGAGAATGTGTATCACCTGCATTGGTCCACCGGAGATAAACTGAGTCCGGCCGAGATGGTTGAGTATTGGAATACCTGGGTGCAGAAGTATCCCATCATCTCTATCGAGGATGGGATGGCCGAGGATGACTGGGACGGATGGAAGTTGATGTCGGATAGAATGGGAGAGAAAGTACAGCTTGTAGGTGACGATCTGTTTGTGACCAATGTGAAGCGACTGCAAAGAGGCATTGACAAAGGCATCGCCAATTCTATCCTGATTAAGGTTAACCAGATCGGAACACTGACGGAAACCATCAATGCAGTCAATCTGGCTTATCGTAATGGGTACACCGCTGTGATGAGCCACCGTTCAGGGGAAACAGAAGACACAACCATAGCAGATCTGGCAGTTGCGCTGAATACAGGCTTGATTAAGACGGGCTCGGCGAGCCGCTCTGACCGGATTGCGAAGTATAATCAGCTGCTCCGCATTGAGGAGATTTTGGGAGATATGGCCCATTTCCCGGGAAAGAGTTATAAGTACGCTCGTTAGTAGCTGTTCTTGAACAATATGGAGGGCGCGGCGTTCACAGTAACGTCGTCCCTTTTTTGTTATGTTTGCTTAAGAAAGACCTGGTGATCCTATCCTGAAAAATGACGCTTATAAGCTAAAACTATGCGTTCCTATCTCTTGATTGCTGCCTTATTCATTATATCTCTTCTTCCAGCCCAGGAAAAGAATGCTGCCGTGCTCATCCAGGGTGTGCTGACCAATCATCAACAGATCGACAAAATCTATCTCGATCTCCTGGATGGCAAACCCAGGGAGCTCCTTGCCGCCAGTCTGGACGAGCAGGGGAAATACCTTTTTTCCTTCACTGCGGAAAGGCCGGATATATACAGATTGAGGATTACAGAGCCTAATCATCTCTTATTGGTGCTTTCTCCGGGCGACAGCCTGCTGATACAATCCGATGCCTTCCAGCTGAACTCCACCTCTACAATAGCAGGATCTGTTGAAACACAAAAAATGTATACGGTGGGTCCTGTGGTTTCTTTTTACGAGAAAAAACTGGACAGCTTGTCGAAAAGCTATCAGAATATCCAAAGCACCAATGGGAGTAGTGCTGAACTGGATGAAGTGCAACAACGCTATATGGAGACCAGAGATACCCTCTTTGACTTTATCAGGATTAACATCAAGCGGGATCCCACCTCCCTTGTCTGGCTTTTCTTTATCGAGAAGCTGGATATTGAAAATGACTTTGCAAGCTTCTCGCTGCTGGCTGACTCTCTTGCCCGTGTGCATCCTGAAAACCTCTACGTAAAGAACCTGCAAAGAAAGGTTGAAGGTGAGCGGCGCCTAGCTGTGGGCAGCCCTGCTCCTGAGATAACGCTTCCTACTCCGGATGGGGATTCCGCCTCTTTGAGCGATCTTCGTGGAAAGGTGGTCTTAATTGATTTCTGGGCGGGTTGGTGCGGTCCCTGCCGACGCGAAAACCCTAAACTCCTCCGATTGCACAGCAAGTATGCCCCGCACGGATTTGATATTTTTGGCGTCTCCCTCGATCGTACCCGCGATAGCTGGATCAATGCCATCGTGCAGGATAGCCTGAAGTGGACGCAGGTGAGTGACTTGAAGTACTGGCAATCCGAGGCCGCCAAAACCTATCAGGTCTCAGCGATTCCGCATACTGTACTGGTAGATCAGGAAGGCAGGATCTTGGCAAAGAAATTGAGAGGCGAGGCCCTGGAAAAGAAACTGCAGGAACTGTTCCCGCAAGCAGAGTAGCTTATCTGCCTTTTTCGAGGAGTAAAGCCAAAGCTTTGCCCTGACTTGTCAGGAATTGCTCCAGATCAATGTGCTGATAATGACGCTCTGTTTGATCCGATAAATAGAGCAAACGAAAAACCTCCCCGGCCAGGCTTGCATCCTCAATCTTACCCCGATCTGATGCCGTTCCCGCTTGCAAATGCGCAAGCAGCCGTATTGCCCCGGGAAAGGATGTACCGCCTATCCCGTCTTCCGGAAGAGCATCCCCCCTGATCCATTCCTTCAGCCCCAATGTTTTGTTTTCTATGGCTGCAAAACCGACCGCATATTCCGGATGCTCACGAGTAAGATGCTCCACCTGCTTATCAAACTCAGCCTTGTCTTCCACAAAAATGAAATCATAAGATCGGGTCCATTTAAGTACTTTGTCGAGTATATCCACGGCCGGATATTCCGGAATGTTTGCAATGATTCTTTCGGATGTCTTATGCTGCACATCATACATACCGATCCCTGCCAGCAGTGCCTGATAAGGCTTGTTGCCGGGAAGAAGCGGGATGGCAGGCCTGGTGGTAAAAAAGGAAAGGCATACAGTGGATTGCCCGCTATTTACCCAGCCTTTATCTGCTGTTACAGCATTTCTCCACGCATTTGCCCAGTATTCTAAGCTTTCCTCCGCAGGGTGCTTTTGCGATTTCCAGCAATGACCTATGAAATCACAATCATAAGGCTTAAAGCAGTGATGACCGGTCGGGATGTCGGGCGATGTTGTCAAGGACTGGATGCTGAGCATTTGGGAGATGCGTTGCTCAATAAAGTGCCGCCGTCCCTTTGCAAATTCCAGCACGCTTTCCCAACGGAACAGTTTTTCCATATCCACCTTGTCCTCCCTGCAATAATCCGGGTTCAGGTGTATGATTCTGATGTCACTCAAGGATACTCCGGCAGCGGTAATGATGAAGTACTGCAAAGCGGCATCTTCCAGATAGGTTTCTGAAACCTGCAGGGAACTCTTGACCTCGTAAGCCACCCAGGCGGATTCCTCTTTTACCAGGATATCCATCATCACTAATACCTGATTGAATTGAAAGCAGGCTTCGTATAGTACATCAGCCTGGCCTGACTGCATCGCTTCCATCGTCCGGGCCACCGCTTGCCGGTATTGTGATGGACTGGCCGGACTCAGGTCAATTCCACCCGGCCACTTCTGTCTAGCCAGAAGACCGATCTGGTGCCCGCGTTTGTATTTGGCCATTTGCAGGGGTGATAGGCGGTCTCGCAGGAAGGGTCTTTTTTTATGCAGATAAAGAGATTTCAAACATTGCAACCCCCTGATATAGGTTGATTTTGAGAGATAGTGCTTTTCGGTTTTCATTCCGGATGCTTTTCACCACAAGATAAAAAAAGACAAGGCCGGTGACCTTGTCTCTGTTTTACAGAAGGCATTATCCTGCTCAGCCCTTTATCCATTGGATGATAGCATCATCAAAAGGATTTGTTCTGGGCGAAAGGACTTTTACCAGATTGCCCTTTTCATCGATCAGGTATTTCTGAAAATTCCAGCTTACATCCGAATCCTCTACCCCGTTTTCCTCTTTGGAGGTTAACCAGTGGTAGAGCGGATGCTGGTCCTTTCCTTTGACACTGATCTTTGCCATCATCGGGAATGTCACGCCATAGTTAGCCTGGCAGAAGGCTGCGATTTCCTCGTTTGTGCCGGGCTCTTGTTTGAGAAAATTGTTGGCGGGAAACCCAAGAATGACAAAGTCTTCACCACCATATTGATCATATAGTTTTTGCAGGTCTTCGTATTGAGGCGTGAGCCCGCATTTGGAGGCAGTATTGACGACCAGGATTTTCTTCCCCTGAAATGCGGAAAGAGAGATTTCAGTTCCGTCTATCTTCTGGACGGTAAAGTCGTGGAAACTTTTGTTTTGAGCCATAATGGAATGCATTGCAAACAGAATAAGGATGACCAGGCTGGTTCTCATAGTTTGAGTATTTGAACGTAAACGCCTTTGCTCTGATGAATGTTCACTCAGTCCCTGAAATTGATGTTTTGCCCGTTGAGCAAGGCTTCTCCCTGATATCGTTGCATCAGCCTGAACACCGCTACCACATCCTGCTGACAATAGGATGCAATTCTGTCCAGGCCCTTTTCCTGCCAGAAAATCCTGCCCACATCTCCTCCATCCATCTCCTGTTTAGGCGATGGAATGTTCAGGATATGGGTAAGCAATGCCAGGGATGTATAGTTTTTCCAATCTCCAAATTTCCACAGCTCCATTGTATCCAGGTGTTTGATCTCCCAGGGTTTCTTTCCGGCTGTATCAAGGATTTCAGGAATAGGCAACTGATGCACGATCAGTCTTCTGCACAGGTAGGGAAAATCAAACTCTTTACCGTTGTGTGCGCAAAGGCAGTCGTATTTCTGCCTGTTACGGAGCATAAAGGCTGTAAACCGTTTCAGAATTAACTCTTCCTCCCTGCCTGAAAAGGTATAGATGTCGAGGCAGTTCTTCTCTGTCAGACCTGCGCAAATACATATAATCCGGCCGAATTCTGCATAAATCCCCGCTCTGGCATAAAGGGTCTCTGCTGTGTCATCATTGCTTCGCTTCAGGAAGCTTGCTTTCTTGTCCCACAATGCTTTCGTTACCCTGTCCATTTTTTCATAGTCAGGAAATTGCGGGGCAGTTTCAATGTCCAGAAACAGCATTCGTCCGGTCTGAATTTTATTGAGCATCGCTTGATCTTTACTTAATATATACGATCTTGGGGGGGTGAAACGGAAAAAAATGCCATTTTTTTACGCTTGTTTGAAGTGTATGATGAAAACCGGGCTTCACCTCTTTTTGGTTTTGCTCATCTATGGCTTGCTTTCCTGCAAGTCTGAGGTTTTTTTACCGCCATCCCTTGTGTTTCTTGAACCCCTGCCCCAATCTGTCTTTTACTCAGGGGATACCATCCGGATCAAGGCGGAGATCAAGGCTGAACGACCTATTACAGAAATTCAGCTTGATCTGCTTAATGAAGCGGGTACACCGCTGGGACCGAAAAAGACGACTTATCCGGACCGTAAGACCTTGCTCTACGACTCTTTTATTGTTCTCGATGATGTGCCGTTCACCACGGGAAATCACCGGATCAGGCTTTGGGTAAAAGATGGGGAGTCGGAGAAACGAAAGTATCAGAATGTCTTTCTGGAGCACGCTCCGCTCCAAACCCAGGCTTATGTTATGGCCGAATATCTATCCACACAAAGCAAGGTGCTGGTTTGGTTCGACAAGTTTTTAACGGAGCAATCGCGCGACACCCTTGGAGGCGATCACTTGGGATTGCGGCAAATTCCGGGGAATGATCTTTTGTTTGTTAGTGGCAAGGTAAGCGGTGCCCTCGAAGCGCGAAGTATTGACGGCTTCAATCTTATATGGAAGGTCAATGCGATTCCAAATCCACCCTCACCCTATTTTACTTTTCTTAATCCGGGACTGAAAAAATTTCTTCTGGTCGGATTTGCGGATGGCTTTGTTCGCGTATACAGGCCTGATGGCTTGACAGAAGCAAGCATCTTGCTCAAAGAGGGTTGCTATGCTGCGAATGCATTGCTTGCTGAAGGGTTTTTGCTGGTGGATGAGGTTTCCCGCTTTAGCTCATCGCGCTATCTCAGCATTTATTACTATCCCTCAGGAAGCCTGTATTATCGAATATCTCAGGGATTAGACACGAAGGCGTTGATCCAAAGAGCACAGGACTATCTCTGGGTTGGCAACAACGAGGTGGGAGGGGCTGAAATCCGGAGCCTGGTCTTGTATCCGAATATTGAGAATGTGCTCGTCAGATACCTGGGGACTGCGATGTCGGCAGCCGTTTTTACTGAGGAGGGAGTCTTGTTTTTTACGACGGATACGGATCTGTATCGCTATGATCCGGCCGGGGATGTTCTCCAACTCCTTCCCCCTTCCGGCGGGGGGCATTTTCTGTTTGTCGATCCTGCAATGGAAGTGCTGGGTGTGGTTGGCGATTCCTGCCTGAGCCTGGTGTCTTTGAATAATGGGCTTGAAGTGGCAAAGTATCGCGGAAATCACAATACCTTTGACGCTGCGGTTATACTAAGACCATAATATTCCTATGAAGATCATTCTTACAGAAGACGGTTCTCATACTTTACTGCCAGAGGGAACGAGTGAACATTATCATTCAATCAAGGGAGCCCGGACTGAATCTCAATATGTTTTCATTGAACAGGGATTTCAACATTTGCCCGCGATGGTGAATCCGGTCCGGATATTGGAAGCCGGGTTCGGCAGCGGGTTAAATGCTTTACTCACCTGGGATGCGGCTCAGTCGGGGCTGCGAAGGATTCATTATGTTGGTCTGGAGACAAGGCCTTTGGAGAAAGCAATATGGTCTAAGCTGAATCATCCGGATTTTATGTCATTCGAAGCAGGGTATAAGGCGTTTCAGGAAATGCATTTGTCATCCTGGGATACACCGGTTTTCATCGGAGAGCACTTTGTGCTCCACAAGCTCAATCAAAGCATTCTGGATGTCACGCTGAAAAACGGAGCTTTCCATCTTGTCTATTTTGATCTTTTCTCCTTTGAGGTGAATCCGGACTTATGGGGCTTGCCCGTGTTTGATAAACTCTACCGGGCTATGGCACCCGGAGGGATACTGGTCACTTATGCAGCCAAGGGTGAGATAAGAAGGACGATGGAGAAGAGTGGCTTTCAAACAGCGCGTCTCAATGGTCCTCCCGGTAAGCGGGAAATGCTCAGGGCAACAAAAACACATAGTTGAATATCAGGCCGGCAGTCTTCTTGAAACGATGTTTTCCAGGTGCAATAGGAGCTGAGCGGGATTGAGCGTGCGCCATTTTACTTCATTCAGTTTGCCCCCCAAAATGAGATAGTAGTCCAGATTCGCCTGCTCGATTTCCTGCTTAACGTGCTCCCTGAAATTGATGCAGGCGATCCAGCCATTCTCAATGTTTTCATTCCATTCCTGATAGTAGTCGTCGTCTCCGGAGTGAAAATTCATCAGGTTCTCCCCAATGAGGGCAAAACGCGTAATGCCTTCATTGAGTAAAGGGTCAACTACGTATCGACTCAGATACATTATATCATTATGGAGAATGTCGTTCCATTCCCCTATGAATTCCATCACAGCAAATCCGGCCTGGTATTCCGCAAAGAGCAGTTTAAGGTAGAGGGTGGGGGAGCCTATCTCATCCCAATCCGGATGGATGTAGTAGTTGTATACGGTATTGCTGTAAAACCCTCCGGATGGTTGCCTGCCAAAGAAAGGCGATGCCGGGTCTTTGTATGTTTGGTAGTATTTTTCCCAGCCATAAAAAGGTTCTATGTCGTGCATTTCTTTGTTTGCGTATGGTTTTCTCAGGTAAAGTGCCGTCCTTCTTTATGGCTATTTTCTACTAATGATGCAGTGAGGGTCTTAAAAAATCTTGGGATACCTGGATGGGTCAGACTCGTGCATCAGATTATACACAGCATCAAATACATCTTCTGCATTGGGATTGGAAAAGTAGTCTCCATCCGAGCTGTATGCGGCACGATGTTCTTTGGCTGTGACCGTTCTGGGTTCGGCATCCAGATGATAGAAGCCTTTCTGTTCCTCGATCACCTTTTGCATCATAAAGGCTGTCGCTCCTCCGGGCACATCTTCGTCGAAGAATACAATGCGGTTTGTCTTTTTTAATGATTCGCCGATGATGCCGTAGATGTCAAAGGGGAGCAAGGTTTGAATGTCGATCAATTCAACTGAGATATTGAATTCTTTTAGCTGAGCTACAGCATCCTGAGCAATCCTGACACAGGATCCGTAAGTAACCAGTGTGACATCGCTGCCCTTTGTCAGGATTTCCGGAACACCAAGAGGAACCTTAAATTCACCCAGATTGGATGGTCTTTTTTCTCTGAGCCGATAGGCATTCAACGGTTCGATGATCAGGGCCGGTTCATCCGAAGCAAGCATAGTATTGTAGAAGCCGGCTGCCTGGGTCATATTCCTGGGAACCAAAACGTGGATTCCCCTGATTGAATTGATAACCATACTCAGCGGCGACCCTGAATGCCATATCCCTTCCAGTCTGTGGCCCCTGGTGCTGATAATCACGGGGGCTTTCTGTCCGCCCCGTGTCCGGTATTGCAAGGTAGCCAGATCATCACTGATCACCTGCAGTCCGTACAGCAGGTAGTCAAAGTATTGAATTTCAGCGATAGGCCTGAAGCCGCGCATTGCTAAACCAATGCCCTGGCCGACGATGGTCGCTTCTCTGATCCCGGTATCAAATATCCTGTCTTCCCCATATTTGGCCTGAAGGCCTTCCATCGACTGGTTTACCCCGCCAATTCGACCCACATCCTCACCGAAAGCGACGATCAAGGGATTGGTTTCAAGTAATCGATCAAAATTGTCTCTCAGGATTTCCCTGCCCGGAACCATAGGGGCATTATTTGAAAAAACCGGCTTCACCTCCTGTATTTTCATTGCAGATTGTTCCGATGCAGAGTACAGGAAGGTATTGTATCTTTCCGCATTGTCCTTTTGTGCACGGTCGAGCCATTTGCTGACATTGGTTTTGAGTGAATTTTCCGGGACGGTACAGGAGTCACATATCAGGCGGAGGATTTGTTTCGCTGCCGCCATTACGTCTTTCCTGATGGGCTCCCCAATCCGCTGCAGTTCGTTCTTTATAGCTTCAATCTTTTGTGTTTTTGCACAATTGCAGGTGGTGACATCCACCATCTGAATGAAGGCTTTACGCTTTTGTTCAATCGGCTTAATGTAGTTGTTCCAGGCTTTTTTCCTGGCTTCTTTTGCCCGGGCTTTTGCTTTCATTTCAAGATGATCAAGGTCTGAGGCTGTTGCCAGATCAGTGCCCAGGATGTATTCCCTGAATTTCAGATTGCAATCAAATGCTTTTTCCCATTTCAGTCTTTCCTCTGATTTGTATCTTTCGTGAGAGCCTGATGTACTATGTCCTTGTGGTTGTGTTAGTTCAGTAATATGAAATAAGACCGGGGAATGATGCTTGCGGCAATATTCGATGCCGTCCTGATACATTTTAACCAGGGCGGGATAATCCCAACCCCTGGCAGTATATATCTCGAATCCCTTACCCTTTTCATCGCTTTCAAATCCTGCCAGTACTGCACTGATGCTTTGCTTGGTGGTTTGATACTCCTTCGAAACACTGATTCCCCAGTCGTCATCCCATACGGAAATGGCTACCGGTATCTGCAAAACTCCGGCGGCATTGACTGCCTCCCAAAACACGCCTTCGCTGGTGCTGGCGTCTCCAATTGTAGCAAAAGCCACCTCACTCCCCTGCTTCGAAAACTGGGAGAAAGAGTGCAAAGCCTTATTCTGTCGGAAGAGTTTAGAGGCAAGTCCAAGACCAATCAGGCGGGGCATTTGTCCGGCAGTGGGGGAAATGTCAGCGGAAGAATTCTTAATGGAAGCCAGATCAAGCCACATTCCTTTGTCATCCAGGGTGCGGGATGCAAAGTGATTGTTCATCAGGCGTCCGCCCGTTCCCGGATTCGCCTGCGGGTCTGTGTCACCGTATAACTGGGCGAAAAACTCTTCCGGACTGAATAATCCGGCTGCCATCATAAATGTTTGGTCTCTGTAGTAACCCGACCTCCAGTCTCCGGTTTTGAAAGCGTGAGCCATTGCCAACTGAGGCACTTCTTTGCCATCCCCGAAAATGCCAAACTTGGCTTTTCCCGAGAGTACCTCGCGTCGACCGATCAGACTGATCTCTCTGCTAAGCTGAGCCAGGAAGTAATCGTTCAGGATTTGTTCTTTTTCCAGATCAGGCTTCATTTCTCTCTGTTTTGCGGACGATATATATGTTTTCATAGGGCTTTTTTTAAAGAACAAATGTATTGAATTTAAGTTTCTTTTTTTAATATGTTGATAATCAGTGGATAATGTGGCTAATGTGTCATTAGTGAGCCTCTTTGCCTTCATAAGTCCCTCTTTCCTTCAGGGAGTATGGCAAAATGGTATCCACCTGCTTGTTAAACAAAAATTTCACTGCATCTTGAACAATACTGATTTAATTGGTGTTACATCTGCCCAAACAAAAAAATAACCCTTAGAAAGAACCCTATGAAACGAGTATTTAGAAATGCAATGCTTGCAGGATTTGCCAGCGTAATCCTGGTATCTTGCGGAGGCGGACCCTCCGGTGAGAAAGTGAGCTCCGATGAAGCCAAAACTACCTCTGAGGATGTCCTGGCTGATGCCACATTTTCTGTCGATACCGATCAATCAGTCCTTGAATGGGAAGGAGCAAAAATCGCTTATGCCCACGATGGTCTCATCTCCTTAAGCGATGGCGAAATTATGGTGTCTGATGGTCGCATCAGCGGAGGCAGCTTTGAAATCGATATGAATTCAATCGTCTGTCTTGATTTGGAAGATCCGGAAAAGAATGCAAACCTGGTTGGGCACCTGAAATCTGCCGACTTCTTTGAAGTCGAAACCTACCCTGCGGCAACATTCGAAATTACTTCGACTGAGCATATTGAGGGCGATCGTCACAGCATTACCGGAAATCTTACCCTCAAGGATGTGACCCGGAGTATCACATTCCCGGCCAGTATTTCCATTGCAGAGAATATGCTCAAGGCCTCTACCGACCAATTTGTCATTGACCGCTCTGAGTGGAATGTACGTTTTGCTTCACCCTCTTTCTTTAATGACCTCAAGGATGATTTTATTAAGGATGAGATTGGTTTGAAAATATCCCTGGTGGCCTCAGTGCAATAGTTTTTCACAAACTGACAATTTTCCACGGCGAAGCTTTGAGCTTCGCTTTTTTTTTATCTTCCCTCTTTCAAATATTCATAGTTTGTTTGCTCCGTTGCTCAGCAGTCTTCGTCCACGTGAAAAGGTGAGCTTTAAGCTTCACCTTGTCTACTCAGTGCTCGAGGGCTTCTGTCTGGGTGTGATTGCCCTGAACGAATTTGTGTTTGTAAAGAGCCTGCAGGGTTCAGCCGTTCAGCTGGGCTTCCTGTTTCAGTTCAGTATGCTGGTATTCCTTTTTCTGGTCCTTTTTAATGAATTCCTGCGCAGGATACCCAATAAAAGGCTGCTGCTTCGGTATACTGTGTTGATAAGCCGATTACCCCTTTTTATACTTTTGTTTTTTCCACATCATCAGGAATCAGATATCGTATCAGGTTTATGGCATTCTTTGTTTCTTGCCTTGTTTTTTCTCTATTATCTCGGATCACCCATCCTTTTCCCTTCGGTCAATCTTCTCTTGCGACAGAATTATTCAGTAAACAACTTTGGAAAGCTTTATGGGTTCGCTACTTCGGTGAATAAGGTTGTAATGCTTATTGTGACCTTTCTGTATGGTTTACTGCTTGATTATGACCGGAATGCTTTCACGTATATCCTTCCTTTCGTTTCGGTGTTCGGAGTGGTTTCGGGTTTCGTTCTTAGCCGGGTTCCTTATGCTCCGGTTCTTGAAAGCCTGAAGCCGGATGGCATCTGCGTATCCGTAAGAAAATCTTTAGACAATATGCTTTCGGTTCTGAAACATAATGTTGCATACCGGCACTTTGAAATTGGGTTTATGCTGTATGGCTTTGCTTTTATGAGCACCACCACGGTTATTGTATTGTTTTTCTCCGACGGGCTGCAAATGAATTACTCCGGCATTGCCTTCTATAAAAATGTGTACAATATTGGGGCTATTCTTCTATTGCCAGTGGCGGGCAATTGGATTGGTATTCTTCGTCCAAGGCGCTTTTCAGTCATCGCTTATGCATCGCTGGCCCTGTATTTATTGTCATTGATTTTGACCTTATCATTCCCGTATTATTTCTCTTTCTTAGGGATTGATATTTATTGGTTTCTTATACCCTATCTTCTATTTCACAGTGTTTTTGCTGCAACGATGCCCATTCTATGGAATATTGGATCCTCTTATTTTTCAGGAGATCAGAATGTGGGTTTGTACCAGGAGATACACTTGAGCCTTACTGGTTTCAGGGCACTTTTTTCCCCACTGATCGGAATATGGCTTTATCTGGTTTTTGGATTTGCGATCACTTTTGCGATAGGCATCCTCGTATTGTTGATTGCGATTGCCTTTATGATCTGGTCCTATCAAAACCAACGGCTTCCCGATCAGATAGATTTGTGAAAGCTACTTTACTTCGTAGTATTCCAGGAAGGTAAGGCCTTCATTGCTGATATCGGCGAAAATGAGACCTATATCGTTTGCGTACCAGTTCATTGATGAGAAGTAAACCGAATCAAAGCCTGCACCGAGATCCAGGTAGGTGTCCATTTGTACTACAATCACATCCCTGAAAAGCTGGCCAAAAACCACTTTGTTTACATCTCTTTCTCTGATGGTGTATATGTGACGGGTGTTAATTCCTCCAATGTTGGCCTGGAACTCCCAGCTCACTCCTGTATCCCTGTTGTCTTGCAGATAGGGAAACTCGTAGTCCGTTCCGTTAATTTCGTATAGGTTATAATACACGCCCTCTTCTTTCCGGAACCAAACTTCTCCGAGGAGGGTGTGATTTAGACTGTGGTAGAGGTATCCGTTAATGGTATCTGAAAAACCATTTACTTCCACATTGTAACTTTGCCCGCCATTGTACCCTGAATAGGTCCAGTATGAACCTTTTCCAAGGGGTTGATAGTTTTCGGGTGGGTCTTTGACAGGTTCTTCAATGTCTTTATTGCAGGAAGCGATTGCGATCAGGCTCAGGGCAATCCAGAATAGGGTGAATCTTTTCATCATACTACCATCAGGTTAGGGCAAATTTAGGATTAATAATGAAACTCACTGTAGCCATTGATATCTGAATTGACAGCTCCGGGGCAAAAGTGCCGGTATTTTCTATAGCACCGCATTCTGATGATGCTGTCCGATGAGCTGAGTGAAAGATCCCCATTTCTCAAATATGCCCAATCCGAACAAGGCATAGTCGTATTTGACCGGGTCGTGAGGATCAAATTCCAGCAGGGCCGACGACACTTCTTCAACCGCTTTCCAATCATTTTGAGGGCGGCTCAGCAAGCCCAGCATTCGTGCTGTTTTCCCGGAGTGCACATCGAGGGGGAGTTTGAGCTGATGTGCGCCGGGAAAGTCCCATATTCCAAAATCGACTCCGCATTGGTCTTTTCTTACCATCCATCGCAGGAATAAATTCAATCTTTTTGCGGCACTGCCCCTGGCTGGGTCCGGGAGGTGTTTCGCTGATCTTTTCAGGTGATCAGATTCAAGTAAATATTTCCGGAAGTTGCTGATGGTTTGTCCAATACTGTCTTCGGAATGTAGTGAGGCCAGGCAGTCTTCCATCGAAGGAAAGCGGTGATACAGTTTTCTCAGGGCTGCAATGAGGAAAAGGATGTCGTCGCCCTGAAACGTGCGGTGGCAAAAGGATTCAAAGCGTTTGAAGTCTTTCGTGTTTGCATTGCAAATGAATTCGTAGGGCTGAACATCCATAAGATTCATCAGTTGATTCGCTTTATTAATGGCCGTTTCTCTTCTTCCCCAGGCAAAAAGGGCTGAGAAGAAGCCGGCTATTTCTATATCCTGTTTTCTATGAAACCTGTGCGGAACCGAGACAGGATCATTCTTGATGAAATCGGGGGTATTGTATTTGCGTGTCATCTCTTCGAGGAGAGATTTGACATCTTCAGCCCTTTGTTTTGTATAGCCTGCTGCCATCGGGTTTTTATGCTGAACGACAAAAAAAAAGGTGAGGAATCCCCACCTTTATTTTTGTGTGTGTCTATTTCTGCCTCAGTTCAATTCTTTGACAATCTCCATTCCGCGTGTGATCGCTTTTTCATTAGCGGGGATGAGGTGATGATAACGGTCTGGCAGGGATTTTTTCAGGCCTTTGATGACGTTTTCCAGTTTTACGATAGGCCTCATTTGGAGGAAGCCTCCCAGCACGATCATATTAAAGATTTTGGACAGCCCCATTTTAGCTGCTTCGTCTGCTGCATCAACCCTGCAGATTTTAATGTCTTTTCGTTCCGGATGCCTTGTTATTCCGTTTCCGTCGTAGAGCAGCAATCCGCCGGGTTTCACCATCGATTCAAATTTATCCATCGATTGCTGGTTCAGGATGATGGCCGTATCGAACTGATTCAGGATAGGCGAACTGATTCTTTCATCACTCAGGATGACAGTCACATTTGCCGTGCCTCCCCTCATTTCAGGACCGTAGGAGGGCATCCAACTCACTTCCTGATCCTGCATAATAGCTGAATAAGCCAGTATTTTGCCCATAGAAAGAACACCTTGTCCTCCAAATCCGGCTATGATGATTTCTTCTGTCATAATAGTACTGTTTTCTATGCTATTTAATGAGTTCACCGTCAACCTTAATGTCTCCCATCGGGTAGAATGGGAACATATTCTCTTCCATCCATTTGTTGGAATCCAATGGGGTCATTTTCCAGCCCGAATTGCAATTGGATACGATTTCAACGAAGGATAGTCCTTTCTCTAATGTTTGATTCTCAAAAGCCTTTCGGAGGGCTTTCTTGCATTTCCGCACGGCACCCGGCTTATGCACTGCCTGCCGGGTTACAAAATATGTTCCGGGGAGTTGGGCGATAAGTTCAGTAATCTTCAGTGGATTGCCCATACTTTTGAGGTCGCGGCCGTATGGAGAGGTGGACGACTTCATTCCTTCCAAAGTGGTTGGCGCCATTTGTCCGCCTGTCATTCCATAAATGCCATTGTTAACAAAGACGACGGTGATGTTTTCTCCGCGATTGCAGGCGTGAATGGTTTCCGCTGTGCCGATGGCTGCCAGGTCTCCATCACCCTGATAGGTAAATACGTAATGTTCAGGCAGTAGTCTTTTGATGGCCGTGGCCAGTGCCGGAGCTCTTCCGTGTGCTGCTTCCTGCATATCAATGTCAAAATAATTGTAGGCCAGCACGGAGCATCCTACCGGTGCTACTCCAATCGTTTTGCCTTGTATGCCCATTTCCTCGATGACTTCGGCAATCAATCTGTGTGCAGTGCCGTGACCACATCCCGGACAATAGTGCAGTACATTGTCTGTCAGTACAGGTGTTTTTCTGTAAACCAGGTTTTCCGGTTTGCGTATGTCCTGAGTTTGAATATCAGCCATTATATTATCCTCCGATTAAATTGTTTTCAAGTGCTTCCAATACTTCTGAAGGGCTTGGTATAATCCCGCCAAATCGGCCAAAATGCGCAACTTTAAGATCGCAAGGGACAGAAAGCCTGATATCTTCCACCATTTGGCCGGCGCTCATTTCCACAGAAAGGATGCCTTTAACCCTGGTGGCTGCTGCTGCAATGGCTTTGCTTGGGAAAGGGTAGAGGGTGATAGGGCGCAATAGTCCGATCTTGATCCCTTTCTCGCGTCCCAGTTGAATCGTTTTTTGACATATTCTGGCACTTGTGCCATAAGCAACCACAAGATATTCAGCGTCTTCGCATTGAATTTCTTCATAGCGGACCTCATCTTCCAGCAATTTATACTTTGCCTGAATTCTCAGATTGACCTGCTCCTGCTTTGCTGATTCAAGCTCAAGGGAGGTGATGATGCTCCGGTGTTTGCCCGGAAGCTTTCCTAAGGTAGCCCAGGGGTACTTTTCTCTGATCTGTTCATCGGTGAGTCTTGGTACCTGTTCATCCAGTTCCACTCTTTCCATCATTTGCCCGATAGCCCCATCTGTCAGGATCATCACCGGGTTGCGATACTTGAATGCGAGGTCAAAGCCAATCTTAACAAAATCATACATTTCCTGAACCGAGCAGGGTGCAAGGGAAATCAACCTGTAGTCTCCGTGCCCTCCTCCCTTGACGGTCTGGAAATAATCGGCCTGGGATGGTTGTATGGTACCCAGTCCGGGACCACCCCTTACCACATTAACAACCAGAGCAGGCAGTTCTGCTCCTGCGATGTAGGATAAGCCTTCCTGCATCAGACTGATACCCGGGCTGGACGAGCTGGTCATCACTTTTTTGCCGCATCCGGCTCCGCCATAGAGCATATTAATAGATGCGATTTCACTTTCTGCTTGGAGCACAACCATACCTGTCCTTTCGTGGGGCCTTTCTGTCATAAGGTATTCCATTACCTCTGATTGCGGGGTAATGGGATATCCGAAATACCCGTCTGCCCCGGCACGTATGGCAGCTTCGGCAACAGCTTCATTGCCCTTCATCAACCTCAGTTCTTTCATTGGGAGAGAATTAAATTATGCGGTGAGTTTCAGTTTGTAAACGGTAATCACGCCATCAGGACAAACAATAGCGCAGTTGGCACATCCAATGCATTCATCATTGGTGGTTTCTGCGTATCGGTAGCCTTTGCTATTGACATTCTTAGACATAGCGATAACATCATTTGGGCAAGCGGGCACACAAACCTGACAGCCTTTGCATCGTTCTGTATCAATTACGATGTCACCTCTCACTTTTGCCATATTTGGTTGTTTTTAAGTGGTTTGACAATGTCAGCACAATACAATGCTGATCTTCGCACGAAGGTACAGAAATTGGTCTTATCAGTATGTTTGTGGGATTCTAAATAGGCTGAGGACCGCTTAATTTAGAGGTATTATAAATTAAACCCCGCCCCAAATCCGGCTTATCCTTCTTCTCTTCTTTGGGGTACTTATGCTCACCTTGGGCTTGCCTTGCACTGCCGGGGGTAATAGCATTATTCTGCACTGTCTGGATGCGTCCCGGGAGAATGAGATTGCCTTTAGTCTTCCATCTTCCTGGATATTGTCACAGCGAGAATCACACAACAGAAAGGGAAGGACTCGACACTTTAATGCCATTGACCCAAGGCTTCCTCAGCACACAGCACCCTCACCCTCACCCTCACCCTCACCCTCACCCTCACCCTCACCCTCACCCTCACCCTCTCTTTCCCTCAACCACATCCAAAGGAACAAAACAGCAGGACTGCTTCCCTGTAAGCCGGATTCTGTCGGCCCGGACAAGCCGGGCGTTCTATCATTTATCTGGCCCTCCCGTCGCCGGAAGGATCTAACGACCTACCCCCCGGGATCGGACGAGCAGCCCTCAAGCCCCGGTGTATTTGGTCTTTCAACCCATAAGGTTTACCCCTGCCGCCTGTCACCAAACGGCAGCGTGGGCTCTTACCCCACGTTTTCACCCTTACCGGATCTGCCGAAGCAGGCCTTAGGCGGTTGTTTTCTGTGGCACTGGCTGTTCCCGCATAAGCGGGACCTTCCCGTTAGGAAGTATGGTGCTCTGTGTTGTCCGGACTTTCCTCCCCGGCCATATAAGCCGGAGCGATAGAACGGGCAGCAGTCCTGCCGCTGCAAAGATAAGTATCAGAAAGGGAAAGGGAAAGGGAAAGGGAAAGGGAAAGGGAAAGGGAAAGGGAAAGGGAAAGGG
>CAZPYJ010000015.1:83776-94039 GCA_964590645.1 uncultured Lentimicrobiaceae bacterium
AGCGCTGTTAAAGAGATGCTTTCTGTGAAAGCCTTAGCCTGAGGGCACCCACCCCATAATCCTTCATCGGGGCATCCTCTGCCTCCACCCCTTTGTATTCGCGCAATCGTTCCAGTATCTCCGCTTTCAGCTTACCGGAACCTGTTCCGTGGATAAAGATCAGCTCCCGGTAACCACTGCGGATCCCGCTCTCCAGGCAGGCCAGAAAATGCCCCAGCTGAATGTTCAAGATCTCGTGATTGCTCAATCCCCGCACCTCTTTCATCAAAACCTCAATGTGCAGGTCCACTTCTGCCAGCCCTTCTCCTTTGCGGAAGCTATGGATAAGCTCGTTGTCCTGCACCCTTGCCTTGCGTTGTTCCGCTTCCGGCAGGCCCTTGTCCTTCTTCTGCCCTGCCTTCTGCAGAGCCTCCAAAGAGCTCAGATTGACGAGGACGGCTCTGCCTTCTACAAAGCGGTATTCCTCGTATGCACCTTCCTTTAGAAAGCGGTAAGCCTTGATATTAAAATCGATGCTGGCAGGCAGCAACATATATTCAGCCTGATCCTGCCGAAAGAGAAACTGAAGGGTGCCACGTCCCCAGTTTTCCAGGCGCTCAGGCTTGACCGTTGCCAGATGATAACTATGCCCCGCAGCAATGCCATCGAAGTCTTTACCCCGATATCCGCCCTCAGCTTGCTCTAGCCAGAGGTTGAAAAGGACGTCCCAGGGGGTGTCGTTGATCAGCAGAATGTCAAACTTCCCCGTCGTCAGCCATTTCTGATCCTGAGGCAGAAAAATTAGATAAAGCCCTCTGGGCATTGCCTTCCTTCCCTGCAGATGTAGCAGAGGCTGCTCCCTTCCGTCCTCCTCTTCAGCGATAGGTTGTTCAACGGGCTTTGCAGGGGGGGCAAAGACAGAAACCCTTTCTATCGCCTCCGCTTTCAACAAATTACTGGTAAGGGTGGGAATCTCAAACCCATCCTCAATGGCCACGTGAACCAGGTTATGGCTGACAATTTTTGTGATGATGCCCCCGCCGTGCTCATCCAGGAATTTCACCCGATCACCTATCTTGAATTTCATCCGGCAAAATTAAGCTGAATTACCGGATCTGTCCAGGAAACCTTTGGTCCTGTATGGTGTCTATAAAAATGTATATATTTGTAGTTATGAACTAATGGTCAAAACAAGCCAAGATGAGAGCACAAAAAAAACAAATTGGGAATGTCTTGATTGTCAGCATAATTATGCTGTTGCTGCTGACAACATCTGTGGCCCTCAAAGGGCAGCAAAGTGGAATTCAGGGGCTCATCCTTGATAAGATCAGCGGCCAGCCGGTGCCGGATGCGGAAATAAGTTTGCAAGGGAAGAAGAAAGGGAGCATTACCGACCGATACGGAATGTTTTATTGTAAATCACTGGAGGCCGGCAGTTATACGCTCCAGATAACCCACCTGGGGTATGAAACCCACAGGCAGGACATAAAACTGGCTGCCGGGGAGCAGCTGCGGCTACAACTCAGCCTTACCCCCAGGGTCAGGGAACTGATGCCGGTGGAAATCCGTGATCAGGCCATCGAACGGGTACCTTACATCAAGGACTTTGTGCTGAGAGAAAAAATAGAACGTACTTCTGCCAGAGATATCGGGGATTTTATCAGGACTGAACCCAATGTGGCAGCCGTAAGAAAGGGAGGCATAGCCCTCGACCCGGTCATTCGCGGTTTTCGATTCAGTCAGCTGAATGTACAGGCTGATTATGGGTTGAAGATTGAAGGGGGCTGCCCGAACAGGATGGACCCGACCGCAGCCCATATCGAGATTGAAGAAATTGAAAAGATAGAAATCATTAAAGGTCCTTATGCCCTGCGTTACGGACCGGCAATGGGTGGCGTGATGAATATGATCACTTCCGCACCGCATCCTTATGATGATTTCACCCTGGAGGTGCACGGCATCAAAGGTTATGAAAGCAATTGGAATGGCGACAAGGAATACCTCCGCCTCAGGGGAGGAGATGAACGCTATTTCTTTCAGCTTTCCGGTTCCAAAAAACAGTATGGCAATTACACCGATGGCAGGGGAGAAGTGATCCCCTCGGAGTTTACGCGCTACAGTTACAAGGCTCAGGCTGGGTTTATCCCTTTGAAAGGACACGAAGTCTTGTTTAGCTGGGAAAGCAGCAAAGGAGAGAATGTGAAGTTCCCTGCTTTGCCAATGGACGAGCGCCTGGATGACACTAAACTCTATTCTCTTGATTACAAAGTCAAAGACCTGGGCGAGGTGCTTCATTCTATTGACCTAAAAGTGTATCGTTCTGATGTGTACCATCAGATGGACAACAAGCAAAGGCCTTTCTCTGATACCGTGGCTGCGGTGAGTACGGTGGAAACCTATAACCAGGGCTTCCGCCTCCAGGGCGGGTTTAAGTTGGGATCAGCGAATCTGATCGCCGGAGTGGATATGGAAGATATTTATAAGGACGGGGATCGCATTAAGAATCTGATTGCCCAGCCCACTTACCCCATCTTCACCGAACAGCTTTGGAACGAAGCAAGTATCCGCAATCTCGGGCTGTTTGCAGAGTACCGGAAATCCTGGAACCGGACCGAATTGATTGCTGCCCTGAGGGTGGACCAGAACAGCGCAAATTCATCGGACATCAGTGTGATGAAGATGATGAATGAAATCTATGCCAGTACTGATAATGCCTCTGATTTTACCAACCTCAGCATCAGCGCAGGCCTGAGCCGTAAGCTGACTGAGGCATTGAAACTGAGCTTTTCCGCAGGCCGTGGGGTGCGAAGTCCCGATATGCTGGAACGCTTCATCATTCTGCTCCCCATCGGTTATGATCGTTTTGATTACCTGGGTAACCCGAAGCTGGAGCCCGAGGCAAACCATCAACTTGACCTGACCCTGGAATATGCACATCCGGGACTGGGTTCCATCAAAGGGAATGTATTCTATTCCTACATCACCGATTATATCACTGGAAAGCGCATCCCACCGGCAGAACAAGTACCTTTGACAGCAGACGTATCCGGGGTTAAGCAATTCTATAATGCAGACAATGCTAGCCTGAGCGGCTTCGAATTGACTTACCAGAGCCCTGCAAGCCTTCCCCTGAAGGTGTTGTTTACCGCTGCCTATACCCAGGGTGTGTTGGGAGAAGCCATTTCCTATGTGAAGAATGAAGCCGGACAGATCACAGGGGAAGTGGAGCTCGACGATGATCCAATGCCGGAAATCCCTCCTTTTGAAGCCAATCTGCACCTTGCCTGGCCGCTGAATGGCGGACAGTGGGTGCCCAGGGCATCGCTGCGCCTTGTCTCGGAGCAAAGCCGTATTTCTGCTTCTTATGAGGAAAATGCTACTCCCGGCTTTACGGTGATCGATCTGGCCCTGAGCTATCGTTTCAACGAGTACCTTCAGTTCAGCGGAGGCGTGAACAATGTGCTGGATGAAGCCTACTATGAACATCTGAACCGGCGGATTATCGGATCCAGAAGCAACTTTTATGAGCCCGGCCGCATCTTCTTTGTGAATATGATTGTCAATCTGTAAAACATCCGCAACAATGAAAAAACTCATCATAATCTCAGCCCTTGCCTTCCTGTTTTTTGCCTGTGAAAAAGAAGCCGATCCAAAACAGGTCAAGTACCTTATCACCGATTCTGTATCAGGTTTCTCCGTAAGCTATACCGATGAGAGCGGAGAGAAACAGACCCCGGTCTTTATTCCCGCCCAGAGTGAGGAGGATGTCTGGACAATGAGGTTTGCAGCCGAGCCCGGACAAATTCTCTACCTCAGCGTCCTGGACACTGTTCCCGAATCTTTCACCCGCATCCAGATTTATGTGGATGGGAAAATATACAAACAAGCGGTGCGCGACAATGATGTGACCAAGCCGGTGGTGGTATCCGGTGTTGTTCCTTATTAATATCTTAATTATGAAAGCAAGATCACCATTTCCCATTTTTAGCCTTATCCTGATGATACTGGTGTCGGGAATGCTCATTACATCCTGCAAGGATGATGATCCTCCGGAGCCGGAAACAAAAGGAAAGCTGAAAATCCATTTCCACCACTTTCTGGATGGTAGTCCACTGCAAACCGACCAGATGATGTATACCAATGAGGCGGGGAACCCTTTCCTGGTGACCGAGGTGCAGTATTTTATTTCCGATGTGACCCTGCACAGGCAGGGCAAGGATGACATACTGATTGATCAATGGGTGGATATTTATTACGTGGACAACGATATCCCTTCCACAATGCAATGGGAGGTATATGATCCCCTTCCTCCCGGCGAGTATGATTCCATCAGCTTTACCTTCGGTATCATCGAGGAGAAGAACAAAACCCTGATGTTTCTAAATCCGCCCGAAAGGGATATGTTCTGGCCGGTATTCCTTGGAGGAGGATATCATTATCTGAAAATCAACGGAAAATGGAAACGGCCGGATGACTTTGTCGCTTCCTTCGATTTCCACCTGGGCCCGGGCCAGATATACGCTGGCAACGTGATCGTAGTGGACTCCATTACCGATTTTGTGGATAATTCTGTGCGCATCGGCCTTCCAGCCTCTTCTTTCTCAGTGGAAGCAGGAAAAACCACCGCCGTGGATCTGGTGATGCATATCGAGAACTGGTTTAGGAATCCGCATACCTTCGACCTGGACTACTATGGCGGATATACGATGCAGAACCAGGAAGCGATGGCCGTAATGCGTGAAAACGCCCACGACGTTTTCCGCTTTGGCATTCAAAAATAGAATACAATGAAAAAAACATTTTTTGCTTTGCTTATTCCCGGATTGCTCGTGCTTTCTGCCTGCAATCGCGATGATGATCCCGATCCGGAGCCGGTGCATAATCCAACCCCATACGATCTACAGATACCTCAATTCTTCCCGAGCCAGGTTTATATTCCCGAAGATAACCCCCTTACTGAAGAAGGCGTGGAGCTGGGTCGCTATCTTTTCTATGACGGAAGGCTGGCCGGAAGAGAGGATGAGGGAAAATATATGAGTTGCGGAACCTGTCACCGCCAGGAGCACTCCTTTGAAATCGGTTTGCCCAGACCCCATCCGATGGGCCTGGATGGCATCGCCACCCCGCATACAATGCTCCCCCTGATCAATTTAATCTGGAATCCCGGTCATATCAACTGGAGCGGAAGTGCCACTTCTATTGAGCAGGATGTGTATGGATTCATCACTGTTCCACACGAAGCCAACAGTACACCAGAGAAAGCGGTCAATGCCATCAAGAATATCCCAATGTATCCTCCTATGTTCAAAGCGGCCTTCGGAACCGAGGAGGTCACGTATGACCGCATCGCCAAAGCTATTTCTCAATTCATCCGTACCCTGATCTCTTCCAATGCCAAGTTCGACCGCTATATGCGGGGCGAGGTGCAGCTTTCGCAATCAGAACTAAATGGTTTTGTGTTGTTTACTACAGAGGAGGGGGCAGATTGCTTCCATTGTCACGGTGGATTTGGGAATCCCCTCTTCACCACAAATCTTTTTTATAATAATGGAAAAGACACCGACTTTACCGGGCAGAAAGACCGCTATTCTGTTACAGGTGAGGAGTCGATGCGCGGCGCATATAAGGCCACTACCTTACGCAATATCGAATTTACCGGTCCATATATGCACGATGGGCGTTTTGAGACCCTGGATGAGGTGATCGACTTCTATGCCCACGAGCTCAAATGGTCGCCATACATCGATCCTTTAATGCATCATATCAGCAACAACGGAAATCAATTGCTGCCCTTTGAAAAAGCAGATTTGAAGGCATTCCTCTTGACCCTGACAGATACGGTTTTTACCACTGATCCCCGCTATAGCAGGCCGGATGACTTGCCGCCCGGAGTCAGCGGGTATTGATCGCTGAAAGGCAAAAAAAGCGCCCGGACCATCAGATACCGGGCGCTTTCGTTTGTGGCAGGGTAGAGAAAAACCGCTACAGTTTCATTCCGAGGTTGTACATCATAAAGGCATACAGGTCTGCCGCTTCTTCAATGCGCTTGGCGGTGGGTTTTCCTGCTCCGTGCCCGGCTTTAGTCTCAATGCGGATCAAAACCGGATGCTCACAGGCGTGCATTTCCTGCAGCGTGGCAGCAAACTTAAAGGAGTGGGCAGGAACCACGCGGTCATCGTGATCGGCCGTAGTGATCAGGGTGGCAGGATAACAGGTGCCTTCCTTGAGGTTATGCAGGGGAGAATAGCCTTTCAGATAATGAAATTCTTCCTCGTTTTCGCTGGAACCATAGTCGCCTGTCCAGGCCCATCCAATGGTAAATTTATGAAAACGAAGCATATCCATTACTCCCACTGCGGGCAGGGCTACCTTAAGCAGGTCAGGACGCTGGGTCATAATCGCGCCTACCAGCAGGCCGCCGTTGGATCCTCCCTGCATTGCCAGTTTCTCAGGACTGGTATAGCCCTCTGAGATCAGGTACTCGGCTGCAGCGATAAAATCATCGAATACATTCTGTTTCTGTAGCTTGGTGCCGGCTTTATGCCATTGTTCTCCATACTCCCCGCCTCCGCGGATATTGGGCATTGCAAACACCCCCCCGTTTTCAAGAAATACCAGGCGGGAAACACTGAAACTGGGGGTCAGGCTGACATTAAAGCCGCCATATCCGTAGAGCAATGCCGGATTGTTCCCGTCCATCTGCAAACCCTTTTTATGTACGATGAACATAGGCACCTTGGTCCCGTCTTTGCTGGCGTAGAATACCTGTGTGGTTTCGTATGCCTCACTGTCGAAGTCGATGCCCGCTTCCTTGAAAAGAACAGTTTCACCTGAACCAATGTCATAGCGGTAAATGGCATTGGGAAAGGTGAATGAGGTGAAAGAGAAGAAGACTTCATCCGATGCACGCTGCCCATTCAGGCTTCCCAGGCTACCCAGCCCGGGAAGGTTGAGCTCTTTAACATATTGTCCATCCATTCCATAGATATACACCCTGCTGGTCGCATCTTTCATATAGGTGGCAAAAATATTACCACCGTAGAGGTAGACACCCTGGAGCACTTCTTCTTTCTCGGGGATGAGATCAACCCAGTCCTCAATGGCCGGTGCTGCCGGATCAACCAGTACCAGGCGTTTCTTAGGAGCAGCAATATTGGTCAGTACCAGTAATTTGCCATCAATGTGATCGATGACCCTGTTAATATTCTCAAAATGGGTAAGGATGGCCTGGAATGCGCCATCTTTGTCAGCAGCCTTCTTATAATAAAAGGCATTCCCCGACGAAGATTCCTGCTCATACAAAATGATATGTGCTTCGTCTTCCGTCACACCGACATTATAGAGGCGCTGCGGATAGGCCGGATTTTCATATACCAGCAAATCATTGTCCTGTGCATTGCCCAGCTTATGGTAGTACACACGATGGAATTCATTCCTGCCGGTCAGTTCACTTCCTTCTACCGGAGCCGGATAACGACTGTAATAAAAGCCGTCTTTTTCCCACGATATGCTGGAAAACTTAACCCACTGGATAAGGTCAGGCAATAGCTCACGGCTCTCAATATCCATCACGCGGATCTCATTCCAATCGCTGCCGGCGGAAGCGATGGCATAGGCAAGGTATTTCCCGTCATTGGAGACTTCCAAATTGCTCAAAGCAACTGTACCGTCTTCAGAAAAGGTGTTAGGGTCGAGCAGTACTTCCGGCTCAGCGTCCAGGGAGGTCATTGTGAACAATACGTCCTGATTCTGGATGCCGTCGTTTTTGAAGAAGAAATAGCGCTCTCCTTTGCGGAAGGGCGTGCCCTGTTTGGGGTAATCCCACAACTCAGTGAGCCGCTCCTTGATTTTGTCCCTGAAAGGAATGCTCTCCAGGTACCCGAAGGTCACTTCGTTCTGGGCCTTCACCCAGGCCTCGGTTTCCGGAGCATTGTCGTCCTCAAGCCAGCGATAAGGATCCGGGACTTTCACACCGAAATACTCATCTACGGTATCTACTTTGGCAGTGAGCGGATACTCCAGCCCCTGCTTGATCTCTGTTTTACAAGCAGTCATAAGAATGCCCAGGATTAATAGTAAAAAGCCGGTTTTTTTCATTTTGTTTCAGAATTTGGTTGGATGTCTTCAGGCTCACAAATTTAGATAAAAATGCATCGGACTGGCATTTCCGCTTTCTTCTGTACTTTTATTGCCACAAAAAGAGACAATGGCACAGATCAAGGAAAAGACCACGCATATTATTGAGTTTGTCATCGACAACGAAAGCGGACAGGAGGTGGAGACCCACCGCTATAAAACTGAACACAGCCTTTTTGATGCAATGGGAAATGTACTGAGTGAAGAAAGCTTTTCTCCGGACGGACAAAGGGGAGAAATGCGACAGCAGGAATACAACGACAAGGGTCTCCTGATCCGCAGTCTCCTATACGATGGCGATGAACTCGTGGAAGAGCGCACGTATTCCTATGATGCGGATGAGCATCTCCAACGGAGCCTTCTTCGATATCAGGACGGCTCTCTGAGTGAAAGCCTGTATGAGTATGATTCAGCAGGTCGTAGAATGGCAATCCGGTGTACGGATGAGGATGGAGAAGAGGAGTACAGGGAGGAAATGCGCTATGATGAGAAAGGGAACCTCATCCAACGGAAAAGATACGAATACGAAGAGGCAATGTGGACCAAATCCTGGTCGTACGACGACAATCAAAACCTGGTCCTTTCCGTCGAAGAAGACCATCAGACAGGATCTGTTTCAGAAAAACATTTTGAGTTTGATGCCCAGGGTCATCTGACTGAAGAAAAGACCTATCGTGAGGGTAAACTGAGTAGCATTACCCGACAGATGTTTGATGCTGAAGGCCACTTAACAGAGATAGTGAGCGAAAGCCCTGAACAGTATGAGCGATTGAAATTCTTGCTGGATGAGCAGGGCAATCAGATAGCACAGGAGGCCTTCAACCGGCAGGACGTGCTCATTCATAAAGTGGAAAGAAGCTATGATGCCAAGGCTAATCCGGTGGAGGTCAAAGTTTGGATGCACGACACGGCCAATGGGATTACGCGTCGCTACAGCCTTTTGAACGAGTATGATTATCACGCATAACTCAGCCGACGGAGTCTGAAGGCCTGGGATGTTTTACTACGCCCTTCTCCTTCCATTTTCCTGTTTTATAATAGATATAGGCCAGCACCATCCCGATAAACCACGCAATAGGTATCCCCCACCATATCCCGGTGACACCGATGAGGGTGGACAAATACCAGGAGAGGGGGATGCGCACAAACCAAAGAGCCACGAGGGTAATAAACATTGGAACCAGGGTGTCTCCGGCACCCCTTAACACCCCGTTTACCACAAACATTGTGGAAAAGAATATGTAGAAAAAGCTGACAATCAGCAGATAATCCTCTCCCAGGGCTACTACTTCAGGGTCTTTGGTGAAAAGCATCATTAGTTCAGTGCGAAAAATGACAGCAAGCGTAGATACCACCAGGGAGATTATCGCTGTCATTCCTATAGTGGCCCGCATTCCTGAACGCACCCGGAAATGCTTATTCGCCCCAATGTTTTGCCCGACGAAGCTCGACAGAGCGGCGGCAAAGTTCATTGCCGGCATCGAGGCAAAAGAATCAATGCGCATCGCTATAGTGTAAGCGGCTGCGGCAGGGGTGCCGAAGATATTCACGATACGGAACAAGGCCAGCATCCCGATACTGACAAAAGACTGCTGTATGCCCGAAGGAAGCCCGATGCGAATACTCTGGCGGAATATTTCCCGGTCAAAGACCAGTTTCCAGGTATTCAGGGTCACGATTTCGTGTGTCCGGTTCAGGTAGATGATTGCCGTAATGAAGGCCCCTGCCTGTGAAATAACAGTTGCAATGGCGACTCCTGCAATGCCCCACTTGAACACGATCACAAAGAGCAGGTCAAAACCGATATTGGTCAGGGTGCTTACTACGAGAAATATCAGCGGAGTTTTGGAGTCTCCCAATCCCCGCAGAATGGCTGCAGTACCGTTGAAGCCAAAAGCAAAGATGATTCCTGAGATGTAAATATTCATATACACCACTGCCTGCGGAATGACTTCCTCGGGGAGGGCGATCAAACGAAAGATCGGCCCGCTGAAACTGATGCCGATCAGGCTGATGGTGATGGAAGCCAGAAAAAGAAAAATGTAGAGCGTGTCGATGGTGCGCTTTACCCTGACAAAGTCTTTGGCCCCGAAATATTGGCTGATGATGATGGTGCTTCCCGAAGCAATGCCGATGATCAGGGAGATG
>CAZPYJ010000016.1:0-65735 GCA_964590645.1 uncultured Lentimicrobiaceae bacterium
ATTTCCCTGCCTCCCAATCCCTATGACTTATTCCTTATGAATTCTGACCTCTGACTTTGTCTCCAGTATCTTATTTTGACTCATTCTGAATTGCAGAAACAAGAGTTACCTTTTCAGCAGATAGGGTATCAATAGTGTACTTTCTGAAGAATCATTAAGGTTCCTCTTCTTTCATTGACATCCGCTGCCGACGCCATTGCGGATGGCCGAAATCTTAGGAAAATGCCTAATGAAAAGAATATCAGAGCATTACCCCCCCCACCGGGATTTTCGGAGGGGATAGGGTGATGGAAGCACTGTACCAGCGCAATCCCCCTTTGCCGGAATCCTATATTCAGGAAATAACCGGCGAGCTCGAAACCGTTTCGCAACTGGAACTGCTGGAGGCAGATATGGCTGCCGACCGTCATTTGTATCACAAGCTCGGAGAGCAAATCAAGCGGGCCTACCGCAGCGATACCACCAATGTCTGGGCAAAAGACAGCCTGCTCAGCTTTTTGGGCCGGGATGATCAGCTCACTGCCCGCTACGAGCTGGCCTCAGCACAAATGGAGTTCGGTTTTCCCGAAGCCGCCAACCTGACCCTGGAGGATATTCCCACAGCATACGAACTGAGTGAAGCAGAAGCAGCAGACCACCAAAAATTCACTACCTTGCTGGGCATCAAAGAAACGATGATGGAAAGCAGCGTACCCATTGGATGCTTAAGTCAGGCTCAAACCGACGATCTGATGGATTTTGTGGAAGCCAATCGCCCGCTGATTACCGCAGCTGCGGTAGCGATGCTAAAGCAAAATGATCCGGACTTCGTGTTCAATGAGATCATCCTGCAACCAGACACCAACTCTGTTCCCAAACGGGCATTGGCAAGCTTAAAAAGCAAGAAAGAAAGCTTACTGAAGCTTTATCCCAATCCGGCATACGATTACATCACTGTATCCTGCAAATTGGACCAGTATGTTCAATCCAGTTATAAACTTCAACTATACAACGCCCTGGGACAGCTCTTGTATGAAAGAGCTCTTTTGGTGGACAATACGGAGCTGATGATCCCCTTAGGGGGATACCCTGCAGGCAATTACCACTTCATTCTCGTGGGTGATGGAAAACGATTTGCCAATGAGAAGTTTAACATCATTCGCTAAGCTAATTGAAAGCAAGAGGTCTTCGTCCTATGGACGAAGACCTTCTTTCCATTTCATACGGAACACTCTTATTAGCTGTACAGCATTAGTATGGTTTTGGACTGCAATCGGACAATCAGTTCAGCCTTATTCTAAGACTTTTTATTATAGCGGTCAGCCACCCAATACCTTGAATTGGGGAGAGGCCATCCTGCAAACAACCCGTGGAATATACTTAGTGATTGGAAATGCTAATAATGCAATCGGACAATATTTCACGGTAGTAAAGATAGATAGTGTTGGTAACTCCTTGAGTCAAATATCGATCCAACATCCGGTTCATCGGAACTTTACATATCCAACTAATATTATCATTGAAGATAGTAATGGACATTTAGTTGTAGCCACAACAATTGGTCGGGTTACTGAAAACCCATACGATGGCTTTCTCACCAAACTCACCCCCGACCTGGATACACTATGGACCAAAACCTATGACCTGCCGCCCACCCTGGCGGGTTGTCCGGCGGATACCTTTGTGGGCAACTACTTCACCGCCATCCGGCAAACCCCGGACGGGGGCTATATTATCGCAGGCAACTACCGCCTCAACTGTCAGCCGGGCACCATCAGCGACCGCGCCTGCCTGCTCAAGGTAGATACCGCCGGGGAAGTGGAATGGTGGCAGGTGTATTCCAATCATGGTAGGATATTTGATATTGAAGTAGCTCCGGATAGTGGTTTCGTTTTTTTGTGGACTAAAGTACCTGGTCTGGATATTACGAAAACCGACAAAGATGGAAACATTGAATGGCATTCCACACTGGATAACACATATGTTCATTTCCCAGGTCAGGATATCGAAGTAATAAGCGATAGTGTCGTTGCTATAATTGGTCAGCACGAATATGATAATTCAAGCTCATTGGGGAGTCAGGGTTTAGACTTTTTCCTCTTTAATCTAAATACTCAGTCCATTATCTCTTCCCATTATTATAAACCATATTCTTCAATTCGGTCTGCAACACTGCACCAAAATTTCAAGCTTCAGCCATTGGATGACGGCTATATCATCGCCGCCACCGCAGCAGTGGTGGCCCCGGATTCCTCTCAGACTCAATACAAAGGAGTACTTTTCAAGCTGGACAACAATGGAGACAGTGTTTGGGTGAAGTATTACCAATACGGAGATTTCAGCCACCAATGCCAGTTCAATGATGTGCAGGTGATGGAGGACGGGGGCTTCTTGGCCGTGGGTTATCATTTCCCCGGTACAGTAAATGCCGGGGCCTGGCTGGTACGCACAGACAGCAATGGCTATGCCCCCGGGGCTTATCCTACGGGCATCTTTAAACCGGAGCCAATGGTTTCAGAGCTCAAACTTTACCCAAATCCAACAAGTGGCATAAGCTGGCTGGAGCTGGATGTAAAACACCTTCCACACTCATCCCGCCTTCGTTCCACTTCGCTCAACTCCGGCGGGCAAGCCTCCACACTCAAACTCTTTAACATCATTGGAAAGCTGGTACAAACAACCACCCTTCCTCCCGGCACACAGGTACAGGAAATCGACACCCAAAACCTGCCATCGGGCCTTTACCTTGTAAACCTGGTGTTTGAAGATGGCAAGGTGTTTAGTGGGAAGTTGGTGGTGGAATAAGATTAACGATAGCAGACTTGTCCGCCGAAGCAATTTGCAGAATTGCGGAGGCGGATTAACGCCTGCCTGACGGCAGTCAGGATTAACGATTTTAGATTTTTTCTAAACAGTAAATGACAAGGCTTGTGATCATTGGTAATAGTCTGATATTCTTTTCTGAATCCCTGTAAGAAATTTAGCCCATCACCGATGGTTTTGATCCCGTACGTACGGGATCAAAAATCCCTTGGACACTTCGTCAGCAGAAAATACCCTGCCTCTTCACCGACCCAGCGATGGAACCCTGAGCGATTTTGCACAGCAAAATGAGTCGAAGGGTGGGCAAGCAAAGAAATGAACACGATATAGTCTGGCTTTTTATTAACAAGACCTGCGGATTTCAGACTGAAGACGCGCGCCAACAGGAAGTATAGAAGAAACCAAAAGGCTTCCGTAAGCCCCATAAAAAAGAGGCTGCCCCAATTTCTGAGACAGCCCCTCGCAGGGAAACATTCAGGTATTAACGAATGCGGGTAAACTTATAACTCATTGTTTTGCCGCTGGATTGCTGCAGGATGAGCAGGTACATTCCTCCGGGGAGCGCACTGGTATTGAGTTCCAGCCTTTGTGATCCGACTTCTGCGTAGGCTGTCTTGGCCATAATCTGCTTTCCGGTGAGATCACTTACGATCATCTCTATGGCACCGGCACTTGCATTGCTGATGTCGATATACAGCTTATCACTCGCAGGATTTGGATAGGGCTGACTAAAGCTGAAAGCATCTGTCTGCGTTGTTCCCAGGGTAGTTGAAATACTTACCGGGATTGTGATGGTCTGACTGGTAGAATCAGTGCAGAGGCAATTGGTGAACCCAATGGTCAGGGTAACATCAAAGGTCCCGGTACTATTATAAGTGTGAATGGGGTTTTGATCCGCAGATTGATTGCCATCGCCGAAATCCCACAGCCAATGGGTAGGCACGGGCTGCGAAAGGTCGGTGAAGGAAACTACACCATTGCTTCCAATCACATAGTCAAAATCAGCGATACAGTTCATTCCACCACCAGGATTTCCACCACCGGGATGTCCGCCACCGGGGAACCAGGTGCTGTCCACATCAACCAGGATGCACATTGTATCGGTGCACTGGAAAGCGGTATCGGTAAGGATGAGGCATACATTGTATTGACCAAAGGCAGGGAAGGTGGTGGTTACATCCTGTCCGACAGCCGTACTTCCATTGCCGAAGTCCCAGGCAAATTCTGCCGTAGGCGACATAGAGAGGGCGTGGAAATTCCAGGTGAGCATATTGGCCGTATCCGGGAATCCGATAAACATAGCGTGGCAGCCCATTCCCGGGTTCCCGCCACCGGGATGTCCACCACCGGGATGTCCACCACCAGGATTGCCACCGCCGGGATGTCCGCCGCCGGGGAACCAGGTGCTGTCCACATTAATCAGGATGCACATTGTATCGGCGCATTGGAAAGCGGTATCAGTAAGGATGAGGCATACATTGTATTGTCCGAAGGCAGGGAAGGTGCTTGTTACATCCTGTCCGACAGCCGTGCTGCCATTGCCGAAGTCCCAGGCAAATGCTGCCGTAGGCGACATAGAGAGGGCGTGGAAATTCCAGGCGAGCATATTGGCCGTATCCGGGAATCCGATAAACATAGCGTGGCAGCCCATTCCGGGATGTCCACCACCGGGATTACCCCCACCTGGGCAACCGCCACCAGGATTGCCACCACCGGGATGTCCGCCGCCGGGGAACCAGGTGCTGTCCACATTAATCAGGATGCACATTGTATCGGCGCATTGGAAAGCGGTATCAGTAAGGATGAGGCATACATTGTATTGTCCGAAGGCAGGGAAGGTGCTTGTTACATCCTGTCCGACAGCCGTGCTGCCATTGCCGAAGTCCCAGGCAAATGCTGCCGTAGGCGACATTGGGAGGGCGTGAAAACTCCAGGTGAGCATATTTACAGAATCCGGGAAACCGATAAACATTGCGTGACAGCCCATTCCGGGGATCCCGCCACCGGGATTACCGCCACCGGGATTTCCACCACCGGGATTTCCACCACCGGGATTACCGCCACCAGGATTGAGCGCACAAACCGTGAAGTTCAGCAGCTGTATGCCGGCAATGGCGGGCAACGGAACGATTTGATGTGTCTGAAAACAGACCGGTGTAATGACGAAAACCTCGGGTAGGTTCAGGGTGCTGAGGTCAATGTCAATGGAATAATTTCCCTGTACATCTGTGAAGGCCATTGCGAGGAAGCCGGCAGGAGGATTTCCGGGATTGCCCGGGCCACCGTTTCCGGGAAGCAGCAGGGTATCACTGGTAACCATCACAGGGTGGTGCACGGCTGGGGCTCCGGTGGAGTCGTCCGTGATCTGACCCTGGATGGTGAGGATGCTTTGTGCCTGCATCAGGCCGACTGAAATGGCGAGGATGCTGAGCAAGGTGAATAGTCTTTTCTTCATTGTCGGTAATTTATTTGGTTCAATTTGGATTCGATCGCGATCTCGAATTATCTGCACAATAGACCGGGCTTGTGTGCTGTGGTTGCCTATGATTTTTGATTATACCTTCAATTATCTCCTATCCCTTTCATTTTCAGGGAAGAATTCTATTCATCAGATTGCCTGATAAATTTTCGGTAAACTGGCAAGCCGGATTCCGGAGAAACCTCAAGGATGTACAGCCCGCCGGAAAGCTGCCCCAGGGGCAATGAGATCAACTTTTCTCCACCGGGGTGAGGATGGCTCATTGTGAACTGCAGTTTGCCCTGTATATCCAGTAACCGAAAATCGAGCCTGGAAGGAAGCGGGAAATCTATGCTTACGAAAGCTTCCTCCTTTGCAGGGTTTGGAAAGACTTCGCTGATAAACCCATCCTGCCTGCGCTGGTTTCGGACCGGCAAAACCAGCATTGGTTGGATTTCCAGCAGGATGCTGTCCGAAACCGGATGGCTGGCATTGAGGCTGACCTGGGCAGGGATGGTTTGCACCCCCGGAACCTCGGCGTGTACGGCAAAGTTGCCAAAGTTTACCTGCGAAAAGCTGAAGTAGCCTTGTGCATCGCTTCGCTCCATTGCCATTGGCATCCCGCCCTGATTCAGCAGGAAAATATCAATGTCGGGTGCAGGTCCCTGCAAACTGTCGTCACGATTGGCCGAATACATCACCCGTCCGTGGATCTGTCCGGAGCCGTGTTGGCCCGGTGGGTGATGGCTTAGGATAATATCTGCGCCGAAGAAATCCTGGTTCAGCAGGATAGGATCGGCCATAAACCAGTGATGGGAGGAGATGAAGTAGCTTGGAATGAAGATCGGGCCTTGTACGGGCTGTTGTTCAGGACGTGCCCGCAGGATATATTCTCCCCCCAATACCTGGTAGAAAAAATACACACCGAAGGAGTCTACGGTAGTTGTTTCGACCAGCGTGAACTGGCCTTCAATCTTTCTGAAAAGCTGCACGGAGGCATTTCGGGAGGGGAAGAAGCCCGCAAAGACCTGGCCGGCGAGATTGAAGTGCCCCGGACTGACTACATCCACGGTTTTGCAAATGGTGTCGGCACAGGCGTTACCCTGGACGATAAGGCACACCGAATAACTCCCGGTGTCGGGGAAGATATGGTCAATAATGGGCCCGGTCCCGCTGCCGCCATCTCCGAAATCCCAGTCCCATTGCTGAATATTCCCGCTGCCGGTAAATTGAAAGATGAACTTGAACGGATCCTGATGGGAAGGCCAAAAGATGAAATCTGCCTGACAGGGTGCCTGGGTGGAATCAACCTGGACCATCTTGCAGATATAATCTGTGCAGATCTGTTGTGTCACAGGATTTTGAGAGAGGACATAGAGGCATACCTCGAAGGTTCCGGGTGTTTGGTAGAAATGGCTGGGATTCGGCAGGGTGTCCAGCATTCCATCCCCAAAGTCCCAGAGCCATTGCACGATATTGCCAATGCTTTGGTCTGCAAAATGAATAAGTCCGGCTTGTCCGGGGTCAGGCACCCAGTTGAAATCAGCCTGGCAAGTGCTTCCGGGCAGATCTACTGCTACCGAATCACACAAGGTGCTGATACAACCCAGGTTGGTATCGCTGTGGCTCACCGTCAGGCAAACCTCATACATCCCCGCCTGGCTGTAAGTGTGCTGCGGATTTTTCATCCCGGAGGAAGTTCCATCCCCAAAATCCCATTGCCATTGATTGATGCTCCCGATGGAGAGGTCGGTAAAGAATATCCTGCGCTTATTCACGGGATGAGGCTGGTAGGCGAAAAGCGCCTGACAGGGAGTGGGCGTACCGGTGCAAAGTTGGAAATCCACCTGCACAGTATCTGAAAGTGGAAGGACTGTCTGGTGATGCAGCAGGCCGTTGCAATCATAGGTTTGCACGATATAGGCCGGGTTGCCCTGGGGAGGGAGGGCAATGCTGTCGGCATAATACCCATTGGCATCGGTAAAAAGGATTTGCTGATAATGGTAGCCTCCCTGGGGATGGGAGATGGAATTGATCTGAACCGGATGCCCAGCCAGGGCTTGCCCGTTCTGGATATCGCTAACAAATCCCCGGATGGTGAAGGCATAGGCTGAGAACGATCCCCACAGGAGGATGATCGTTAGCGCAGCAATATGTAAGCTTGTTTTTTTCATCGCCGGGTGTCGTTAGAAGGTGTAAATCAATCCGCTCCGCAATTGTACCGACCAGGGTTTGTAGGTTTCTTCCTGATAAACGGGATTCAGGTAGAAGCGCAGGCCGGGTTCCACGCTCAGCATCAGACGGGGGCTCAGCTGATATCCCACCCCGGCGTTCAGCAGGAACTGCCAGTGGGTGGAGAGGCGGCCGGGACGGTTATTGTCGATGCGCAGCAGTTTCCCGCTGGTCTCATCCAGGTAGGCCACCGGTTCTTTCTCCCCGATCAGGATGGAGAGCATCGGTCCGCCCCTCAGGCTCAAACTGAGGCGCCCCAAGGGATAACGGTACACAAGGAAGGCCGGGATCTGCAGGTAGGTATAGTGGTTGGTGGTCCGCTGATACGTCTGACTGGTCACTGAATCATATACAGGGACTTCGTCGAAGAAATACTCAGGCACGATGGTCTGGTTTGCGGTATCTACCTGAAAAGCAATAGAATCAAGTTTCAGATAGCTGCCCAGATAAGCGTTATAATCAAAGATGTAGAGATTTTCGTTTCGGATCCTGCCAATTCCAAGACCGGTTTCAAAACTGTAATTGAAGCGGCGGAAGCTGATCAGGGCATCGGCTGACCAGAGGGTTTTTTCGGCATAATTGCCTTTGGAATAATAGAGTTCGGGATTGTAGAAGAGCCCGAGGCTCCAAATGGTTTCCAGCCTGGGGAGATAGGCCGGCGTTCTTTCCGCTGCGCCGGGGATGGGGCCGGCTTCTTTACGGAATGCCAGGCTGAGTGGCTTTTGTGTGCCTTCCGGATTATTCTTGCGAACGAAGATTGCGGGAAGAGGAGCGGAAGGATGCGGGACAGAGGCGGTTTTCTTTTCTCTTTCTACTTCCAGCCTGGCATCATCCTGGCCTTGCTCTTCTTTGATAGGATTCACGGAGGGAGAAGCCACCGGCTTTGCTTGCGCAGCTTGCGTTGCGGGGATTTGGGGACGCAGGGGTGTGTGGATGGTTTCGCGAAGGTCGGGGAGGGGCGTGGGGGTATTTTCCTGAGAATGACTGGCGGCCCGGGAAATTGCAGGGGATGGGGCCGCAGGGGAAGCAGGTAAAGGTGTTGGGGTGTGTTCTGTGGAAGAAGTTTCGGCTTCATCAAGGGAAGTGGGGATAGCAGCAAAGGGTTCATCTACAGGCTGAACTACGTCCATCGGTTTTTCATCCAATCTTGCATTGGTAGAGGTAGCAAGTTGGGAAGGCTGCTTGCCGGGCATTTCCACATTGCCATTCGCTGAAGGGATGAGATAAATGCCTCCGGTGAGCAGCAGCACACTCAGGGGAAGGATCAGGGTGTTGAGCCAAAGCCTCCAGGCCGGCAACGGATTGCCCGGCAGACGGCCGGCAATGCCTTCCCACACCCCTGTGGAAGGACTTGCCTGGTGGCCGCCTATTTTTTGCCGGAGCAATTCATCCATACGTTGTTCCCTGTTCATCGTAATTCAGGTATCGGTTTCTTTTCAGTTTCAAGCACGTTGTGACGAAGCCACCTTCGCGCCTTGGAAAGCTGCGATTTGGAGGTGTTCTCCGCAATCTGTAATAATTCAGCAATGTCTTTGTGGCTGACTCCTTCAAACACAAAAAGGTTGAGTACCATACGGTAGCCTTCCGGCATCGTCTGGATGAGCTCCATCAGGGTTTCAGGAGACACCCTTTCGATCAACTGCAAGGCTTCTTCTTCCTCTGTATCCGCCAGTTTATCCTGCAGGCTATCCACATCCAGGGCAAAAGGTGTTTTCTGACGTTGTTTCACCCAGCTGATGGCGGTGTTTACAATGATCCTCCTGATCCAGCCCTCCAGGGATCCATCTCCCCGGAAAGAATCGAATCGGGTAAAGACCTTGATAAAGCCTTCCTGAAGGATGTCCTCTGCTGCATCGCGGTCGGGAGCATAGCGCATACATACACCCAACATTATGGGTGCAAATCGCTGGTAGAGCTGTGTCTGACACTTTCGTTTCCCAGCCTGGCAGCCTTTTATGATCTTATCCTCCGGGATCATCCCGCATTTTATATTGTGAAGACAGCTTTCGGGTCTCTTCGTTGCCTGAAGCCTGGAAAAAAATAAAGGTAGGGATGTTTTGACAGAGATCAGTGTATCATTGGACACTTGAATTGAGACTGTGGTTTGGTGAGCAAAGCGAAAACAAACCACTAGTCGAACTCTTGCACTGAGCTTTTACCCTGAGCGCTTGCACTGAGCGCAGCCGAAGTGCAGCCGAAGTGCAGCCGAAGGGCATACAAATGAGCGAAATGAACCGGGGGTGGGGAGACAGGGCAGCGACGAATGGCCCCTTTGACTTATTTCATTTTTTTAAGAAAACGGAAATTGGTGAGGGACATAGCAGTCTAAAAACAGTTTCATTCATAATCAAATAAGCGCGATATTTGCGGCTGATGCGATCAGATGAACTGGAGTCCGGATACCAGACAAAAACGGGGCGTATTCCGAAAGGCCATAAGAGTAGGGAAAAAAACAGGTAAAATGGAGAAATTGTTTGTGATTGCTGTGATGCTCTTCGCATTTACAGCCTGCGGAAATGCACAGAAAAAAGAAACACCGGCTGAGGTGAAAATGCACGAACTGGAAGACCGGGGTGGCCTGGCTCATTTGCCCGGCGACGATCAGCCCTTTACAGGAACAGCCTATGCGTATTATCCTGACGGAACTACCCTCTTTTTGAAGTCTGAATTCAAAGATGGCAAGCAGAATGGTCTGTATGAAGAATTCTATAAAGACGGTCAGCTTAACTACCGCTATAGTTTTAAAGAAGGTAAAGAGGATGGTGAGTGGAGCTGGTACACTGAAGGGGGTACGATGATTAAGTTGGAGACCTACAAAGACGGTCAGCTCCACGGTCCCTGGTCAAGTTGGTATGAGAATGGCCAGCAAAGGGTAAAAGGCCAGTTTGAGAATGGGGAGGAAGTGGGTGAGTGGTTTGCCTGGGACGAAGAAGGGAACCCGATGGAACGATAGTCAATACAATCAAGCAGTTATGGAGAACCCTTTGGAGCCCTTCATATCGGTCTTTCCCGGAAAGTATATTCAGGGAGAAGGGCTTATTGCCGAATTGCCTGAAATCATCAAATCTTTTGGGAAGAAAGGAATGATCATTTCTTCTCCTACTGCCAAAGACAAGGTGCTTTCCGGGTATGCAAATCCCTTCGCTGAGAAGGGAATTGCAATGGATGACTTCAATGGGGAGTGTTGTGAAAAAGAGTTGGAGCGATTATCCAATATCGTGATCACAAACAAGATAGACGTTCTTGTGGGAGTGGGTGGCGGAAAGACCATCGACACCGCAAAAATTGTAGCCGACCGGGCTTCCATTCCTGTGATTATTGTTCCGACCATCGCTTCTTCCGATGCGCCCTGCAGTGGCTGTGCCGTGATCTATTCTGAAAATGGGGTTTTTGAATCTGTGTATTATCAAAGAATGAATCCCGAGGTAGTGTTGGTGGATATGAATGTGATCGCCAATGCACCAGTCCGTTTCCTGATTGCCGGGATGGGCGATGCCCTGGCAACCTGGTTTGAAGCAAGATCCTGCGAACGAACCCACGCATTGAATGAATGCGGGGGATACAGTACCCTGACAGCAATGAGCCTCGCCAGATTATGCTATGAAACCTTGCTGCAATATGGTCCGGCGGCCATAATTGCAAATGAGAATAAGATCGTCACAGCCGCCCTGCACCACGTTGTGGAGGCCAATATTCTTTTGAGTGGAATCGGGTTTGAAAGCGCAGGCTTGGCTTCGGCCCATTCCATTCACAACGGTTTATCCGCCCTTGAGGAAACGCATTCGTTCTACCACGGCGAAAAAGTTGCTTTTGGCGTGTTGGCCGGGCTTCACCTCACGGATGCTGCACCTTCCGAAATAGAAAGGGTTTATTCCTTTTGCGAAAAGACAGGGCTTCCTACCACTTTCAAAGACATTGGTTTGCTTGCCGTTGACGACGACAAACTGATGAAAGTTGCCAGAAAAGCCTGCGCCCCTCAGGAAGCCATCCATCACGAAGCCGGACAGATAAGCGCGGAAAAAGTTCGCTATGCCCTGATCGCCGCCGATGCGATGGGCCGAAGCAGAAAAACCCGGTAGACAGTGAACCCTTCGACAGGCTCACGGCAGGCAGCGAGAAGCGAACGCTTCGAGCAAGGATAATAGTCACTAAATCACTGATTCACTGACCACTCCCGCTGCCCGAGCGAAGTCGAGGGCAGCGATCACTGATTCACAGATCACTCCCGCTGCCCGAGCGAAGTCGAGGGCAGCGATCACTGATTCACAGATCACTCCCGCTGCCCGAGCGAAGTCGAGGGCAGCGATTCTGATCACTCCATCTTCGCCCACGGCTTGATATCCAGCATCATCCAGCCCCAGCCGGCGGTCTTTTCGTGGTCGCCGCCCTTGAGCCATTGCATTGTTTCGGTGCCCATCATCACAGAATAGCCCAGAGAGATATTCACAATATCGTTCAGCTTGTAGCCCGCCATAAAATCCAGCTCGGTACCCAGGCCACGGTCGAGGGTGGTCTCAGGATTCGAAGGGTCAGGAACATCGGCGGCCAGACTGAAAAGGTGGGGCATCAGTTTCAGGCTCCAGGCATCCTTCTTCCAGTCGAGGCTGAGGTAGATATCCATTAGGCCGGCATTATTGTTATGGTTTCCCACATAGAAATAATCCATCCAGCCATTGAACTTATGGTTGGTTCCGTAGAAAGGACTGAAACTCTCGTTTGTATTTCCATTCCCACCCAGATCGGTACCGCTGAGGTACTCAAACCCCAGGGTAGCTGCAAAACCCTCGGGCAGGGGCATACTGATATCCGCCGCGGCATACTGGGCCGACAGATCCCGGTTCTGCGCATCTTTGCCCCCCTGGAAATACAAGGCCGCATTGGTTTTGAATTTTTCGTGCTTGTATGTAAAGCGTGGCCCGATGGTCTGGCTGTATGCGATTTCCTGGGTAGGCGCAAGACTGTCCGTCATATCCATATACGGCATTCCATTGTTCAGGAAGAGGAAGCTGAAGCTGAACTTCCCGAATTCCCGGTGCAGCCATAGGAATTGAGCCGCTTTGTAATTGCCGCCCACCGTATAATCCTGACCGAACAAGTGTTCGGCATCCTGGTTCCAGGCAAGGCCCAAATGTACCTGTCCAAATTCACAGGGACTGAATTTGAAAAGCAGTCCATCGTGGCTGCGTCCTTGCTGCGCCCAGTCCACATTGCCCAGGATGCGGTGGTCGTCGTACACCCATTCCTGTCGTCCGACACGTAAAGCCAGCTTCTTGTTGAGGTCAAATTCTCCCCAGGCTTCGTGCAGGGCGTTTCCGTGCACATCACTGAGGTTGAGCTGAGGCACATCGCCCCAGACGCGCACATTCTGAAAGCTCACTTTGGCGCGCACTCCCGGCTGGCTAAAGCTCAGGCCTACCCGGCTACGCTGTGAAATGAACAGGGCGGGATCGAAGCTTTCACTGCTCAGCGTTTTGTAGCCGTTGCGGTACTCAAGGCGCGGGCGCAATTGTGCATCGAAGCGAAAGTCCTGGGCTTGCAATACAGGGCAAAGCAGCAAAGCAGCCAAAAGAAAACCGGAAAGGAAAAGTCTTTTCATCATAATAAAGTAATTGTTTACCATATTGCAAGTTTAGGAATTTTTAATGACCTGAAAAATGATATTCACTTTTCCGAACAGGCCTGAGCCGAAAATTTGTGATTTGCGTAAGGGGATGCTGAGCATAGCAAGAGGTTCTCCTCTATTCACCTCGTACCCGGAGCCGGGGTATTATCGAACTATTTGATATTAGATATCCAGTTTAACGCTCAGTGTGAGTGTCAGAGTGAGATCTGAGCTTTTTAGCTGGCGCTAAAAAGAAAACAGAGTTCGTGTGTTCGCTCTCGCTCCCACTCTCACTCTCACTCTCACTCTCACTCTCACTCTCACTCTCACTCTGTTTTGTACTCGCGCTCGAACTAATTTGCTTTTGCTGTTCGGGTGCGTCGTCACAGACGACCAGCCCTTGCGCACGCGCTGCAAGCGCCTGCCTACCGGCAGGTAGGCGCGCGAACACAATCTGTGCGCAGGCACAGCCTACGAGCAACAGGTGTTTTTGATGCAAGAGCATACAGCATACAGCAACAGTCTAGAAACTGTATGCTCTTGCTCTATACTTTTGCTGCTTAGATCACGCCGAGCTCCTTGCCCACCTTGGTGAAGGCTTCCAGGGCTTTATCCAGATGCGCCTTTTCGTGGCCGGCCGAGACCTGCACACGAATGCGGGCCTGGTCTTTCGGTACCACAGGATAATAGAAACCGATGACATAAATTCCTTCCTCCAGCAAACGAGCCGCAAATTCCTGGGATAGCTTGGCATCGTATAGCATCACGGCCAGGATTGCCGACTGCGAAGGCTTGATATCAAATCCCGCTGCACGCATCTTCTCACCGAAATAAGCCGTATTGCTGTGCAGCTTATCCTGAAGTACCGTCGTTTCGCTCATCATATCAATCATCCTGATCCCTGCGGCAACCACTACAGGTGGAAGGCTGTTGGAAAAGAGATACGGACGGGAGCGCTGACGCAGCATATCGATGATCTCCTTCCTGCCCGTGGTAAAGCCCCCGATGGCCCCGCCAAAGGCTTTGCCCAGGGTTCCGGTGATGATGTCCACCTTGCCCCGGATATCAAACAGCTCTGTTACCCCCCTGCCGGTTTCCCCAACCACGCCGTGGCTGTGGCATTCGTCCACCATCACCAGGGCATCGTATTTTTCAGCCAGTGCCACAATCTTATTTACCGGGGCCACATTGCCATCCATCGAAAACACCCCGTCTGTTACGATAATGCGGAAACGGTGTTTGGAGGCTTCCTGCAGTTGCTTTTCCAGGTCGGCCATATCCGCTGAAGCGTAGCGATAGCGGGCAGCCTTACACAGCCTGACCCCGTCGATAATGGAGGCGTGGTTCAGGGCATCTGATATGATGGCGTCTTCCTCGCCCAGAAGGGGCTCAAATACCCCGCCATTGGCATCAAAAGCGGCGGCATAGAGAATGGTATCTTCGGTTCCCAGGAATTCCGCAATCTTACGCTCGAGGGTTTTATGCAGGTCGGTGGTACCGCAGATAAAACGCACCGACGACATCCCGTATCCGTGGGTGTCGAGGGCCTCGCGTGCAGCCTGGATGAGTTCAGCATTATTGGAAAGCCCCAGATAATTGTTGGCGCAGAAATTCAGCACCTCTTTGCCGTCTTCCAGACGGATCTCTGCCTGTTGGGGACTGACGATTACTCTTTCTTTTTTAAACAATCCGGCCTCTGCGATGGAGGCCAGTTCCTGTTGCAGATGTGCTTGCATTTTTCCGTACATATCAGGGTGTTTTATTGTGTTATGCAGTGTTTCCAAAACAAAGGTAAAAGTAAACATTTCGGCCAGATGGCTGAAGTACAAGCCTATCCATTCTCTTTCTAAATAATTGTTGCTGCCTTAGGCCCGCCGCAAATTTATTTAATTTTGGGGCGTCTGTGAAATAAATAACAAGTAATCCGCAATACGATGAAAAAGCTAATGGTGATTGGTGCCCTGGGGCAGATAGGATCAGAATTGACCCAACTGCTGCGCGAACGATATGGCAATGAGAATGTGATTGCTACTGACTGGAAAACAAAGCCCTGCAACAAAACCCTGTCGGCGGGTCCCTTTGAATATGTGGACGTAATGGACAAGCCTTCGATGCGTGCGGTCATTGAGAAGCACCAGGTAGATGCCATCATCAATATGGCGGCCATTCTTTCCGCAACGGGGGAAGAGCATCCCAACCTGGCCTGGAATGTGAATATGGGTGGATTATATAATGTGTTGGAGCTGGCGCGGGCCTATAATATGGATAGGGTGCTGGTGCCTTCATCTATCGCTGTTTTCGGACCGGAGACCCCGCGTGACCATACGCCCCAGGAAACCATCCTGAAGCCAACCACAATGTATGGCGTAACCAAGGTGGCCGGGGAGCTGCTGGGCGATTACTATGTCCGCCGCTTCAAACTGGATGTCAGGGGCCTTCGCTATCCGGGCATCATTTCTTCGGAAACCCTGCCCGGAGGTGGCACCACCGACTATGCCGTGGCGATTTACTACGATGCCATCCGCTATAAAAAGTACACTTGCTTTGTGAAGGAAGAGACCCGTCTTCCGATGATGTATATGCCCGACTGCCTGAAGGCTACTATGGAATTGCTCCACGCTCCCTTTGCCGACCTGCAGCATCACTGCGACTTTAATGTGGGGGCAATGAGTTTCAGCGCAGGTGAACTTGCGGCTTCCATCAAAAAGTACATCCCTGATTTCGAGATAGAATATAAACCCGACCATCGCCAGCGCATCGCTGATTCCTGGCCTACGAGTGTGGATGACAGTGCCTCAAGAAAAGAATGGGGCTGGACACCGCAGTACGACCTGGACAGTATGACCCGGGATATGCTGGAAAAACTATCGAAAAAGCTGAAGTAGCTCAGGCAAAAGCTTCCCTGATTTCTTCAAATACTTCTCTGACGGCATCCAGGTTTTCGGTTTGCATCAGCTTCATTTTGTATGGCCTGAAATCGGGTAAGCCTTTGAAGTAGCGGGCATAGTGCTTTCGGATTTCAATCACCGCCAGACGCTCCCCTTTGCGTGATACGGATCGTTCCAGGTGTCCCATACACACCGCCAGCCTGTCGGCCAGGGCAGGAGGTGAAAGCAAACTACCCCTTTCGAGATAGTGCCGGATTTCAGAAAAAATCCAGGGATAACCGATCATTGCCCTCCCTATCATCAGCCCGTCAACCCCATATCGATCAAACTTTTCCCTGGCAATTTCAGGACTGCTCACATCCCCATTGCCCACCACGGGGATATGCATCCGGGGGTTCTCTTTTACCGCGCCAATCAGGCGCCAGTCGGCCTCCCCCCCATACATTTGTTTTGCGGTGCGCCCGTGAATACTGATCATTGCCGCCCCGGCATCCTGCAGGCGCTCGGCCAGGCCCACGATGGGCAGGTCGTTGGCATCCCAGCCAATGCGGGTTTTCACCGTAACCGGAATGCGGACAGCGCCAGCCACGGCAGCCACAATCTCCACCATCAGGTCCGGGGTTTTCAGCATTGCTGCTCCGGCACCCTTGGCAATGACTTTCTTCACCGGACAGCCAAAGTTCAGGTCGATCACATCCGGGCCGGCCGCTTCCACCAGGCGGGCAGCTTCTACCATCGCTTCAGGGCGGTGACCAAAGATCTGTATCCCCACCGGCCTTTCCCCCTCCTGAATGTCCAGCTTTTTTAAGGTCTTTTGCGCTTCTCTGATCAATCCTTCCGAAGAAGCAAATTCCGTAAAAACCATATCCGCCCCATACTCACGGCAAAGCAGGCGAAAGGGTGGATCCGTAATATCTTCCATCGGCGCAGCCAGCAATGGCCAGGCACCCCCCACCTTCATATTTCCTATCTCAATCATAACAGCACAAAAATACAGCTTTCCCTTCCCTACGGCCCTGGAATGTCCCTCGAACGCATAAAAGAAAAAAACAAAAAATTTCTTGCCAATTAAAAAATCGTTTATACCTTTGACCAACTGGTTAAACCATATAGTCACACCGAATGGACAACATCAATCAAGATCCGGGCAGTGCGGAAAAGATTCTGGAAGCAGCCCGCAAGGTTTTTCAGCAGAAGGGCTATCACGGGGCAAGGATGCAGGAGATTGCAGATGAAGCCGGGATCAGCAAGGCTTCCTTACATTATTATTTCCGTTCCAAGGAAAAGCTCTTTGGAGAGATTTTCAGGGAGGCATTCGGGCAATTCATTCCTTCGATGCAACAATTGATGGGGGGTGACAACAGCCTTGAGCAGAAGATGCATTGGTTGATCCGGCGTTATATCGCTTTGCTCGAGGAACACCCTTCCTTGCCGCAGTTTATCTTGTCGGAGATCAACCGTGACCCTGAATCTATCGGAAAACTGTTTCTTGAGACAGGCGTCCGGCCCGAAGCCCTGATGGCACCCCTGCTGCCATCCCTGAGCGCTGCCTATGGAAAGGACAGGGATCCGCGGCATTTTCTCGTAAATGTGGTAGCGATGACCATCTTCCCTTATGCAGCCCGTCCTTTGCTCGAACGCATCCTGTTCAACGGGGATGGGGAGGCTTACGATCGCTTTCTTTCAGAACGGAGCCAGCTGGTGCCTGAGGCGGCAATGCGAAGCCTCTCACAGAAAGACCCGGCACAAAATTCAGAACTATGAAAAGGTGTATGATTATTTTGGTCGGCATTTGGGGATGGAGCCTGGCTGCTCAGGTTGCCCCGCAGCAAGGGCTCAGCCTCGACAGCCTGTTCAGTCTTGTTGAAAAACAGGATCCGATGGCCGAAGCAGCATCCATCTATGCCAGCATTTCCAGTGCCCGCCAGGCGTCCGTCTGCGCAGGCCTGGGGCCGGTGGTCCGTCTGGCAGGACAAGCAAGCTGGCAGAGTGATGTGACTTCCATCGATCTTGATTTTCCTGACCATCTGCCATTGAATACTGCTGATTTCGGGTTTCCTGAGATGCCCCGGGAGACCTTTAAACTTCAGTTGGAAATACAGCAACCCATTTACCAGGGGGGACGTACCCGCCTGCAAGCATACGAAGCCTCTGCGGATCATCAGATTTCCCTGGCATCATTGCAACAATCTGTGAGCGCCAGAAAAGCCCAGGCAATGCAGCTCTTTTTCAGCATTCAATTGATGAAAATTTCTGAGGATGTCAGCGAGGCCTTCCTCAGAGAGCTGGACGCCAGGCTGCAGGTGGCCGGGGCCAACCACAGTCACGGCACGCTGCCACGCTACGGGAAACAATTGCTTGAAGCGGAGAAAGCGCGGCTAAACCAGCGCCTTACGGAAATTCGTTTTGCCGAGAAAGCGGCCAGGGAAACCCTTGTATTGCTGGCCGGGGATACCAGCCTGGCCCATCGCTCCCTGATTCGGCCTGAGATAGCGAGCTCCCCTACCTCCGCTTGGCAACGTCCTGAGCTGGCCATCGCCGATCTCCGTGTGTACAAACTTCAGCTATCGGAATCCCTGCTTCAGGCAGGCAAACGCCCGGGGATTGCTGCCTTCAGCCAGCTGGGTTATGGAAAACCGGGCCTGAATATGTTTGAAGAAGATTTCTCCCCTTACGCCCTGGCCGGATTGAAGCTGGAATGGTTGCTCTGGGACAACTACGGGCGGAAGCGGAAACAGGAGGTGATCCGGCATCAGCAAAGCCTGGTACGTCAGGAGAAAGCACGACTGGAGGAAGGCATTCAGGCTTCCGTATTGAGGCAGCAGGCAGTAATTGATAAATTCACCCGGATGCTCCAGAGCGATGAAGAAATAGTCGGACTGCGGGAAGAAATCAGCCGCGCGGCTGCAGCCCAACTTGATGAAGGCGTGATCACCCCTGATGTTTATGTGCAGCGCAGCAACGAGGCCTACCGGGCCCGACTGGAAATGGAAACCCACCGCATCCAGCTGGAAATGGCCCGGGCAGAATTGAATTTTATCATAGGAAAATGGTAATCAAAAGAAATATGAAAAGGGTTCCCACATTTTTCGTTCTTTTTTCTCTTATCGGTGTCCTACACAGTGGATGCACAGAGAAGGAAACACTTCCGGATGCCTATGGAAATTTTGAGGCAGAGGAGGTCCTTGTTTCGGCCGAAAGCGCCGGCATTATCCTTCAGTTCCTGGCAGAAGAAGGAAGCCAGGTGACGCAAGGACAAATCATTGCCATCCTGGACAGTACCGGCCTGGTACTCAAGAAACAGCAAATCATCGCCCAAAGGGCCGCGGTTGCAGCAGAACTGCAGGGACTAGAGGCGCAGGCCGGGGTTTATATTCAGCAAAAAGCCAATTTGCAGAAAGACCTGGCCAGGGTGCAGGCGCTGCTGAAGGAAGGTGCCGCCACCCAAAAGCAGTTGGATGACATTGAAGGTGGCATTATGATGGCTGAGAAGCAGGCCGATGCGGTGCAGGCGCGGCGCCTTTCCATCTTTCGGAAGCTGGAGAGCATTGATGTGCAGCAGGAGGAAGCGGAACATTTTCTATCCAAAACGCGGGTACATAGTCCGGTGAATGCCACCGTACTTCGTTGTTTTGCCGAAGCCGGAGAGGTGGCCGCCCCTGGCAGAGCCTTGTGTAAACTGGCAGACCTGCGGCAGATGACCCTCAGGGTGTATGTTTCCGCGTCGCAATTGACCGGCCTGAAGCTCGGTCAGGAGGTGGAAGTGGGCATTGACGCAGCGGGAGGAGGCATTAAAAAATATCCCGGGAAAATAATCCACATCGCGGAACAGGCCGAATTCACGCCCAAAATCATCCAGACCCGGGAAGAAAGGATCAATATGGTATATGCCTTGAAAATTAGCGTAAAGAATGATGGATACCTGAAGATAGGAATGCCCGGAGAAGTGTATTTTCACCAGAAAGAAATATCTCTAACCAACACAGAAAAACAATGAAAAACAAGCTTATCCTCACCGCGGCCTTTTTGCTGGCCACTTTTGTCTTGCTGCCTGCCCAGTCGGCGGGCGATATCATAGGTAAATGGCTGAATGCCGACAAAGATGCCCATATCCAGATCTCCCGTGAAGGAAATCAGTTTGTGGGTAAGATCGTCTGGCTGAAAGAACCCATTGACCCGGAAACAGGGAAGCCCAAGGTGGACAAAAACAATCCCGAGGAAAAACTCCGCACCCGTAAAACCCTGGGTTTGGCTATTCTTAACGGCTTCACTTTCAAGGACGGAGAATGGAGCGGGGGCACCATCTACGATCCCAAATCGGGGAATACTTACAAATCATACATCAAACTGGACAATCAGAATAAGATGAATGTCAGGGGCTATATCGGTAAATCGTGGATGGGCCTGGGGCGTACCACGGAGTGGACCCGGATAAAAGACTGATTCATTCGTGAAGGCGGTATCGGCATATCAACTGAGTAAGCAATACGGAAGCCATACAGCGCTGAGGGAGATTTCTTTCAGCCTGGATGCAGGGGAGCTCTTCGGTTTTATCGGCCCGGACGGTGCCGGTAAAACAAGCCTTTTCCGCATCCTCACCACCCTGCTCCTTCCCGACGGAGGCCAGGCAGAAGTCCTGGGGCTTGATATTGTCAAGGACTACCGACTGCTTCGTCGAAGGATAGGCTATATGCCCGGACGTTTCAGCCTCTATCAGGATTTGAGTGTGGAAGAAAACCTGCATTTCTATGCCCGGGTTTTCGGGGCGGATGTGGCAGAGAATATGCCCCTGATTGAGGATGTTTACACGCAGATTGCGCCCTTCCGAAAGCGAAGGGCTGGGAAATTGAGCGGGGGGATGAAGCAGAAACTCGCCCTGTCCTGTGCCCTCATCCACCGGCCCGATATCCTCTTTCTGGATGAACCTACCACCGGGGTCGATGCAGTCTCCAGGCGTGAATTCTGGGATATGCTTGGAAGATTAAAAGATGACGGCCTGAGCATCGTCGTTTCCACCCCCTATATGGATGAAGCGGCCAGATGTGACCGGGTGGCCCTGATGCAGGCGGGGGAGATACTGGCCATCGACAGTCCGGAAAGGATTATCCGGCAATTCCCCCACGAACTCTACCGTATCAAGGGGCCGGATATGTTTCAACTCTATCAGGCTTTGCAGAAATTCCAGGGCGGTTTTTCTGCCTACCGGGCAGGGGAATACATTCACCTGGCCATCGACTTCAATGCCACTTCCTTAAGCCATATTCTTGCTGTACTCCGGGAATCCGGAGTAGCTTACGAACAGCCGATTGGCATAGACCCCGGCATTGAAGATGCTTTTCTGGAGAAGATGAAAGAAAAAGAAATCCCTTTTGCCCGATGAATGTCATTGAAAACCGCAATACGATAGAAGTCAGGGAGCTGGTCAGGCGCTTCGGTGCTTTCACCGCGGTTGATCACCTGAATTTCACTGTGGCTAAGGGGGAGATCTTCGGATTTCTGGGAGCCAATGGAGCAGGAAAAACTACAGCCATCCGTATTTTATGCGGGCTACTCTCTCCCAGCTCCGGCAAGGCCCTGGTAGCCGGATACGATGTAGCCTCCCGGCCCGAGAAAGTAAAACGAAGCATTGGCTATATGAGCCAGCGTTTTTCTTTGTACGATGACCTCACCGTTTGGGAAAACATCCGCCTGTATGCCGGAATTTACGGATTGCGAAATGGGGAGATCAGGGAAAGGGGGAGCAGGATGCTGGAGCGCCTGCACATCCCCCAAACCCGGGATCAGCGTATTTCCTCCCTGCCCCTGGGATGGAAGCAGAAGCTGGCCTTTTCCATTGCCATCCTCCACCGCCCGGCTGTCGTCTTCCTGGATGAACCCACCGCCAGTGTGGATCCGGTGAGCCGCCGCCAGTTCTGGGACCTGATCTATGAAGCCTCGAATGAGGGGATCACGGTTTTTGTGACCACACATTATATGGATGAAGCGGAATACTGCGACAGGGCCTGTATCCTGGTGGACGGGAAGATCAGTGCGATGGACCGTCCGGAGGCGCTGAAGCAGCAGTTCAGCTCAGAGAGTATGGATGGTGTTTTTGTGAAGCTGGCCCGGCCACAAATGCAATCATACGCTTTATGAAAAGATTTGCAGGCTTTGTGATCAAAGAGTTCCATCACATTTTCCGGGATGTGAAAACGATGCTCATCCTCTTTGGCCTGCCCATCGCCCAGATCCTGATTTTCGGGTTTGTAGTCACCAACGATCTGAAAGACATCCGGGTTGCGGTGGTCGATCTCTCGAAGGATGAAGCTTCCGCCCGCCTGATTCAGAAGGTTTTCTCCTCCGGCTACTTCCTCCCCGACGAAATCTATAATGCACCCGTAGATGTGGAAGCCATCTTCCGTGAAGGGAATGTGAAACAGGTTATTGTCATTGAGCAAGGACTGGCGAGCAGCCTTGGGCGGGGTGAAAATGCAAAGATCCAGCTGCTGGCCGATGCTTCGGATGCCAATACTGCGAATCTGGTGGTGAACTACACCCGGGGCATCATACAGGATTTTTCACAGGAAATGCTGTTGAAGGCCCCGGTGGCATTGGACATTCAGGAAAGCCGGATGATTTTTAACCCGGAGATGCGCGGGGTTTTTATGTTCGTCCCGGGAACGATTGCCCTGATTCTGATGCTGGTCTCGGCGATGATGACCTCCATTTCCATCGTCCGGGAAAAAGAGCTGGGGACAATGGAGACACTCCTGGTTTCTCCACTGCGTCCTTTGCAGATCATACTGGGTAAAGTTACCCCTTATGTGGCCATTTCCTTCATCAACACCATCAGCATTTTGTTGCTGTCTTACTTCGTTTTCGGAATGCCCGTAAAAGGGAGCCTGGGCCTGCTGCTGGCCGAGTGCCTGCTTTTCACCATCCTGGCCTTGTCGCTGGGCATCCTTATTTCCACCCTCAGCAACAGCCAGCAGGTAGCGATGTTTATCTCGATGTTTGCCCTGATGCTGCCCACCCTCCTGCTTTCCGGATTTATTTTCCCGATAGAGAATATGCCCAGGGTTTTGCAATGGCTCACGATGGTAATGCCGCCCCGTTATTTCATTACCGTCATCAAAGCCATTATGTTGAAAGGGGCAGGGATGGAGTTTATCTGGAAAGAAAGCCTGATTATGGCGGGGATGACCCTGTTCTTTATCCTGTTGAGTCTCAAAAATTTCAAAATCAGATTAGCCTGAAACCTCCCTTGCTATGGTAAAACATAAAGACACACCACCACGACCGATTTTCATCCGGGATGACTCTCCCCTCGCTATGGATATGGAGGCGGGAAAATACTTCTGGTGCGCCTGCGGCAGAACCCGCAACCAGGCCTTCTGCGACGGCTCGCATCACAAGACCGGCATACGTCCGAAGCGCGTGGTATTAAAAAAGCCCGAAAGGGTATATTGGTGTATGTGCAAGCATACCGCCACGCCTCCTTTTTGCGACGGGACGCACCATACACTGAAGGGCCAGGCTGGCAGCCTGGCAGAGGAGCAGGATTAGCAGCTTATGCGGAATATACTCATCATATTGAGAAAGGAGTTCACTCAGATCTTCCGTAACCGGACGATGCTCCCCATCATCTTTCTTGTACCTCTGGTGCAGTTGATCATTCTGGTTAATGCCGCTACCTTGGAGATGAAGGAGATCAAGCTGGTGGTGCTGGATCAGGATCATTCGGTGACCTCCAGGGAGATGGTTTCCCATTTTGAGGGATCTCCCTTCTTCCGGCTTTACACCAGTACAAGCGATCCCCACCTCAGCGATGAACTGCTTCTGAAGGACCAGGCCGACCTGGTACTCCTTGTTCCGGGTGGCTATGAAAAAGCGCTGCTCCGAAAGCTTCAGTCCGGGGTGGATGCCCCGGAAACCAGGGTGCAGTTGCAGATCAATGCCATCAATGCTACGGCGGCAGGACTGACGCAAGCTTATGCCAGCCAGATTTTGCAGTCCTGGTTTCAATCCTTTGCCGCTGAAAAGGGCGCAAAGATTGAGGGAGCAGGCAGGATAGAAGTAAATTATGCCTTTTGGTATAACCCCCAGTTGAACTACAAGGTGTTTATGGTGCCGGCCATCCTCCTCATACTGATTACCATTATGGGAATGTTTCTGACCGCCCTCAACCTGGTTAGGGAAAAGGAGCTGGGGACCATTGAGCAGATCAATGTTACGCCCATACGCAAGTATGAGTTTATCACCGGAAAGCTGATTCCTTTCTGGATCATCGGCCTGTTTGAGCTGGCCTTCGGAATTATGCTGGGCTTGCTGCTTTTCAGGGTTCCTTTTCTGGGCAGCCCCCTGGTCTTGTTCTCTTTTGCCGCAGTCTATCTCGTCCTGGCTCTGGGCATTGGCCTTCTGTTCTCCACCCTGGCCTCTAACCAGCAGCAGGTGATGTTTATGACCTTCTTCTTTATGCTTACCTTCATCCTGATGGGAGGCATTTTTACTCCGGTGGAGAGTATGCCCGGCTGGGCACAACAGGTGAATGTGATCAATCCTTTCGCCTATTTTATGCGGGTGATCCGGATGGTGATGCTGAAAGGTTCCGGGTTCAGTGATATCCTCCCCGAGTTTATTGCCATCGGGGTGTATGCCCTTCTGGTGAATGCCACTGCGGTTTGGCGCTACAGGAAGACGGTCTGATTTCTGCTTCTTCTTCCGGATACCGTCTCTATCTGCCCGTAAACAATAGTCCTGTCTCCCTTCCGTTTCCCTGCCTCTTCAAATGGCTTCATTTCAAATAATTTGCGGACTTTTGTAGCTGAAAATCCCATAAAGATGAGTATTTCTTTGATTCTGTTTATCCTGGGCGGGCTTTTGATCTGGGTCAGTCTGTATCCCATTTTTATTAAAGCCGGCAAAAAAGGCTGGCAGGCTCTGATCCCCCTGTACAACTTTTATATCTGGCTCGAGATCACCGGGAAGCCCCGCTGGTGGATCATTCTGTTCATTCTGCCCTTCATCAACATTTTTATGGTGTTGCTGATGGCGGTAGAGACCGCCCGCTCGATGGGAAAGACCAGCCTGTGGGAGCACAGCCTGGCCGCAATATTCCCTTTCGTGTATCTGCCCTACCTTGCCTGGTTCTCGGGAGAGCAATTTCTGAAACCGGAGGATAGACCCAAGATCAAAAAGGGGGTCGCCCGGGAATGGTTCGAAGCCATCGTTTTTGCCGTGGTCGCGGTCACCATCATCAACCTCTTCTATTTCCAGCATTATAAGATTCCTACCTCATCGATGGAGAAAAGCCTGCTGGTGGGCGACCATCTCTGGGTAAATAAATTTGTTTACGGGGCCAGGCTTCCGAATACCCCGCTTTCGTTTCCCCTGGTACACCATACAATGCCATTGAGTACCAGCGCCAAGTCCTACCTTGAATGGGTGAAGTGGCCTTATCATCGTTTTCCTGTATTCAAAACAGTCCAAAATAACGATGTGGTGGTTTTCAATTATCCCGAAGGCGATACCGTTTCCACAGCCTTCCAGAGCAACCGAAGCTATTATTCGATGGTTCGCCAGTTTGGCAGGAACAACGTCCGCAACAACAAAGCCCATTTCGGGGATATCGTTTCCAGGCCTGTAGACAAGCGGGAGAATTTCATCAAGCGCTGCATTGCCATACCGGGAGATACTCTAGAGATTATCCGCCAGGTAGTCCACATCAATGGTGCGCCGCTGGAGAAAGCCGGGTCGATGCAACAACAATACCTGGTTAACACCAACGGTACGCCTTTCAGCAAAAAAGCCCTCGAGAGCCTGGATGTCACCGATGAGGTGATCCGCCTGAGCAATGAGCAATATATTTTTAACCTGACCGAGGAATCCGAAGCCAGCCTTCGTACCTATACCAATGTGGTCTCTGTGGAAAAACTGATTCAGGAGCCGGGTATGGTCAGCCCGGAAATTTTCCCCTATGATACTGCCCTGGGATGGAACCTGGATTACTACGGGCCCATCGTGATCCCGGCCAAAGGCGCCACGGTTTCCTTAAACCTGAAAAACCTTCCCTTGTATTCCCGCATCATCAAAACTTACGAAGGCCATCAGTTAGAAGAAAAAGACGGCCGCATTCTGATCGATGGTCAGGAAGCCGACAGCTATACCTTTGCGATGGATTATTACTGGGTGATGGGCGACAACCGCCACAATTCCGTGGACTCACGATACTGGGGTTTCCTACCGGAAGACCACCTGGTGGGTAAAGCCGTTTTCGTCTGGATTTCTTCTGATAAAAACAAACCCTTACTGCAGCGCTGGCGCTGGAACAAGATGTTCCGAGTCATCCGTTAAACCGAATCCTCTAAGCCTTGAACATCTACCTGAGAAAAAAACGCTGGAAACTCTCCCTCTTCTTTGCCGCACTGGTGATCGTGGGAGCTTCCCTCTGGTACACCAACACCCTGGTTGGGAAGGTGGCCCGTGAGGAGCGAAAGAACATCCGGATCTGGGCTGATGCCGTGCAGCAAAAAGCAAAACTGGTTCAGGTGCAGGAACAGCTTTTTGGCACCCTTCAGCGTGAGGAAAGGAAAAGGGTGGAACTGCTGGCCCGGGCAACCCAACGCCTGATCAATGCCAGCAATACCGAAGACATCACCTTCTACTCGGAGATTATCGCCGGAAACACAACCATCCCGGTCATCCTGACCGATGCAGAAGGGAATATCTCCTCTGCGAAAAACGTAGACTTTGATCCGGCTGAAGTAAAAACCCTTACCCCAGAGTTGCAAGCACAATTTTCTGAATATAAGCCCATTGCTTTCGACTATTACCAAGGGCACATCAATTATTTTTACTATTCTGACTCCAAGCCGTTTACGGAGATAAAGCAGATTCTGGAGGAAATGGTGCAGAGTTTTATCACGGATGTCGTCGTCAATTCCGCCTCCGTGCCTGTCATTGTCACCGATGAGGCCCGCCAGCGCATCCTTGCAACCGGCAATCTGGATTCGCTGATGCTCAGAGACTCCACGGCCTTGCAGCAGCTTGCCCTGGAAATGGCTGAGAGCAATGCTCCCATTGTGATCGATCTGGGAAGCCAGGGGAAGCACCTCATCCACTACCAGGATTCCTATTTGCTTACGCAACTGCGCATCTTTCCCTACATTCAGTTCGGGGTGATCGGAATTTTCCTCTTCATTGCCTACCTGCTTTTCAGCACAGCGCGCAAATCGGAGCAGAACCAGGTATGGGCCGGTCTGGCTAAAGAAACCGCACATCAGTTGGGAACACCTTTGTCATCTCTGATCGGCTGGACGGAGTTGCTGAAGATGCAGAGGGTTGATAATACCATCACGGAAGAGATAGAAAAGGACATCCGGCGCCTGGATATCATTGCACAACGCTTTTCGAAAATCGGAAGTCCGCCTAAGCTGGAGCCCCAGAATCTGGTGGGGGTCATACACGAGGCGATTGCTTATCTGAAGCCACGTATTTCCAAACAAATACACATCAGCATCCATTCGACCTCCGGGCACGACATCATTTTGCCCCTGAACCGCCAGCTTTTCGAATGGGTGGTGGAAAACCTCACCCGCAATGCGGTGGATGCAATGGAAGGGAAAGGAAGCCTGACCATTGATATCCGGGAAGAGGCCAGGCTGGTGACCATAGATTTCACCGATACCGGCAAAGGGATGCCGAAAAAAGTATTCAAATCCATCTTCCGCCCGGGCTATACCAGCAAGAAAAGGGGGTGGGGGCTTGGCCTCTCCCTGGCCTCCCGCATCATCCGGAATTATCATAAAGGGAAACTCTTTGTAAAAACTTCTGCTCCGGGTAAAGGTTCTACTTTCCGTATTATTCTACGAAAATCTTAAGTATTTTTTCCGCTTTGGCCTGGCTGTTTCGTCTATTTGGGATGGAGCCCCTGGAGCACGTCGCAGTTTCCCGGCTATTTTGTAATTTTACGGATTAAAGAAAAAAGATGGACAAACGATGGGTACTCAAGGAACAAGGTGATCCCCAGGCAGTTGCGAGTTTAGCCCAAGCGTTGAACATCCACAAGGTATTGGCTAATCTCCTGGTTCAGCGAGGGATTCGCTCCTTTGATGCCGCTGAAAATTTTTTCAGGCCTAAACTTGATCAGCTCCACGACCCTTTCCTGATGAAGGATATGGACAAGGCTGTGGAAAGAATAGAGCAGGCTGTGAGCCGGGGTGAAAAAATCCTTGTGTACGGGGATTATGATGTGGACGGCACCACAGCAGTGGCTTTGGTATATATCTTCTTGAATAAGTTTTACAAAGAGATCGAGTATTATATCCCCAACCGCTATTCGGAGGGCTATGGTATTTCGTATGCAGGCATCGATTATGCAGCGGAGAACGGCTTCAGTCTGATCATTGCACTCGACTGTGGGATTAAAGCCATTGAGAAGGTGGAATATGCCAAAAAAAAGGGCATCGATTTTATCATTGGGGACCATCACCGTCCGGGCGACAGCCTTCCCGATGCCGTGGCCGTGCTTGATCCCAAGCGGGCTGACTGTCCCTATCCCTATAAGGAGCTTTCCGGATGCGGGGTAGGCTTTAAGCTCATCCAGGCGTATGCCAAAAAGAACGATATCCCTTTTGTGCAACTGAAGCGCTACCTCGACCTGGTGGTGATCAGCATTGCTTCCGATATCGTTCCGATCACGGGCGAGAACCGCATCCTGGCCTATTTCGGGCTGAAACTCATCAACCATAAACCCCGCCCGGGTATTGAGGCCATCCTGAAGTTCAGCAATGTGCGGAAGAATACGGCAGAGAGCATCCGTGAAACCGCCCGCTACCGGAATTATTTCAGCCGTGAGCTGACCATCAGCGACCTGGTTTTCCTGGTTGGCCCCCGCATCAATGCCGCCGGCCGGATGGAGAGCGGAAAGAACTCCGTACGCCTGCTCGTGTGTGAGACCCTGGAAGAATCAGACACCATCGGGATTCAGATCAACGAATACAACAACGAGAGACGCAGCAAAGACACCGAGACCACCCAGCAGGCCCTGGAAATGATCCACAGCGACCCGGAACTGCTGAGTGCCAAATCAACCATTGTCTACAATCCCGACTGGCACAAAGGGGTGATCGGTATTGTGGCTTCCCGCCTGACCGAAACCTATTATAAGCCTACCATCGTGCTGACCCGCTCCAACGGACTGGTCACCGGCTCGGCCCGCTCGGTGAAGGATTTTGATGTGTACGATGCCATCGATGCCTGTTCCGATTTGCTGGAGCATTTCGGGGGACATAAATATGCCGCTGGTTTGTCGCTGAAGCAGGAAAACCTGCCTGAATTCAAAAGGCGTTTTGAGGAGATCGTCTGCAATACCCTGACCGAGGAAATGACCGTGCCTGAGATTGAGATCGATACAGAGATCAACCTGGATATGATCAACCGGAAATTCTACCGCATCCTGAAACAGTTTGCCCCCTTCGGCCCCGGGAATATGGCCCCCGTTTTTCTGACCAATGATGTGGTAGGATCTGAAGACAGTCGCATTGTGGGAAGCAACCACCTGAAGCTCTCCGTATTCCATCCAAATATCAATACCTTTCCCATCAGCGCCATCGCATTTCAGCTCGGGCAGTATTGCAACCGCATCCGCTCCGGCGAACGCTTCAATATGTGTTACCAGCTTGAGGAGAATGAGTGGAACGGCAATGTCAGCCTGCAGTTGAATGTGAAGGACATCAAGATGCTGGGCTGAGGGGACAGTGATCAATGATCAGTGATCAATGATCAGTGATCAGTGATCAGTGGGCAGTTGAAGAGAGACTGTGGTTTGGTGAGCGAAGCGAAAACAAACTACTAGTCGAAATCATCCCGATGAACGAAGTGAATCGGGAGGGCAGTGTGTGAATGCCTGAATAAGGTTGACCTGCTGGCCTGCTGGCCTGCTGGTCTTCTGACCTGCTGACCTTTTGACCTGCTGATCTTCTGGCCTTCTGACTTCATAATCATTACTCATTCGATCCCTGCTCTCTCAGGAGCATTAGCTCATTAGCCTGCGATGACATCACAGACCCCCGGCGCCCCGTAGGGGCGCGCTCTCAATGTCCAGTTTTCAATATCCAATGTCCAATGTCAAGGGACAGGAACAGCGACAGGAGTAGCCCTTTGCAGCCTTCGCGTTTTCTTGGCGGCTTTGCGTGAAATAATACGTGTCCCTCCTGTTCAGCGGTAGATCAAAGATCAAAAATACAAGATGTAAAACTGATGAGATGGGGTGTAATCAGGGGGATGTGCCCCTGTCTGCGGGAGACATTTAAACCACTAAGGAAATAAGGAAGGCATAAGGTTCACAAGGGCGAGGGGTGATGACTTCCCACGTCGATTGAAGATTACCTGATTGCCTGCCTGCCACCAGGCAGGTTGATTACTTGATGATGTGTTTGATATTTCGGAAGGGAATACCCGCTATACGCTGATTCCTCCCTCGTGAACCTCTGTGACTTCTCAGCGCACCTATGTGTTACAATGCGCAGAAAATTACATTCATACACAGAACCCTCAAAGGAGGCTGCGCGAAGAAGAATAGTTCGAGTTCGAGTTCGAAAACAAGTTCGAAGTGAGGTGAACAACCCATTCTCTTTGCCCTGCTCCGTCAGGAGAACCAAGCCGTAAAGCTGTGATGAATGACAAGACCACCCGGGCCCAGCATAGGGGCTGTCTTTCTGCTCCACCATTGCCTGACATATCAAAATAGGGAAGGGGAAGGACTGTATATGAATAATTTCTTTACCTTTACCCCCGCTTATGAAACCTTTTCATCAGGTGGGGGTATAAAACTGCAAACCCGCAAAGGCTTTCAGCAGCTGGGGAATGGTAAACAGGAGCCACATTCGTTTTGCTTGTGTGGGATAATTTTGTTTACTTTAACGCCCCTTTTTGGTACTGGTAAAGCGCATTATTATGAGGAAAGAATTATTACTGCTTTTTGTTTTCGTGCTTGCATTATCGGGCGTGCGAGCGCAGCAGGAAGCGCAGTTTACTCAGTATATGTTCAATCAAATGGCATTTAATCCTGCCTATGCGGGAGCCCGGGATGCCATTTGTACCAATGGCTTGATGCGCCAGCAGTGGATGGGACTTACTGATCCGGATGGGAACAATGTGGCCCCACGGACTTTCCTCGTGTCCCTGGATGCCCCGGTCAAATTTCTTCACGGGGGGGTGGGTGCCACCATCTTTCAGGATCAGCTTGGTTTTGAGAAGAACATCGGTGTTCGACTGAGTTATGCATATCGTTTCTTTCTGGGAAACGGCAACCTGAGTGTGGGTGCCCAGGCCGGATTCCTCAACAAAAGCATTGATTTTTCCAAGTTTAAGCCCATCCAAACAGAAGACCCTGTGCTTGCCAGTTCCAGTGAAGAGAGTACAATGCTTACTGATTTTGGCTTTGGAGCCTACTTCACGATTCCGGAAAAATTCTGGGCCGGTATTTCTACCAGCCAGCTTGCCGAAACAAGCAGCCCGATCGGAGATGCCAATTTTGAGTTGAGGCGTCACTATTTTGTGACCGCCGGTTATGCCTATACAATGCCTTTCGATCCCTCTTATGAGCTTTTGCCTTCCTTCCTCGTGAAATCCGACGGAGCCACAATGTCATTCGACCTAACAGGTCTGGTCAGGTACAATAACCGTGTGTGGGGAGGATTGTCTTATCGTTTGCAAGATGCTGTTGCGGTCATTCTCGGACTGAATTATAAGAATTTTAATGTGGGTTATTCTTACGATCTGACTACAAGCAAGCTTGGCGGACTGGGGAAAGTGGGAAGTTCGGGAAGCCACGAGATAATGCTCAATTATTGTTTCAAAATTGAGATTCCGGTGTACAGAACAAGTTATAAAAACACACTATACCTCTGATACAGTCGTTAGTAGCCCTATTTTCCAGAAACCAGCGCAAATACAGACCCGATATGAAAAAATTATTTCTGAAACTGTGGGTGCCATTATTGCCTCTGCTTTTGCTGAGTTGTGGCAATTCCGGCAACGGAGAGCTGATCGGCGTGCAAGGCCGTCAGGTTTTCTACCAACCTGATCCCTATGGAATGGTTTTCATTCCAATGGGCAGTTATACGATGGGTGCCGCAGATCAGGATGTACCCTATGCCCTGGTGCATCAACCCAAGACCGTTTCATTGCAGGCGTATTATATCGACGAAACTGAGATTACGAATAATGAGTATCGCCAGTTTGTCTATTGGGTAAGAGATTCCATCGCCCGGACTTTGCTCGGGGACCTTTTCCCGGAAGATTACCTCATCGAAGAAGATGACTACGGGAATCTGATTGACCCCCCCAGGCTCAATTGGGATATGGATATCATCTGGGATGGAGAAGAGGAAAGGGAAGCCCTGGAAGAATTGTATTACCCGGAGCACGAGCGCTTCTATCGCAAAAGAGTCCTGGATCCGCGCAAATTGAACTTTGAGTACTACTGGATCGATTATATGGCTGCTGCCAAAAAGGACTTCAGTCAGACCAACAACGAAGCCGGTTCCTGGGCGAATCGCCCCCAGGGTCTGAGGGACCGTTCGGTGTTCATCCGCAAAGAAGTAATAAATGTATATCCCGACACCCTGTCCTGGATTCACGATTATGCCTATTCCTTCAATGAACCAATGGCGCAAAGCTATTTCAGCCATCCCGCCTATGATCATTATCCGGTGGTAGGGGTAAGCTGGAAGCAGGCCAAGGCTTTTTGTGTCTGGCGTACTAACCTGATGAACAGTTACCTTCGTGGCCGGGAAGAAGCCACCGTTAATGAGTTCCGCCTTCCCACAGAGGCAGAATGGGAATGGGCTGCCCGCGGTGGTCTGGATCACAGCCCCTATCCTTGGGGAGGTCCCTATGTTAGAAATACAGAAGGTTGTTTCCTTGGAAATTATAAACCCCTGCGCGGGGATTATGTGGACGATGGCGGGCTGCACACCGTAATCGTAGGTCACTATGCTCCCAATGATTTCGGGGTGTATGATATGGCAGGAAATGTGTCGGAATGGACCAATGATGCTTTTGATGAGTCTTCTTATAACTTCACCTGGGATCTGAATCCCAGTTATGAATACAATGCCAGAGAGAGCGATCCTCCGGTATTGAAGCGCAAGGTAATCCGCGGGGGTTCGTGGAAGGATATCGGATACTATATGCAGGTGTCCGCCCGCTCCTTTGAATACCAGGATACCGCCAAGTGTTACATTGGTTTCCGTTGTGTGCAAACCTACCTCGGACGCCAGAAAGGCGACAACCTAAGCGCAGCATCAAACGTCTATTAATTCACCTTTTATTCATTTCACCAAAACCAATTTCAACAGTTATCACAATGGGTATTAACAACGTAGTAAAGGGTAGAGGCTTCCGCAATTTTATGGCCAAACTGTATGGCTGGGGAGCCTCAGTGGTTATTCTCGGTGCTTTGTTCAAGATCAACCACTATCCGGGCGCAGACTATATGCTGATCATAGGTCTGGGAACCGAGGCCATCATCTTCTTTTTCTCGGCCTTTGAACCGCCGCACATTGAACCAGACTGGAGCCTTGTCTATCCGGAACTGGCCGGGATGTACCACGGAAAAGATGTGGAAGACATTATGGCTACCCGCAAAGGTGTTACCGGCGAACTGGACAAGATGCTTTCGGAAGCAGATGTGGATCAAAACCTGATCAACCGCCTGGGGGAAGGCCTGCGAAGCCTGAGCGAGAATACGGCGAAGCTTTCCGTCGTTTCCGATGCCGCGGTAGCCTCAGGGGATTACATTGACAATGTGAAGAAAGCCTCCGAGTCTGTCTCAGAATTATCTCACACCTACAAGAAAACTTCCGAAGCCCTGGTGCAGGATGCAGATGTGGCAGAAGAGTATTTCACCAATATGCGCAAAGCAGCTGAAAGTGCCTCCACCCTGAGTGGTGCCTACAACGAAGCTGCCGTGAATATGAACAATGAACTGGCCGCAACCAAGGAATTTGCAGGCAGCATCAAGAATGCTACAGAAAAGGTCAACGAGCTGTCGCAACATTATGCTTCTTCCTCTCAATTGCTGACCAAGTCTGCAGATGCCCTCGACTTCAGTGCACTCGAGGAAGCTGATTTCAGCAGCAAACTGCGCAGTATCTCCGATAACCTTTCTGCCCTTAATGCTGTATATGAATTGCAACTTCAGCATTCCAGTGCACAGAAAGAGAGCGCAGCCCAGCTTCAGAACATTATGGAGCGCTATCTTGGCAATCTGTCCGAAACTGCAGCCAAGGCAGAAGAGTATTCAAGCAATATGGACCGTCTTGGAAAAAACATCGCTGCCCTCAACCAGGTATACGGCAATATGCTGTCTGCTATGAATGTTCAGGTGAAATAACAGCCCTGATCCCCTTAAACTAAAAGGAATCAGAAAAAGACACTAACTATGGCTGGATATAAAGAAACACCGAGGCAGAAAATGATCGGGATGATGTACCTGGTACTCACCGCGCTCCTCGCCCTGAACGTGTCGAAGGAGATTCTGCAGGCATTCATCGTGGTAAATGAAAGTATTGAGACCACTACCGAGAACTTCACCCAAAAACTCGCAGACAACTATGCCGAGTTTGAAAAGGCGCAATCCCTGAATCCTGAAAAGGTCAAGGAATTCTACGATAAGGCTCAGGAAGCCCGACGCATCGCCCAGGAATTGGTGGATTACATCGAACTTACCAAATGGGAAGTGACTGTAACAACAGACAATAAGATCAACACGATAGAGGAGGCCAAGAATACCCCTCTGCAACAGGTCTCTTCCCGGGATAAGTATACCGAACCTACCCGCTTTTTCTTTGAGCGCTCACCAGACGGGGAAAACGCCCGCTCAGGTGAACTCCGAGATAAGATTGTGCAGTTTAAAAAGGATATGCTGGAGCTGGTGGATCCACGCTTTCGCGATATGATCAAAATGCAGGGCCTGGATGTGGATGGTCCGTTTTATGACGCCGACGGCAAACGCCAAACCTGGATGCAGCACAACTTTTACTATAGCATCCTTGCGGCTGATATCACTATCCTTAACAAGCTCATCAACGAAGTAAGGAACGTGGAATTTGACGTCACCAAACACCTGTTTGGCGCAGTCAATGCAGACGACTTTAAATTTGATGAGGTCCGTGCTAAAGTCCTGGCAAGCAGCAATTATGTATTGAGAGGCGATAACTACGAAGCGGATGTGATCGTCGCAGCCTGGGATTCCAAGCAGAATCCTACCCTGAAGTATGTGATGGGTGCAGATACCATTCAGGATCCGGATAATATGCCGAATGCCATCGAGGTGGAAGGAGAAGGCGGGATCGCCAGAATCAGCATCCCTGCCAGCACCTTAGGTATTCAAAAGTTCGCCGGGGTGATTATGGTGCAAAACCCTGCCGGGATAAAAATCCCCTATCCCTTCGAAAGTGAGTATATCGTGGGAGAGCCAAGTTTAACGGTATCCGCCCTGAAGATGAACGTATTCTATATCGGAGTGGATAATCCGGTAGCGATTTCTGTTCCCGGTATTCCCGCCGAAAGACTGCGTCCAAGCATCACAACCGGTTCCCTTCGGCCCCAGGCGGGCAATTATGTGGTTACCGTACCGCGTGATGCCCGTACCACTACCATCAACGTCAGTGCAGATTTCGACGGAGAAATGCGATCAATGGGCAAGGCCGAGTTCCGTGTCAAAAGGGTACCCGACCCCATTGCTACGGTAGCTGGAAAATCTTCCGGACTCATCCCCAAAGCTGCCCTCACAGCAGCCGGAGGGGTAATCCCGCAAATGCCCGCAGATTTTGAGTTTGAACTCTTCTTTGAGATCCAATCATTCACCTTTGTTACAGTAAGGGGCGGCGATGTGTTCGAAAGAAATGCCCGAGGCAATCGCTTCTCTCCTGAAATGAAGGACCTGATCGACAATGCCCGCCGAGGCACCAAGATCTGGATAGAAAATATCATTGCGAGTGGCCCGGATGGCAATCGCCAGCTGGGAACCATCGCCCTGCAAGTTCAATAAGCTAATTCTACCACGGAGGAAATATGAAAAAGCTATTTGTAATCAGTATCCTGGGCTCTTTTTTGCTGGCTTTCGCCTGGCAAAGCAATGCCCAGGTGCTGGACAATCCACCCCGCGACGGGGTTTACGACCGGGAACACGTTCCTGAAAAGAAACCTATCCCTTATGTCAGCTTAAGGGAAGCAGATGTAGTCTGGTCCAAACGAATCTGGAGGGTCATCGATCTTCGTGAAAAGATCAATCACCCTTTCTATTATCCCATTGTGCCCCATAACGGATGGAAGAACTTTATGACTATCGTAATGGATGCTCTCCGGGAAGGTTCTGTGACCGCCTACGAGATCACGGAAACGGATGAATTCCTGATCCCCCTCACTTATGAGGAGATTATGGGAAGGCTGGAAAGATCCGATGAAATACAGCTTCAGCGTGACTATCCACCCTACGATTTCTACGACACGACGATCGTGACGAAGTTCAATCCGCAGGATGTGAAAAGGATTCGCATCAAAGAAGACTGGTACTTCGACAAACAAAGATCACAGATGGATGTGCGCATCATCGGTATTTGCCCGGTGCGCGACAGCTATGATGAAAACGGCAACTTCAGGGGTTTCGACCCCCTGTTTTGGCTCTACTTCCCCGAAGCACGCCAGGTCTTTGCCCGCAACATCGTCTTCAACCGCTTCAATGATTCGGAAAGAAGAACCTACGATGAGATCTTCTGGAAACGTATCTTTGGCAGCTATATCTACAAAGAGCAGAATGTTTATGACCGCCGGATTGCAGACTATGCAACCGGAATGGATGCCCTGCTGGAAGCCGAAAGGGTGAAGAATGACCTCTTTAAGTTTGAGCACGATCTCTGGGAATTCTAACAACAACAATATTTCCTCCGAAATAAAAGGGGCTGTCTCATTTCGAGATAGCCCCTTCTAATTAAGTTTGATGGCTATATGAACAAAAAAGAAGGGGCTGCCTGCTTGTGAGACAGCCCCTTTTTATGCTCAGTTTTCATACCCCGTGGGTCAGCGACCGCTCAGCTTTTTGGGAATGCGGCCACTCTTGATGCTCTCCGAGCGAAGCCTTCGCCCCACAATGCGCTCCACCATATTCCCGATCTCCAGAATACGGTCAATATCCAGGTTGGTTTCTATGCCCATCTCATCCATCATTACCACCATATCTTCCGTTGAAGTTAGTCCGACAATGCCCGGATCTTTATAGTAATACTCCCCGGTGCCGCTTACCGGAACCCCATCCACAAAGTTGGCCGGTTGTCCGCCAATGCCTCCTAAAGTTGATTCATAATTTGTCATCCCCGCCTGCAGGGCCGCCAAAACATTGGCCAGACCCCAGCCCCGCGTGGTATGCAAATGAACAATGTGTTTTTCAGGATGCGGAATGGCGTCCATCAGACGGGAGAAATAGGCATAGATGCGATCAGGCGAAGCGCTGCCATCGTGATCCGCGTGCTCTACGTCACTGGCGCCAATATCCAGCCAGCGTTGCGTGAATTCAATAGCCTTATTCATATCGGTCGGCCCTTCAATAGGACAGCCCCAGATGGTGCTAACCGTACCATTGACTTTAAGCCCGGCCTGCTTCGCAATAGGGATATATTTTTCAGCCATTCCCCAATACTCCTTGAGGCTCAAGCCGGAATTCTTCCGCTGATGCGACTCACTGGTGGAAACCATCAGCAGAATACGGTCTGGCCCGTAACCTTCCTGACGTGCCTGTATGGCACGTTCAATGGCCTTTTCCCTGATCGTCACAGCGGTAAACATTACCCCGTCCAGTTTCCCGTCCAGCCGCTTGCTCTTGTGTACACGACGAAACAAATCATCTGCATCTTTGAACTGAGGCATCCCCTTCGGGTTTCCAAAATTGGTAAGCTCAATGTGTTTAAAGCCGGCAAGAACCAATTCCTCTGTAAGCCAAACCTTTGCTTCTGTGGGGATAAATTTCTCTTCGTGCTGAAAGCCGTCTCTGACGGTGATGTCACCAATGGTAACCTTCTTAGGGTAATTCATATCGTATTTGCTTATAATTGCATTTCAGGAATATCCCCTTCCGTGATAAGACGGCCTTCCGTGGCTGCCCGGATCTCTTCCACAGAAACCCCGGGGGCCCTTTCCAGTAATCGGAATCCATCGCCTGTAACTTCCATTACCGCGAGGTTGGTAACGATTTTCTTCACGCATTGCACTCCGGTCAGGGGCAGGCTGCACTCTTTTAACAGCTTGCTTGCTCCGTCTTTACTGGTATGCTGCATTGCCACGATGATGTTTTTTGCCGCGGCGACCAGGTCCATTGCTCCTCCCATCCCTTTGACCAATTTGCCAGGGACTTTCCAGCTGGCAATGTCTCCTGTTTCGCTGACCTCAAAGGCTCCCAGAACCGTCAGGTCCACGTGGCCTCCGCGGATCATCGCAAAGCTTTGGGCCGAGTCGAAAAATGAAGCTCCGGGCAGGGCGGTTACAGTTTGTTTTCCTGCATTGATCAGGTCGGCATCCACTTCTTCCAGGGAAGGGAAGGGGCCGATACCCAGGAGTCCGTTTTCTGAATGCAGCACCACCTCTACACCTTCAGGGATATAATTGGCTACCAGGGTGGGAATACCGATACCCAGGTTAACATAATAGCCATCGCGCAGCTCCTGGGCGATGCGTTTCGCGATTCCGTGTTTATCCAGTGACATCTTTTCCTCCTTCGCTTCGGGTGGTTATAAACTCGATTTGTTTTTCATAGCGCTCGCCCTGGAAAATGCGCTGTACATAGATGCCGGGGGTATGGACCTGGTTTGGATCGAGGCTTCCGGCAGGCACCAGCTCTTCCACTTCCGCAATGGTGATCCTGCCGGCACTGGCCATCATATTGTTGAAGTTGTTAGCGGTATGCCGGTAGATCAGGTTTCCGTGGGGGTCTCCTTTCCAGGCTTTGACAATGGCGAAATCAGCCGTCAAACCCAATTCCATCAGGTACATTTTGCCGTTAAACTCACGCACTTCTTTGCCTTCCTGAACCTCGGTGCCATAGCCGGCAGGCACAAAGAAGGCAGGAATGCCTGCCCCTCCGGCTCTGATCCTTTCAGCCAGTGTACCCTGGGGGATGAGTTCTACCTCCAACTCCCCGCTGAGCATCTGCCGCTCAAACTCTTTGTTCTCTCCCACATAGGATCCCATCATTTTCTTCATCTGCCTGTTCCTGAGCAGTATGCCCAGCCCGACATTGTCGATGCCCGCATTGTTGGATATGCAGGTCAGGTGAGTCAATCCTGCATCGGCAATGGCCTTAATGGTGTTTTCCGGTATGCCGCAAAGGCCGAAACCGCCAAACATCAGACTCATTCCTGATTCTATCCCCCGTATGGCCTCCCGGGCGTTTTTTACCACTTTATTCATAGCTTGCTTTAATGGGTTTCAATAAGGGTAGAGTAATCGGTATATCCTTTTACTCCACCTGTATAAAACGTATCAGTATCTGGTTCGTTCAATGGGGCTTCCAGAAAAATGCGGCTGGGAAGATCGGGATTGGAGATAAAAAGCCGCCCAAAAGCGACCAGATCAGCTTGTCCGCCTTCAATCACCTGATGCGCCTTCTCCGGGGTATAGCCTCCTGCTGTAATGATGGTTCCCGAATATATTTTTTTGAAATGGGGAAGAAGTTGGAGCAGGTATCCCGGAGGTACCGGGGTGAGCGGTTCAACAAGATGGAGATAGGCCAGGGGAAAGGAATTCAGTTTTTGTACAAGGCTTGAATACGTTTCCACGGGGCGACTGTCAATTGTGCCAAAACGGGCTGCGGAAGGAGAGAGGCGAATGCCTACCCTGTTCCGGCCAAAGACGGTGAGCAGCTCATCCAGTATTTCAAGAATGAAGCGCTGGCGCTTGTCCACCTCTCCACCGTATTCATCCGTTCGAAGGTTGGAGCTGTCGTTCAGAAACTGCTCCGGCAGGTATCCATTGGCCGCGTGCAATTCTACGCCGTCAAACCCGGCAGCTTTGGCGTTTTCTCCCGCTGTCCGGTAGTCGCGTACGGTTTCCTTCACTCCCTTGTTGCTTAGTTTCAGGGGCAGGGGCAGGTCATACTTCTCCTCTCCTATCTTAATCTTGCCTTCAGCTGCCACAGAGGAAGGAGCTACAGGATGCATCCCTGAGGGCAGCAATTTGGGGTGAGATATCCTGCCGGTATGCCATAATTGAGCAAAGATGATCCCGCCCTCCTGATGGACTTCCGTGCATACCTCCTTCCAGCCTTCCACTTGTTCCTGGCTGTGAATGCCCGGCGTATTCTGATATCCGATAGCCTGTGTGCTGATTTGTGTGCCTTCCGAAATGATCAGTCCTGCCCCGGCCCTTTGCCGGTAGTATTCCACCATCATTGCATTCGGGATGCGCTGTTCACCTGCCCGGCAGCGGGTGAGCGGAGCCATCACAATGCGGTTCTTCAGCAGGAGATTCCCCAGTCGGTATGGATCGGATAAGAGCGGCATTGGCTTAGATCAGATAATCATTGATGGGTCCGTATGCGTGAAAGAACCCCGTCAGCAATACGGTATTCACGTCTTTTTCAGAAAGGGCAATGCCATCCCTGACCAGTTGCCGCCCAATTTCACGGGAACGCCTCAGGTAGTCGCAGGCAAGCTGGGCCCCCTGGCTGTCCAACTTGCCCAGAGCAGTAAACCAGGCGCTGAGCTTTGCCTCTTTATCCGTATCCCTGATCACATCCTTCCACCTGGGTGCCTCAGCCGGTATTGCTCCAAGATGTTGCTCACTATCCTGACGGAATTCATTGATCTTTACATAATCTTCCAGAGTAGGATTATACACCGCTACCGCTTTTCCTTCCTTGTATTGAAGAAATCCATCCTTCTGCGATCCGTCGTGGTGCTGGCCTCCCTTAATACCCTGATCAAATAGGGTGTCGAGCAGTTCGCTGTGCAGGTTTTCCGCGGGGTAGTATGGGTTCATCACACCGAGTATGTATCGAACGACATCAATTCCGACATAATCGATGAGTTGAAAAACACCCATCGGCCTGATCAGGTATTGCATTGAGACGGTATTGATGCGGTAGATGGCTTCGTGCACGGGCATATCATTGGCGAGTTTTTCTGCCTGAGCAATGCCATAGAGTGCATCGCGCATAAAATGGCCATTTCCTATAAATCCGGCGTGGTCGTTGGCCGGCACGATGATCTTGCCCATATTGCGGGCCAGCTCCAGCGCCGTTTCCCTCAACCCGGGTTTGGTGCGGGAAGTCAGGATCAGTTCCACCAGCCTTTGCACTGCCGGGGGATTGTAAAAATGGAAGCCCAATATGCGGCCGTCCAGGGAAGCCTTTTCATCCAGTAAATGTATGGGGACAGAGGAGGTGTTGGTGAAGTACCAGATATCCTTGTCGCTGCTGGCTTTTTCAAGCGTATCGAAGAGCCTGGTCTTAAGTTCAGGGTTTTCGCTCACAGCTTCAAAAACCAATCCTGCGCGGGCAGCATCCTCCAAGCGAGTGGTGAGTTTTAAAACAGAAAAGACCTTTTCTGCATACAACAACCCCACTTCTTCATCCTCTTTTCCGGCAAAGACCGGGTATCTTTTACGGAAGTCTTCCGCTTTTTTTGTCGCTTTCTTTCTGGATTGCTGGAAGATGTAGTCCTTCAATCCTTGCAGGGCTTCTTCCGAAACATCCACGGCAATGAGTTCAAAAGGCGTGTTTTCGTTCCCGGGCTTAAGCGCCTGGGCTACCATCTCCTGAGCCATCAGCAGGCTGATACCACTGCCCATCTTCCCGGCGGCACCCAGCACCGCCGATTTCTTAATGCGATTAATGTAGTCCATACATCTTGGTTTTATTTTTTACCAGAGGGGTTTTCTTTTTTCCAAAAAAGCTTTCATTCCTTCAGCCCCTTGTTTTCCAGGCCCAAAGAGACTGCCAAATTGTTCATTTTCAATTTCGTGTCCTTTTTCATAATTGACTCTGGCCGCCTGACGGGTGACGGCCTTCACCTTCTTGACGGCTTCAGGCCCTTTCTGAAGAATCAGGCGGGCGATCTGTTGGCACTCCTCCATCAGCTTATCCTGTTCCACCACGCGTGAAACCAGCCCCATCTGCAGCGCATCGGCCGCTTTTACCGATTCTCCTGTGACAAGAAGCATAAGAGCGTTGCCCATCCCAATATGCCGGGGCAAACGCACGCTGGCGGCAAAACCCGGGATAAGGCCAAGATTGACTTCCGGTTGTCCGAAAAGCGCTTTTTCTCCCGCGATGCGAAAATCGCAGGCCATTGCCAGTTCACAGCCACCCCCCAGGGCATAGCCATTCACTGCGGCAATCCAGATCTGTTCGCTGTTTTCCATTCTCAGGAAGGTGTCCTGTCCAAGCTTGGAAAAGCTTCGGGCGGCTTCCTCTCCCTTGTCCACCATCTCGGCAATGTCGGCCCCGGCTGCAAAAGCTTTGCCTTCACCGGTCAGGATCACAATGGCAGTTTTGGGAGAAAGGTCATCCATCGCCTGATTCAGTTCGAGAAAAAAGTCGGTGTTTAAAGAATTCAGTGCCTGACTGCGCCTCAGGGTGATCAGCCCCAGGCCGTCCTTTTCTTCTAAAGAGATTGTCTTGTAAACCATAGGATGCTTTGTCTTTAGGGTTTTTCAGGAAGAATGACAAATATATCAATTCTTATATGTTTAAGCAACAAAATCTCCGGAATTGAGCGAAGCCTGCCTTCCGGGATCACCAGACTGAACAATCCATATCGGCGATCTGTTAGGTGAGAAAACTGCGGGGAAGTGTTCCCTTTCAGTGAATAATATATCTTTGTAAGGCAATGGAAAGGCTCAAAAATATAAGCGTCCTCTTTCTTTCCTTCTGGATGATCCTGTCTTCCGGAGGCTTTGCCCTTTTCTCCCATCAGTGTTCGTGTTCCGGGGAGACACACCTGTCTGTGCTTTTTGAGCAAACCTGCACACACGAGGGGGACGCATCGGAACAAGCCTTATCCTGCTGTACCTTGCCCCTTGAAGGGGCAGGCCGGCAATGTCCTTCACACGAAGGCAAGCCCTGTTGCGAGAGCAATGCCTTGTTCTTCCTGAAAACAAGCGATTTTACTACGGCTTCCGTGAAGGATGCGAAAGTCCCCGTTCGTCTTCTCCCGGCAACCCAGACCGCAGAAATTCGCTTAGCCCTCACCGAGGAGGATGAAATGCAGGGTGAATTGCCCCCCATCTTGCTTTCTGTACATCTGCGAAAAACCATTCTGTTGTTTAACGGCGCTTTTCATTCTGCTCTTTCCTGATCAATCAGCCCGGATCTGAATTTCTCTGATTTCTCTGATTTTTAAAGGACAGCTTTATGAAGTATTATCTGATTATTTTGGGATGGATGGCGCTTTCGTTAACCGCATCTTCCCAGCACATTGACGGAACAGTATATGGCCGGACGCCCGAAGGAGGGCAGGAAGCCTTGCCCGGGGTAAATGTATATTGGGCTGACAGCGACGACGGCACGGTAACAAATGTATACGGCGCTTTTCATATCCATCCGAATCATCCCGGCCAGAAGAAATTGGTCTTCAGTTTTGTGGGATATCAAAACGACACCCTTCATATCGAAGGAGATATGGAGGGGGTGGAAGTGGTGCTCAGCGTTTCCCGTGCTCTGGAAGGGGTGGAAGTGGTGGAACGCACTGCAACTTCATTCATATCCAGAACTGACCCCATCTCTACCCGCGTGATTACTACGGGGGAGTTGCAAAAGGCAGCCTGTTGCAACCTGAGCGAGAGTTTTGAAACCTCAGCTTCGGTGGATGTGAGTTACAGCGATGCCGTTTCCGGAGCCAAACAGATTAAGTTACTGGGTTTGGCGGGAAAATACAGCCTGATCCAGACGGAGAATATTCCTAACCTTCGTGGCCTGGGAAGCATCTTTGGTTTAGGCTTTATCCCCGGACCCTGGATGCAGTCCATTCAGGTTTCCAAAGGAGCAGCCAGCGTGAAGAATGGCTTTGAATCCACAACAGGGCAAATCAATGTGGAGTTTAAAAAGCCCAGCTCTGATGAAAAGCTGCATCTGAACCTCTACGCCAACGATGCCGGCAAGCTGGAGTCCAATGCCAATGTACGGTGGAAAATCAATGAAAACTGGGGATCTATGCTGCTCTGGCATAGTGAGCATCTGAGCAATAAGATTGATATGAATGGGGATGGCTTCCTCGACCTTCCCCTGGTCCAACAATATAATGTGATGAACCGCTGGAATTATGAGAAGCACGGAAAGCGGCACTTCGAAGTTGGGCTTTCGGTGCTGGATGAAAGGAGAGAAGCAGGACAAAAAGCCTTTTATGAATCGGAAAAGTTTTCATCAGACAGCCTGTATCAGATAATGATCAACACCCGGCGTTACCAGGTTTTTTCAAAGAACGGTTTTATTCTGCGCAGGCCGGCTACCAGCATCGGGATCATCGCTTCAGCTACCTATCACGATCAGGAGAGCATCTATGGGTTCAATCACTTTGATGCTAAGCAGACCAGCCTGTACTTCAACTCAGCCTATGAATCCTATATGTGGAATACCAATCAGACGATTAAGCTTGGCGCAAGTCTGCAATACGACAAATACGAAGAAGCCTTCCGGGCAATGGAAATGGAGCGGGAGGAAGTGGTTCCCGGACTCTTCTCCGAGTTTACTTTCTGTGGCGGGGAATCGTTTACCCTGCTGGCCGGTTTGAGGGCAGATTTCCATAATCTTTATGGTACCTTCTTCACCCCGCGTATGCATTTGAAGTACACCCCTGTGGAGCAATTCGTGATCCGGGCCAGCGCGGGAAAAGGCTATCGGACACCCTATGTCATTGCCGAGAACCCCTGGATCCTGGCCAGCTCCCGCAGCCTGATCACCCTGGAGTCGCCTGAAATGGAGGAGGCCTGGAATTATGGTATGAATGCCACTTACTACGCCGACCTGTTGGGGCGCGAGCTCAGGATCAGCCTGGACGCTTACCGGACCGACTTTATCAATCAGTTGGTGGTGGACCTGGACCGGGATCCTTATGCCATCTATACCTACAATCTGGAAGGGGAGTCCTATGCCAACAGCATCCAGGTAGAAGCCCATTATGAAGTGCTCAGAAACCTGGAGATGACTGCCGCCATCCGATACAATGATGTCAAGACGACCACAGATGGACGCTTGCAAAGCAAACCCCTGGTGAATACCTATAAAGCCTTGCTCAGCTTCAGCTGGCAGTCGCCGATGAAGCGTTGGCAGGCCGATCTCACCGGCCAGTTTAATGGGAGTTCACGACTGCCTTCTACCGAAGCCTATCCGGAGCAATACCGCCGGGGAGAGCACGGACCGGCCTATACCATTATCCTGGGCCAGCTAACCCGCAACTTCAAAACCTGGAATGTGTACCTGGGGGTGGAGAACCTGCTCGACTTTGTGCAGAAGGATCCCATCCTGGCTTATGATATGCCTTTCAGCCCCTACTTTGATGCCGCCTCATCCTGGGGGCCAATTCACGGTAGAAAAGTGTATTTCGGAATGAGGTACACCTTAAAGTAATTCAATAAACATTTCTTATGAAAACCTTCAAGATCACCATAGAGAATTTAAAATGCCACGGTTGCGCCAATACCATCCGCCGAAATCTTCAAAAGGAAGAAGGCGTGCAAAGTGTGGAAGTAGACCATACTGACAGCAGCGTTTTTATTGCTTATGAGGGAGAAGATTCCCGGGAAGCGGATTTTGAGCGCATCCTGACCCGCCTGGGCTATCCTCCGGCGGGAAGCGGAAACACAATGAACAAGGTGAAATCCTATGTCAGTTGCGCGATCGGAAGAATTGGAAAAGAAGATGAACCAGGAAAAAACTGATATGATGAAGAGAATAAGCATCACATTCCTCTTTGTTGTCCTTCCCTTGCTCGGTCTTTCTGCCCAGTCGAAGGGCGTGAAAGAAATCGTGATTCAGACCAGTGCGCAGTGTGAAATGTGCAAAGACCGGATGGAGAAGGAGATGGCATTTACAAAAGGGGTCAATTATGCCAATCTTGACCTGGAAACCAAGAAGCTCACGGTCCGCTATAAAGAAAAGAAGACCAATGCAGAGCAGATCCGCAAAGCCATTGCAGCAGTCGGATATGATGCCGATGAGGTTCCTGCGGATCCGGAGGCTTACGATAAATTGCCTGCCTGCTGTAAAAAGGGCGGGCACGATTGAACCGGCAGCTTTCTTCATCAGGAAGGAATGGATCGGTTTAAGTGAGCCCTGTCCGGGAACCTGCTCCAAGCCCATCCTCTTATCCCCCATTGCGGGTTCTTTTATACCTTTATCCTTTATTCCGGATACGATTGCTAAGAATGCGCAAGAGCCTGGTATTGATTCTGCTTCTTCTGTTGATCACCGCTGTCAAAGGGCAGAAGGGGCATTGTCTTTTTCTTGGCTCCGATACGGCCATCCTTGAAATCCCTCATTCCGCCTCTCTGGAGATGAGCAACTTTGGGAGGATGAGTGTGGAGTTATGGGTGCTGGCAGACAGTTTGACAACTTATCCGGCGAGCCTCGCACGGAAAGACGGTTCCTGGGAACTGGGCCTGGACAGTGTCGGGCGTCCTTTCTTTCACACCTTTGGGATGTTGGAAGCAAGGGCCATAGGCCAGCCTCTTCTCCCCGGCCGATGGCATCACCTGGCCGGAATATTTAGCGGATCAGCATCCTGCCTTTTCGTAGATGGCTTCCAGTCGGACTCAGCACCTGCGCTGGGGTTGCAAAATGCCGTGCATATTCCGGTCTTGATCGGAGAGGGATTTACAGGATATGTCGATGCCTTTCGGCTTTGGCGCAAGATACTGGGGCTGGATGATCTTCGGCACAATATGCATCACGAGCTTCCGGATCCGGGGGGGATGCCGCATCTTTCTTGCGTGCTGCAGTTCAATGAAGACTCCAGCCGCTTTTGCCTGGATCAGTCCGGGATGGGCAATCACGGGGAGATAAGGGGTACGGATACCTTGGAAGCCAGAGCTCCTGGAACGGCACCGATTCCCTTTTATACCATCCGTTCGGGATCCCTTTTTCAGGATTCCGTCTGGCAAGCAAGGCAGGGAAAACCTCAACAGGAGTGGGCCAGGGTGCAGCTGCAGCATTCCTTTCATCTGAAAGAGGAGTGGCGTGTCGAAGCTTGCCTGATTGGGGATAGCGGTATCTTAAGCATTCACACCGGAGGAAAGCTATGGGTGAGCGATACGATGGCCAATCAGGCGGCCTACACCGGACTGATCCTTCGATCCGACAGCAGTGGACAGGCTGAGATCGTTCAGCCTTCCCGGGGGGTAAAGGCAAGCGTACTTCGCTATTTCACCGAGGATACCTGGCATCACTTCAGTACGCCGGTCAAGGCCGCCCTTACCGGCGTATTCACCGGTATGTGGCTGCTGCCCTTTGATGAGCCTGGCGGAGGTTGGGGCAACTATATCGGGCAAACAGGGATGATCCTTCAGCCCGCAAAAGGCTATGCCACCTGGTCCTCCTCGGCCCATACCGGGAACCATACCATTTTTCTCTTCGGAGAACTAAACAGGGGAAAAATTTCCACTCCATCCCTGAGTCGACTGGGTCCTGATCCACTCTATGCCGGCTTTAATTTCATCGGAAATCCCTACCCTGCCACCATACACTGGGACAGGCTGAGCGGACTGGATCGTGAGGGGCTGGATGATGCCTTGTATGTGTATGATGCGCATCAACGCAATTACCAGACCTGGGTCAACGGCAGGGGAATCAACCGGGCAAGCCCGCAAATAGGGCCAATGCAGGGATTCTTTGTCAGGGTCTCTGAAGACAGCCTCGCAGGGAGTTTCGGGTTTATGCAAGACGCCTGTGTTCCTGCGCTTGCCGCTGTGAGCGACGAAGCGCCCAGCCTTCGGATACGGGTTGAAAGAGCTGGGGCTGCTTTTTTTGATGAAACCCTGCTTACTTTTGATGCGAACCACCACTCAGGTTTCGATCCGCATCAGGATGCGGTTAAATTGCTGGGTAAGCAGGCGGAGGTGCCGCAAGTGTATACACTGGCCGGAGACAGTTCCTCGATTCCCCTTGCCATTCATAATATGGGGCGTTTTCTGAATCCGGCGCAAATACCACTCGGCTTTATTCCCGGACAAGACACTGCTTTTGTGCTGCGCGTTCAAAAAGATGGCCTGAATGCCAATGCATCCATCGTATTGGAGGACAGGTTCTCCCAAACCTTTTCGGATCTGAGCACAGACAGTCTTTATGCTTTTTCTGCCGATAGTGCGGATACTGCATTCCGTTTCCTGCTGCATATTGATCCGGTAGGCTTTGCCGGCAGGGTTCATTACCATAATGCTGCGGCATCTGCCATTCCCGGAGCCAGGCTTTATTTGCACTCAGGCAATGGGCCTGACACAGTTCTTTTCGAAACAACAAGCAATGGAGATTTTGTTTTTCCCTTTGCAGATACAGGGAGATATCAGCTTTTTATCCGGGCTGAAGACGTGATAGAGGGTGCTGCGGTGAATGCCGTGGATGCACTGATGCTGATGCGTTACCTCCACGGCTTTGGCTCACTCGACAGCCTGCAAATGGCCGCGGCGGATATGAATGGCGACGGACTGATCGACAGTACCGATGTGCAGGATATTCTGTTTCGTTTTGCCGGATTGAAGCCTTCCCTGCCGGGCGGGAGCTGGGTGCTCGAAGAGCTGGATGTGCAGGTTCAGTATCAGGACATCCAGGGCTTATCGCTGAGGGGCATTTTGCGTGGGGATATGAACCGCTCCTGGTTGCCCTGGCGTCCATAAAAACAGCAGCAGTGGTTCACACAGAACCAATCCGGGAATAATCCGAAAAGAGGCCTTATCTTAGTTGATCGGAATGAAAGGCAGAACTGAAAAGACAACTCAGAACTAAGTTGCTGCAATGCCGCAAAAACAAACTTTCTTTTTCAGGTTCGGGCTCAATAGCCTGATCAGCTATTTGCTGGGAATCGCTCTGACTACCGCTTTTTATCTGGCGGTAACCATATTCACTGCCAATGCCTTCCGAATACCGGTGGAGGTGAGTTTCAATGGAATCAGTTTTCCCATCAGTGATTATTCACCTCTGTGGACAGGAGATGCCATCCGCTTGATTTTCATTGCGGGTCCGGCGGCCTGTTTGATATGGGCTTTTATTTTTCTGGGTTGGTTCTTGATGTTGCCGGCCCGGCAGATCTTTTTGCGCGACCTGGGTTTCTGGATGGTTTTTCACGGTTTCAATCTGGCTTTTGGAGGCATTATCGCCGGGGTGCTTACTTCCTCTGGATTTGCCTGGTTTGCCAAATGGATTTATCTGAATGAAACCGCCCGCTTTTTCATCGCCCTTATTAGCGTATTCCTGCTGGGTGTAATCGGCTTGGCTTTGGCGCGGCCGGCCCTGCAAGGAGCTCCTGCCCTCTGGTTTATCCGCGATACGCAGCGCTGGCGTTTTGTTTTAGCCCGCTTACTGTTCCCCTGGCTTGGAAGTGTCTTTCTTTTGTCGCTTTTGCGCCTGCCCGTTCTTCCCTTGCACGACCTTATCCTGCTTTTCACTCCGGGCATAATGCTGGCTGCCATTATCGCCGGGATACAGTCGCACCGGGACTTTGAACTGGAAGCGCAGTTTCTGGATTCTTTGGAAGAGGATGAACAGGATATGGATCTCCGGGAGAGACTGTATGCGCCCCCCAGAAAATATGCGGTTTACTGGGGCTGCTTATTGATCATCTTGCTGGGATCGGTTTTCTACAGGATCATCTTCTCCACCGGAATCATCTTTGGTTGATGATCCGGGGTTCGGGTCTCAATTCAAGCCGGGCTTATTCTACGGCCCAGGTATTGCCGCTGTTCAGCAGATCATCCATTGACTTGTAAGGCGAGTGCGTTTTGGCGTCTGCAATCTGCTGCTCAAGCAAGGCTTCGTAGGTAAGCCGCCGGATACTCCGGATCACACCGAGGGCCATAGGGAATTCCGGAGGGCTCATTCTGGCCAGAGACAGCTGTATACCGGCATCGTCCGACTCCGGGTCGTGGATGAGCAGATCCGCTTCTGAAATCCCGTTTTCTCCTATTTTGACCACCTCCAGATTGTTGCCTTTCAGCCGGATTCCTTTATCTGAATCCTTGCCGAAGATCATTGGTTTTCCGGCCTCAAGGACGATGGTATTGTCGTCGCGGGTTGCTCTACTGGTGACGAGATCGTGCACTTTATTGGCGAAGATCACACAGTTCTGCAGTACCTCCACCAGAGAAGTTCCTTTATGTTTGGCGGCTTCCGTAAAGATTTCGGCCATCATCTTAGGATTGGTATCCAGGGCGCGGGCGAAGAAGGTTCCCTGGGATCCGATGACCAGTTCTCCCGGATTGAATGCCTGCTCAATGGTTCCCTGGGGGGAAGTTTTGGTGATGCTGCCCATCGGGGTGGTAGGAGAGTATTGTCCTTTGGTCAATCCGTATATCTTGTTGTTAAAGAGCAGAATATTGATGTCAATATTTCTGCGCAGGGTATGGATAAAATGATTCCCTCCGATAGCCATACTGTCTCCATCACCCGTGATCATCCATACGCTCAGCTTCGGATTGGCGATTTTGACCCCGGTAGCGATGGCTGCAGCCCTTCCGTGAATACCGTGAATGCCATAGGTGTTCATATAATACGGAAAACGGGAGGAGCATCCGATACCGGAAACCACCACAAAGTCTTCCTTGCGGATACCCAGTTCGGGGAATACCTTTTCCACAGCGTGCAGGATGGCGTGGTCGCCGCAACCCGGGCACCATTTTACCATCTGGTCACTGACGAAATCTTCTTTGGTCAGTTGTAATTCTTGGGTATTGATCATCTCTTCAGCCATTGTCATTCCTCCAGTAAGTGGTTAAATGCCTCGGTGAGCTCTTTTACCATAAAGGGTAAGCCCTGAACTTTATTCAGCTGGTGATATGTATACTGCGGGAAGTTGATTTTCAGATATTTCACCATCTGACCCAGATTGAGTTCACAGACGATGATTTTCTTAAACCGGCCCAGGATTTCCTCTACATTCTCCGGCAGAGGGCAGATATGGCGCAGATGCATCATACTGACTTTCTTTCCTTCTTCCTGCATTTGCTTTACCGCTTCCAGGATCACCCCGTAGGTACTGCCCCAGCTCACCACGAGGAGATCATTCTCGGGCTCTCCGATCACTTCCTGTTTAGGGAGGAAGCGGGCCACCCGGTTTACTTTTTCTTCCCTGAGTTCGCACATCTTTTGGTGATTCAGGGGGTCGTGGCTGACGTGTCCGGTGATGTCTGCTTTTTCAAGTCCGCCAACCCTGTGGCGCAGGCCTTCAGTACCGGGGATGGCCCACATTCTGCGCAGTTTTTCTTCATCCCGGCGGTAGGGTTTGTAATGGGCGTCATTGGCTTCGACAACCGGAGGGGTGATATCTGGCATATCCTTCATCGCAGGAATACGGAACATCTCTGAGCCATTGGCCAGGTAACCGTCAGTCAGGAGGATAACAGGGGTCATATGCTCCAGTGCCAGCTTGGTTGCTTCAAAAGCCCCATAAAAGCAATCGCCGCAACTGGTAGCTGCCAGGATGATGACGGGGGCTTCCCCATTTCTTCCGTACAGCGCCTGGAGCAAATCTGATTGTTCTGATTTGGTGGGAAGGCCCGTAGATGGTCCGCCACGCTGCACATCCACAATCACCAAAGGCAGCTCTGTCATTACGGCCAGGCCGATGGCTTCGCTTTTCAGGCTGAGACCCGGGCCGGAAGTGGTGGTCACTGCCACGGCCCCGGCATAACTGGCCCCGATGGCAGAAACAATGCCGGCAATCTCATCTTCGGCCTGGAATACACGGGCGGAGAATTGCTTATGAAGGGTCAGCTCCTGCAAAATCTCAGAGGCCGGGGTGATAGGATAAGAACCAAGGAAAAGTTCCCTGCCAGCCTTTTCCGCTGCAGCAAGGAAACCCCAGGCCGTAGCCTGGTTGCCGGTGATGTTGCGGTACCGGCCTTTGTCCAGGGGAGCCGGCGAAATATTATAGGTATTGGATAAAACCTCAATGGTATCTGCGTAATTGTAGCCTGCCTGTAAAACACGGGTGTTGGCCTCAATGACCAGCGGATTGGTCTTGAACTTCTTCTTGAACCCGTCCAGGGTCGAGTCAATGCTGATATTGAACAGGTAATACATCAGCCCTAAAGCAAACATATTCCTGGATTTGGTAGCCACTTTATGGTCCACCTTGAGGTCACGCAGGCTTTCCCTTGACAGGCTAGTAATGGGCGCTTTGATCACCCTGTACCCGTCCAGAGAATCACCCTCCAGAGGATTGCTTTCGTAGCCAGCCCGTTCAAAGCCTTTCTCATTGAAGGCATCCACATCCACGATGATGATGCCCCCTTTTTTGGTCCACTTCAGATTGGATTTCAGTGAAGCCGGATTCATCGCCACCAGCACATCTGCCAAATCTCCAGAGGTGTAAATCTCTTTGGCTCCAATGTGTACCTGATATCCGGATACCCCGGCCACCGTACCCTGAGGTGCCCTGATTTCAGAAGGATAATCAGGAAAAGTAGCAAAAACATTTCCTTCAAATGCAGCAGCATCCGAGAAGAGAGAGCCCGTAAGCTGCATCCCGTCTCCGGAATCTCCTGCAAATCGGATTACAACATCCTCAAGTTCAACGACTTGATTTAGTCTTTGACCCATTTTTTTGAAATTTGATTTCGGGCAAAGTTACGGGTATTATGGTATCCCGCTTAATAATTGCCCATAATTTTGCTTGATTGATTATCAGTACTTAATTAAAAATCTATATGTGTTGGATGAGGGAAGAGTATCTTGTTAAAGGTTTGATAAACAGGATTATATCTGATTGTTAAGAAATAGTGAAGGGAGCTTCTTATGCTATCTTCCGGCTTTCGGAGAGGGTGTAATTTGGAAAGGCTCTAAATATTCCGGGGCATTTTTTCGAATCAACAAGCACGCTCAGCCTCACAAGCCATAAGGATGGGGAAAAAGTACACCCGATCCAAAGGGAAATCACCCCTTTGAACAAATTGACTCCAGAGGCATTTAGGCAGGGTCAACAGAGTGGGGCGAAGTTTTATAGAGATTGGAATTATATCTGTAATTTTGCATATATTTTGAAGCGCGGAGTCTAATGGAATCATCTTATCTCAGCCAGGCAGAGGCAGCAGTCATCGACGCATATTACCAACAATGGCGTGAGGATCCTGCCTCGGTAGACGGAAGCTGGCAAAAGTTTTTCGAGGGTTTTGAATTTGCCCGGACGGATTTTGGAGCAGATAAAGACGCCCGTTACGGGATGCCGGATGAGTTTAAGGTCATTAACCTGATTAATGCCTATCGTCAACGGGGTCATCTTTTTACCCTTACCAACCCGGTCCGTACCCGAAGGTCATATATGCCCACCCTGGACCTCGAGAATTTCGGATTAAAGGATAGTGATCTGAAACGTCCGTTCCACGCCGGGAAAGAGCTTGGACTGGGAACCTCAACACTTGAAACCATTCTTGAGCACCTGAACGAAACCTATTGCCGCCACATCGGGGCTGAATATTTTTACATACGCCGGGTGGAGATTAATCAGTGGCTTCGCAACAGAATGGAGTCTACACGAAATCGACCTGCCTTTTCGGCCGGGCAATGCGAACACCTCCTTTACAAACTGAGTGAAGCGGTATATTTTGAGAAATTCATCCATAAAAAGTTTCCCGGACAGAAGCGTTTCAGCCTGGAAGGGGCTGAAGCCCTGATACCGGCGCTGGATGCCGTGCTGGAGCACGGAGCGGAAATGGGGAATCAGGAATTTGTGATAGGAATGGCCCATAGGGGCCGCCTGAACGTCCTGGCCAATATCCTGGGAAAATCCACCACCGCAATTTTTACCGAGTTTGAAGGGAAAGCCTACGAAGATGCGCTTTTACTGGGTGATGTGAAATATCACCTGGGCTATACCTCAGAGCGGACCACCCAGTCCGGGAAGCAGATCAAACTGACCCTGGCACCCAATCCCTCTCATCTTGAAGCGGTAGCTCCTGTAGTTCAGGGTATTGTTCGGGCTCGCATCGATCACCTCTACCAGGGGAATCAGGAAAAGATCACGCCAATCCTTATCCACGGGGATGCTTCAATTGCAGGCCAGGGAGTGGTATATGAAATGCAACAGATGTCAGAGTTGCGTGGTTATGCTACGGGCGGAACCATTCATCTGGTCATCAATAACCAGGTTGGATTCACAACCAATTACCTCGATGCACGCTCCAGTACTTATTGCACAGATGTGGCCAAGGTAACGCAGTCGCCCGTCTTTCACGTGAACGGGGATGATGTGGAATCGCTGGTGTACACCATTAACCTGGCTATGGAATTCAGGGCTCGATTTAAGAGAGATGTGTTTATAGATATGCTTTGCTATCGTAAGTATGGACACAATGAAAGCGATGAGCCCCGGTTTACTCAACCCTTGCTCTATAAGGCCATAGAGAAGCATCCCGATCCGCTTCAGATTTATGGACAACAGCTGATCGATCAGCAAGTGCTGGATATGGAAAGGGTAGAGCAAATCAAGGAGGTGATCAATCAAAAACTCGAAGCCAGCCTCAGTGAAGCCAGACAGAAAGAAAAGGCCAGCCTGACCTCTTTCCTGGCCAAAACCTGGAAAGATATCCGCAAAGCCAGGGCAGAGGATTTCGATTATTCACCGGATACCGCGGTGGCGGAAGATATTCTGAAAAGCATTGCGCATCGTATCACCCGGGTTCCGGAAGACATATCGCTTTTCCGTAAGATTGTTCGTCTTCAGCAGGAAAGACACGATATGGTTTTCAAGCACGATCGGCTGGACTGGGCGATGGGAGAATTGCTGGCCTACGGGAGCCTCTTGAAAGAAGGCGTTCCGGTGCGTCTGTCGGGCCAGGATGTGGAAAGGGGTACTTTCTCGCATCGCCACGCTGTACTCACACAGGAAGACAGCGGTGAAGCCTTTATCCCCCTGAATCAGCTCGACGATCAACACGCTCACCTGGACATTATCAACAGCCCGCTTTCCGAATATGGCGTTCTCGGATTTGAATATGGTTATGCACTCACCTCTCCCCATTCTCTGACGATCTGGGAAGCACAGTTCGGTGATTTTAACAATGGGGCACAGATCATCATCGACCAGTTTATCAGCAGTGCCGAAGACAAATGGAATGTGATGAACGACCTGGTGCTGCTGCTTCCTCACGGTTATGAAGGACAAGGGCCTGAACATTCCAGTGCCCGGATGGAGCGTTTCCTGGATATGTGTGCCGATCTGAATATGCAGGTGGCCAATCCCACCACCCCGGCCAATTTCTTCCATCTTCTTCGCCGCCAGCTGAAGCGCCCTTTCAGAAAACCGCTTATCGTATTCACCCCCAAAAGCCTGCTGCGCCATCCTCACTGTGTTTCTTCACTGCAGGATTTCATCCAGGGTGGTTTTCGTGAAGTGATCGATGATGATGCGGTGGAAGCGAAAGGGGTTCGGAAAATGGTTTTCTGTAGCGGGAAGCTGTATTATGAGCTGATAGAGGAAAGAGAAAAGCGCCAGGCCTGGGATACTGCAATTGTGCGAATCGAACAGCTGTATCCCCTTCCGGAAAAGCAGCTTCAGGCTATTGTGGAGCGCTATCCCAACGCCTATAAGTATATATGGTCGCAGGAAGAACCGGCCAATATGGGTGCCTGGAGCTACCTGAAGCGCAAATTCAAGGTCGTAGACTTGATGCTGGTAGCCCGGCCAGAAAGCGGAAGCCCTGCCACAGGATCGCCATCCCTGCACCGTCGCCGCCAGGAAAAGATCCTGGAGAAAACTTTTTCCGGCTGCACCTGCGAGCGGGTGAATGAAGAATGTAAAATGCTGTGTGCACCCAAGGAATGGACTTTTGTGAGCCGTCTTCAGCCGCGAGATGTCAACGAAGCAGATTCCCTAATCGAAAACCCAACATCCCCCTGATAAGATGAAAATTGAGATCAAAGTTCCCAGCCCCGGAGAGTCTATCACACAGGTGCAATTGGCAGCCTGGCTGGCAGAGGAAGGCGATTATGTGGATAAAGACCAGGAAATTGCCGAGATCGATTCGGACAAGGCCACCCTCAGTATCTCAGCCAGCGAAAGCGGAAGCCTGCACAGGCTCGTGGAGGAAGGGGATACCATCGCTGTGGATGCGATCATTGCACACATTGATACCGAGGCAAGGCCGAAGAAAACAAGGCAACAAGCCGCCCCGAAGGAAGAGAAAGAGGAGATACAGGAAACACCCGTAGACCTTAGTTCCAAAGATGCTGACGCCGGGCAAAAACAGGAAGCCAAATCCGGGCAGGCAGAAGCAGCCCAAGATATGGAGGAAGGCCCTCATTTTTCTCCCCTTGCGCGCAAACTGATGAAGGAAAAAGAACTCAACTCCTCCGAATTCATCGAATGGTTGCGCAGGCAAAGGGTAGGCAGGGAGGATGTGGAAGCTTTTGCCGCCAGCGGGACAGGTGCTGCGAAAACATCATCTGCGATAAGCCCGCAATGGGGTGGGGGAAGAGCGATCGAGCGCAAAAAACTGACCACCCTGCGGATCAAATTGGCAGAGCGACTGGTTGCGGTGAAGAATGATACGGCAATGCTGACCACCTTTAATGAGGTGGATATGTCGGGTATTATGGTCCTGAGAAAGAAATACAAAGAACGCTTTATTGAAACCCACGGCCTGGGAATTGGATTTATGTCCTTCTTTACCAAAGCCGTAACCATCGCCCTCCACGATTTTCCCCAGGTGAATGCGATGATAGAAGGTGAAGAACTCATCTTACACGATTATGCCGATATCGGGATCGCAGTAAGTACCCCCAAAGGGCTGATGGTACCAGTAATCCGGAATGCGGAAGTGATGAGCCTGGCCGGGATAGAAGAGGCCATCAGAAAGATGGCGGAAAAGGCCCGAAACAATAAAATCACCCTGGATGATATGAAGGGGGGCACCTTTACCATTACCAATGGGGGCGTGTTCGGAAGTATGCTTTCCACGCCTATCCTGAATCCGCCGCAGAGTGCCATCCTCGGAATGCACAATATTCAGGACAGGCCGGTAGCCGTGAACGGTAAAGTGGAAATCCGCCCGATGATGTATGTGGCCCTTTCCTACGACCACAGGGTGATCGATGGTAAGGAGAGCGTGAGTTTTCTGGTCAGGGTGAAAGAACTGCTCGAGCATCCTGTAAAAATGTTGCTGGGTGGGCAGGACCCGGAAGAAATGCTGCTGGATATCTGATCAATTTTCAGGCTGTATCCTATAAGAATGTACATCCTGCTGGAAGGCAACAGTTAAGGAATTGCCCAATCCTGTGATGGGTTTTGTAACTTTGCTGCTTAGCTTCTGAACGAATGCGGAGAAAAGTTGACTTTCTTGTGATCGGTTCCGGGATCGCCGGCCTCAGTTTTGCCCTCAAGGTGGCCCCATACGGGAAAGTGCTCATTGTTACAAAGGATGAGGCGGTGGAGAGTGCCACACGCTATGCCCAGGGAGGGATTGCAGCCGTGATGTATAGTCCGGATACCTACGAAAAACACATCCGCGATACGATGATCGCCGGAGATGAGCTCAGCGATGAACGTATCGTCAGGATGACCATCACCGAGTCAACCGAACGGGTGAAAGAACTCATATCCTGGGGGGCGGAATTTGATAAGAACAAGGACGGGGTGTATGCCCTTGGCCGGGAAGGAGGACATTCGGAAAAACGCGTGCTCCATCACAAAGACAGCACCGGCCTGGAGATAGAACAAACCCTCCTGGAACAGGTGAAGGCGCATCCCAGCATCGAGTTGCTGGAGAACCATTTCACCATTGATATTCTTACCCAGCACCATCTTGGTATAGAGATCAGAAGAAGCAGCTCCTACATCAACTGCTACGGCGCATACGTGCTGGATAGCTTCAGCGGTGAAATCCATACCATTCTGGCAAAAATGACGATGCTTGCCACCGGTGGCGCAGGAAATGTATATGCTACCACCACCAATCCGGCCGTGGCTACCGGAGATGCCGTAGCGATGGTTTACCGGGCAAAAGGGAAGGTAGATAAAATGGAGTTCTTTCAGTTCCATCCAACTGCATTGCACTTCCCTGAGGAGCGCCCGGCTTTTCTGATCACCGAGGCCCTGCGCGGTGCAGGGGCGATACTCAAAACCATTGATGGAACCCCCTTTATGCTGAAGTATGATGCGCGGGAATCTCTCGCGCCCCGCGATATCGTGGCCAGGGCCATCGACAATGAGATGAAGATCCGCGGGGATGATTGTGTTTATCTGGATGCCCGACATCTCCCAAAGGATCTGCTCTTGCAGGATTTTCCCCGCATCTATGCCAAATGCCTGAGCATAGGCATCGATATCAGCAAGGATATGATCCCTGTGATCCCTGCCGCCCATTATATGTGCGGAGGCATCACGGTGGATGAATTCTCCCGCACTTCCATCGACCATCTCTATGCTTCCGGCGAATGCGCTTCCACCGGCCTGCACGGCGCCAACCGCCTTGCCTCCAATTCCCTGCTTGAAGCCCTGGTCTTTTCCCACCGCGCCAGCCAGGATGCCGTCAGCCGATTCAGCGATATCCAGTTTTGCGAAGAGATCCCCGACTGGGATGCCAGCGGAACCACCCATAATGAGGAAATGATCCTGATTACCCAATCGCTCAAGGAATTGCAGTCGATTATGACCAGTTATGTGGGTATTGTACGCTCCAATCTACGACTCAAGCGGGCGCTGGACCGACTGGCGATTTTGTATCGAGAAACCGAGGCACTATACAATGCCTCGGTATTGGATATGAAGATATGCGAGTTACGGAATTTGATCAATATTGGTTATCTGATCATTAAGATGGCCCAGGAAAGAAAAGAAAGCCGCGGACTCCATTTCAATGTGGATTATCCGAAGGTTGCCCATCCTGAGCCTTTTCAGAACGGACACGAATTATAGCTCAGATTATGGCCCTAATAAGATCAGTGAAAGGAGTAAAGCCCGTATGGGGAAAGGATTGCTTTCTGGCCGATAATGCTACCCTTACCGGTGATGTGGTGATGGGTGAAGGATGCAGCGTGTGGTTCAATGCAGTCATCCGGGGCGATGTACACCATATCCGCATCGGGAATAAAGTGAATATTCAGGATGGAGCCATTATCCACTGTACCTATCAGAAAGCCCCCACCAATATTGGAAATAATGTATCGATCGCCCACCGTGCCATTGTGCACGGCTGTACTATTCACGACAATGTGCTGATCGGTATGGGTGCCATCATTATGGATGGTGCGGTGATAGAAAGCAATTCCATCGTAGCTGCAGGCGCCCTGGTAAAGCAGGGAATGATCGTCAAATCGGGAAGCGTAGTGGCAGGGGTACCTGCAGTGAAGATCCGGGAGATCAGTCCCGAACTCCTGGAAGGGGAAGTGATGCGGATTGCGAACAGCTACCAGATGTACGCTTCCTGGTATGATGAGGACTAAGTAACCCCCTCCAGAAGACGATAGAGGCATAGCCCTTTTTACTCTTGCTGTATGCTGTATGCTCTTGCAGCCTAAAGTGCCAGCCCGCTTGAGTTTGGAGTTTGAGGAGGAGTGTGGAGGAGTGATGTTGGCCTGCTCACGATGCTTCCTCCGGAATCTCCACCCCATCGCCCTGCAAACCAAGATAACGACGGGCCCACCACACCGTGACATAGATCAGGGGCGTATCTGAAATGGCCACTAAGACCTTAAAGAAGAAGCCATTCCACAGCAAGACCCAGAAGCGTTCCCAATCCAATACCCCAAAGCTGCATAAGAGTATAAGGGTCAGCGCGGTATCCACAAACTGGGAGGTAAAGGTAGAGGCATTGTTCCGAAGCCAAAGGTGACGGCCACGGGTAAGGCGTTTCCAGAAATGGAATAATTGAACATCAATCAGCTGGGCGCAGAGGTAAGCTGCCATCGATGCACCCACCCCAATGAAGGTTACCCCGAACATCGTATGAAACTGTGTGTCGCTGATGGGCGACCAGGGTGCTGCCACGGCGGCATCCGACACCAGGATGATGCCCAGTGTGAACAGGCTGGCAAACAAACCGGCCAGTACCACCTGGTTGGCCTTCTTCCTGCCATACAATTCGGAAATCACATCGGTCACAAAGAAAGTGACCGGATAGGGCAGGATTCCTACGGAGAGTTCAAAAACGTGAAACCCGACATCCCAGTGGAAGAACTTCTGAAAGATAAGGTTGCTGGTGACCAGTGCGGAGATGAATATCCCGGTCAGGATCAGGTACACAGCCTGGGTTTTCTGACGATGCCGGGGATCCATTAGCAGGGGATTATTGCTCGGATGAGCCTTCTGCATTGAAGTAAAGCAGCTCCTGGCTTTCTTCATCGAAGAAGCTGAGGCCTTCCGCATCGAGGCGGAAGAAGGCTACTTTTTCCAGGGCCCGCACAAAGCGGCTTTCGGTTTCCATCTCAGGACAGGCCATACGGGTGCTTGCCAGCGACAGAAAACGCAGCCGGTCGGCGCCTTCCGCCACAAATCCTCCGCTATAGCGATTACAGCCTCCTGTCCCTTGCACCTGCATCTGAACCGGATCGAAGCGCATTGTGGGGAGCTTGTCCTGATTTGGTTCCGAAAGAACCTGGGTTTCCAGCCTGCGAAGCTTCCATTCTGTTTGCCAAAGCCGGGCATCCCACAGATGCAGGCGGTAACGATCCGCCAGGGCTCCTTCAATCGTCTTGCCCGAGGCATCCAGCTGAAGCAGCACATTTTCCCCTACCTGGTATGCTTGCCCTTCCGTACCATCGGCATTCCTCAGCAGCACCGCACTGCCCCGGGCGTCCCAGATGAACTGTCCGCTGTCGCGAAAGATCTCAGCCCCTTTGCCCTGGTAGCGGTCCGACCTGAAAAACTGTCCGTTCTCCCTAAGCTCAAGATGGGTTTGAATGCCTTCACAATCGGCGCAGGGAAGCAGTCCAAAGTAATGCCCCGCCCAGTCGAGGGATGTGCGGCTCTGGTGCACATCCGGAGCCTGCAGCGTTTCTGCTTCCGTCTTTTCCTGCGTATTCTTTTGCTGGCAGGAGAACATAAAAAGGCTTAGCAATACAATGAAAAGAGCATACTTGTGCATACGGCGCTGGTTTTGGAGGGACTAAAATAGGGAGATTTCTGAATGTGATGAAAAGGGCCACCTGAGCGCCTTCTTTTTCATCCTCCCCTGAATGACTTATCTTTGCTGACCCAATCCCTGTTTCCCTTGAAAATACTGGTAATCAGTAATTATAATGACTTTCACACCGTCAGGCCTGAAGCTGAGATTTTTCTGCATCTCGCGCAAAAAGGCTTTGATATCACTGTGATGACTTTTGGTGGCAGCGACTATGCCCGTTGTTTTGCGGAGGCAGGGATCAGGGTGATTGATTTTCATCCACGGCATAAATTCAGCCGGAAGGAGGCCCTTATCATCCGGCAGGAACTGATCCGCGGGGACTATGATGTGCTGCATCTTTTCAATAGTCAGGCGACGGTCACCGGCCTGCGGGCAACGCGGGGGCTGCCGGTAAAAGTAATACTGTACCGCGGCTACACCGGCAATATCCAATGGTGGAACCCTGCGGCCTATCTAAAATATCTTCACCCGCGTGTGGACAAGGTAGTGTGCAATTCCTCCGGGGTGGAGGCTTTGTTGCAGCGGCAATGGACTTTTCGCAATGACAAGGCTGTGACTATCCTGAAAGGCCATCGGCCGGAATGGTATGCGGACATTGATCCTGCTTCGCTGGAGCGCTTTGGGGTGGAGGAAGGAGACCTCGTGCTGGTATGTGTGGCGAACAACCGCCGGATGAAAGGCGTGCCTTTTTTGCTGAAAGCTTTCAGGCATCTGCCTCCCGGACTGCCTGTACAGTTGATTTTGGCGGGGAGGGATATGGACAGTCCTTCTAATCTGCGTATTGTCAGGAAGACGGCCTATGCCGGGCGCATTCATTTTCCGGGTTTTATTCCGGAGGTTTTGCGGACGGTGGCGGCAGCGGATGTTTTTGTGTTGCCCAGCCTGTTTGGAGAGTCGATCACCAAATCGGCCATTGAAGCGATGAGCCTGGGGCTTTGTCCGCTGATCACCGATATTCCGGGCAATGTGGAGTTGGTGGAGGATGGGAAGAACGGGCGAGTGGTGCCGGCCGGCGATGCCCGGGCCCTGGCGGGAGCCATTATGGATATGGTGAAGGATCGTGAAACTTGCCGCCGTTTTGGCGAAGCGGCCCGCCGTCATATTGCCGAGAATCTACATCACGATGCCACCGTGGAGGGATATCTTCGAATGTACCCTAGCCTTGATTTATAAAGTCTCTTGCCTGGACGCACTGGATAGAGTAGAACCTGTATGCTCTTGCTGTATGCTCTTGCATTAAATAATTCTCCTACATATCCCGCAGAAACCTGGCAGAGCGCAGCCATTTTTACCACAGATTTTCACAGATTTTCACAGATTGAAATTGGGAGTATCATCACGGATTATCTGGGGTAATTGATGATTCTTACGCTGATCAATTTTTTATATGGCTGATGTTATTGGTGATGGTGAGAAAAACCACAAAGCCACTGAGGGCACTAAGGAACACTAAGTTGGAAGTACCGATATCCATAGTGCTTCTAAGTGTTCTTCGTGCCTCAGTGGTAAATCTGTCCAATAAGGCCCAACCCTTAGCAAAGTATCAGGTAGGAAAGGTCTTTCAAGGTTTTAACGCAGAGGCGCAAAGAATACGCGAAGAGCGCAAAGGGGTTTCTCTCTGCCTACCGGCAGACAGGCTTCTCCTCAACAATTCGCACTCGCACTCGCCCTCGCACTCGCCCTTGTTTTTTAACCATAATGGACACAAGGAAAACACAAGGTTCACCAGGGCGGCCGACTTTGCCGCATCCTCCGGGAAGCTCTGTGCCTTCTTCGTGCACCTCAGTGTAATAAATAATTAAAAAACAAAGGCTTACACGGAGATCCCAGAGGAGTCACAGAGGTGCACCGAGCAGTTTTTCTTCTCTCCTCCCTAATAAATTCTGACTTCTGCCTTATCGAGGCTCGTCCTCCGATCTTCAAAATATTCGGTCGCAATGTTGGCTTTTCCTTCACAATGGGCTGAGGAAGCCTTCCGACAGCACACCCAAGCCGCTGGTGGCCTCATTGCAGCAAAACCACATACCCGATGCGTACTTCCTCTGTCTGACTTTGAGCCAGGCGGTATTCAATACGGTAAACATAAGAAGTCACAGGGCAGGGCTTTCCCTGGTATTGTCCATCCCAGGGTTCATCCAGGCTGTTTGATTCATAAATCTGTTGTCCCCAGCGATTGAAGATCAGAAGGTGATAATATTCCACACAGGACCCCTTTACCTCAAAATGCTCGTTGAGCCCATCACCATTGGGTGAAAAGGCATTGGGAATGTATAATCCACAATCGCAATCGATAAAGTGGATATCCACACTGTCGCGGACATTGCCGCAAAGATGCGGTACTTCTACCCAGTACATTCCGCCCTGACTCACCATTATGCCCTGACCGGTATCCCCCGTATTCCAAAGCGGGGATGAGAATGCCGAGTCAATACCCAGCAGGAAACTCACCCCGAGACAGAAGGTGGTGTCTGGGCCCAGGTAAGGATTGGGCAAAGAATGTACCCCCACCACGATGCTGTCGCGGCCATAGCAAAGTCCTTGCTGTGCAACGACCCAATAGGTTCCGGCCTGGGAAACTGTAAAGGTTTGCAATGTGGAAGAATCCTGCCAAAGGAAGGCATCTGCACTGAGCCCGGCATTCAGAAGCAATGTTTCGCCCGGACAAATCAGGGTATCGGGGCCAAGGTTGACCTGTGGAACAGCATCGTAGCTGATATACACAGAGTCTGAAGCGCTACAGCCATTAATGCTCACTTCCACGCGGTAAAGTCCTGCCTGGGTCACCACATAGTCTTGTCCGGTATGGCCATCCTGCCACAGGTAAGTGGCGCCGGGGGTGCTGGCAGTGAGGATCAGGCTGTCACCCTCACAAAGTGTGGTGTCCGCCCCGAGCTCCACAATGGGCATTGCCTGATAATCCACGGTAATGGTATCCAGATTGCTGCATCCACCAAGGCTCACCCTTACCCAGTACATACCGGCCAGGGAAACGAGATACTGTGGAAAGGTGGTGCTGTCGTGCCAAAGATATGCTGCACCTCCCAGGCCTGCATCCAGGAGAATCACCTCCCCATCGCAGAGCAGGGTATCATTGCCCAGATCAAGGGGTACGAGATGAGAGGCATTGGAAAGAAAGTAGGGCGTATTCGAACTTCCGGTGCAGCTTCCGTTTATGAGTCCAAGCGTGCTTTGTGCACTGCTTGACACCCCCAATCCTGTGCCGCTTCCGGTCTGGTCCATACTATAATAAGCGACCAGTCCTGCCTCGTTTCCATTGAGCGGAATGAGGTAGCGCGCCGCGATATCGCTGGCTGAGACAGCATAGTCCCATATCCGCACCTCATCGATTCTTCCTGTGAAATGGCCCCAGTAAGAATTGCTGATGTCGCGGTACACGCCAATTCTGAATGGTTCCTGGTTCTGAAGTATGGGGCTGTAGCTTCCCTGTATCAATTGACCTGTCACTGCCTGGCCATCGACGTAGAGGCTGACCCCGGTGCTGGTATGTACCGCCGCAACGTGATACCATTGGTTTGGCTGGATGAGTGGGAGGGATGATTCGTACACCCTGGCTCCGTTTCCGCATCCATCAAGGTCCCATCCCCAGCGTAGCTTGCCATTGTAGATGGTGAGATAATATGCATTCTGTTCACTGCCGCCGCACCACCATTTGTTCAGGATGAAGTTGTTTCCGTCAACCTTGCAGGGGAAAACCCAGGCTTCGGCTGTCATTGCTCCGGATGGGTTCAGAAGGGCGTGGTGGGGAAAGCTGGCGAAATCGGTGCTGCCGTTAAGTACCAGGGAGTTCCCGGGGGGCTGGGCAGATAGGAAGGGGCTGCATAGCAGGAGCAACAGGCCCAGGGCCTTTCCTGCGACTCTATGGTTAATAATGCGGCTCATACACCTTGCGGTAAAGCGAAGCAATTTAGTGTTTTTTGATGCAAGCACACAAATCCTGTATGCTGTTGCTCTATGCTCTTGCATTTAATAATTCTTCCGCTGATCAATTTTTTATGTGGCTGGTGTTTAGGTGTTATGGTAAGAAAAGCCACTAAGTCACTGAGGGCACTAAGGAACACTAAGTTGGAAGTACCGATATTCTTAGTGCTTCTGAGTGTTCTTCGTGCCTTAGTGTTAGATCTGTCCAATAGGGACCAAGCCTTAGCAAAGTATCAGGTAGGAAAGGTCTTCGAAGGTTTTAACGCAGAGGCGCAAAGGGGTTCGCAAAGCGGTTATTCCTACCTCTCCAGCTTATGACTTCTTACTTCTTCCTTATGAATTATGACTTAAAAGGGCTCCCCTTCGGGGTCTTCGAAATTCGTGCTCGCGCTCGTATTCGTACTTTTTTTAACCGCAGGGATCGCAAAGAAGACGCAGTGGGCGCGAAGGGGTTTCTCCCTTGCCCCACCTTATGACTTCTTACTTATTCCTTATGAATTATGACTTAAAAGGGCTCCCT
>CAZPYJ010000016.1:65835-93376 GCA_964590645.1 uncultured Lentimicrobiaceae bacterium
TTTTTTTAACCGCAGGGATCGCAAAGAAGACGCAGTGGGCGCAAAGGGGTTTCTCCCTTGCCCCACCTTATGACTTCTTACTTATGACTTCTGCCTTAAATGGAATTTTCCCCCACACTCATCTTTTACCCTGAGCGCTTGCCCCGAGCGAAGCCGAGGGGCAGCCGAAGGGTCACACTCCACACTGTTTTCTCGCCCTGACGGGCAAAAAAAAGCCCACCATAAATAGCAGACTTTCTCCTGTTGCCCGACCAGGGCTCGAACCTGGACTCTTCTGATCCAGAGTCAGACGTGTTGCCAATTACACCATCGGGCAATGAGGGGGCAAATTTAATAACATTTCCATTAAACAGAAAAAGCCACAGGGCTTTTCTGCGGATTATCTAAATTCGTCCCGTGCTTGACAATAATATCACCGGAATTTTTAAGCTGAGTCTTGCCTTTGGCAAACAGCAGCTCTTTCATAATGCAGACCTTAGCATCCGGCAGGGAGAAAAGGTTTGTATCACCGGCCCTTCCGGCAGTGGGAAAACCACTTTCCTCAACCTTTTGATGGGATTTCAGCAAGCTTCAGAAGGAGAGGTCAGAATCCTTGGAACCCTCCTGAGAGAAGACAATGTCAAGGAAGTCCGGGCAAAAATGGCCTGGCTTCCTCAGGAAATATCTGTCGATGCGGAAACAGGCCGGGAATTACTGATGCTTCCTTTTTCCTTCCGACAGAACAGGAAGCACAAACCTGAGGAAGATCGTATTGCCTCTCTCTTAACCTCCCTGAACCTGGAAACCGACCTGCTGGAGCAGAAGACCGATACATTGTCAGGAGGGCAGAAGCAAAGACTCGCATTGGCATCCTGCCTCCTGCTACAGAAACCCCTTCTGCTGCTGGATGAACCCAGTTCAGCCCTCGACGATGCCTCGGTAGATGCCGTGGCAGATGCCCTGGAGGCCCTTCCCGATACTACCCTCATCACCGTATCGCACGACGAACGCTGGTTCCGTCGGATGGAGAGGATCATTAAAATCGAACAAATACAGGGAACAGATGGACACAACCTTTGATATTTCGTGGTTCAATCTGGCCCTGGGCTACCTCTTGCTGGCCATCCCCCTGGCGATCTTCCGGCATTATAAAACAGGCCTGGTATGGGATACCTTGTGGGCTGCCATTAGGATGACCATTCAGCTTCTGATGGTCGGGGTGTATCTTGAATATCTCTTCCGTTGGAACAATGCCTGGGTGAATATGGGTTGGGCGATGGCAATGATCATCGTAGCGGCTTTTACCAATATCCGGCGCAGCAAGCTGAACCTGCGCCTCTTCCTGCTCCCCTTGTCCGTGGCCTTGCTGGCCGGCCTCTTCCTGGTGGACCTTTGGTTTCTGGGCGTGGTCATCCGCCTGGATTATTTCTTCGAGTCGCGCTACTTTATTCCAATTACCGGAATGTTGTTGGGCAATTGTTTGAAAACCAATGTAATCGGATTGAATGCCTATTTTCGGGGGCTTAGAAAGCAGCAAATAACCTACCGCTATTTTCTTGCCAATGGTGCCAGCCGCAACGAAGCCCTGGCCCCTTTCATCCGCACTGCCCTTCAGGAAGCTTTCAACCCCAGTATCGCGACGATGGCCGTAATGGGACTGATCGCCCTGCCCGGCACAATGACCGGCCAGATCCTCGGCGGATCCAGCCCGGTAGTCGCCATCAAGTATCAGATAATGCTGATGATCACTGTTTTCGTTTCCTCGATGGTTTCGATGATGCTCACCATAATGCTTGCCAATCGCTTCGCTTTCGATCGTTTCGATGTTTTCCGGGTGCAGACCGTCCTGACGCAAAAATCCCCCAAAGGATCACACTGAACAAAGTGGTGTTCCGGGAGTTTTAGTCTCTAAAATACCCAATGAAATACCGATGGCCCCTGTTTTGGGGACTGATGCTGTTGATAAGCGTCACAGCGAGTTGCCAGACAGAGAAAAGCAGAAAGGATAATCAAGCAATGGAACAGGAAATGGGTAAGGGAGAATTCCTCACCTGGGGAGAGGTGATGCGTTATGCCCGCAAAGGCAGTCCCCCTCCGGATCGAAGGGTGGAGAAGAGCGATGCGGAATGGCGCAGCCTGCTTACGGAAGAAGAATACCGGATCACCCGGCAGAAAGGAACGGAAAGGGCTTTTACCGGAGCCTATTGTGAAAGTTTTGTTCCCGGGCGTTATGCCTGTCGGTGTTGCGGAACGGAATTATTTGATGCGGAAGAAAAGTTTGAGTCGGGTACAGGCTGGCCCAGTTTTACACAGCCGCTTACAAACAATGTGGTCAAATATGAAATGGATAAAAGTTTTGGGATGGTCAGGGTGGAGATCCTTTGCAATGTTTGCGATGCCCATCTGGGCCACGTTTTTCCTGATGGCCCCGGGCTTGGTGGCCTGCGGTTCTGCACCAACTCCGCCAGTCTCCGCCGAATTGAGACAGGAACAAATGAATCAAACTGAGGGTGAGGATATGAGATTAGCGACCCTGGGAGGTGGATGTTTCTGGTGTACGGAAGCAGTATTTCTCCAGTTGAAAGGCGTGCATAAGGTGGTGTCAGGATATAGTGGTGGAATGATCCCCAGCCCTACCTACCGTGAAGTGGTGAGCGGCCGTACAGGCCACGCCGAGGTGATCCAGGTCACCTTCGACCCCAAAGTCCTGGCTTACACCGACCTGCTGCGGGTGTTCTTTGGTACCCACGATCCCACCACCCTCAACCGGCAGGGGGCTGACGTAGGAACCCAGTATCGATCAGTAATCTTCTTTCACGATGAGGTTCAGCAGCAAGAAGCCCTGGAAGTAATCGCTGAAGCACAGCAGTTTCTGGATGATCCCATCGTCACGGAGCTTAGTCCATATAAAGTCTTCTACCCCGCAGAGGATTACCATCAGAACTATTTTGAGCAGAACCCAAACCAGGCCTACTGTCAGTTTGTGATTGCCCCAAAGCTGGAGAAGCTGCGCAAACATTATTCGAAATATCTGGAGTAAAGGCGGCTGGCTGAAAAGAGCCTGTCTATCTGAGCATAAAGCAAAGCGGCCTCCCCATCGATCTGGAGAGGCCGCTTGCGTTTACAAATACCAGGCAGTCTATTCCTTAATAATCCTAAGGCTCTGCTGCACCATTCCCTTCTCTGTTTCCTGTGTCAGGCGCAACATATAGACCCCGGGCGCCAGGTTTCGGGAGTCCAGGCTGAACTGGTGGCTTCCGGCCACTTTGAACGCATCGACCAGGGTTTGGCTTTTCTGTCCCAGTGCATTGAACAACTCTAAGCTGACCCTCCCGTCCAGGGGTAAGGTAAATTTCACTGCCGTAGCCGTAGTGAAAGGATTAGGCACGACCCTCAGGGAGGGTTCAGCAGAGAGGAGTGTGAGTTTAGGGATGCTGTACTCCATCGCAATGGGCTCAGCATTGATATCGGCCAGCTGACTTTCCGAAGAAACCCTGAGGGTCAGGCTATGGTCCTGGTTCCAAGCCTCTTTCAATGGAGCAGCCAGCAGGTAGAGAATGGGTTTCTGTTGCTCGATTTGTATGGGTTCCAGATCGAACCAGGATACGCGGATACTCCCATTCTGGATGTTCACCAGAAGGTCTTTGTCAGATTCCCCAGCCAGGATGACGTCTTTTACCGCCAGCAATTCTACCGGATAGTCCATTCGAATAGACAACGCTGCCACCCGGGCACTGCGTTCGGCAAATACCGGGATTTTGATCGCCTCCTCCGAGGTGGCGATGATTTCTCCCTCCTGCTTCAGATCCTGGACAAAGAATGTTTTCAATGGATCGAAGGAAGCATTCACATCCCCGTAGCAGAGTGCCTGAATATGGGCGATCTGAGAGCTTCCATCGACCGGGATAATAACATCCGGGGCGATAAATGCCCACCGTCCGGAGGGGAAGGTGTATGCGGGATTGACAAAATGCAATGCAATGCCATAGGCATCGGTGGCATTGACCATTCCCGAAGCATTCACATCGGCAGCCTTCAGGGCGATTGGCCCCAGAGAAGTGAGCCCGGTGAAATGCTGCATCGATAAAAGGGCATCGGTAGCATTGATGCCACCGGGGATGTCATTGAATGCAGGCAGCAGGGTATAATTTCCTGGAGGAATACTACTGAAGAGATAGCCTCCATCGGCACCGCTGGTGGTTTGCGCCAGGGTGTTTCCCTGATCATCTTTCAAAGACAGATCCACCCCGGCCAGGGGGAAGGGCTGGCTGCTTTGGTACTGAACCGTTCCGCCAATGCTTCCAAACTTCAGGGGGATGACATTAACCAGAGCCAGGCCATATCCGATATCGCCGCATCCGGCCGAGTCGGTCACCCAGGTGATGGTATAGGTGGTGGTGTCTGTGGGCGAGACCGGAATATGCATACTGTAGCCCATCACATTGTCAAAGAGGGTTTCGCTGGTACCATCGGAGAGCCCAAAGCGGAAGGGAGGGGTTCCGGTCAGGGAAACCTCCAGCATAGCCTGCTGTCCTTCGATAATGGTGGTGCTTCCCGAAAGAATGGCCACCGGAATAAGGAAGAATTCCACTGTGGCGAAGCCATCCATCAGCACATTGGCCCCTGTGGAGGGATTGGTGGCTTTAACGGTGTAGGTTCCTTCCATATTCAGGTCTTCCCATACCAGGGTATCCCCGTTTCCGTATTTGACTCTTCCGGTGGCCTGCCCATCACGATAAAGCTCGTAGCGGATTCCGCTTTCAGAGCAATCCAGCTCGATGTCCAGGTCGTAGCACCCCATACAACAGATTCCGCCACCGCTCACCGTACAGGTGGCCGGGGCCGGATTCATTGATATCTGTGCGCTTCCCAGCATATATTCTGAGCAGAAAGCGGTCACATCCGTTGCCCTCACGGTATAGAAACCCGGGGTGGTCTGATATCCGAATGAGATGGGCGCACCTGTTCCCATTAGCGGGGCTCCGACGGGCGCCGTATTCACAAACAACTGATATTCCACCCCTGTTTGCGAACCGTTCAACCCGATGATTTTTCCTGGATCTCCCTGGTTGTATGTTCCTCCCCCGGTAATGGTAAACTGGGCCGGACTGGCGATGGTGACCGTGGCCGACCCTGTTCCGGGCACTTTCAGGCTGGTGGCATCCTGCACCCAGAGGATGGTGTAATCGCGGCTGCTGACCGGACTGACGTTCTTTGTCCAGATGGACTGGGTAAGTCCGGCATAGACGGTGGTGGTGTAGCCATCGTATAGGGCGAAGCTCCAGGGGGACTGCCCGGTAAGATGTACCACCAGATAAGAAGAATTGTATTTGCAGATCACCCCGCCGCCCATCAGTGTGGCCTTAGGGGGCTTCATATAGGTGATGGTCACGGTAGCGGTATCCTGCAATCCGAAATCATTGCACATAATGTACTGGTAGGTATCCGTATAGTTCAGGGTGGGCACATTGGGTGTGTAGGTGATGATGCCACTCAGGGGATCAATACTGAGGGTTCCGTTCAGTGGCTGGGTGAGGATGGAAACACATTCCGGGTCGATGCGGCCCAGGCAGTCGAAGTCATTTTGCAACACATCGAAAGCCACGATGGCTCCGGTGGGGACGATGGTGTCATCGTCGTGTGCCAGGGGGAAGTTCTTCACCAGAATGGTTTGGATGCAGGAGGATGCATTGCCGCAGTCGTCGGTCAGGGTCCAGGTCACTAGCGTTGTCCCCGCAGGGTAAATAGCAGAGGCATCCACCGTACCCGTAAAGTCGTTCACATAGCTCCAGTCGCTGCACTCGTCCCAGGCCTGTGGCTGGTTCGGGGCCACGAAGTCATCACAGCTGCCGAAGTCGGCTATGGTAGTGAGGTCTGGCGGGCAGGTGATCAGCGGAGGGGTCGTATCCTGAACGGTAAGTGTTTGTGCGCACTCTGTAAAGTTGCCGCAATCGTCCGTGGCGCGCCAGGTGCGTGCCACCCCAAAGCTGTTCCCACATCCGTAGGTCACCACATCCGAATAGCTGATGCTGTAGCCTGCGCATTCATCGGAGGCTGTGGCAAGACCGTTGGCCATTACCGAAGTGTCCGCCGGGCAGTTGAGAACCACATCGGGTGGGCAGAAGATCAGCGGGGCGGTGGTGTCCTGTACCAGTATTTGCTGGATGCACAGGGCTGTGTTACCACAGCCGTCGGTGGCTATCCAGCTGCGTTCTATGGTAAAGGAGTTTCCGCATCCGGGGATGAGGGCATCGGTGTGTGCGATAAGGATGAGGCTGCCAGGGGCATCCACGGCAGTGGCCACTCCCAGGTTTGCGACGGAAGTATCAGCCGGACAGTCGATTATGGTGTCTGGCGGACAGCTTATCACCGGGGGAAGGGTATCGAGTACGCCCAGGGTTTGCAGGCAGGTGCTCACATTGCCACATTCGTCCTCGGCTTTCCAGGTGCGGTAAACATTGAAGGTGTAATTGGTGATGGGAATGACGGAATCGGAGTAGGTGATTATGACATTCCCGCATTCTTCAATGGCCGTAGCATAGCCGTTGGTTGCCACGGAGGTATCTGCAGGGAATTGCAGTTCAACACAGGCCGGACAGGTGATCACAGGGGGAGTAGTATCTTGTATGGTGATGGTTTGTACGCAGGATGCACTCAACCCACATTCGTCCGTGACGGTCCAGGTACGGTGCAGGGTGTAGGTATTTCCGCATCCGGGAGTAAGATCATCAGCATAATAAATACTCACATTAGCGCAGGCATCTCCACCGGTGGCATAGCCGGTATTGGCCGGGGTGGTGTCGGCAGTACAGTCTATGAGCGTATCAGGCGGACAGATGATCGTAGGTGGGTTTGTGTCCTGTACAATGATGGTCTGTGTGCAGGAAGCGCTCAGTCCGCACTGATCGGTGGCGGTCCATATACGCAGCAGGGTGAAGGTGTTTCCGCATCCCGGTGTGACGTCATCGGAATAAGAAATGTCAAGGCTGCCACAGGCATCCCCGCCGGAGGCAAAACCTGTATTGGAAGGTGCGGTATCTGCCGGGCAATCCAGTATCACATCCGGAGGACAACTGATGCTCGGAGGGCTGGTATCCTGAACCGTGATGATTTGTGTGCAGGAAGAAGTCAGTCCACATTCATCGGTGGCCGTCCAGGTGCGCTGAAGGGTAAATGTGTTTCCGCATCCGGGTGTGACGGCGTCGGAATAGGAGATGGTCACATTGCCGCAGATATCATTGGCAAGGGCAAATCCGGTATTTGAGGGGGTGGTGTCTGCCGGGCAGTCAAGGACCACATCCTTGGGACACAGGATGGCTGGGGGTGTAGTGTCCTGCAATGTGATGGTTTGGGTACAGTAGCTTGTATTTCCACATTCATCTGTGGCGGTGAAGGTACGTTCTACTGTATAAGTGAGGCCACATCCCGGAATAACAAGATCGGTGTAAGATATGTGAACAGCAGGGCTGCACAGATCAGTGGCCTGTGGCATTCCGGTCGCCCCTACCGAGGTATCCGCAAGGCAATCCAGAATAAGATCCTGAGGGCAGACCAGGTCAGGGCCAAGGGTGTCGATCACAGTAATAAGCTGCAGACAGGAATCCATATTCCCGGTAGTATCAACTGCTACCCAGGTTCTGAAAATGTGATATAGCTCAGGGCAGATGGTAATATGTGATATGCTATCTGAGTAGTACAGACTCGGATTGTCATCGCAATTATCTATCACCAAAGGATATCCGGTATTGGCCGGGGAGCTGTCTTCCGTACAGGCAATGATAGTATCCTGGCAGAAGAGGATAGGGGGGATGGAATCCCCGACCTTAATGGGCACTGCAATCGTTGTATCGCAAACATCCACTTCTATATAGCCTTCCATTATATCATACAATTCATCCACGGGGACGGTATAATCAAAGAAGGCCAATTCGTCGATGACCCCGTCGAGTTGTGATCCGACCAGAAAGGCGCCCGGACTGAAATTGACCGAACCGGTAAACTGGGTGTAATAATTACCGTCGATATACACCCTGTTCGAAGATCCGTAGGGCTGGATCACGATATGGTGGGGCTGGCCGTCCCTCAGGCGATTACTGGAATATCCTGAGTAACTGTTGTTACTCCAGTTGTAAATTCTAATAGAACCCCTGTAGTGAAACACTGTTATTCCATAGGCTCCCCCAGCGGGTCTAAGAATGGAAAGGTAGGAATTGCTGTAAGAAGGAGCCCTCACGACAAAAGAGATGGTATAGTCTCCTGATATCGTATTGGTGGCATTTGCAGGAAGTTCCAGGTAGGATGAAGAACTGCTGGTGAAGCTGCGAGCCAGGTCGGGATCCCCCGGAACCAGCCCACTGGCAGGGTTCGTACTTCCATAGTAAGTTCCGGTGAAACCTCCCACTTCACTATGGGCGATACTTCCTGCATTTTCACCCAGCCGGAAGTAGGATACGGGATTGCGCTTAAGCATATTGCAGCGGGTTTCATCTGGAAGGCAGGCAGAAGCGGGGGATACATTCAGGTAGAGTGTGGCAGATGAATCACCCACAAAGTAGGGATTGGCAACATCAGGATTACTCACAAGATAGGCAGGCTCCCAGCGGTATCTGTTGCTGGAAAAGGCCGGGAAGTTCAGCTTACGCAATTGCATATCCTTTGTATTGCAGCCCAGATCCTTGGGCGGGATGAATGCCACCGGGTTCGGGGTTACATTTACCTGCACACTCCCACTGGTGGCGCATCCTAAGACGCGATCTCCGGTGAAGTATGGTTTCAAACTCACATTCAACTGATAGGTGGTGGAAGTCCCCGGGGATGCTGTCGGGTTCAGTGTATTCGGATCGGATAATCCGTAAACAGGGCTCCAGCTGAAGTTCATCGGATAATCAGATATTCCATCCGGTTCGAGTGTGACCGGTTCTCCACTGCATATTTCATAATCATCTTCAAAGGAGACCTCAAGATTCATCACTTTAATATAGATGGTATCCCTGGCAATGCCACACCCTGAAGGCTTTGAGGTATCCGTGATGCTCAGGATATACATATTCCCCCGGCTGCTTGGATGGGTGCTGCCAAAAGTAGAATGGGTGGAAATGTAAGGATCAGACGAATAGGGGTCACTAAGGTAGGCAGTGGGATTCCATTGATACAACATTCCCTGTTGTGCCGGAACGCCGATATTCACGCTTCCGCCATTGGCCCCGCTGCATAGAACCAGGTTTTGGCCGAGCTGAACATTGGGTGGGACTACAGGATTCACCGAAATACTCACCTGGTCTGCGGCCGTGCAGCCAGAAACTAGATCTGTTATCGTAAGGGTATATGCAATAGACGCAGGCGGGCTTGCGATGGGTTGGGCTATCCCCGGGTTATCCAACCCGGTGGCAGGGCTCCACTGATAGCTATAGTTGGTTCCTCCTGATACACTGGGTTGCAGCTGGACAGTAGAAGTAAGACAGATATCGTGGTTATTGCCCAGATCCACATTCAGGTCCACCACTTGCACGTTTACTGCATCTGTGCCGAAACACCCACTCACAGGATCCATTACCGTAAGTGTATAAGTTGTAGTCTGGGAAGGGGATACGAGGGGTTGTTTTGCGGTGTATCCAGGATTAAGCCCACCCTGTGGCGACCACGCGTACAACAGACTGTCCGGACCTCCGCCGCCAAGGATGAGGCTCTGGCCCAGGCAGAGGATGGTATCCGGGCCGGCATCGGCCTCCGGGGTGTGAAATGGATTTACCAGGATAGTGATCGTGTCCTGCACAGGGCACCCGCTTTGGATGTCAGTGGCTCCGACATAATAGGTCTGATTGCTGTCAGCACAAATCGTCGGCTCAAGGATGCCTGGATTACTGATGCCGGTGATTGGAGACCAGCTGATGTTAAAGAAGTTCTGAGGATTGACCTCCGCAAAGCTGATATCATTACAGCCTCCCTCACACACCACATTCGGGAGTTCAAAGGAGAAGGGACTGAGGGTTTTAATGCTTACGGAGAAATCAGCTTCCGTATAGCACATACTTACTGTGTCGATAATATGCAGAGTGCTGGAGAAGGAGGAAGTGGGATTGAGGGTAATGGTATTGCCGGCATAGGCAGGGATCCCCGGAAGGCTGTCCCAGAGGTAGCTCAAGCCTGCCTGGAGAGGAACGCCTAACGTAACGGATTCCCCCGGGCAGATTTCAAAGCTTCCCCCGGAAGCCTGGTTAATCACCGGTTCTACCAGCACCGTGTCGCGCGCCAATCCACAACTATTGAAAACCGTCAGCACATATTCTGTAGCCACGCTCGGGTTGGCTGTCGGATTGGGAATATCATTCTCGGAAAGCCCGGTGGAAGGAGTCCAGAGAAAACCCAGTCCGTCTGTATCTCTATCCTCACCGATCTCCACACCGCTACCAAAGAAGTCAAAGCAAAAACTGGTATCCGGCCCGGCATTGGCCACAGGTAAGGAATCAACACGGATAAAGACATCATATTCATAGTTATCCCCGCAGGCGAGCATATACAGGGTATATGAGGTATCTGAGCTCACACTCACCTTTGGCTGGGCAATCGTAGAATCACTCAGGCCAATGCCTGGTTGCCATAAATAGACTGCACCTGAAAAATGGGGGCATCCTATTTGGATACTATCTCCTTCACAGATGACATATTCCAACGGCCTGAATTCCCAATCATCATAACACTCCGGAATATCTTGGACAAAAACAGTGAGTTGGTCGGTGCCGATCAGGCAATTTATGGTATCGAAAACAGTAAGGGAAAATATTTTTGTCTGGTAGAGGTCTTGTACCCAGGCTGTAGGTTGATCAGCCTCATCCAGGTATTGTTCCGGTTCCCAGGAATAGACATATCCGGGTTGAGGTGTCACCGACAAAGGAATGTCCTGACCTGCGCAAATGCTTTGATCCGGGCCCGCATCCACCGTCATTGATCCACCGAATACATCAATGTGCACAGAGTCGATGGCATCGCAACCCTGGTAGCTGTTGCCGGATACCATCAAGAAATAGGTGATGCTTTGCATTGGCCTTGCCTCTGGGTTGCTTGCTGTAGGATCATCCAGCCAGATTTGTGGGTACCAGGCATAAACCAGCCCGTCGATGGTGTCGGGCATCCCAATCTTTACGGTGCTGCCCCGGCAGATACTGGTGTCCTGCCCGGCATCGGCAATCAGGCCGTCGTAGGAGAAGAAGTGCACCGTATCCTTGTCCGTGCATCCGGTTATAGTATCCGTGACAGTGAGATACAGGGAGACATTGGCGGAATAAACGGTGAAATATTGTTGAGATGCGGTTGAATCACTCACCCAGGTTGTGGGGGACCACAGATAGGTCATATGTGCGGAGGGATTGCTGCCGATGAGGAAGGTGCTGGATCCACAGAAATATCCGTCCGGACCAGCATTGGCAATCGGACGCCTGACATTCACGGTCATCTGGTTCGAATCGGCACAACCGGTGACCGTATCGGTGACAACCAATTTATATTGCTGGGAAAGCGGGGGGGAGGCCAGCGGGTCAGAAACCAAAGGGCTATTCAAAGAAGCATCGGGAGTCCAATCATATATCAGCCCGGCTATGGGTGGTGCTCCTATATGAACGGAGGACGTAACTTCGGGGCAGATCACTTGGTTCTCTCTCACCAAAGCTTGCGGAGGAGTACCAAAGCTGGTCATCAGCATCACTGTGCCTGAACACATCACATTGGTATCTTGCTTATGCCTGGCAATCACTGTAAAGCTGGTTGGCCCGCTGATGGGATGAATGACGGTAGGAAAAGCAGTATAGGGATTATCCAGGATGTGGGTGTGGGGCCCTGTCCACTCATACTCGTAATTGTATCCGTCTGCATTAATGTTGGCAAGATGGAAGGGCAGATCCTGGCTATAGTCGCTGCATCGTACCGGGATCTTAATGGTGCCATAGGGTACCGGACAATAGCAGGTATCCACTACCACAGTATCATAGCAGGAGACTCCGTTAAGGCTTACCTCGAGCGCATAGGTCGTGGGGATGGATGAATTTACAAATGGGTTGGCGTAGTTTTCTTTTCCGAGAATAGAAGAAGTATCGCCTGAAATCACCTCCCAGTGGTACGCTGCCAGTCCCTCGCTCAGGTCGGCACCTCCAAGCCATCTCGGACTGCAGGCGTCCACCCCGGCATCAGCAAAGCTCATCCTGATTTCTACAGTGTCGTAGGCTGTGAAACAGCGGGCACTCTCGTGAATCACCGAAAGCACATATTTCCTGATTCCGCCATCAGGGAAAGTTCCATTAAAGTGTGGGGTGGGGGATAGCATATCATCCAGATCCCTGCCCGGGGTCCAATAGTAGTTATACCCGCTTACCCCCGGGGAACCCAGATCTGCATCTTCCCCGTAGCATAACTCGTGATCACTGCCGGCGTCGGCAATAGGGGCCGGTGTTACTTCAATCAAAACAGTATCAGAGGGACATTGGCCTCCGCTACCCAGGCCACCGTCACTGATGTGCACCACATACTCGGTGGTCTGGTCCGGGCTCACGAGTACGTATTGTGCAGTCGTATCAGAGATGGACGAAGATCCGCTGCCTGAGATGCTTTCCCATAAGTAAGTAACATTGGTGGCACCAGGATAACCCGGTGCAGTCAGCAGGCTTTGTATGCCTTCACAAATGAACTGGTCTTCTCCCAAATGAGCTCTCAGAACAGTAATCTGAAGTTCAGAGATCATTGTGCATCCGGCAGCATCCGTAACCCGGAGCCTGTATTGGGCAGCCTGCTGGGCATTTTGGATTTCAGGATTTGCAGCGGCCGGGTCATCCAGGCCTAATCCCGGCGTCCAGGCATAAGTGTAAGGCGGCGTTCCCCCGCTGGCAGAAGGCGTGCCACCTAATGTGTAGGATGATCCCGGACATAAGTAGGCATTGAATCCGGCCGTGGCTGAGGGGGCGAAATGAGGACGTACATTCAGGCGTACTGTATTACTGATACTCATTATACTGCTGTCCGTATCCATAGCCTTCCTTCTGTACCAGGTAGTCTGGAGCACAGGCTGAGGATGATAGACTGAATCCTGATACCCGTGAATAACCGTCCATAGAATGGAGTCTGTACTATATTCCCAGACAAATTTTGGTGTTTGGATTGTCTGCTTGGGCATCCCATTCTCCAGGTATTTTGTAATGATACGGGACGCTCCGCCAATCGGCCGGATGTCGTTGCTGAGTATACACACTTCTTGTGTCTGCGGACCAATGCTGTCGAGAAAGGGGAGATGTTTGTGCCGCAAAGCAGTGAGGAAAAGCCCTGAGTAATTTGCCAGATTTGCAGTTTGTATAGCACCCGGACTGATCGGGGGTACATATACATCATCAGTTGTGCCTCCGATGATAAGCAGACTGTCTGTTTCCACGACTTCTCTGAAAATGTAAAACCGATAATAATTACCCTTTGCCAGATAACTATTGTACTTCAGATTGCAATCCTGGTCCGTAATCTGAATAATGCTCGCATTGCGCTGCTGGCTATTTCCCGGAAACTTCCACATTAAGGCATCCCAGCTGGCATTGGTCAAAGGGGGTGGTATTGCGGTGTTTGCCAGTCTGAGCTGGGTACGGATCAGCAAATCCCCCGAAGCCAGTGGCAGAATGGAAGAGGCCCTTTCTTCCCAGGAATAGTTCCCCGGAAAGTAGGATAAAGGCTTATTCTCGAAAATGTGACCGTGAACATCCATTTTTATAAGCGACAACACACTATGATCTGAAGGAATGTTTGTAAACAAGTGGTTTTGTGCAGTATAATGATTAAGTGCATAGTACACGGAGTCCCTGAAGCCGGAACCGATAATATTTCCACGAATATTATTATAGGTGCCTTTGATCTGTCCATCTGTGTCGATGGTGCCATAATACCACGAGGAATTATTGTTAAGTGCAATGCCTCCGGGTATAAGTGGTAAGTTCTGGGAAGAGTTAATGCCAACGGAAATGAAAAACGGAACTTTGTCGCCAACCTTTTGGAATTCTGTATAGTAATTGAATGCCTCAGATTGAGGACCACCGAAATAAGTAGACCAGATCATTCTTCCATTTGTGTGGATACGACTGAATACTAAATCGTTACTGCCGGCACGATGTGATTGAAATGCATTGGGCGTAACCGGATAGTCATCTGCCATTGTGTGTCCTGCAAAAAGAAAGGAGGTGTCATCCAAGGCTGTCATTCGCGCATTACGGATTTGAGATGACCCCCCTATCCAGGAACCCCAGTTTGCCGATCCTTTCAAGTCAACACACATCAGGTATTGCATACTTGAGCTTCCTCCGCTTGGTGTCCACCCATTTGGGTTGGAGAGTAAATAGGGTGTCCATCCGCTCGACACCCAGCCAAATCTGATCAGTGCGATGCTGTCCGCAAATGCAATGAAAGCTGTAGGCCTTGCCGGAATATAGCTGGAGTAAAGACAGTCGCCATCTTTGGAAAAGCGGAAAATCATCCCGTCTGCGGAAACTTGGGCGGGCAATGCCGGGATAACCGCATTCGGAGTGGTATGGATATCTGTGCTCTGCGTTTCCCCCATAAACAAGATGGACTGGTCTGACAGCACCATCGAATTAAAAATATCTGCCGTTGTTTCCCCTTTAGTAGGACCCAGAGCCTCGTATGAACTGCCTCCCCAATAGGTTGACCAGAGCAATTGCCCTTGGTAACCAAAGCGGGTGACGAAGAAGTCGTAATTCCCTGCAAGGCTATCTTGTGCTGCGTTCAGAACCGGGAAATTGTCATCGGCGGTCGTTCCTCCGATTACCGTAGTCCCATCGCTCAGAATATTAAAGGTCAGCAATCGGCAGGTGCTTCCCAAATGAGTGGACCATAAGAGCGTTCCACGGGTGTGAAAGCAGGCCAGGATAACGCCGGATTGATTAAAAAGGGGTTGGTAGGCCCCCGGGCTTACAGGCCAGTTAAAATGGTGAATATTGGTTGAACCTGCCACCACAAAACTGCTGTCATCGCGTTGTCTGAGGCCGCTTAGCATATTCCACCAATATGATTCATAAGCCTGGAAATAAGTTGTGTTGCCAAAATAGGTGGACCATTCCAGCAGGAGGGGATCGATGATGAGGATACGGGTAGGGTCGTGCCTGATATCCCCTGAAAGTGCAAAACCCACCTGGTTCTCTTCAGTGGAAAAGTGATAAGGCAAAGCCTCTTCCTCCTCATCATTGATCTGATAGGCATAAGGAGCAGGGATCCGGACGGGCTGTTCTCCAATCAGGATGTTCAGCTTCCCCTCTTCATCAACCCCTTGAACATCAGCTCCTTCAATATTGAAGGCTATGGCCGAAGGATCCCCCCCGGGATACACGATATAATCATAGCGAATCCTCCCGGAATCATCACTGTAAAGCCTGAGGTCGATGTTTTCATAGATTCCCTGATAACGGATTTCTTCATAGGCCATCGCATTGGTCACTGACTGCTCCCCTGAATAGAAATGCGAGACGCCCTGATCCGGTTTGGGTTGATGGGCTTTGATCCTGCAGTCAGGGTGCATTTGGTCAAAATGATAATACCAAACAATCCCCTTTCGGGCCTCATTATGGAAACCTGTGGGTTCCGCTTCTGTGGAGCTGTATGTGTCCTCACTCAAATCATAAGTAACGATGCTGATTCCATCTTTGAGCACCCTGAATAGTCCAGCCGGTCCGCTTGCCTGGAATAGGATGCTTTGATCCCATTGTCCTTTATTTTCTCTGAAAGAAAGGCTGTTCCCTTGTTCCTTCAATATTTGTTCAGCGGCCTGTCTTAGCCTTGCTTCATCATTCTGTCCAAAACAAGCAGGTGCAATGAATGCTGCGCCAATGGCATATAATAAAATAGCCACAGTCAACTGAAATAGTTTCATAAGGTGGGATTTAAGTGAAGATGAAGAATACGGTTCGTTGCCTAAACGCAAACAATGTAGGGAATTTTTATATGTAAAATGATTAACTTCTTAATTTAGAATAGGTTTAAAGAAGGTGTATCGGCAATGTCAATATATTGTATGCCAGTTAGGTATGAAGGAATTACCTTGGTGTCAGAATGACTGTGGAGGGAAAGAAGTGATTCAGAATGATCCTGGAAACCTTACTGATGTGCTAAAAAAACCATTGAACCCCCGCCGTAGGCATAAACTCCCAGCGGTCGGAGGAGATGAAATTTCGACTGATTTCCAGCTCGCTGCCCAGGAAAAGTTTGTCCCAGGCATTCCACCATAGCTGGGGTTCGGCCATCCAGACCACATTGTTTCCCTCCCCCCGGTCTTCGGTCCAGATATCCAGAAAGCCTGAAAAGAGAAAGCGCTCCTCGCAGAAAGGATGGAACCAGGCGGCGGTGTATTGGAAGCCTGCTCCGGAGGAATAATCTGCGTGACGGTAGAGAATGTCCATTTTGACCTCGAAATTCCTGAGTTTAACAGGATAGCTCAGCCCGGCAAGCCAGATTTGTCCCAGGGGAACAGCTGCCCCGTCAAAAACCGCGTGCCCGTCGTTGAACTGCAGGGTGGCATCCAGTTTATGGTCCAGCAGTGGGAGGGTAAAATACCGGGCGATTTCGAAATAGGAGAGGGACATTGTATTGCCTTTTCCTCCGTCGTAATCGAAATCCACAAAGAAAAAGGTGGATCCCAGACTGTCGGGGCGAAACATTTCGATGGTCGAGGTGAGATATTGCCGGTCTTTTCCCAGGTCGTAGTGTAATTGCAGACTCTGTGAGAAGGCGGAAGCGCTCAGAAGGCATCCGCAAAGCCAAAAGCAAAGCTTTGTTTTCATTCCGTTGAGATATTGCCGTGACGAAGGTAGAGAAAACATCGGCCTGTGCTACTCCCATAAGAGTAACAACCTTGGATCAGGGTATTCATTGATCAACCCGGGAAAGGTGGGTCGGAATGCCTGGGGGGGGGAGGGATACAGGGCTTGCAGGCTGAGAATGGGTTTCAGGCAGAAGCCTTTTTCACCAGGTCATCCATTACCTGATGCAGCTCTTTCTGCACTTTTTGATTAATTCCGTGTTTACGGGAATCGTGTACCTGAACGATGCCTGCATTCTTCAGGGCAGCAATCTGGCGTTTTCCGTGCCGCTGACCGATATGTAAGTTCATAAAAATATCTCCGAGATACATATCGCCTTCCTCTTTGAGAAGGTTAACAATACGCAGGCGGTCGGGATGCTTGAGTGTCCGGCGAATTTGAATGAGCCGGAGCCGTCTCCCTAATTGATTGTCCAGTTTTGTGAGGTTAAACATTGATGTTTTCAATTATTCGTATATACTATGATTATGAAACGGATATGCTCTTTTCTTGTTCAGTGGTTTCCTTATTCATTGTCTCTGCCCAGGTCACTTTGTGCTGCCAGCATAGGCGCTGCTTCAACATTTTCTATGCCAAGGATTGCGATAATCTGATCCAGGGCAAAAATTTGTGCCAGAATTTCAGATTCCGGTGCAGATAGCAGGTGTTGGTTTAAGCGATCCTGTAAAAGGGCAGGCGTGTTTTTCAACACCTTTTCTCCCTTCGATGTCAAGGCAATCAATGTGGTTCGGCGGTCACCCTGCTTGGGCAGCCTTACCGCCAAAGCCCTATCCTGAAGACGGTCAATGATACCACTCACTGTACTGCTGTTCAGGTGCAAAAATGAGGCGATTTCTTTCAGGTTGGCCTGCTTGTCATTTTTTGAATCAAGATATTGCAGGCAAAGCAGTTGAGGTATACTGACCCCATAGTCTTTCTGAATCTTTTTGGACTCAAGATGGATGGCACGCACGATCTTCCTGATCCGTATCATCAATTCGGCCGAAGATGTTGATCCTGATGGCATAAAATAGATTTAACACGAACAAAAATACGCATTTATATTTATAAGACAATGATAAACAGTCAATAATAAAAAAAATATTCGTATATTTGTCGTGTACAAATCAAAAAAGCAAGATGAAAATTGATGTATTTACGCCTGCCAACGCAATGGATGCAGGTCAAAGAGAAGAAGTTAGTGCGTTTTTATATGAATACCTTGACCAGTTTGGCGACAAGAAGGAAGACATTCGCAAAGCAGTCGATTATTGCTTTCGCGATGGAACAAATCTGAAGGTAGATCATCCATATGGAGGCTATGTGGTCACAGGCAGGCTTGACGGACAGATGGTTGGGGCTGTGGTGGTGAATAAGACCGGAATGGATGGCTATATCCCCGAGAATATCCTTGTGTATATTGCCACCCATCGCGAGCAACGTGGTAAAGGCCTTGGACGAAAACTGATGAATGCCGCAATAGATGCCGCTGAAGGAAACATCGCCCTCCACGTTGAGCCGGAGAATCCTGCAGGCTTTTTATACGAGAAGCTGGGCTTTACCAGTAAGTATAAAGAGATGCGCCTGGTGAAATCCTGAGTGGCAAATACTCAAACAGACGTCAGAATAATGAAAGACCCTGAAGCGCTGATCCGGCTCCGCCAAAGGATACACCGTCATCCTGAGCTGAGTGGACAGGAGCAGGATACGGCAGCCTTTGTGGCAGGGTATCTGCAGAAATGCAATGCCCGGCAGGTGCTGACTGCTCTGGGCGGCTATAGCGTGGCCGGGGTTTTTGGGAAAGAGAAGCAAGGACCCCGTATACTGCTGAGGGCCGAACTGGATGCCCTGCCAATCCCGGAAACCGGGACGCTTTCCTATCGCTCGGAGAATGCAGGCATCGCACACCTGTGCGGGCACGATGGACATATAGCTATTCTGCTGGGGGTGGCGCGTCATCTGCAGCAACATCCCCCGGAGAAAGGCGAGGTGGTTTTGCTCTTCCAGGCAGCCGAAGAAACCGGGGAAGGTGCCCAACGCCTGCTCGAAGATCCAGGCTTTTCACGCATCCGCCCAGATGCTGCCTTTGCACTGCATAATCTACCCTCCTTTCCTGAGAATCAGGTGCTGCTAAGGCAAGAAACCTTTGCTTGTGCCTCTAAAGGACTTATTATTCGTCTTTCAGGGAAAACATCACACGCAGCCCATCCTGAAAGTGGGAATAGTCCTGATAAGGCAGTAGCCCGCATCATCGACCTTATATCAAATTTATCTGAAGAGGAAACATTTGAAGATTTTGTGCTGTGCACAATCATACACGCGCGCATTGGTGAGGTTGCTTTCGGAACTACACCTGGAGAAGCGAGTGTGATGATTACCCTCAGGGCAGCGCTTGAAAATGATATGCAAAGCCTCACGCGTATGCTGGAAAGCAAGGTAAAGCAAATAGCAAGCACGCATTCGCTTGCCTTTGATATTAGTTATACCGAAGTTTTTCCTGCCACGATCAATCATCCGGTTCTTACGGATTGGGTGGCAGAAGTTGCGCAAAAAATGAACAGAGAACTGAGCTGGATGCCAAAGCCTTTCCGCTGGTCTGAGGATTTCGGGCATTTCACGGCTTCATTCCCCTCTGTCCTATTCGGCATAGGATCAGGGGAAAACCATCCGGCCCTGCATAATCCGGATTATGATTTCAATGATGCCCTGATTACCCCGTCCGTAGCCTTATTTACTCAAATTCTTGACTTTAGCTTTGACAAACTGAAGCAACAAAGGCTTTAAACGCAGAATGGAATCCACTTCCCTGATAGAACTCAGCCAGTCGGCCCTGGATAATAACCTTGATTTTATCCGGATGAAAGTTAATCCCGCCAGCCGCATATCTGCTGTGGTTAAAGCCAATGCTTACGGTCACGGGATTGCCCAGATGGTACCAATGCTGGAGAAGAGCGGAGTGCATCACTTTTCTGTTTTCAGCCTTCAGGAAGCCAAAAGCGTAAAGGGTGTGGCCACCGACCCGGTTACCATTATGATTATGGGATGGTTGCACGATGAAGACATCCGCTATGCCATCACCCAGGGCTTTGAGTTCTTTATTTCCGATCTCGACCGGGCCCGCCAGGCCCTTTTGATCTCCAAAGAAACCGGTATTCCCGCCCGCGTCCATATCGAAGCAGAAACAGGGATGAACCGCACCGGTCTGCGCGCACGCGATCAGGCACGTTTGGTATCCTGGTTGCAACGGGAAGGGAATTACCTCCGGATATGCGGCTTCTGTACCCACCTGGCCGGAGCAGAAAATGTAGCCAACTTTGTCAGGATCAGAAAACAACGCCTGCATTTTCTTCGCTCATACCGCAGCCTTATTAAGAAGGGCATTCATCCGGCTTCACGCCATATGGCCTGTTCGGCAGCCCTCCTGAATTATCCGGATACACAGCTTGACCTGGTCAGGGTGGGCATTCTATTATATGGATATTGGCCCAGCCCTGAAACCTTTATCAGAAATGTCATTCAGAGCAAAGACCGCCGTGATCCGCTTCGCAGGGTGATACGGTGGCGCTCCAGGGTGATGACGGTCAAGAGGGTCAATACCGGCGAATACATCGGTTACGGCACCAATTATCTTGCCCGCGACGACCGCGACATCGCCATCATCCCTGTGGGTTATTCCGATGGGTTCAACCGCACCCTGAGCAATCACGGGCGGGTGCTGATCCACGGACAGGAAGCGCCCGTCATCGGACTGGTCAATATGAATATGCTGATTGCGGATGTTACCGCCATACCCGAAACCCGCCGGAACGATGAAGTGGTGCTGATCGGGAAGCAGAATGGTGCAGAGATCAGCGTGTCTTCCTTCAGCGAAATGAGTGACCGCCTCAATTATGAAGCCCTGGTCAGGCTCCCTGAACGCATTCAAAGGATCATCGTAAAATGAGATATTATGGCCTATCTTGAACTCAACCGAAAAAAGCTGCAGCACAATTATCGTTTTCTGGATAAGCTGTTTAAAAAACACAACATCCAGTGGGCCATCGTAGCCAAATTGCTATGCGGCGACAAGACATTTCTTAAAGAGGTGATCGCCCTGGATGCTGAGCAGATATGCGATTCGAGGGTTTCCAACCTGAAAGCCATCAAAAGCATCAAACCGGATGTGGAGACGATCTATATTAAACCGCCTGCCAGAAGGGCCATCCCCGCAGTGGTGAAGTATGCCGATATCAGTTTCAATACGGAAATTGAGACCATCCGGCATCTTTCCCTGGAAGCGAAGAAGCAGGGAAAAAACCACAAAATCATCATTATGATTGAGATGGGCGACCTGCGGGAAGGGGTAATGTGGGATCAGCTGCTGGATTTTTACGAAGAAGTATTTGAGATGCCCAATATTGAAGTGGTAGGCATAGGCACCAATCTGAACTGCCTGAACGGGGTGCTGCCCAACCAGGACAAGCTGATACAGCTCAGCTTGTACGAGCAACTCATCGAAGCCAAATTCAATAAGAATATTCCTTATGTATCAGGCGGATCATCGGTAACCATTCCTTTGATTTTCAAAAAGCTGATGCCCGTCGGAATTTCACATTTCAGAGTTGGGGAGACTTTGTTTTTCGGGAATGATATTTATGACAACAAACCTATTCCGCAGATGAAGTCGGATATCTTTCGGCTTTTTACAGAGATTATTGAGCTGCAGGATAAACCCCTCATACCAAGCGGGGAGCTGGGAACCAATCTGGAGGGGGAGACTTTCGAGATCAATGAGGATGATTACGGAAAGAGTACCTGCCGGGCGATCCTGGATTTGGGATTGCTCGACATCAAGCACGAGCATATGTTCCCGGTGGATGCAGCGATAGAATTTGCCGGGGCCAGTTCAGATATGATTGTGGTGGATCTGGGCACCAATCCCAGGGGCTATAAGGTGGGTGACCTGATCGAGTTCCGCTTGGATTATCTTGGCGTACTCACGATTATGAACTCGTTCTATATCGACAAGAAAGTAGTCTAAGGTGCTTCCCAGAAGCCATTTTCCGTTTGCGCGCCTTGTGTTTTTTTCCAGAGGATGTCTATGTGTGTGCGGTCTTCCCCCTGTATGGAAAAGCCTGCTGCTTTCAACACCTTCTGCCGGATAAGCCGGATATCTGCTTCTGTTGCCAGGATGCGTACTTTGTGGGTTTCCTGTCCCCTGTGAAACCAGATTTGGTATGCTTCAACCCCTTCCAGAATATTCTCCAGTGATGTAAAGGCATTGGATAATCCAAGCGACCCTTGCAGGTATTGATAATCCAGGCTGTCGGCCGGCATTCCGGGGGGCGGCCGGTGGAGCTGCGCTCCAAAGAGCCCCTGTATTCCTCCGGCCGCCTTCACACAGGCCTTTCTCCCGCTCTCATCACCACGGTAATTGATCAAAGAAATATAGTATTCATCCAGCACCATCTTAACCTGATAGGGATGGATCCACAAAGGGGCAGCCCAGCTCTCTCTGGAGATCCCCCCGCTTTTTAAAGAATAAATGCCCCGGGCCTTTGCCGCATCTTCCATTCGAAATATTTCCACTTTGACCTCTGTGCTGTCCATCTCTCCCTCCCAAACCCATAAAGCCTCAAACCCATATTCCAGCCATAGGTCGGCACCGCCGTTCATATATCCCCACAAAGCACTCTTTTCGAAATGCCGGGCCGGGCCGGAAACGAAGCCGCTGTTTTTCAGGCCTTCAGCAAAGGCGGGTGTTTGTGCAAACACAGTGGGGATACCCCCAAAGCAGCTCAGTAGAAAGAGAAAGCTTGCCAATCTCATTTTATCCCAGGCTAAGATTGATGCGCTCCAAACGATCCGGATCGGCGATGCCCAGCTTCAATTCTTCCGCCATCGTAAGGAACTTGCGATAACGCAAATCCGGGGCTTCCTGAAGGCCTTTCTCCACCCTGACATCCATCACGATCTCAAAACCCACCTGATCTACGGCCACCGGGTCAGTACCTACCAGGAGGGTGTTATAATCAATGATATACTGCGGGTTGGCAGAGGGGCCTCCCTCATAACACCCGCGGAGCCCATCCACGATATTCAGTACCACCTTATCGCGCAGGGGTGGAAAAGCACAAACTTCGGCGCAGGTGTCTGACCATAATTGCTTATGCAGTCGTCCGGTATTGGTAACACTGCCATAGGCCAGGTTTTTCAGGCAGAGGGTCACCGATTTTCCGGCATTCTTCAGGATAGGCAGATTGATGATCTTGTCCACCTCCTGTGTGACGATTTTGCTGAAATAGCTGTACTTCCCGCTGTTAACCATATAGGGCAGGGTGTAGGCATCATACTCTTCTTCCGCATCCGCCCAATAATACCAGTCTTTGTCGATGCGCGACTCACCATAAAGTTTTCCTTCCGAATCATACAGCGAGCCTGCTTCGTCCTGGGCCTCTGTGCCTGTTATCCGGATGTCGGGATAGGCATCCTGGGTATATCCCACCTCGTGCAATTGCATTTCGCGCCGGTCCCAGATGACCAGGTTTTTGCGCGGGATACCCGCTTCTTCCAGTTGCCGGATCACGGCCCGGGTAATTTCGTGGCTGGTGTACAGCATTTTGCCTGCCACCGGGTTCAGTTTCAGGCCAATAATTTCATCAGGCCCTACAAATTGCCGCCAGGCTTCCGGCAGGCTGGCAGCTCCGGTCAGGGATAGCATCGCTTTTGCCAGCATCTCATCTGCCAGGGTGGCATTTATTTTCCCTTCCTGTACTGCTTCAGGATGGGTCACTTTGACCACTTTTCCCGGGTATTTCCCCGGCATAGAAGCCGCATTGCGCGGATACTTTTCCGTATCGCGGATGTTGGTGGCTGGTTTTTCATTTTCTTCCGGAGTACGGATGTGTCCCATCCAGGGGGGAAGCACGGCTGCGCTTATCCCGCCCAGGGCGGCCATTCGGAAGAACCTGCGCCGGCTCTGGCGCAAGTTTTCTTGGTTCGATTCTTTTTTCATCGCGGTGAGCTTTGGGGTAAAGATAAAAAAATGCCTAAGGAGAAATGCAAGGCCGGATTTAAGCCGGAGGGAAACATTTCGGGACGGATCGCTTCCTTTGTCTAACTTTGTTTTATGCCTGAAAGGATGTTTCTGGAGATTGCTTTTGATGGGACAGCCTACCGCGGGTGGCAGGTGCAGAAAGACAAGCCCAGCGTAATGGGAGTGATGCAGAACTGCCTGTCCAGGATGGCCGGCAAACCGATACGGGTGCACGGCTGTTGCCGCACGGATGCCGGCGTCCACGCCCATCGTTACATTTTGCATCTTGAGGATGAAGGCAGCTTCAGCGACGACCTTGCCTTTCGGCTGAATGCAATGGTGCCGAAAGATATAAGGGTGCTTCAGCTTCACCACGGGCTGCCGTTCGGGGCGCACGCCAGAATGGACGCCCTCAGCCGTACCTATCGTTATTACATTCATTCTGATCCCAATCCCTTTCTTGATCCGTATTCTTTTTTTTTGCCTGGCCTGACATTGGATCGTGACCTGATGGATATCCTTGCATCACAGTTGATGCAGCTCAGCGATTTCTCCGGGCTCAGCCGCCGCAAAGGAGGCAGTGGGTCGGGGCATTGTCGATTAATGCGCTCAGCACTGCATTGGCGCATCGATGGACTGGGCTTTTTTTATGAGGTGCAGGCGGACCGCTTTTTGACAGGTATGGTGCGGAGGATAGTTGGGACGCTTTTGTTGGCCGGGAGCGGGAAGGTGGCGCTTGATGGTATTTTGGATGCTTTTCGGGAAGGGCGATCGCTTCCCCGGTCTGTTTCCGTTCCTGCCTGCGGCTTACATTTATGGGAAGTGGCCTATCCTTATCTGCAGCTTTCTTCGCCATCATCTCCCGACTGGGCTTTCTGGGAATAAGGAATAAGTCAGATCTCAGAATTCATAAGTCATAAGGAGGAGGGAGATAAGCGCGAGTGCGAGTTCGAGTGCGAGCTCGAGTGCGAATTCGGAAAAGACTGGAGCGCTTGTTTTGCCCCATCGGGGCGAAACCTGATTAGCAGTAGATGTTTGTTTCCATTAATGCGCTCCATCGGAGCGCGATCCGATTGATTATTGATTCAGCAGGTCAGAAGATCAGAAGGTCAGAAAACCAAAAGGTCAGCAGGTCAGAAAACCAAAAGGTCAGCAGGTCAGGAGATCAGAAGATCGGCAGATCAACAGATCAGAAGGTCAGAAGGCAAAAAGGTCAACCTTATTCAGGCATTGACACACTGATCACTGAACACTGAACACTGAACACTGAACACTGATCACTGATCACTGAACACCGATCACTGTCCCCTCAGCACCATCACCGTGCCTTGAAGGCGGGTGGTGCGGTAAGGCGGGAGGGTGGCGGTGAGAGAATAGAAGTATGTCCCGGAGGCAACCGGCTTTCCATCTACCGTTCCGTCCCAGAGCTTGTCGTGATTTGTTTCCAGAATCAATGCTCCCCAGCGATTGAAGATAAATAATTCGTATGCTGCGTTTTCCGGATTCTCGATCTGAAAGAAATCATTGATCCCATCTCCATTAGGGGTAAACACATTGGGTACGTTAAGCGGAATGTCGCATACCTGTACTTCTATGGTACACCAGTCTTCATAAATCGTTTTGCGAGGATCCGATACCTGCAGTAAATAGGTAGTGGTTTGGCTGGGAGATACCATTATGCTGGCCGCGCTGTCAAAAAAGCTGCCAGAGCGGTACCAGGCATACTCTGCGCCATAAATGGCTGTGTTGCCGATCCACAAGGTGTCGCCCAAACAAATAGTGCTATCCTTGCCGGCATCTGCGAATATATTGTTGCAGTTGATTACCTCCACCAATACCGTATCATAGCTGATGCTATTGGCGTAGGAGGTAGCTTTCACCACATAGGACGTATTGTGTGAAGGATGGACTAAAATTTTGGCTCCCGAAGCAAAAGCCGTGTCCCCGACCTTCATCCATTGGTAGGTATAGTTTGGGATGGAGGGACAACCGATCTGAACGGTGTCACCCAGGCAGATGAGTTGCGTATTGCCTGCGCAGGCCCTGGGCAGGGTATCGCAATCGACGACAAAGACCGTGACCGTATCTGTGGTTTCATCAAACTTAAAGTCCTTGACCTTGAGCACATAGGTGGTAGTGCTGTCCGGACTGACGAAGGGTCTGGCTTCTTTTGAGATCAGGTTGGTATCCTGGTACCAGTAATAGCGGTATTCCGGCAGGTTGTGGGTACCAATCATTGTGTTGTCACCTTGACATACGTATTTGTCCGGCCCTGCTTTAGCAACTTCAACAGGAGAATTACACTTATACAATGCAACATCGTCAAGGATGTAGTAGGCACCTCCAAGAGTATTAGGGATTCCAGGATATCTTTCGATGCTATCTTTAGGTGAAAACAAGCCCATTGTTAAGTGTCGTTCCCCACCGTTTGCAACAAAACTGTATTCCAGTTTATGATAATAATTAGTGTTGCTCATTATTCCTGGATATATGGTGTGATGTTCATTGCTATAAATCAGTGCTGGATACTGCGCAACATTATGCGTAGGAATGTAGTCAGACACCAGGAATTCAAATCGATCAATGAAAAACTGACAATGGCTGTATGGGGAAAAATATACTGAAAAGCAGTACACGGAATCATTTTTAAGGGTTTCTGAAAGCTCAATACTGAGATATTCTCGGTAGCTTACAAAGTCAAGATATAAACCCGCCATAGCAGAATCCGTTCTGGGAAGCTCCCCATATTTGGGATCAAGAAAGTATCCTAAAATTGAGTCCGTAATACAGAGGTGAAGATACTCTACCGAGGTGTTTAGGATATCCCAATGTTCACCGCAAAAATGCTGACCAACTTCTGAAGGGCAACATATCCTTTCCTCGAAGGAGGCATTTGGGACAAGATTGGATTGAGCAAAAACAGATGTCCATACACACGAAATGCAGTAAATTATGAACATCTGTCTTCTCAATCTCATTACTAGGTTTTAATGCTTGAAAATCAGCTTGCCTGTGATACTACCCTTACTCTTGGTCCATACCCTCACGAAATATATACCCTCGGAAAGAGAAGTAGATAGGGCAAAGCAATATTCTCCTTTATCTTGTAAACACTTCCCTGAATGTACTAGTTTACCATATATATCAAAGATTTGATAAGTCAATTGGTCATCCAAAGAATTGTTGTTTATTCCAGAACAACATACCATCCCAGAAGTTGGATTAGGGTAAAGTGTCAGAATTCTCTCACTATGCTCTGTCTCCTCAGCTTCAGTGTTTTCAGGCAAGGGAACCTTATCCGGGTCTAGGCCGAGTAGCACCCGTGCTGTAAAGACTGCATCGCCCAGGGCATAAGGATTGCCGTATGCATAATCATTCAGGCTGTCGTTTTCCACTGCGCTGAACGTGAACTGCTGCTTGCACCAGGAATCAAGATAAATCCGGTTCACATTTTTACGCAAGGCATCGCGGCGGGTGGTATCAGGCAGGGTTTCGTTCAGGTATGGGGTAGGTGCTTTTATCATTTTTCCGGGCGTGGGGTTAAGATGACCAAATATACGTATTTACTGGATATTGTAAAGACACCGAAAGGACGGTGTTGGTTTGCTGGGTATAGGAGAAGGTTCGTGAGACTGCACATCCGGGAGCCCAAGGGCGAACCGGATGGGCTCAGTCGAACAATCCCGATGAGCGAAGCGATATCGGGAAGAAGGAGAAGGAA
>CAZPYJ010000017.1:0-82342 GCA_964590645.1 uncultured Lentimicrobiaceae bacterium
TTCGAACCAGTGACCCCCTGCTTGTAAGGCAGGTGCTCTGAACCAGCTGAGCTAATCGCCCTATTTCAATAAACTTCTTTTCGCTTTCCAGTGACCCTCCCGACCAAAGTCGGGATGCTCTGAACTCCGCCACGGCGGACAAGCACCTGAGCTAATCGCCCTATTTCAATAAACTTCTTTTCGCTTTCCAGTGACCCTCCCGACCAAAGTCGGGATGCTCTGAACTCCGCCACGGCGGACAAGCACCTGAGCTAATCGCCCGGATTTCTTAGAACGACCTTTTGTCTGGTGGGGCAAAAGGGATTGCAAAAATAAATCTTTTCCCACACAGCACAAGAATAATCTCAACTTTTTTCATCCGGAAACTGATGCAGGGCAAACTGCCCGGGAAAACGGGCCGTCTTATCCTTGTAAAAATTCCGGATCATCTCCATATCGGCCCTGTAATCTCCTGAAGGATAGAATACGGGGCCAAGCCCTCCGATTCTCTTTTGATAATCAATGTAAGCGAGCACAATGGGCACTTTGGCATATTGCGCGATGTAGTAAAAGCCTTTCTTCCAGTGCGGATTACGCTTGCGTGTTCCTTCCGGTGTGATAGCCAGGATTAGGTCAGGGTACTTGCGGAACAAACCTGCCACCTCCATCACCTTGTTAGACTTCTTCTCCCTGTCCACAGGCACGCCCCCCATCGCTTTTAATATGGGGCCGAAAGGGAAGAAAAAAGCTTCCTTCTTAATCAGAAAACGGATGCGCACCCCGATGGAATAGAAACAAAGACGGCCCCAGACGAAATCCCAATTGCTGGTGTGAGGCGCTTCGATCATCACACACTGCTTAAGGTCAGCAGGGTACTCCCCGTCGATGGTCCAACCGGTCCATTTCAATATTAAAGTGGATAGTTTCCTCATTTGCTCAATAATCAATTTCAAGGTTCAGACGATCCTTTAATTCCTGTACCGCTGGATTCTTGCCCGCCAGGTGCTTGAATTTGTCCTGCGGAGTATAGGGCTTCCCCTGACCATTCTCCTTCTTGACAATCTCCACCTGCAATGAGATATGGGCATTGTCGAGTTTGCTCCTGAGGAAGTGGAGTAGATCAGCCTTTATGCTCTCCATTTCCATATGCTGGACCCGGTTTGCCACCTCAAACCGAAGCTGCCACCCTGGGTTCAGAACCGGCTTTCCTCCGGCCAGGGTGCTGAATAGGCTGGGCTTTTCATCCCTGAAACCATTGCTGAAAGCCTGCCAGTACATTTGAAGGTCCTCCTCATTAAAAGGAGTTTCCGGCATATCCCCCGCCTCGGTTTCAACCGAATCATCCTCCTTTTCCTCTTCTTTTTCTTTGAGTGAGACGGTGCTGTGGTTGGCAATTTTGCTGTCGAGATTGAGCCCGATGCGTGCTTTGGCTGCCGGCTTCTCCGCGCCAGCCCCCGCAGCACTTGAAGGGGATGAGGCAGGTTTAGGGCCGGTGCTCAGGGAGGCAGATTTTGTTGCCGGAGCCGCTGCAGTGGCTGGTTGAGAATTTCTTATGACTGGGTTTTGCAGATCAGCGGTTTTTTTTTTGACATCCTCCGCAGGCGTGGCAAGATTTCCGGCAGCCATCTGCAGGATCGCGATCTCCAGGTGCAGGGGTTTATTGGTGGCAGCCTTATAATTCATATCCGCCCTGTTTGCCTGATCCAGCATCTTCAGGATAAAGCCTTCTTCACATTGGCTTGCCTGCTGATGGTAGCGCTGCCGGTAACTCTCCGCCACTTCCAGCAAGGCGGCTGTGGAGGCATCGCGGGCTACCAGCAGGTTGCGGAAATGCTCTCCCAGTCCTCCCAGAAAATGCTGTCCATCAAAACCATTTCCCAGAATCTCGTGAATCAGAAGCAGGGCTGCTCTGTAATCTCCTGCTAACAAATGATCTGTCATTCTGAAATAATACTCGAAATCAAGCACATTCAGGTTTTCTATGACATCTTTATAGGACAGCTCATTTCCCGAAAAACTCACCAACTGATCGAAGATGGATAGGGCATCACGCAGGGAGCCATCGGCTTTCAGCGCAATCACCTGCAGGGCATCCTTTTCAGCCTTTACGCCTTCCTTTTCCCCGACATAAGCCAGGTGCGTGGCGATGTCTTCCACCGTGATTCTTTTAAAATCAAAGATCTGACAGCGGGACAGAATCGTGGGGATAATCTTATGCTTCTCGGTGGTGGCAAGGATGAACTTGGCATAGGCCGGGGGCTCTTCCAGGGTTTTCAGGAAAGCGTTGAAGGCTGCCAGGGACAGCATATGCACCTCATCGATGATATAGATCTTATATTTCCCGGCCTGGGGCGGGATGCGCACCTGGTCCACCAGCTTACGGATATCCTCTACAGAATTATTGGAGGCAGCGTCCAGTTCATAGACATTAAAGGAAGCGGAGCGGTTAAAGGAGACGCAGGAATCACAGGTATTGCAGGGCTCGATCTCGGGGGTTAGCTGTTGACAGTTGATGGTTTTGGCCAGAATACGGGCACAGGTGGTTTTCCCCACGCCCCTGGGACCGCAGAACAGAAAGGCCTGTGCCAATTGCTCATTGCGGATGGCATTTTTGAGGGTATTGGTAATTGAGCTCTGCCCGACCACTGTGCCAAAGGTAGCGGGGCGATATTTTCGGGCCGAAACAACAAAAGTATCCATAGACATCACTTGGGCCTCCAAAGGTAAAAAAAAGGTGGGCGGGGGAGGCAAGCTGTTTTCGATATCGGGGGGAGTAGTTCAGGGTAAACTTCTGTTCCTGCTTTTCTCTGGAACTCATCTCTGCCATTATTGGTCAAAGATCAGGCTGTCATTTTAGCTCCGCAAGATGCGCTTTGCGAGTTGTTTACACATATATCGCAAGACACGAACCTCTAACCTCCCTGATCCTCAACAAGTCGATCAATTTCATTGATTTTATACTTTGCTTGGGAATAACCGTAGTATAAGGCGAGGCCAAAGCATTCTTTAGCTTTGAAAAATAAACTCTTTTGCATTTCCTTAACTTCTTTCTTGGATTTTGACGAGAAAAGACCTTTAACTTCTGGCATATCGCTAGCAATATTCAATAGCACATTACCAACATCAAAATATGCTTTGGCCTTAATGCTTCTTAGTTCAAGTTCTAGTGAGGATATCTCCAGCTCTTTCTCCCAATTTGATTGGCGTAGCTCGTTGATTTCTTTTGAATTTGTCTGTATTGTGCTATCTTTTCTAACCAGCTGAGTCCTTAAAGAATCAATTTTATGCTCCTTATTCTCAAGCTCGACTTTGAATCTCTCGATCAGTTCTATAATGCCTTTGTTTGATACACTGCTACCACTGATTTCCTGCTTTGCTTTCTCAATCAGTGCTGTCAATCTGTTGATCTTATTTATAATAATGTCAGCTTGATCTTCTTCTATACGATTTTCTTCAACACTTCCCATAAATGTAACATAAACCCTATCTACACTATCTAATTTGCCTTGAATTAAGGAAAGAACAGAGTCTTGATAAAACAGATCCTTTGTAATTTGACGAAGCTTAGCTCTGTATTCTAATATCTCTTCACTTTGAGCGTCTTGAACCGTACCTGTATCAGAACCACCCTCTCCACAGCTTTGGCAGAGGAGTGTGGAGCATAAATATATTGATATCAGAGCTTTTCTAATTCCCATGATAGAGGATTTTCGCTTGAAGAATTGAGAGAAATGGTACCCGTCGAATTATATCGTGTAACGCCAGATCCAAGCGTATTTAGCGAGAATGTTCCTGTTGAAGGCTCGAAATATAAAATGTCTGTTATAGATTCCTTGGATATTGCGTATTTAAGAACAGCCGTATAACTATTCTCAAAAATACCTTTTCCGCTAATATTTAAGTAAATTCTTTGCGTATTTCCATCAGCCATCTTTATTGTTCCGTAGTATACTCCCAAAAAATCGTATTCATATGATGTATTGATGACTCTTTCATTTTTGTCGTTTGCATTATTGGCTGAGTAAAAACCAATTAATGCTAAAAAACTGACAGTAATAATGCCAGTAAGAATTAAAGCTCTTAACGATTTCCGCTTTTTGCCAAGGCTTGTGGTCGGTCGATTGGAATGTACTCTTGTGTATTGTATGCTATGAGGCTTTTGAATTTCCGTCAAGATTGTTTTACTCCAATCGGATAAGTTTGGACGCGATTTAGGATATAAGTGCCCAGTATCCAAACACTTAACAAAGAGAGACTTTAAACTGTCAGGCAGTTGGTGAAATGCATTATGAGGTTGAGGAACAACGTACAGGTCTCCTCGGTTTCTTCCATGAACAAAGGCTCCTGACTTAATATTTGAGCTAATCGTTGTATTCCTTGGATCTTTGTGCGATGCCTGGAATGGGTGAATACCAAACAATATTTCGTATGCCATTACCGCGTAGGAGAAATAGTCCCAGCATACAGGGATCACATCTCTATCAATATTGATTTGACCGTTGTGATATTCTGGGGGTGAGTTTTCAGGAGTATGTGCGGATGCCTTGAAATGTTGAATCCCGAGGCCTGCTATTTGAACGCTATCTAAATCTATAATAGTAAAATGACCATTCTCACTGATAATGACATTCTCGGATTTTGCATCAACAATGACGTATTTTTTAGTCTGATGTAATAAGTCAAAGACATTTGCAAGATTGTAGCAAAGTTTTAGCCGAATTAAATAGGAATTGCTATTTGCAAAATCAAATTTGCACCAAGACGGATCTGTTAATAATGAACCTTGTAGTATTGGTTTTGTAATTGAGAAAAGCTTTAGACCTTCTGAAATAAATGGCATTAAGTATCCTACAAATCTCACATTATCATATAATTGTTCAATAGGCCAAACAATAGCATCTCTATACTGTTTGGGAGCATTGGTAAGAGGTGAGTTGGAAATCATAAACCCTATCTTCTGCTCTATCTTGGAGGTATCCTTTGAGGAATGATAGAGCTTTACTGCATATATTGGGTTAGTGCCAATTGTTGTATATATTGCCCCCTCTCCCCCAGAATAAAGGAAAGCATCGCTAATGTCGAAGTATTTTCCACTTTTTGTATTTAATCGTCGTGTCATCATCTCTTCCTCTAAAAGTGGAGCTATGTATCAAGAAAAGCAATTACTAGCGTTTTATCATCCTCTTCTCTGGAGAATACTCGATGAGAGCTCAAATATTCCACCCAAAGCAGGCCAATATCATCCGCAGAAAGGTCATTGTATAAATCTTTCAAAGTTTGAATGTTTGAGTTGAAGAAGGGAGAATATGGAAGATTTACATTAATAATATTCCCGGTAACATCATCTCTTTGACTAATCATCCAAACGGAATTTTCACACCCATCCGTTAATACTACAATAGATTTGATCTCTGAATCAATAACCTTGGTATTGATTAGTTCTGGGTTGGATACAATATCTTGGGTAATAAAGTTAGTTTCTCCAACCTGATCTCCTTTGCTAGGCTCCATTGCTGCATACCAATTCCCTTCTAAATCTTGATAACCAGCCCTACCATCTCCCACAAAAGCAATATAAATGCCCGATGTTGAGAAAACAGCACATATTACGGTCGCATGTAAGGCTGAAACAGGCTGACTTATCTCATTTGCAATATCTGTCAACTCTTGATGGATAGTCGAAAAACAGTCCAATACAATAGATCTCCATTCATTATCAGTGCAAGGTAATGGTTTATTGAGATCCATCTTCTGATGAAAAATGTCGCTGAAGAGCGAAATGCACCTGTTCACAATATGATTAGAAGATAGTTGAGAGAATTCAGAAGAGCCTGCACCGTCTGAGACGACAATGATTCCCATATCAGGACTTATTTGAAGAAATCTATGTGCATCCTGACAGGGCTTATTATTGTTTTTATGCAAGTAACCTGTAACGGAGGCTCCTATGATTTTCCATTGACTTGGGGAAGACTCTTCTATCCCTATCTTTGACTTTGTGATTTCCTGCTTATTGTCTTCTAGAAATGAAAGCGGATTGTGCTCAGGGTTTTGACATTCACTGTTATTATTTTCAGCTTTAATAGACATATCGAAAAAAGTGCCAGAGGACTGATGATGTACACTCGTTTATAACAAAGGCAATGTGATCACACGCTACATTATATTATTCGATTGTTATTTGAAAAGGATTTTCACCAGGTTTTGGCTCAACATTAATTCTATCCCCAGCTTTTGATTTGGAAATTATAGCCATACTTGCACTTAACCATTGGAAAAATTCGCGAAAGTTAACACCAGTCAATTGTTGAGGAGGGAAGGTCGGCGATGAAAGTTGTTTTAAAAAATGCATATTGGCCCCTTTCGTACCAAAAGCCCAGAAGTTGAACTTCTTATTGGCTACACCTGAATGCACAGCACTAATCATATTCTTAATATCGACAACCGAAGAAGTTGGCTCACCATCTGTCATCAAGACTATATAGGGTCGATAAAATTGAAGGCCTCTTTGCCTGTACCATTCTTTTCTTTCAGTGATAAGTTCTATAGCTAAGGACACCGCTTCAGCCATTGGAGTATATCCTGATGCGGATAGATCCTGAATGGAATTGTTTTCGAAAAGGGAGAAATCTCGAATGCATTGAACGCCCTCCCCAAATGTTATTATTGCCGTTTCTAGTCGCGCAGCTGCAACCTCATCGTTCTGGATCTGAACTTGAAAGACCTTTAGGCCTTTATTTAACTCATCAATAGGAGTACCATACATCGATGAAGAAACATCAAGGACAAGCACCAAGGGGCACTTCTGTTCATAATTGGCAGGATTTTCTCCAGAATAGAAACCTGGAATAGTTGGTAAATTCTTTTCATCCATATTATTAAGATTTTAATAAATAGTTTCCTACGGGTGTTATAAGCAGGATCGGTTCCTTAGACCAAATTACATAAAAGTTTTGATTCAGTCTAAAACTGAGCAATCTTCTAATGCACAAATGATAACCTTGGTTTTCAATCTTGCTACTTGAGCGTCGAGGATTTTGTTATGTTGTCAGCATAACTACCCCCCCCCAATCCCTCACACAACGCACCGAATAGCCATAGCCCTGGGGTGAGACGTAGTCTCTTCTTACTTTATTCTGAACTTCCGGAAGACCCCCGGAAATCAGCTGGAGAAGAAATGGTGAGGGTGAGCTTGGGGCAAGTGTCAGGATTTCTCCTCCACACTCATCCTCCAAACTGTTTAATGCGGGATTACTTGCGTGATCCCTTCTTGTCCGTGCAGTGGATAAAATCCCTGGCCCTCGCTTCGCTCGGTCCACGGGCTTTTCATTCTCCTGCATTTGCGAACAAGTTCGCAATGCCGTCGAATGAAAAATCCCGGCACCTTTGGTGCGGGATTTTATCATCAAGTGACCCCGGCGGGATTCAAACCCACGACCTTCAGAACCGGAATCTGACGTTCTATTCAGCTGAACTACGGGGCCGGATTCGTGGGGCAAAAATACAGGTTTTTGCCTTTCATCAATAAGACCGTATCGAATTTCCGTGGTTTTCAAGGAAAGGCAATGCAGCCTTGATTTTTTGGTCCTTTTGCATCAAGGCAAAAGGACAGGGGCCCGCCCGGCCTGAGGGCGAAATTGCGGATAATCCTTTGAAAGTATCCTTCTGTCTATTGCCGGATGATCTTCACGCTGCGCTTCCAATTCCCTGCACGGATTTCCCCAATATACAAGCCAGGCCGGAGCATAACGCCGGCCTCCGCCCAGGGGATACGGTGCCTTCCCATAGGAAGGAAACCACTGAAAGGCTTCGCTATCAGCTTGCCTAAACTGTCAAACACCAGAATCTCCGCACGGCCGGCCCGCGGCAGGTCCACATCAAACTGGAGAAACCCGATGGATGGATTGGGGAAGACGGAAAAGGCCCCAACCTCCTCGGCCTCCTGTTCAGACAAGCCGGCGGTGTTCCCTTTGTCCACCCGAAAAGCAATATCGGTGGTGAAAGCAGGGATACTGAGAATCAGGGTGTCGGAGGAGGGATTGACCAAGCTACTGCTCAATGCTTTGCCCGTCCAGGCATCCATCCAGTGCACGCTGTGCAGTGTGTCGGGAAAGCCCGTGAAAACAAGTTCAGCGCCGTTTACCAGGGCAGGGGCTCCCTGGAGATACCATTCTTTCCAGTGAAAATCCTGATGCTGAATCCATCCCATTGCGCCCCCCTGACCCTGTAAAGCAAATGCCCTGGCCCGGGAGCGGTAAGGAAAGAAACCGTATGCCCTGATTTCACAAGCCGCATTATCCGGACTGCTGTTCTCTACCAGAATCAAATGCTTCCCTTCAGGGATGAATATTTCATATTCATTATTTGCCGATACCGCCTGTGAGAAAATGGGGATGCCATTCAGGCTGATTTGAAGTACCGAACTAACCACGTAGTTCCCGGTACGAATGATCAGCTGGCCGTCTTCCGGGAAATCCACCCGGAAGGTGGGGGGATTGCGGAAGGCGTTCACAAGAAAGCCGTTGCCGTATAGCACGCTGCCCAGCATCCGCTCGGGCGGATCAAGAATGCCCCCGTTCTCCACCAGGAAATCATTGGCGGGAGCTTTGCTGAAGAGCTGATCGAAAGCAGGCTCAATCTCCAGGCTGTCGGCAGGAGTGTTCCGTACCTGGGGCCTCACCGGCATCCAACTGCTGTCGGGGAAGCTCAAGTGCAACAACTCTCCCGGTCCGCGAAAATGCCGGTACAGGCTCTGGGGATGGATGTAATTGTCCCACCACCAGCTCATTCCGGAGCCAAGTGCCCCGGATAGCAAAGTAGTCCATAGCGCATTCCGGTTGGCGATGCCTTCCGGATCATCCTGGATGATGCTGTCAGGGTTGTAGGCCATTCCCATCTCCCCGACGATGCTGGGCTTAGGGTAGAGCGTTTGGTAGCGCCGGGTGGCATTGTACATCTCCTTCTCAAAATCCGGGAAATCATCGTAGGAGTGTATCTGGGTGAAAGCGGTCAGTGGATGATTCCAATACGAGGCGTCGTTGGCAGTAACGGCAAAGCCAGCACTGAGGGGGCGTTTCCAGGGATCGGACTGATTCACAAAAACATTCATTTCCTGCAACCAAAGGCTTACCGCACCAGCAAATTGGTTATAACCCTCTACATTGTCTGCTTCCGACAGGATCTCCCAGGCGATGATCTCAGGGTAAGCACTCCAGCGCGCCAGGATATAGCGTAGTTTTCGCTTAAACAGAGATTTGGCTTCCGGAAGGGTGAAGAAGTCCTGGACTGTGGGACAAGGGCCTCCATTGGCCAGGTTGTAAGGACTTTGCGCCCAATGGTTGTTCCACTGAGAGGAGAGTACGTCGTGGATGGCAAAAGCCAGTTGGATGCGGATTCCACGCTGCCTGGCCAGTGCCAGGATCCAGTCGAGGTGGCGCGCCCGGGCCTGCCGTGCATCATAATTGCCCAGGCCGGTATCATCCCATTCCACACTCAGCGACCAGGGCACCAGCATTATCTTGATGAAATTGGCGCCATTGGCTGCCAGGCTGTCCATCCATACCTCATACATCGCATAGCTTCCTTCCGGTATTCCCCAGGCCAGGTTCATCCCGAGGGTGAGAAATACCTCCCCATTATCCATTACAAAATAATTCCCTGCTGTCCCCCTCACAAAACCAGGGAAGCTGGATGGCAGAATCGTTATGCTGTCCGGATTGCTATGTGTGATTCCACTGCTGTCCTGCAGATGGATGCGGTAAAACCATTTCCCTGGCTCGTCGAAGCAAAAGCGCATCTTCCACACCGGATTACCCTGGGGGGTGAGCTGATCGGGCGCAGGAAAAAGAAAAGGCTGCATCTGAAAGCCCGGAAGACTGGCACTGTCTCCATCCGGAGAAATAAAACTTCCCCAAAGCTTCACCTGATCGGGGTCGTAAGGATTGGTATAAGCCGCCTGCAGGCTGATTTCCCATTCTGCAATATCGTATTGCTGCACACTATTCCCAGGGCCAAGCAGCTGTTGGATCTGGGGTTGGGAGAGCGCAGGAAAGGATACTGACAAGAGCAAAGGCAGTAGCCATAGCCTGAAATGGGTTTTGCTTATATGATAGACGGAATTCATTGGTATCTCTTTCGGAATCCAAAGAAACAGAATCTCTTGCAATAACAGAAAATTAACAAGTGCCCCGGGACTTTACCGCCATTTTTTATCTTACTTTGTGAGAGATGCATCTCACTTCAGCCCGGCAATCACTTTCGGCCGTTTTGAAGTGTCTTATCTTTGATCATAGGAAAAATGCACCTGAAGCTGCTGCAAGCCAGATTTCATATCGCCGCGAAGCTGTACAGAAAGCAAAGGATTAGCCTGCTGCTTATCTTCCTGCTTCCGTTTTATATGCTTTCCGGCCAGGCCTTTTTTATGAACGGCAGCACCAGTTTCAGCGGCAACGGTTGCTTTGAACTTACCCCGGCCCAGCCTACCCAGACGGCCTCTCTTTGGCAATTGAGTCAGATTGATCTTACCCAATCTTTTGATATTCGTTTTCTGGCCAATTTTGGCAATATCGATGGGGCCGGGGATGGCATCGCCTTCGTATTGCAGGGAGAAGGGGTGACAGCCCTGGGTGGACCGGGGAATGGTTTGGGATACAGCACGCTGAGCCCATCCCTGGCGGTTGAGTTTGATACCTATTATCATCCTTTGCTGGGAGATATTACTTCGGATCATACCGCCATCCTGAAAAATGGCTCCAATATGCACTTCACCGCCAACAACCTGGCCGGCCCGGTGCAGGCTTATCTGCAATCTCCCAATATTGAAGACGGGGTTTGGCGGGAAATCCGGATTGTCTGGAATCCGGCTTCCACAATGTTGAGGGTGTTCTACAATAATGCGCTGCGACTAAATCTGAACCAGAATATCATCAATACGGTTTTTGCGGGAAACAGCCTGGTGTGGTGGGGCATCACGGCTGCGACCGGCGCTTCCGGGAACCAGCAGCAGGTCTGTTTGCTGGAAACGCCTTCTTCGGCCCTCCTTTCCACAGTAGAAGTTTGTTATGGAGACACCCTGAATGTGATCCTTCCCAATGGAAGCAATTTCAATTGGAGCCCGGCCAGCGGCCTCGCAGGCACCAATCTTCAGAATCAGATGATGTTTCCTCTGGTATCCACGCTATATACGGTCACTTATACCGATACCACCGGCAGCCTGGTCAGTACGCAAATACAGGTGAATGTGAACCCTTTGCCACAGGTGTACAATGTTGGTGGAGACAGTTCTTATTGCAAAGGCGGGCTCGGTGTGGACATTACTTTGGACAATTCACAATCCTCTGTGCTCTATGATCTTTATCTCGATGGAAACCTCCTCTGGCCGGATGTTTCCGGCAATGGCAGTGGCTTTAGCTTTGGCTTGCAGCCTTACTCAGGCACTTATACTGTTATCGGGCACGACAGCCTGACCGGTTGCACACTGCCGATGGCAGGGGCCATCACGGTGGTGATTGATTCCCTTCCGCTTCAGTTTAATGTGACCGGAGGTGGATTCTATTGCGAATTTGGTGGAGGCTTACCTGTAGGCCTGGATGGGAGTGAGGTCGGGATGAAATATTACTTATTCCTGAATGGCCAAAGTATTGTAGATAGCATCATTGGTGCCGGTGGTCCTCTTTGGTTTCCCAATCAGCAATCGATAGGTGTTTATACAGTCTCTGCCCTCAATCCTGTCACTGGGTGTGGTGATGATATGTTGGGATCTGCCTCGATCAACATTAATCCCCTGCCTGCCGTCAGCCTTACCACTCCCGGGAACTTTTGTTCCGGGGCAAGCCCTTTGCTTCTTCAAACCGGTAGTCCGGCCGGGGGAACCTATAGCGGATTCGGGGTGCAGGGGGACAGCCTGACAGATACCCATACGCCGGGGAACCGGCTCTTGCAGTATGTTTATGAAGATCCCGCCACAGGATGCCAGAACAGTGCCGCCGTAAGCTATACTGTTTTTGCCCTTCCCAATCCGGACCTCGGCCCGGATACGGCTTTTTGCCAGGGGGACAGCCTGAGTCTTTCTGCCTCTCAGCCTTTTGTCACCTACCTCTGGGATGATGGCAGCACCCAGCAAACCCGCATCATTCAGCAGGCAGGACAGTATTCCCTGACCGTCACCAATAGCAATACCTGCGCAGCGGCCGATACGATGATCGTCTCAATGGACTCCCTCCCTGTCTTGACCTTCCCGCCTCTGGCAGCGCTTTGCATAGATCAGCCCCCTTTGCTGCTGGCAAATGCCACGCCTCCCGGAGGAACATACAGCGGCCCCGGAGTGAGCGCTTCTTATTTTGATCCCGCCCAAACGGGTCCGGGAACTTTCATCCTTAATTATGCTTATGCAGACAGCCTTACGGCTTGTTTGGCTGATATTTCCACCTCTATTCAGGTCCATTCCCTCCCTGATCCGGGCTTTGCCCCGCTTGCCCCGCTTTGCGTTTCAGATCCTCACTTCCCCCTCAGCGGGGGCACGCCTGCCGGGGGTACGTATTCCGGCCCGGGTGTCAGTGCCGGATGGTTTGACCCGGCCATTGGCGCAGGAAGCCATATCCTGAACTATGCCTATACTGATCCGGCTACGCAATGCAGCAAGGATACACAGCAAACGATGCTGGTGCATCCCCTTCCGGTAGTCACAGCGCCCGCCCTGCCTGCTATTTGTGTCAACAACCCCGGCATCACCTTACCCCAGGGGAATCCGGCAGGAGGAAGCTGGAGTGGCACAGGTGTGAGTGGGAATCAGTTTTCTCCCGTCCAGGGGGCTGGAAATTATACCCTTTGGTATCATTACCAGGACAGCCTGAGCCTGTGCCGGGATTCAGCAATGACAAACCTGACGGTGCATCCGCTTCCTACCCTCTCTTTCTCTTTACCGGGCACTGCCTGCGAAGGCGGCCCTCCCATTCCGCTTAGCGGAGGAAACCCCTCCGGCGGAACCTTCTCCGGCCCGCTGGTCAGCGCCGGGAACTTCGTCCCTTTATATGCCGGGAACTATCCGCTCACCTATACGTATACCGATCCCGCGACAGGCTGTACAGCAGCGGCTTACGATACTTTTCAGGTTTTTGCCAACCCCCAGATTGTTTTCCTCTCGCCCCCGGATGTTTGTGAAAGTGATACTGCTTATGAACTGGTATATGCCAGTCCGGCGGGTGGCCTCTATTCCGGCAGCGGAGCTATTGCAGGATGGTTCAACCCGGCAGTGGCAGGCCCCGGCGCACATAACATTATCTACCAATATACTGATGGAATTACAGGATGCCAGGATATAGACTCAGTCACGGTCAATGTGCATCCGCTGCCGCAAATAAGTCATACTGCATTGCCGGATCTCTGCCTGGCCGATCTGCCTTTTACCCTGAGCGGAGGGAGTCCGGCGGGCGGGACCTATACCGGATCATCGGTGAGCAACAATCAATTTGATCCACCGGCCCCCGGAAGTTATACCATCCATTATGTGTATGCTGACAGCAATGGATGTATTGACAGTATTCCGCTGCAAATCGTGCTTCATCCCCAGCCGATTATGAATCTGGTGTCCCCGCCGGCGCTTTGTGCCAATGCCCAGGCTGTTTCCCTTTCCGGGGGATTTCCTGCGGGGGGAACTTATCAGGGCGCAGGAATTTTCAATGGAGTTTTCGATCCCTCCATCGGGCCGGGCGCTTATCCTTACCACTATATCTTCCAGGATCCCCTGACCGGCTGTGTGGATTCCTTGCCGGATACCTTAACGGTACTTCCATTGCCTGTACTAAGCCTGAACCTTCCGGGTCCATTCTGCGCCAATGCAGCGGATACCATCCTGGATGGCGGTTCTCCGGCCGGAGGGATATATGGAGGGCAGGGACTGGCAGGCGACACCTTTCAACCGGGCCTGGGGCCTGGAGCTTATGCCATTTTCTATTATTATGAAGACAGCCTGACGGGATGCAGAGATACCGCTTTTGGCAATATTTCGGTCTATCCCCTTCCCCAGGTCCAAATCAATGGCCTTCCGGATATTTGTGAGAATGAAGGAATGCTCAATCTGAACTTTGGAAGTCCGGCAGGGGGCCTCTGGACAGGTGCCGCGGTAGCAGCCGGACAGTTTGATCCATCCCTGTCAGGTACAGGTCTGCATATCCTGACTTACACTTACACCGATCCGCTCACAGGCTGTACCGACAGCATTGCCGACAGCCTGGAGGTTTTTCCGGTTCCGCAGCTGCTATGGCAGCTCGATAGCCACATCTGTGCCGGGGCTCCGGCGGTTCAGCTTCAGGGTGGGAGCCCGGCAGGGGGAACCTATGGGGGAGCGGGTGTGATTGCCGCTTCCTTTACCAATACCCAGGCTGGGGGTATGCACTCCTGCTGGTATGCCTATCAAACACCTGCTACAGGATGTTCCGATACCGCCTGGGGAACGATCACGGTCCACGCTTTACCAAATGTGAGCCTGACGCCCCTGGGCGATTTCTGCCTGAATGATCCTCCCATCAACCTGGGAAGCGGTACTCCGCCCGGGGGATGGTGGACCGGCGCGGGAATCAGCGGAGGGAGCTTTGATCCCGGTACTGGGGCCGGAACCTATACCCTCTTTTATCACTTCACCGACCCACTCACCCAATGCAGCGATTCTGCCCCGGATACAGTTGAGGTATTTGCCCTTCCGCTTGTTTCCATTAGCTCCCCTGCGGATGTGTGCGAAAATGATAGTCTTGTGCTTCTGAATGCCCTGCCTGCCGGGGGGATATGGGGAGGGACAGGCGTGAGCGGAAACAACTTTGACCCAGCCACTGGGAGTGGGACTTACCCCATCTGGTATGCATATACAGATCCCCTCACCCAATGCAGCGATACGGCTTATGACAGCATACGGGTGCAGCCTTTGCCCCAGCTCAGCCTGGGGGTTCCGGGTCCTTTTTGCGAAAATGATCCCCCGGTGAACCTCAATGGCGGAGGCCCCGCAGGGGGCTGGTATTCGGGAACAGGGGTCAGCGGAAATAACTTTGATCCGGGCATAGGGGCCGGGAGTTATCCGTTTTCTTACCATTATACGGATCCCCTTAGCGGCTGCAGTGATTCCCTGGGCGATACCCTTTATGTACATCCTTTGCCACAAATCACTTTGCCCACCCTGCCCGCCCTGTGTTTGAATGAACTTCCCTTCCTCCTGCCCAACGGGACTCCTTCCGGCGGGATATGGACAGGGCCGGGAGTAGTACATCCTTATTTCGAAACGATGCAGAGCGGAACCTTTCCCTTGCACTATGTTTTTGAAGACAGCCTCACCGGCTGTGCCGACAGTGCCCAGACCAGCATCCTGGTGCATCCTGTCCCCGATCCGAACCTGCCCGGGGATACGGTTCTGTGTGAGGGCACCACGATTGTACTGGACGGAAGTGGCCCTTATCAGTCCTGGGAATGGTCGGATGGCAGCACCACCCCGACCATACAGGTGAATACCGCCGGGATTTACTGGTTGATTGTCAGCGATCAGTATCAATGCGCTTCCGATCCGGATAGTGTGAACGTAAGCGTGCTGCCTGCCCCCCAGCCGGCCCTGCCTGAAGACACGGCCATCTGCCGGAATGAGGTGCTTGAAGTACGGCTCCCTGGCCAGTATGCCTCCTATTCCTGGAGCAGCGGACAAAGTGGGCCGGATATCCTTCTGACAAACGCAGGAAGTTACTGGATTGAGGTGGTGGATTTCAATGGTTGCAAGGGCAGAGACTCCCTCTTCCTGTCGATCCTGCCTGTGCCACAACTCAACCTTCCCGATTCTCTTTATTTATGCAGTGCTGATCAGATTGTACTGGATGTAGGCCAGGAGGGCCATTTGCATACCTATCTGTGGAATGATGGATGGAATGTGCCAAGGAGGGAGATTTCGGAAAGCGGGCTTTATTCTGTGACCGTGGACAATGGTGCTTGTCGCGATGAAGATTCGGTGCGCATTTTGCCTTGTGCGATCATCTGGGCGCCCAATGCGTTCACCCCAAACGGAGACGGCAAGAATGACTTCTTTGAGATCAAATCATCAGAACCCCTCAGCAATGTGCGCCTGCTCATTGTGAATCGCTGGGGACAGACCGTCTACGAGTCCTCCGTATTACACCCCGGATGGGATGGCAGCAAAAATGGAAATCCTTGTCCCCAAGATGCTTATACCTGGGTATTGTACTTTGAGCGGGAAGCCCAGGTAAGCCTGGAGGGAGAAGGACGAAGGACAGGTAAGTTGATTTTGATCCGATGATGATTCCCCTTGTTTTTCCTTAATTTTGTATGTTATTTTCAAGATATCAACAACCCAAAAAAGCAGACAATGAGTTTACGTGAAAAAGTGGGTCCGGGTGTAGCTACCGGTGACCAGGTACAGGAAATATTCAAGGATGCAAGGGCACATCATTATGCCATTCCCGCGGTCAATGTGGTAGGGTCGCATTCCCTGAATGCCGCCCTCGAGGCTGCAGCGATAGTGAAAGCACCCATCATCATCCAGTTTTCCAATGGAGGCGCTGCTTTCTATGCCGGAAAAGGCCTGAAGAACGACAATGAGCAGGCTGCCATCGCAGGGGCGGTGGCAGGTGCTGAGTATATTCACCGGATTGCACCACTGTATGGGGTTCCGGTCATCATACATACAGACCACGCAGCAAGGAAGTTGCTTCCGTGGATCGATGGTTTGCTGGAGGCCGGGGAGGAATTCTACCAAAAGCACGGGAAACCCTTGTTTTCCAGTCATATGTTGGATCTTTCGGAAGAAGAGCTGGAAGAGAATATTGCCACTTGCAAAGCCTATCTGGAGAGAATGCATAAAATCGGGATGACCCTGGAAATTGAACTCGGGATCACCGGCGGGGAGGAAGACGGGGTGGACAATACCGGAATCGACAGCACTAAGCTGTACACCCAGCCGGAACACGTGGCCTATGCTTATGCGGAGCTGAGCAAGGTGAGCCCGCGTTTCACCATTGCCGCTTCCTTCGGGAATGTGCACGGGGTGTATAAACCGGGCAATGTGAGGTTGGAGCCGGTCATCCTGCGCAATTCACAGCAGTATATCAAAGAGCATTTTGGTACGGACGATAATCCGGTGGACTTTGTCTTCCACGGTGGATCAGGTTCTTCTCAGGAAAAGATCCGTGAAGCCATCTCTTATGGGGTGGTAAAAATGAACATTGATACGGATACACAATGGGCTTTCTGGGATGGCGTCAGAAGTTATGAAGCCAAATACCACGATTTCCTGCAGGGCCAGATTGGCAATCCGGAAGGAGAGGATGTTCCCAACAAAAAATTCTATGATCCGCGCAAATGGGTGAGGGAAGGTGAGAAAGCAATGGCAGCCCGTCTGCAGATGGCCTTTGAGGATCTTAATTCGGTAGGACGCTATTCCTGACTTTTCCGCTTTGTCTCCGTCAAAAACAAGGCGGCTGATTCCTGAGAATGGATTCAGCCGCCTTTCTTTTCCTATCGCTCTCTCGCGTCAGATGCTCAATTCCTTGGGTTGAGTACAGAGTACCGGATAAGGAGAATGGTTTACCATCTGCTGTGCATAGGGGCCCAGCCATAGGTTGGCTGTTGTTTTCTCCTGTTCTGTCATAATACTGATCAGATTGCAATCAATTTCTTCTGCGTACCGCAGGGTATCCTCAGTAATATTATCCACCTCCAGTGTGACCGCAGTATATCGGATTTCGTGTTCATCCAGGTATTTTTTGATCTGATCTATGTATCGATCCACCTTATCACGGACTGCATAAATCTGGGTGGTGTAAAGGCCGAGGATGTGTATCCGTGCATTAAACAACTTAGCGATCGCTGCGGTGAAGGGCACTTTCTGGCGGGTGTCCGGTGAGCTGTCGATGGGCATCACGACATTGCGCAAAGTGCGTTTGATGGGTGTGCCTTCCCGGATGGTGATGGTTGGGCAGGGGGCTGCGGTAACCAGCCGGAAAGCGTTACTCCCGATCCAGAACTCTTCAAAACCGCTGGTTCCGTGCGTTCCGCAAACGAGCAGCCAGGCTTTGAGCTTAATGGCCTCATCTACGATTTCACGGTAAACCTTTCCAAAGCGGATCTTATAGCGAATCTCTCCTTCTTTCAGACGCCAGGCATACTTCTTGATCAGTCCTTCAAACAGCTTTTCGGCCTCTTCCACCTGTTCCTCTCCTTCCCCTTCTCCAAGCTTTCCTTCGCTTTCGGCACGGGCTACCCAGATCATCTGGATGTTGGCATTGGCTTTCTGTGCAATGGAAAGGGCGTGCTCCAGTGCATTGATGGAGCAGTCGGAAAAGTCAATGGCTACCAGTATTTCTCTTTTTTTCATAATGATGAATATTGTTCGGATTAATGATGGGTTTAATGAAGGGGTGGAAACAACACCTGATCTTTGATCACAAAGGCGCTGGGATAATCAGCCTGTATCTTTCTTAAAAAACCTTCCGCTTCCAGACGGGTGCGGAAATCGCCTGCCCTTACCTTATAATTGGGCTCCTGGTAGGACACATACGCTTCTACTCCCGGGTAATTTGCTATAAACTGTTTGTACACTTCAAATGCCTGGCTTTTAGAATTGTGCCCGGAGTTAAAATAAATCTGAATGCGAAATCCATCTATTTCCGGAAAAAGCTTACAAATGTCTCTATGTTTTTCCAACAGCAGTCTGATTTCGTCAGCTTGCTTTACGCTCACCTGAGGGTGTTCCTGGGCAATCGGATTCAACGAGATTCCGGCCAAAAGGATACAGCAAAAGATGGCATTTTTGTTCAGTAATCTGCTCATTCAATCTGGAGTTAGTAGGTGTCGGCATTTACCGAAAGCACTGGAACAGAAGCATTGTTCACCATCTGGCGGGCATATTGCCCAAGCATCAGGCTGGAAGTGCTGCTGTCTTTTTCTGTCATAATGGCAATCAGATCCGCATCCGTCTCGGTGGCGAATTCAATGGTTGTCTGCGTGATGTTTTTTCCTTTTCGCCGCTCGCAGCTGGCTTTCTGGCCGGCCTTTTCAATCTCATTGCAGGCCCAGGCCGCATTCGATTCCACCTTCTTTTGCAGGGAGAGCAAATCAGTGGAAGATAAAGCCAAAACGATCATCTCAGCCCCAAAGGCCTTGGCGAAGCGAATGACCACGGGCACCTTCAGTCGGGTATCTGCAGTGCTGTCCATAGGCAAAACGATTTTATTGACCGGGCGCTGGATGTCGTAGTTCAAAGGAACCGTAATGACCGGAACCGGGGCGCGACTGACAATTCGAAAGGCGTTGCTGCCGATCCAGTGCTGCTCAAACCCGGAAACACCGTGGCTACCTGCCACGATCAGGTCGGCCTTCCCGGCAGAAGCCAGTGCGGATACTTCACGGTACACCTTGCCTTTCTTCAGCTTGTATTCGATTTTGATGCTGCTGCAGGCCTGCTGCCGCTCGCTCATCAGTTCTTCAAATTGTTTCTTGACTTCCAGGCGGAGGTCCTTGGATATGGCTGTAAGGCTGGATGCCTCTGCGGTGTTGTCCACCCATACCATTTCAACTTCTGCTTCCAGCCTGCAGGCCATCTTCACGGCATAGTCAAGGGCGTGCAATGATCCTGTGGAAAAGTCTACTGCGCAAAGAATCTTTTTCATCCTGGCTGGTCTTTTGCTAAACAAGGCTAAATTATGGCTATTTTTCCTATTTTCCCAAATCTGCGAGAAGACATTAAGCCAGTCAGGCCGGCTTTGCCTATTTTTGCTTTAAAGTGCGATTCTATGAATGAGCATCTGGATGCCAGTGGGGCAGGAATGACCCCCGCAGAGCGGGAAGTGGAGAATGTATTGCGGCCGGTGGCATTTGGGGACTTTGCCGGACAGGACAAGGTGGTGGAAAACCTCAAAATCTTCGTGGCTGCTGCCAGGCAAAGAGGGGAAGCCCTGGATCACGTACTGCTCCACGGTCCTCCGGGCCTGGGCAAGACTACCTTATCCCATATCATTGCCAATGAGCTGGGGGTAAACATCCGCATCACCTCAGGGCCTGTGCTGGATAAGCCCGGAGAGCTGGCGGGCCTGCTTACAAACCTGGAGGATAATGATGTCTTGTTTATCGATGAGATCCATCGCCTGAGTCCTGTGGTGGAAGAATATCTCTATTCGGCGATGGAGGACTACCGGATTGATATTATGATTGATAGCGGCCCCAATGCCCGTTCGGTTCAGATCAGCCTCAGTCCATTCACACTGATCGGAGCTACCACCCGCTCCGGCTTGCTGACTGCACCCTTGCGATCCCGTTTTGGCATCAATGCACGACTGGCATACTACGACAGCCATACCCTCACCGGTATTGTGCGTCGCTCCGCCGGGATATTGAAGGTAGCGATCAGTGATGCCGCAGCCAAAGAGATTTCTGGCCGGAGCCGGGGTACGCCGCGTATCGCCAACCTGCTGCTGCGCAGGGTGCGCGATTTTGCACAGGTAAAGGGCAATGGCAGCATCGATCTGGAGATTTCCCGCTATGCACTGGAAGCCCTGAACGTGGATCAGTTTGGCCTGGATGAGATGGACAACCGCATCCTGGATGCCATTATCGTGAAATTCAAGGGCGGTCCGGTTGGTTTAAATACCATCGCTACAGCAGTAGGGGAAGATCCCGGCACCATAGAGGAAGTATATGAACCATTTCTGATACAGGAAGGCTTTCTGATGCGAACCCCGCGCGGAAGGGAAGTTACTGATAGGGCATACCAGCATTTGGGGCACAGCCGCCTCAGGGATAATCAAAACACCTTGTTCTGAGAATGAAAGCAGCTCCTCTCTCCCTTGATCAGAAGGAATCATTGAGGATACTGGCCCGGCAATGCGGCTTTGATGCCTGCGGCATTACAACCACAGCCCCACTGTTGGAAGAGGAAGAAAGGTACAGGCAGTGGCTGGCCGAAGGGCGACAGGGGGAGATGCAATGGCTGGAGAGGAATACCGGGAAGCGATTGGATCCAGGTAAACTGATGCCCGGAGCCAGGTCTGTCATCTGTCTCATTCACAACTATCAAGCTGAACAAGAAATCCACACAGGCTATAAAATTGCCCGATACGCTTACGGAGAGGACTATCATTTTGTGCTCAAAGAAAAAATGCGCCCCATCCTACAATGGCTTGAAAAACAAGGCTCAACAATCCACCGTGCTTTCACCGATTCGGCACCCCTGATGGAAAGAGCACTGGCTGCCCGGGCCGGTCTGGGATGGATTGGAAAAAACAGCCTGCTGTTGAACAGGGATGGAGGATCCTGGTTCTTTCTGGCCGAGATCCTCACCGACCTCGACATTCCCCCTGATGAAGGAGGGATGCGTGACTACTGCGGGGGGTGCGTCCAATGCATTACCGCCTGCCCCACCCAGGCAATTACAGAAGCCCGGGTGCTGGATGCAAGGCGTTGCATTTCCTATCTGACCATTGAACTCAATAAAGAAAAACCCATCCCTGCAGACCTGGCCGGGCAGTATCAGGACTGGATTTTTGGATGCGACATCTGTCAGGAAGTATGCCCCTGGAACAGAGAAGTCAAACCGAATTCAGAAGCACGTTTTCAACCCACTTTCCGATTGATGGATTTACGGAAGCAGGATTGGGAGGAGATGGATGAAGGCCAGTTTCGCAACATCTTCAAAAAATCAGCCTTAATGCGCAGTGGCTGGAAAGGGCTGCAACGCAATATTGCGGCTCTGAAGGGAGAGGAAAGGAAGGGAAGGCCAGGCTGATTTATCTGCGGACAATCAGCTTGCGGGTGCTGATGGCTTCTCCCCTCACCCAGAGGGAATAGAAATAAACCCCCTCATTCAGATCACTGACATTCAGCTGCAGGCTGCCATTGCCACCTTCCACAGGAATCGACCTGACCGCTGAGCCCAACAAATTCAGCAGACGCAATTCAGCCTGCTTGCCATAGGGCAGGATGTAATCGAAAGTAATGATGCTTTGGGCCGGGTTCGGATAAGCATTTGAAAAGCGAAATTCACCCCGTGCAAAGCTCTCAGCCAGACCGGAAACATTATAGGCATAGTCCACAATAATGCGGATGCTGTCCGAAGGATTGTTTTCGTCGTAAAAGGTATAGGCTATGCGTGAAGTGCCTGTGATGCCCTGAGAGTAATACTCACCCAGAAAGTTCAGGGTGTCTGTTTCTCCGGCAGCCAGAGTGATCGCAGTGGGCGAAACATAAACGTGGGGAGGGAAGCAAAGACCCCAGCAAAAGGTATTGTTCGTACCACTTACCAGATTCATTTCCGTCTTTTTGCAAAGAATGGGCAACGCGGATGAAGCGGTATTTTCCACATCCAGATCTGCAAAAATATCGGTATGCCCGGGCTCCTCCTGCAAGGTGATCACCATATCGTTGCTCAAAGCATTGCCCTGGGCATCATACACTGCAATAGATTGAGCAGAGAGCACCATCGTCAATCCGAAGGCCAGAAACAAGGGGAGTAAATTTTTTATCATCATCGACTACTGTTGTTAAGACTGAAACAGCCTGCTTTTCATACTCACAAAAATAAATATTTCCCGGCACAATTCACGACATCCAGTTATAAAGTGCAACATTGTGTGGATGCTTCAGGAAATAGAGAGCGAAAGCGAATCATAGCTATATAAGATTTTATATATTTGGCGGTCAATCAAATCCAAGATATCTGTTAAATACATACCAATGCGAAGAATCCTTACCCTTTCGATTGCCTTGCTTTTAGGGGCCGTTTTTTCAATCAATGCCCAGGTACAGCGCAAAGTTCTGCTGGAGCATTTTACTCAGGCATCCTGTGGCCCCTGTGCTTTGTATAATCCCGGGATGCAGAGTATTGTGAATGCTTATCCTGATCGCATCGTTCCTGTAAAGTATCAGGTGTGGTGGCCGGGAAGCGATCCGATGTACAACCACAATACGGCAGATGTGCAGGCAAGGGTAGCCTATTACCCTCCTTCTTTCGGGGTGCCGCATTCTCAGATTGACGGTGCCTGGTGGGGTGGGCATCCGGCCAATTGGACAATCGCAACCATCAATCAGCGCTACGCCATCACTTCTCCTTTCGAGATTGAAATTTCACATTCCATTCCGGCTACTCAGGACAGTGTATATGTGACAATGGTCATCCGCAGTCCGCAGGCCTGGACCGGCAGTGCCATTGAGCACATCGTGGTAGAAGAAGAGCATATTCATTTCACCAGCTCTCCCGGTTCAAACGGAGAAACCGATTTTCACAATGTGATGAAAAAAATGTTGCCTACCAATGCCGGGACAGCCCTGCCGTCTACCTGGGCTGCCGGCGACTCTATGGTTCTTCAGGCGCACTGGGCTTTTGCCAATGTGTACAACGTGGAAGAGATCGCCGTAGCGGCCTTTATCCAGGATCCTGTCACCAAATGGGTGCATCAGGCTGAATACAGTCCTCCCTTGCCCCCAAGTCCATTCTTTGATTATGATGTGGCTTCCCTCGAATTGAGTGGACTCCCCGGGGCAAGCTGCACCGGCAATATTTCTCCCGATCTCAAAATCAAAAATATGGGTGCTTTCGATCTGACCAGCCTGGATATCAAATACCAGGTAAACAATGGAACAGTAGGAACATACAGTTGGACCGGTAACCTGCCCTTTTACAGCGAAACCAGCATCAATATCCCGGGGATCACCTTTGCCGTACAAACTGCGAATGAACTGAAGGTCTGGGTAAGCAATCCGAACGGACAAAGTGATCAGAACGGAATAAATGATACCGTCACGGCCGGCATTTCCCAAGCCACTGCGGTAGCCAACAATATTGATCTGGTGCTGCGTACGGATAACAGTCCGGGAGAAATTACCTGGGAGCTCTTGGACGACCTGGGCAATGTACTCTACAGCGGAGGGCCTTATACTCAGAACCAAACGGTCTATAACCACAGCTTCAGCCTTCCCGCAACCGGATGCTATACTTTTGTGATGTATGATGCCGGCGGTGATGGCATCTGCTGCAGCAACGGGGTGGGATTTTACCGTCTCAGTGCCGCCTCCAGCCCGAATTTTATCACCGGAGGCACCTTCACCTCAGAGGAAAGGAATGAACTGGAAGTATTGACGGTTGGCCTGGAAAGAGCTATAAGCGCCCAATTCATTGAGTTCTTGCCCAACCCATTCAGCAATGAAGCCATCCTTCGTCTTTCCCTGCCACATCCAATGGAGGTACAGATGGAAGTATTCGACCTGAGTGGAAAGCAAATGATGCTTCTTCCATACCGGGTGCTGCCTGCCGGAGTGCAGGAATTGACCCTCGATGGGCGAGGCCTTGCTCCCGGGATGTACCTCTTGCAAGTGATGGGAGAAGGATTCCGTCATCAGGAAAAAATTCATATCATCCGTTAAATCCTTAAAAATATGCGTAATACTTTTCGAACCCTCTTTTTCGCCAGTTTCATCCTGGGATTGCCGCTGATGCTCAGCGCACAAAGCCAGCGACTGGTTCTGCTGGAACATTTTACCCAGGCTTCCTGCGGTCCCTGTGCCGCTGCCAATCCCGGGGTAATGGCCATCCTGAATGCCAATCCGACAAAAATTACTTCCATAAAATACCAGACTAGCTGGCCCGGTTTCGATCCGATGAATCTCCACAACCCCTCTGATGTGGCTGCAAGGGTGAATCTGTACGGGGTGACCGGGGTGCCCCGCTCGGTGCTGGATGGCAATTACTACAATGGATCTGCTTCCTCCTGGAACATCAATACTGTAAACACCCGATATGCGGTGAGCACTCCGGTCGAAATACAGGTACAACACCAGCTTAATGCAACACAAGACAGCATATTTGTCACAATGCTGGTCAAAACCACCGGTTCCATCAGCGGCAATTTTGCCGCTTACATCGGGGTGATTGAAAAGCATATCGGTTTTACCACATCTCCGGGAAGCAATGGTGAAAAGGATTTTTACAATGTGATGAAAAAACTGCTCCCCAACAGTGCGGGTACGAGCCTGCCCTCTTCAATGCAGGCCGGCGACTATTTCATCATCCAGGCATCCTGGGAGCTGGCCAATGTATATAATGTCAGCGAACTGGGTGTGGTTGCCTGGGTACAGGATAAAGGCAGCAAAGAGGTGTATCAGGCTGCCAACAGCAGCAGCAGTGCCATCGTGCCGGTATACAATACGGATGCCGCTGTGATGGAGCTGCTTACAATTGGAGATAACTGGTGCAGCGACCAGGTGCAGCCATCAGTGGTCTTGCGCAACCAGGGCAGTCAAACCCTGACCGCGGCCGAGATCCGCTACCAGGTAAACGACGGCCAGGATCAGGTGTTCCAATGGACCGGCTCGCTGAACTTTCTGGAAGAGGCGGTCATCGACCTCCCTGCCGCATCCTTCACGCTGGGCGATCAAAACCAACTAAAAGCATTCATTCACAGCCTGAACGGATCCGCGGACGACTATCCGGCCAATGACACCCTCAGAAATAATTTTGTCAGGGCGCCCGGAACTTCTGAAAAGGTTTACTTCTTCCTGCGTACGGATAACAAACCCGGTGAAATCAGCTGGGAGGTATTGGACGCCCAGGGAAGTGTTGTCTATTCCGGAGGGCCTTATTCTCAAAATGGACAGATTATTCAGCAGACTTTCACCCTTCCTGATGGCTGCTATTCTTTCCGGCTGATGGATGCAGGTGGCGACGGGATATGCTGTGGCAGCGGTTTTGGCGTGTATCAGCTCACTTCTGATATCTCCGGACAGATTCTGGGAGAGGGAGATATGTTTGGCCGTGAGGTAGTGCATTCTTTTATGGTGGGAGGATATGCCGGAATGATGGATCCGATCTTTCTCCGGGCACCTGAAGTATTCCCGAATCCCGCCGCATTGCAAACAAGTGTTTCCTTTACCCTCTTGCGCCCACAAGATGTAAACCTGCGCATTATGGATGCAGCCGGCAGGGAAGTCTTTACCCGTGACTATCCATCTCTGTCTGCCGGAGAACAAATGCTGACTCTGCCGCTCAACGGCCTCAGTTCAGGATTGTATCTCCTTCGCCTGGAAGGGGATGGAGAAGTGGTGACGAAGAAATTCCAGGTCTTGTAAACCAGCGCAAAAGCTGAACGAAATCATCCAGAGGGGGGCGCTAATCATCGTGTCCCCCTCTTTGCATTCAGGATCACACAAGCTGGTCGGACCTAATCAAAGAGCCCATCAAGCAAAGCATCCTCAGCAATATGCGGCAGGGTCACCTTCAGGCCTGGTTCGGCTTCCATCGCCCGCCGGATGGCAAAAATGGCTTCCGGATTGCGGGCCCAGCTGCGTCGGGCAATGCCGTTATTGACATCCCAGAAGAGCATCGATCTGAGCCTTCGGTCTGCATCTTCCGATCCATCCAGTACCATTCCAAAGCCGCCATTGATCACTTCTCCCCAACCAACACCACCCCCATTATGAATGGAAACCCAGGTAGCTCCCCGGAAACTATCCCCGATCACATTGTGGATGGCCATATCGGCTGTGAATTGAGACCCATCGTATATATTGCTCGTCTCGCGGTAGGGCGAATCCGTTCCCGACACATCGTGGTGGTCGCGCCCCAGAATGACCGGCCCCGATATCTTCCCTTCCCGGATGGCCTGATTGAAGGCTTCCGCAATCCGGATACGGCCTTCGGCATCGGCATAGAGAATACGTGCCTGCGAACCAACCACCAGTTTATTCTCTTCTGCTGCCCTGATCCAGCGCAGGTTGTCTTCCAACTGCTGACGGATCTCGGCAGGGGCGGTTTTCGCCATTTCTTCCAGAATATCTCCGGCAATCTTATCCGTGGTCCGCAGGTCATCTTCTTTGGATGAGGCGCAAACCCATCGGAAAGGCCCGAAGCCGTAATCAAAACAAAGGGGGCCCATAATATCCTGTACATAGGACGGATAGCGGAAGTTGCCATCCGCTTTCATTACATCGGCACCGGCCCTGGAGGCTTCCAGGAGGAAGGCATTCCCATAATCCCAGAAGTACATTCCCCTTTCCGACATCGTATTGATGGCTTTCACCTGTCGGTGAAGAGAGGCCCGTACCGCTTTCTTAAACTGCTCGGGATCCCTGGCCATCATTTCGTTGGCTTCTTCGAAGGAATAGCCCACAGGGTAATATCCCCCAGCCCAGGGATTATGCAGGGAGGTCTGGTCGCTCCCCAGCTCCACCGGGAAGTTTGTTTCTACCATCCTCTCCCATAAGTCCACAATATTCCCCAGGTAAGCCAGGGAAACAGCCTCCTTCGTCTCGCGGGCTTTCCGGGCTCTTTCCAGCAAGTCATCCAGGTTTTCATACACTTCATCCACCCAGCCCTGGCTATGGCGGATGTGGGTGACTTTGGGGTTCACTTCCGCCAGTATCCCCACCGCACCGGCGATCACCGCAGCTTTGGCCTGGGCGCCCGACATCCCGCCTAATCCAGAGGTCACAAATATCTTTCCTGCCAATCCGTCTCCACCCTTCTGAAACATCCTGCCGGCATTCAACACGGTGATGGTGGTGCCGTGCACGATGCCTTGCGGACCAATGTACATAAATGAGCCCGCCGTCATCTGTCCATACTGCGAAACACCCAGTGCATTGAATTTCTCCCAGTGATCCGGGGAAGAATAATTGGGGATGACCATTCCGTTGGTAACAACCACTCGAGGGGCATCTTTATGGGAAGGGAAAAGGCCCATCGGATGGCCTGAATAGAGCACCAGCGTTTGTTCATCATTCATTTCCGCCAGGTACTTCATTGTGAGGCGATACTGGGCCCAGTTCTGGAAAACGGCTCCGTTGCCGCCGTAGGTGATGAGCTCGTGCGGGTGCTGTGCCACAGCATAGTCGAGGTTGTTGCTCAGCATCAGCATAATGGCGGCAGCCTGGATGGACTGATGGGGAAATGCCTCGATGTTCCTGGCGGTGATCGGATAATCGGGGCGGAAGCGGTACATATAAATGCGGCCATAGGCTTTCAACTCTTCGGCAAATTCAGGGGCCAGCACAGCGTGGTGGCGGGGATGGAAGTAACGCAGGGCATTTTTCAATGCCAGTTTCTTCTCTTCCCTGCTCAGGATATCCTTGCGTTTCGGGGCGTGATTTACCGAAGGGTCAAAGTCTCTCTTTGGCGGAAGGATTTCAGGAATGCCTTCCAGGATGGCGGTATAAAAATCGTTCATAGTGCTGCTCTTTCTGCTGCAAATTTATTCTTTTAGCTTGGGATTGTCTTTGTGACGCCTGGCATCTCGCTCTGTTTTCTTTCGGAAATTGGCTTCCAGTGCCGCACTCAGATCAATGTTGCATTGATTGGCAAGACATATCAGTACCCAAAGTACATCGGCAAATTCATCGTCCAGGTTTTTCTCCTTATCCGATTCCTTAAAACTCTGTTCTCCATATATGCGGGCCATCAGCCGGGCCACTTCACCCACTTCTTCCATCAGGATGGCCAGGTTGGTCATCTCATCAAAATAGCGGACGCCGGTGCTTTGGATCCACGCATCCACCCTTTCCTGGGCTTCGCGTATGCTCATCGTACTCATTACGCTCGGTTTTTGCTGTCGATAAAAATGGTGACCGGCCCACTGTTTGTCAAGGTGATGTCCATCATCGCCCCGAATTTTCCACTGGCCGGGGGCTTTCCGCTTTCCTGCGCAATGCATTCCAGGAAGTGCGCATAAAGGGGGATGGCTATTTCAGGCCGGGCTGCCCGGATGTAGGAAGGACGATTGCCTTTCTTGGTGAGGGCGTGGAGGGTGAACTGGCTGACGATCATCAGCTCCCCTTTTGCATCCATCACCGACAGGTTCATCACCCCTTCAGCATCGGGGAATATGCGCAATGCCAGAATTTTTTTCACCAGCCATTCCGCATCTTCCGGCCTGTCTTCTGTTTCTATGCCCAGCAGGACAAGCAGTCCCGGGCCAATGGAAGCGCTGCTCCCATCATCAATGCTCACTTCAGCCTGTTTCACTCTCTGAATTATGACGCGCATCTCATTCGTAGTTTTCGGTTTCTTCCCAGTAATCGTCGTTCAGGATGCCCAGGTAGTTTTCATAACGGAAGAGGGCAATCTCCCCGGCCTCCACGGCAAGCCTGACAGCACAATCGGGTTCGTGGACGTGGGTGCAGTTGTTAAAGCGGCATTGGGGCAGCAGGGCCCGCATCTCCGGAAAGCGCTCGCCCACTTCCTGACGGTCAAAGTCGATCAACCCGAATTCCTTTATTCCCGGACTATCGATGATAAACCCACCAAAGTGCAAATGGAACATTTCCGCAAAAGTGGTGGTATGTTTCCCTTTCTGGTGTGCGGCTGAGATAAGACCTGTTTTCAGCTTTAAGTCCGGCTGAATGGCATTAATCAGGGCCGACTTGCCCACCCCGCTATGCCCGGCGAGCAGACTGGTTTTATCTTTGAGCACCCGGGCAAAGTCCTCCAGCTTCGTTCCCTTCAGTGCGGAGGTTCCTAGACATTGATAGCCTGCCTTTTCGTACACTTCTTTTAAGAAATGGTAGCGTTCCGCGAGGGCCGCATCATAGAGGTCCAGTTTGTTGAAGACGATCACCACCGGGATATGGTAGGCTTCTGCGGTGACCAGGAAGCGGTCGATGAAACCAGTGGAGGTGCGGGGGAAGGCCAAAGTGGCCATTAGAACGGCCTGGTCGATGTTGGCTGCCAGGATATGTCCTCTTTTTGAGAGCTTGGTGGATTTGCGGATGATGTAGTTTTCGCGGGGAAGGATTTCACTGATGATGCCGCTCTCATCTTTTTCGAGATGGTAGCGCACCTTATCGCCCACGGCCACGGGATTGGTGGAGTCGATGCCCTGCATACGAAAGCTGCCTTTGATGCGGCAGGAGATCCGGGTTCCCTCTTCATTCCTGACGCTGGCCCAGCTACCGGTGCTGCGTACCACGATGCCATTATACAGTTCTTTCCCCGACATTCTGATTTCTTGAATGCACGAAATTAGGTATTCCGTATGATATGTGGGGGTTTGGACAGCAGAGTGATGCCGCAGAGAAAGCGGAAACAGGGTGGCACTCCTTCTAATGAGAAAAACGATGCCTTCAATACTTATGATTCCCGCCGGCTCTGGCAATGGAGCAAATATTAGGGCCAGGAAAATGGATGGAAAGAGGTCCTGAACGCCCGGGATTAAAAACTGATCAATAGACATAGCGCTTCCCACTCAAACTTTTTCCGACCTTTGGGGTATGCTCACAAAAAAGGAGGAAAAGCTGATCCGCGGACTGCAGCGCCAGAAGATACGGCAGGAGCAGGCCGCCTTTCTTGCCGAAGGCAGTAAACTGGTGGATGACCTCCTGAAATCCGGAATGGAACCCATCCTGCTGCTTTGCCTGGAAAGCAGGGCAGCACACTATATCGAGCTGCTTCCTCCTTCTTTCAGGCATTTGCGCATTGTGGAGGAAGCACAGCTTCAGAAACTGTCCACCCTGCAGACTGCCAACCAATTGTTGGCCGTATTCAGGCAGGCTGATCCCCCTTCCACGGATGCTCCGCTTCCGGACGACTTTTTACTCTACCTGGATGGGATCCGTGATCCGGGCAATATGGGAACCATCTTACGACTTGCGGATTGGTTTGGAATGAGGCAGATCCTGGGTTCCGGAGACTGTGTGGACATTTACAACCCCAAGGTTGTACAGGCCAGTATGGGCAGCCTGGCCCGGGTCAGCTTCAGACCTGTGCCGGCTGCGATGCTTCAGGAGCTCGCCGGGGGAAGGCCCATACTGGGAAGCGATATGGAAGGAGCAGATATGTACAGCTACTCCCCGCCTCGGGATGAAAATGTAATCCTGGTGATCGGCAACGAGGCCAGGGGCATTAGGGAAGAGATGCAGGGTCTGCTTAAGCATAAGCTCCGGATACCGTCTTATCCAACCGAGCCGAACGGCCCCAGGGCCGAATCGTTGAATGCTGCTATTGCCGCGGCCATTTTTTGTGCTGAATTCAGGAGAAAATCCAGGCACTGAACACCCTCCGGAGTATTCTTGTTATATTTGCAAATCAAGATATAAGCATTATGAGTCCTGCATTGACCGTATTATTGATCGCCATATTGATTGTCGGATTGTCCATTGCCGGCATCGCCATTAAGATGTTTGTGAAGAAAGACGGAGAGTTCAAGAAATCCTGCGGCACTACCGACCCCACCACCGGGGATTCCATCGGTTGCTCCTGCGGAGGGGGTAGCTGTGAAAATCCTGCTTAATTCGATTCTTCTGTGATCAGGGCCTGCATTCCTTCGCTGGCCCATTGCTGATAAGCCCCATCTTCATCTGCATAGATCAGAAAGACTTCCAGTCCGGGAAAGGAGGGCAGGAGTGCTTTGGTTGCCTCCAGCCCCATCACCATAAAAGCCGTAGCCCAGGCATCCGCCAGGGTAGCGTTTTCAGCCAGTACCGATGCGCTCAGGAGGGAATGCTGTACCGGATAACCTGTACGGGGATCGATGGTATGGGAGTATTTCATCCCGTCCTTTTCATAAAACTTCCGGTAAGATCCGGAGGTGGCCAGGGCTTTGTCGGTAAAGCTTACAATGCTTTCCAGGGAACGTTCCGCCGAGGCCGACTCCGTTGGTTTCTCGATGCCAACCCGCCACAGTTTTCCATCCGGTTTGTTTCCGCTGGCCAGCACTTCCCCTCCCACATCCACTAAAAAATCGCTAATTCCTTTTGATTTCAAGTACTCCCCAATGACATCCACAGAAAAACCCTGGGCAATGGCATTGAGGTCTATTTCCACTTCGGGAACAGCCTTCGTCAGGCGCTCTGATGTCCAATTCAGCTTTTCAAATCCCACAAAAAGCAGGAGGCTGTCCACCATTGCAGAATCCGGCATTTGCTGATGCCGGAAACCAAAGCCCCAGGCATTCACCAGTGGTCCGACTGTGATATCAAAAGCGCCTCCGCTTGCAGCATACACCCCGGCTGAAGCCTCCAGCATTTCCAGCATCATTTCAGACAGGGGCTCCTTTGCTTCGTTCCGGTTGATGCGGGAAATCTCCGAATGATCAACCCAAAGCGAAGCCACCTGGTCAAAAGCCCGCAAAACAGAATCAATCTGCGTTTGCATCTGCCGGTTTTCCGCATCATAATAAGTGATGGCATAATAGGTTCCCTGGGCCTCACCCTGGAAGTGGGTGCGCGGCACCTCCCTTTGGCAGGAGGCCAGGAAAAGCAAGCATAAGACGGCGAAAGAGAGCCTGATCAGCATTTTCATTGCAGTGTTTTTTACAAAGATGTTGGAATTTCCCGAGGCTCTGAAAAGAATCTGCCGGCCTTGAGGAGGCCGGCAGACGCAAAGTGTAACAAAGCAATCAACCAAAATCGTCAAATGCGATCATTTCTTCCGGAACACCATAATCATCCAGCATATTCATTACGGCATCATTCATCATAGGAGGTCCGCAGATATAATATTCTATATCCTCCGGTTCATCGTGCTTTTTCAGGTAATTATCCATCAGAACCTGATGGATAAAGCCGGTATAGCCGGTCCAGTTATCTTCAGGCAGCGGTTCAGAAAGCGCCACATTGAAGCTGAAATTCGGGAATTCTTTGGCGATGGCTTCAAATTCGTCCATATAGAAAAGCTCGCGCAGGGAACGGCCGCCATACCAGAAGGTCACTTTTCTATTTGTCTTCAGGGTATGGAAAAGGTGGAAAAGGTGGCTGCGCATCGGGGCCATTCCGGCTCCGCCGCCAATAAACATCATTTCTCGCTGTGTCTCCTTGAGGAAGAATTCGCCGTAGGGACCGGAAATGATGACCTTATCACCCGGCTTCAGGGAGAAAATGTAGGAGGAACAGATTCCCGGGTTCACATTCATAAAAGCATTGGCCTTGCGATCCCAGGGTGGTGTGGCGATACGGATATTAAGCATAATAATATTATCCTCGGCAGGGTGGTTTGCCATCGAATAAGCCCTGACGACCTCTTCAGAATTCTTCATTTTGAGGTCCCACATATTAAACTTGTCCCATTCAGAGCGGTACTCTTCCTCCACGTCGATATTCTTGTACTCCACTTCGCAGGGGGGCACATCGATCTGGATATAGCCCCCGGATTTGAAGTCGAGGCGTTCACCTTCCGGCAGTCTGACCACAAATTCCTTAATAAATGTGGCTACATTATGATTGGATACCACCTCACACTCCCATTTTTTGATGCCGAACACCTCGGGAGGAATTTCGATCTTCATATCCTCTTTCACCTTCACCTGGCAACCCAGACGCCAGTTATGCTGGATTTCCTTTCTGCTGAAGAAACCTGTCTCTGTGGGCAGGATTGATCCTCCGCCTTCGTGCACCTGGCATTCGCAGGTGCCGCAGGTACCCCCCCCACCACAGGCCGAGGGCAGGAATATCTTGTTGGCACTGAGTGTTGCCAGCAGATTGCTTCCCGGTTGCACCTTTACTTCTTTCTCTTCATTGATCGTCAGGGATACTTCGCCCTGGGGGGTGAGTTTTTTTCTGGCGTAAAGCAAAAGCATCACCAGGGAAAGGATGACAAAGAGGAAAACCCCTACGCTGATAATTACCGTTATTCCGATGCCTATTTTCAGTAGCAGCATTGTTCTTGCTTTTTTCGGTTCACATTAAAGCTCAATTCCCATAAATGCCATAAAGGCGATGCCCATCAGGCCGGTGATGATGTAGGTTATTCCAAGACCACGCAGGGGAGCAGGCACATTGGAATAGCGAATCTTCTCGCGAATGGCGGCGATGGCCACAATAGCCAGCAACCAGCCCACACCCGATCCCAGTCCAAAGGAAGTCGCTTCGGCTATCGTCTGATACTCCCTTTCCTGCATAAAAAGAGATCCTCCCAGGATGGCACAGTTCACGGCGATCAGGGGCAAAAAGATTCCGAGGCTGTTGTACAGGGCAGGGGAAAACTTCTCAATCACCATCTCTACCAGCTGCACCATTGAAGCGATCACCGCGATGAACATAATAAAGCTGAGGAAGCTCAGGTCGATGCCTGCCAGATCCTGAGATATCCAGGTCAGGGCGCCCGGGGCAAGCAGGTAGCGGTTGATCAGAAAATCGATGGGCACGGTAATGCCCAGTACAAAGATCACCGCAAGGCCCAAGCCCATTGAGGTATTTACGGTTTTGGACACCGCGAGATAGGAGCACATACCGAGAAAGTATGCGAAAATCATATTCTCGATAAAGATCCCCTTGACGAATATGTTAACTAATTCCTGCATTGTCGTGTCTTTTATACCGTTTTTACTTGGCTTCTTCTATCAGATCAGGATTCTTGGATCGCTGCATCCAGATAATGACACCCACGACGATGAGGGCCATTGGCGGAAGGATCATCAGTCCGTTGTCTTTATAGCCGAAATCATACACGCCCAGTTTCTCCATCACGGGATAATTCCAGATGGTGCCGGCACCGAGAAACTCGCGAACGAAGCCGACGGCTACCAGTATCCAGGCATATCCGAAAGCGTTTCCAATCCCATCCAGGAAGGAAGGCCAGGGTTTATTGCTCATCGCAAAAGCTTCCAGGCGGCCCATAATGATACAGTTGGTGATAATGAGCCCGACGAAGACGGATAATTGCTTGCTGACATCATAAAGGAAGGCTTCCAGCACCTCATCCACCAGAATAACAAGGGATGCGATCACGGTTAGCATAACGATGATCCTGATGCGGGGCGGGATCATATTGCGCAGCAGCGAGATCACTACATTGGCAATCCCCATTACGGCCACCACTGAGATGGCCATAACTACACTGGGCTCCAGTTTAACGGTGATAGCCAGGGCTGAACAGATACCCAGTACCTGCACGGTGATCGGGTTCTCCTTGTTCAGGGGAATGGTCAGCAGCTTACGGTTCTTGGCGGAGAACAAAGGCTCCTTCTTGGCTTTCTCTGAACTCATAAGGCTAATTGTTTTTTGATGTAAGGTTCATAATTCTTCAGACAGTCTTCCAGCATATAGGTGACCCCATTGCTGGTGATCGTCCCTCCGGAGATACCATCCACGCCGTGTTGCATCGGTACGGTGGTGCTGTTGGCCACTCCGCCTTTGACTACCTTGACGCTGTATAGATTCCCATCCTCGTCCAGGATTTTCTTCCCGATAAACTGTTTTTCGAAGAAATCCTGGTTGATTTCAGCACCCAGACCGGGTGTTTCGGCCTTATGGTCGAAACTGACACCCGCGACGGTATTCAGGTCAGGTTTCAGGGCGACATTTCCCCAGATGGGGCCCCACAGTCCTTTTCCAAGAACGGGAATGACGAAGACCTCACCATTGTCGGTATTCAGATGAAACAATGGGAGGAGCGGGGCCTCTCCCTTGCCTGCCCTATAGTCGGCAATCTGCTTCAAAAGGGCTTTTATATCCACTTCAAAGGGCCGTGCATCGCCTTCCAGCATTTCTCCGTCCTGAAACAGGCTCTTAACTTCGCCTTCGAGGCTGATTCCTATTTCTTTAATGAGTTGTTCCTCATAGATGGCGGCTGCATTGGAAGCGTCGGCTGGGATGCCGGCAGCCAGGAGAATGTCGGTGATTTTCTCCACTTTCCGGTTATGTTCCTGAAGCGGTTTCAGGAAGAGCGCCACGGTGGTGAGTACGGCTGCCACCAGAATCACCATTATGGAAGCGAATCGGAATATATAAGCATTACTATACATAGCACATATTTTTCAGGGTTCGCTTATGCTGCTTTCACTTTGATTCGTTTAAGCCGGCGTTTGATATTGGCTTGCACCACATAATGATCGATCAGCGGAGCCATCACATTCATAAAAAGGATCGCCAGCATTATCCCTTCGGGATAGGCCGGGTTGAAGACGCGGATCAGTATACCGAATACGCCGATCAGAAATCCATAAATCCATTTGCCACGGGTAGTCTGTGCTGCACTGACCGGATCGGTGGCCATAAAGACCACTCCGAAGGCAAAGCCACCCATAATCAGCTGTTCGTGAGCCGGGACCTGCATAAAGGCATTGGCGCCCCATAGGTTAAAAAGCAAGCCCATCAGGTATCCGCCGGCAAAACCGCTGAGCATAATTCGCCAGCTTCCCACACCGGTATAGAGCAATATCAGGGCGCCCACCAGGATCAGCAGGGTTGAGGTTTCCCCGATGGAGCCGGGAATAATACCGATAAAGCGGTCCATTGCGCTGGGCATATCCTGCAAATTGCCTGCGGCAGCCTGTGCCAGGGGGGTAGCCCCGGAGAAAGCATCTGCCTTTTCTGCAATCCATACCTTATCCCCTGACATATCCTGGGGATAAGCAAAGAAGAGAAAGGCACGGGCAGTCAGGGCCGGGTTCAGAATATTCATTCCGGTACCACCAAAGACTTCCTTCCCGATAATGACGGCAAAAGCCGTAGCTACAGCGACCATCCACAGGGGAATATCTGGCGGGAGCACCAGGGGAATGAGCATCCCGCTCACCAGGAAACCTTCATTCACCTCGTGATGCCGGACCTGGGCAAAGGCAAATTCAATGCCCAGACCTACAGCATAGGACACAATCACGATGGGCATCACCTTGATAAAACCAAAAAGGAAAACATCCCAGAATTCTTTCGTCTCACCAATAGAAAGGAAGTGCTGGTAACCCACATTCCACATTCCAAAAAGCAGGGCCGGGATCATCGCCATCACCACCACGCTCATCGTGCGCTTCATATCCATTGCATCGCGGATGTGCGCACCGGAACGGGTTACGAGGTTAGGCACAAACAGAAAGGTCTCAAATGCGTCAAAGGTAGAATGCAACTTCTCAAAGCGCCCTCCTTTCTCGAAATGAGGTTTGATCTTGTCAACATATCTGCGTAAAGCCTTCATTGCTTATAGTTTAATCGTTTAACTCATTTCCTTTCGCATCAGATCCAGTCCCTTTCTGAGGACCTCCTGCACGGGAACCTTGGAAGTACAGACGAATTCACAAAGGGCGAAATCCTCTTCCGCCACCTCATATATTCCCAGGTTTTCCATCAGGTCGATGTCTTCTATCATAATCGCTTTGATGAGGTGCACCGGCAGGATGTCCATCGGGAGCACCGCCTCATATTCCCCACTCATCACATAGGCTCGTTCACCTCCGTGATAATTCGTATCAAGGCGATACTTTTTGGCAGGCATCAGCCAGGAGAAGTAGCTGCGTGAAACACTGAATTTTCCGAAACCGGGCAAAGCCCATCCGAACATTTCATAGTAATTGCCCTCGGGGATAATGCTGAGCTGATTGTGGAAATAGCCCCCATAGCCCTTGCGGTCGAGGCGGGTTCCGCTGAGCACATTACCGGAAATATAGCGCACATTCTCTTTTTTTACCCTGGCCTTCATCAACTCCTCCACCCCGAATCCACGCAGCACTGTTATGTATTGTGGCTCATCAATCTCACTTCCGGTGAGGGCTACCAGGGTTGTGGCATCGTGTATGCCTTTGAGGAAAGTACGGCCAATCAGCTGTACATCGGCCGGCCTGAGATACCAGACATTCTCTCCCTTGTTTACCGGAGCGGTATGATGGATTTGTATCCCGGGATTGCCTGCCGGATGTGGACCACTGAAGAAAACCCTTTCCACCCCTTTCACCTGGGTAAAGGCCCGGCTGGTGGATTTCTCCGGATGCATTCCAAGATACACTTTGCCATCGGTCAGCTTGCCCAGCGCATCAATGCCGGCCTGAAACTCCGGGAGGGCTTCATCGCCCACCACCAGATTCAGATCAGGGGCAAGGGGTGCGGTATCGAAAGTGGAAATGAAGACATCGCGGGCCGGTATCGCAGGATCGGCGATAATGGCATAAGGCAGCTGATGGATCAGGGCAAAAGTGCCGCTCTTCAGCATATAATCCAATACCTCCTCCCTCGACATCCCGCCGGGATCGGCTGAACCAAAGCTTTCATAATCCATCCGGCCATCCGCTGCTATGCAGATTTCCTCGATCACCCGCTTCTTGCCGCGCTTGATCTCTGTGATGGTCCCACTCACCGGCGCCACCACCTTAATCCTTTCCCGATACTTGTCAAAAAATAAGGGAGTACCCGCTTTAACCTGGTCTCCCTCCCTGACAAGCAGCTTGGGAAACACTCCCCTGAAATCCGTGGGCTTTACCGCGTAGTTAGCTGTCTTGTAGTCTCTTACCGCCTTTCCGGCTTCCCCGATCAATGGAATATCGAGGCCTTTCTTGAGTTTGCTTACCTTCATAATTTTATATATGCTCCTCTGCTGAGGGATAGGGTAATCGTCGGGCAAAAATATATAGATTCATTTAAATATCTCAGCTGGTTGGCTGTAAAAAAATCATTGTAAAGTATGACCTGTATCAAGAATCCGATGACCCGGGTCATTCGGCACCCTGAAAAGCAATGCGGCAATGAGCAAGTATCTGCCCCGGATCAAATGTAAAAAAATTATTAGGTCGGGGGAATGCTCGTAACGAAAGAAGTCTGAATCATTGATCCCGCTTGCGTACCTTTGGCGGAAAACCAAGTAATCAAACCAGAATGATCTTCAACGGCATCCCACGCATTTTCGTAATGCTTGCAATATTCAGCGCTGCTTTGCTGGTGGCCATTCCAGTGGCAGGACAGGTTGGGAACCAGACGGGTGAGGCCCCTGACTATTTCCAACAGGATTACCTACGCAATCAGGACCACATCTATGTCTCTCATATCAAAACGGCCCAGCTGCACAGAATGGGATGGGAGCTTTCCTATCCCTACATAGAACTGGGCACGGAAGAGAAACTGCTTTTCAGCTTCGATGACCTGGAAGGCGGCTTTAAGGAGTATAAATACACCTTCATTCATTGCGATGCGGGTTGGCAGACATCTGAGCTGCGCCCTTCCGATTACCTGGAAGGGTTTTATGAGGATTTTATCACGGATTATTTCCCCAGTTACAATACCCTGCAGTCCTATACGCATTATCAGCTTGTATTCCCAACTGCCGATATGCGGCCCTTGCTTTCCGGGAATTACCTTCTCAAGGTATTTGAAGCTAAGAACCCTGACCAGGTATTGATTTCGATGCGGTTTATGATTTTTGAAAACCGCTTACGCATTGACGGGCGGATTCACGCAGCCACCGATATTCAGGAACGCGCTTACCGCCAGGAGGTAGATTTCCAGATAGACCAGAGCACTTATCCTATGGATCAGCCATACCGGCAGCTGCGGGTCGTCATCCAACAAAACGGCCGTTGGGACAATGCCATCACTGATCTGAAGCCGAGGATGGTGAAAGGCAATATTCTGGATTACAATCACGACTTCGATAATGTGTTCGATGGCCTGAATGAATTCAGGCGATTTGATCTGAAATCGCTGCGTTATGCAGGTGAACACATCGCCGGGATCCGCGAAGAGAATTCAGAATATGTGGTTGCATTGAAGAAAGACTATCGCCGTCCTTTTCAGCAGTATAGCCTTGACAGGGACCTGAACGGCAAGCGGTATATCAAATCGAACGAAGCGAATGACAGCAGGATTGAAGCGGAGTATGTGCTGGTGGATTTTCAACTGGCTTATGATGCCCCCCTGGTCCACGGGAATATATATGTGTTGGGGGGCTTAACTTACTGGCAACTGAATGATGCATCAAGGATGGCCTATGATGTGCGCAGCAAGACTTACAGAACCCGTCTTTTGCTGAAACAGGGCTATTATAATTATGTATATGCATTTCTGGAGGATGGGCAACAGGCCGCCGATGTTTCTTTTATAGAGGGAACCCACGAGGAAACCGAAAACGACTACACCATTCTGGTATATTACCGGGAGATTGGCAGCCGTTATGATCGGCTGGTAGGCTTAACACAACTGAACTCCCTGCAGGATCGCTGATTATTCGTAGCGCAGGGATTCTATCGGGTCGAGCCGGCTGGCTTTGATGGCGGGAAGGATTCCACTGGCCAGGGCCACCCCGGCGCACAGCAATACCCCACTGACAATCCACACCCAGGGTACGATAAATGCACTGCCAATGGCCAGGGAAAGCACATTTCCTATGATGATGCCCAGAATAATCCCCACAACCCCCCCGATCTGACCGATCACCACCGCCTCGATGAGGAACTGGTTTCGTATGTCGCGGCGGGTAGCCCCTGTGGCCTTTCGAATGCCGATTTCGCGCGTACGTTCGGCCACGCTGACCAGCATAATATTCATCAATCCGATGGCTGCTCCCATCAGGGTAATCAAGCCGATAAGGGTGGCGGCCATAGTCACGTAGCGGATATTGTCGATGAGCATTTTAGCCACATTGTCGCTCTTGGCAATTTCAAAATCATCTTCATCCCCGGGATTCAGCCTTCTGATGATGCGGAACAGACCAGTGGCCTCGCCAATAGCCGCTTCCAGTTTTTGAATATCCCTGGCCTTTACGTTGATGTTAAAACTCCGCCTGGAAGAGGGCAGATTTGAGCGGACATTGCTCAGGGGGACCAGACAGCGCCGGTCGCCGCTGAAGCCAAAGCTACTGCCTTTGCTTTCGATCACCCCGACGATCCTGTATCTTCCCGGGCCTATTGAGATGACTTGCCCGATCGGGTCATCCCGGCTGGAAAAAAGTTTCTTTCGGATCTCCTGGCCAATGATCACCACATTGCTCCCATACTGGATTTCCTGTTGAATGAAGTTTCTTCCTTCCGCCAATTCCATTCCGGCCGTGGTGAGGTAGGCTGCGTCCACACCCAGTATGCCTACATTGGGATCTGTCTTCTCCCCTTTGTACTTCACCGTGGCTGCTCCCGTTGCCCAGGCGAAAACAGATACCTCAGCCGGAAAGCTGAATCTATCCTGAAACTCCAGGGCCTGATCATAGGTAATGCGGCTGAAGTGCCGTTCACGGGTAGCCTGACCTCCGATATGCACCCTGAGTGTTCGGTTGCGAATGGTGAAGGTGTTAGCCCCCATCATTGCGAAATTGCTGTTCAGGTAGTATTTGATGGAATCAATGGCTGTGAGGATCCCCACCAGCGCCATAATCCCAAAAGCAATGATGAGCACAGTAAGCACGGTGCGCAAAAAATGAGTGCGGATGTTGGTGAGGGAGATGCTGATATTCTCGATCAGAAGGAGTCGCATCGTCAATCCAATCAGGAATCCTTGCTTCCGAATGCCAGGTCGCCTGCATCGCCTAATCCGGGTACGATGTATGCCTGAGCTGTCAGTTCATCGTCAATTGCCCCCACCCACAGCGTTACCTCGCTGCTTGAAAGGTTGCGCTTGACATATTCTACCCCTTCTACGCTGGCCAGTATAGTAACCAGGTGGGTATGGGCCGGACGTCCTTTATCCAGGAGTTCGCGGTAAGTCAGTACCATAGAGGCACCGGTGGCAAGCATTGGATCGGTAAGAATAAGGGTACGCCCTTCAAGGGCAGGGCTGGAAAGGTATTCGATCTGGATGGTAAAGCCGCCATCCTTCTGATACTTCCGGTAGGCGGAAATAAAAGCATTCTCAGAACGGTCAAAATAATTTAAAAAGCCCATATGAAGGGGTATCCCGGCCCTGAGGATGCAGCCGATTACCGGGTTTTCGCGCAGCACAGGCACCACAGCCGCCCCGAGGGATGTAGTTACTTCACGGTTCTCGTATTCCAGTTCCTTGCTGATCTCATAAGCGAAAATTTCCCCGATCCGCTCCAGATTGCGGCGGAAACGCATTGCATCCAACTGGATTTGCTCATCGCGCAGTTCGGCGATATACTGATTGAGCAAGCTGTTCTTTTTACCCAGATTCCGTATCATAATGCTGCTCCTTTTCCTTTGGACTTTTAAGGGGATGAAGATACACTTTTTGTTGACACTAAGCATTAGCACCAGGGCCAGCAATGCAGCCTTTACAACTACAGGCCGGTCTTCCCCTTAAGTTTTCGCGATAGTTGCAAACCTGCCCTCTGCAAGGGGTTCAGCCGGTCGATGATCAGGCGCAGGTAGCTGGTCTCCCTGGCCCCGAACCCCTTATAAAACCGGGCCAGCCCGGGATCATTGGAGCCTTCGAAGTCCAGGATACGATGCGTCTCACTTTGGGCCCGGATATAGCGGTCAATCAACCAGGGAAGCGCACCGTAATTCTCACTCCGGCGCTCGGTAGCGGAGAAGATCAGCACAGAGCGGTTATCTGTTTCAGCGATCACCAGACCCGCCAGCAATTGGTTGGGCCCGCCAATGGCTCCGCTTATGCTCAGCCTGCGCTGGTGCATCAGGCGATGCAAAAGACGCTCCAGGAGAGCATACTCCTTCTTTCCAAAAGCGCCAAGCTGCTTACCCCTGTTCCAGCGGAAGAGATCAATCACTTCAGCCGGAGAAACGTGGTTTACCCACTCCAGGCGGGCTTTCTCAGCCGCGGCGATGTTTCGCCGGGTGTTCTCTGCATAAGCCGCACGGATTTTCTCGTAAGTAGAGATCAATTCGAGCTCGTAATTTGTGTTCACCCTGGTCTCATAATGCCCTTCCACCTTGTTCAAGGTATTGAGGTTGAGATCGAGGTAAGATATGGAAGCGGGCAGGGCTTGCAGAAAGGCAGTAGTATGCTCCACACCCAGGTGAGGAATGGAAAAAAGGCCCAACTGCTGGGTAAAGGCAGGCATATATACATAGTTTGTGAAGGCCTTGCGACGTATAGGCAAGGGAAAAACGCGGGCATAATCCCCCTCCACCAGGGCGCCCCATCGCTCACAAACCAGATTCAGATACCAGGAGTAGGCATATAGATTCCCGTTGACCGAGGCCGCAATACAACGATCCCATTTCTTATCATCAATTTCACGATGCGAGATATAGCGGATATCATTCTTCATTCTGCTGCCAGGTGTAAAAACTGTTCGTACATTTCTTTCCAACCCTGCCATCCTGTTTCCGGCGACAGAGAAGTATTATGCCAGAGAGTGGTCATCACTCCTCCATTCTTTTTGACCCGCTCCAAAATCTCCATCATACGGGCCAGGGCCTCCTCCGGGTTAAGATGAAGGTAGTCGCGAAGACTACCATCCATCACAGCCAGGGGATGAATGGTCAATGGCGTTTCAGCCTGAGCGCTGAGGTCGAAAAACGGAAAAGGACAGGAAGTTCCTGCACGGAATCCAGGATGGTCGGGAAAGCCCATAGTATAGTCGTGGGTGATCCCGGCACGGATCAGCTGACGATAGGTTTCCGGCAGATGAAGGCGCAGGTAGTGCTGCCGACTGTGGCTTACTGTTTTTCCCAGGATTGACTCCAGCACCTGCTTCTCTTCTTCCATCCTGCCGGGAATATCGTTGGAGGCAAAGGAAGGATGGATGCCGATGGTGTGGGAAGCGGCCAGCCGTCGTATCAGTTTTCTCAGGCGCGGATGACTGGGATTCAGGTTGCGGTCGCGGGGCCCTGGACGGCCCAGGAGGAAAAAATAAACAGGTTCCAGCTTCAGGCTTTCGTGCCACCGAGCAAAGAGATCGAAATGATCGAAAGGATCCTGTGCTTTTCCTCTGGTCACGCTGACACGGTGTCGGGCGAGGGCAAAACGCCCCCGGCCTATTTCGCGGAAGAGGGCTCCGCTGCTGCGCCATACAGGGCGCCCCAGGAAAGCATAAGCCACATCAATGTCGTAGGTGGGCTGAAAGCGGTAGGCTTCCCTGCGCAAAGGCAGGCCTGGAAAGCGATCTTGTATCAGAATGCCGAGCTTCGCTATCCATTCATCCACCAGGGGCCTTTCCAGGGCATTCATTTGATATTGCATTGAAGCAGCGGCAGGAAAACGGGACAGGGTATCCGGAGTGAAGGGAAGGTATTCCTCGTAACGGGATAAGAAAAAGAAGGCAGCGCCAATGACATCAAAGGGTAAGGCCGCCTCATTCTCTCCGTGCGCAAAAGGGAGCAAGCCCATTGAAGTGGCTTTCAGGCTGAGATCAAGAGATTCAAGGCGGTCTGAGAACATCCAGTCCGAGGCCGGAAGCCAAAGTCCACAACCCTTGTCCTTCGCTGTATAGCATATCCCGGGGCCGGTAAATCCGGCATAATCCTCCCAGCAATGCGTCATAGTCAAGCTGCACCCCAGCCTTTGCTTCAGTATATAGCGGAATACATAATCCACCCTTGCTGAGGGAGCTTCTGTATAAACAAGGATATGCGCAGGCGGATTCATCGAGGGCGTAAAGGTAAGCAAGTGATAAGAAAGGCAAGCAATTGAGCTGTTCCTGTCAGCGGCGGGTCACCACTGCAATGCGTTTCTTCCCGTCCATTCTTATTTCAAGCGGATCTGCAAAACGGATATGCCGGAAAAAGTCTGTTTCTTCCACCACTTCCTGCTGATTCAGCACATCATAGTCCACATAACTGCCCGAAATTTCAGGCTGAACACTAAAATAGCCGACGTTCATCGAAACCACATTATGAAAAAAGTGAGAGCCGGATGAAGCATCCAGGGGGAAATCTTTCAGGCTGGTTTCCACAACCACCTTGGCATTGCTGATTTGCGGCCAGTTTACCGGCACCCCTATCCAGGGGTCACGGGTGCCCCAGCGGCCGGGACCAATCAGGAGATACTTCCTGCCCTCCAGCCCCATTTTTGCATTAAGCCGGTCTATCTCTTCTGCCATCACCTGGGTTTTGCTTTTATCAAACTTCTCGCGACAAATAAATATCACATCCTGAACTCCTTCCACCAGACCATTCCCCATTGCTTTTTCGGAATAGAGTACAATGCGTTCTTTTTCAATGGCATCCATCTCTACTTCATAGTCCTGGGCTGCACCCAGCAAGGGTTTGATTTGCAGGACATAAAAGGAAGCTTTCATCTGGCTGTCCTTATTGAGATCCACTGCAAATTCTATCTCCACCGGGGCACCCATCGCTTCCTGAACCACATCCAACACTACCTGGATGGTCTTAGAGAAAGGGATGTAGTTATATTTCAGAATGTTGGCAAAGTTGACAATCCGCGGGCCGGCCGCATTCAGGCCGGGAATGATGCGGTGATTCTCCATATCATAAACAGAGGCCAGATGCCTCAGGGTGGTATGCATTTCGGCATCATCCAGGTCGAGGCGTGCCAGTCCGGCATCTTCTCCTTCAAGCAGGTTTACATCCTGACGGGATAAATCCACAGCAAAGAATTCCACCTGAGAATTTTTGTATTGATCTTTCGGGCTGTTGATATCCAGGTTCGGATAGGCCGGCGAAAATCGATAGGCTTTCTCTCCCTCCACCACATATTTTCCCAGCCCCAGGGCCGACACGGCGAAGCCCTCTTCCGGCTTCATATGGGCGAAGGGATAATAATTATACGACTGGGCCACTCCGCTGATATGGGGATAGAAATAGTTTTCATATTGGTTTCCGACCACCTCCTGGATCACCACGGCCATTTTCTCCTCCTCCAGCTTATAGTTCACCGCTTCGATATATCCCCGGGCCTGCCTCGAAAAGACAGAGGCATATACCAGCTTGATGGCATCCATCGTCTGGCGGAGGCGGATATTGGGGTCTGGGTGATTGTTAGGGAGCAGATAGGTTTCGAAAATCCCGGCGAAAGGTTGCATCAGGCTGTCTTCAAACAGGCCGGAAGAGCGGATGGCCAGAGGACGGCTGATCTTTTTCAGCAATACCTTGAGTTTGCGCACCAGGGTATCGGTCAGCTGGGCTTCCATAAAAAGCCTCCGCATTTCGGGATACTCCAGGTCTTGAAAGACCACATCATAGAGCTTATTGCGCTCCATAAAATACTCAAATTCATCTGTTCCGATCACCGAGGTTTTCGGGGCCCGGATATGAATGTCGGGCACGTGCTGGCTGAAATCGTAATTATTCAGCAGGGTATTGATGAAGGCCACGCCTCTCCCCTTGCCGCCCAGGCTGCCAGGGGTCAGGCTGACGATATTGCTTTCATCCATCAGGGCCGACTCCTCGAAGGGAATGATCTTTCCCCGGTTCTGCTCATTCCGGAAACGGCTGATGACCTCCAGCAGATACTCCCTCATTTGCCTGGGGTTTTCAAAGTCTGTCACTTTTTGCGGATTCAGTACCTTGGCAGCCTGAATCTCTCCCCGGGCCATCAGCCATAAGGAGAAATGATCTTTGCGTGCGTGATAAAGCAGGGATTCATCGGGAATGGTCCGAAGATGGCTCTCAAACTCTTTCAGGCTGCGGGCCTGGGCAATCTGCACCCCCTCCCTGTTGCGATAGATAAAATTGCCGAAGCCAAGGTAATGTGTGATGAAACTGTTGAAATCCTGAATAAGGCTATCCGAATTCTTATTGATAAAACTGGCTTTCAACTGGTAGGCCTTGTTGGCATTTTCTGTATTGGAAGACTGCATCACGGTAGGCAGATCGGGTATCCTCGCTTTGATATCCCTGACCAGTTCCACGCCGGCATCCTCGTCCAGGACCCCATCCCTGAAAAACTTCACATCGGTGATCAGGCACAAGAGGTAATCCTGGTAGCGGCTGACAATTTCCATCGCATCCTCATAACTCTGCACGTGCAGGATCTTCGGGCGGGCACGCAGGCGGAGCACCTTGTACAGCTCGTCGCTGCTCACATCGTCAATGATGCGTTTGGTTTGCTCCAGTACAATATGATACAACATCGGGAGGTAGCGTGAATAATAGATCGGAGAATCCTCCACCAGCAGGATCACGCGTACCAGACCAATGCGGGTGTCGTTGGCCACATTGATGCGGTCCTCCACATTCTTGATCATCGCAAAAAACACCTTGGATTCCCCGTTCCAAACAAAAAGCTTATCGATATACTTTAAAGTGCCAGGCTCTTCGCTGAAGAAAGCCACGTCGCGGTTGTTGTTAAGCAACAGAAAGATAGGAATATAAGGATAGGCTACCTTGATGCGGGCACTCAGGTCAAGGGGAGACTTCTTATCGGCACCCACCATCAATATGACCAGATCAAAATGCTTGACATTCAATTCCTCCATCGCCTCCTCCGGAGAAGAAACACCGGTGATGCGCGGCACGGAGGTAAGGTTCATCTGACTATACTCTCCCAGCACATACTCCGAAAAACGTCCCTCCCGCTCTATGCTGTAAGCATCGTAAAGGTTGGCCACGAGCAGGATCTCCTTCACCTTGAACGGCATCAGGTCGTGATAGATATCCCGATCAAAGTTGTTCTTATTCAGAAACTTCTGCAACAGCTTCTTGCTGGCGATATGGGTTCCCCTTTCTTCTTTTTCTATGTGGACAGATTGCACCGGACCCTTATCTTCACGCATCAAAGTGAGGGCGGCCATACTGTTCAGGTAACCTGCAAGGATGCCGGCCAGGTTATGGATCAGATACCGCTCCTCTTTCAGGAAGGGGCCTTCATCCAGGGGAACAAATTCACGGGTATAAAAAATCTCGATGCTGCCCTTTTTGCGGTCGATGGTTTCAAATTCTTCCTTCTGTACCCATTTCGACTGCACAAAGTCAGGGCTGGTGTATTCCTTGTTTCCGAAGCGTATGCGGGCTACAGTGTAGGCGGGATACTGCCAGGCTTCCGGCAGGATAGGGATAATCTGACGCAGTGTCTCGTCGATGCTCTTCCCTTCCCTGATGATGGATGTGGTCTGATTGATCGCATTGAGTTCTTTGAGCCTTTCTTTATTCTCTGCCCTTAGCCGGTGCAGGGCACTTTCAGTACTCGGTGCTGTCTTGGGATGAGATTTTGCCATCGGAAATCCGCATTTAAGAATGAGGCGTCCAGGGCTGTCCTGTTGCCGGTGACCAAATTACATCTTTGTCAGGAATTCGCGCAAATCCTGCTCGCGAAAATCCCGGTAACGGTATTTGGCTACCACACTGTCCCCCTGGAGCAAAAGCATCAGTGGCATCCTTCCTTCGGTAATCCTGAGAAAAGCAGGTCCTTCCAGTGATGCATAGCGTCCGGGACTGAATTGTGTTTCATTCAGAAACGACTGAATGCCGGCCTCATCGCCCCAAAAGATCAGTTCAATATGCTCCTGCTTTCCGGTCTTTTCGGCCACTACCCTGACTTTGCGGGCAGCCAGCTTACAAAAACGACAACTCACTCCGTAAAAACACAGTACACGCCGGGTGTCTGCACCCGGGTTGGCCTCCAGAAAATGCTGCAGGGCCTCCTGGTCGTAGGTGGTTTTGCGGGCATAATGCGCATAGCGAAAATGATCCGGGGGAGAAAGAATGAGTGGAAGGGCAAGGCTGGTAAGAAAAATGAAGGCAGCCAGGGCTCCGGAATAGGGAGAGCGGCTACCTCCCTGTTTTAGCAATGGAAGAAGCAGCAGAATAAAAACGCCATTTTTCAGGAGGGAGAGCGGGTGAGACATCTGGAGTATCTCCCCGAAACAATGGCAATGCTCTTTGTCTCCTACCCAAATCAAATAAAGCAGGAAGGCAGAGAAGGCCGCCAGGAGCAGTATGGAGAAGAGGCTGATCCTGCGTAGCCATAGCCCGCTCACCAGCATCCCGGCCAGAAAAAACTCCAGGGAGATCAGCAATCGGGCAAGCAGAAAACTCATATCCAGGGAAAAGAGGCCGAGGCTGTAAACGTATATCTCAAAATCATCTATCCCGCTCAGTTTGCTGACGCCACTGAGCAGGAAAATGACTGCCGTAAGAACACGCAAGACAAAGGGTAAGCAAGTGTGTTGGAAAAGGGTCTTCATACGCATATTCAAAACTAATCTAAAATCGCCCGGCTGCATAAAAAAAGGCTGTCCTAGTGTACAGACAGCCTTAGCATCATAAACCCGCAAAGCTTATTCCTCAACGCAGCTTGTTTTGACAGTCATTCCTGCCTGGCTTACTTCTGAATCGCCATCACTGCATTTTTCCTTTGTGGTGATGTTGGTTACCACATCGTCCATCATTTCTGAACCAGGTCCGGAATAGGAGGTGGTACATTTACAATCTTTTTCCTTGTTACAGGAAGAAAGCCCGATTACAAAAGCAAGGGCCAGAAAGAGCGCAAAACGCTTCATAAGGTGGTGGTTTTTTAATGCCTACTCTGAAAGGGTTTTCGGCATCCCCCGTAAATGGATTTTCTTGACTGGTGCGGTTTTCCGTCATCAGCTGTGAGCGAAATAACAATCAATACGGCAGACGAACAAATGATATGCAAATAGATTTTGATTGATGCAGAAATTCAGAATGATTATAAATAAAATGCGCTTGCACTGCGCAGGAAGGGGGCATTTATTTAGATCAATTTCGAATTGCGGAAACGCAAGGAGGAGAAATAGGTTGCACTGAACACATTAAACCCTGTTTTTGTGCAACTTATCTTCATAATACACATTTCAGATACTCCAGGAGCAGAAAAAAATAATATTGCACAGGCTGCATATTTCTTATTATTGCGAACACCTTTTAACCCCAATCCATTAAAACTGTAAAAAGATGTTAAGCAACGTGTATCAGCAACTGGTTGATGAGTTTATGGCGAAGATCGCTGCCAGAAATGCGGGTGAACTGGAGTTTCACCAGGCAGTAAGGGAAGTAGCCGAATCTTTGATTCCTTACCTTGAAGAGAACCCCAAGTACAAGGAAGCTAAAATCCTTGAAAGAATTGCAGAGCCCGAGCGCGTGATTCTGTTCCGTGTGCCCTGGCTGGATGATCAGGGGAATGTACAGGTCAACCGGGGATTCCGGATTGAGATGAACAGTGCCATTGGTCCTTACAAGGGGGGGCTCCGCTTCCATCCCACCGTGAATCTGGGCATTCTGAAATTCCTTGCTTTCGAGCAAGTCTTTAAGAACAGCCTGACCACCCTCCCGATGGGCGGAGGCAAGGGCGGATCGGATTTCGATCCCAAAGGAAAATCCGACAATGAGGTGATGCGCTTCTGCCAGAGCTTTATGAGTGAATTGTTCCGCCATATTGGCCCGAACACGGATGTTCCCGCCGGTGACATTGGCGTAGGCGGCCGTGAGATCGGCTTTATGTTCGGACAATACAAGCGCCTGAAGAATGAGTTTACCGGCGTCCTCACCGGAAAAGGAAGAGAATGGGGAGGCTCCCTCATCCGTCCGGAAGCGACCGGTTACGGAGCAACGTATTTTGCCGAAGAGATGCTCAAAACCCGCGGCGACAGCCTGAAAGGCAAAACTGTGGTCATTTCCGGTTCAGGGAATGTCGCCCAGTATGCCACTGAAAAAGTGACCGATATGGGCGGTAAAGTAGTCACCCTCTCCGACAGCGCCGGTTTCATTTATGATCCCAATGGGATTGATGCCGAAAAGCTGGCCTATGTAATGCACCTCAAGAATGTAAAGCGTGGCCGCATCTCGGAATATGCTGATAAATATGGCGTGGAGTACTTCGAAGGGAAACGTCCCTGGGGCATCAAATGCGATGTGGCTATGCCCAATGCCACCCAGAATGAGGTCAACGAAGAGGAAGCCAAAACCCTTATGGCCAATGGTTGCTTCGTGATTTCAGAAGGGGCCAATATGCCCAGTACACCGGAAGCCATCGAGGTATATCAAGCCCATAAGATCCTCTACGGCCCCGGAAAAGCGGCCAATGCCGGTGGTGTGGCTGTTTCCGGACTGGAAATGTCGCAGAACTCCCTCCGCCTCAACTGGACCAGGGAAGAGGTAGATGCCCGCCTGCACCAGATTATGAAAGACATCCACAGCACTTGCGTGAAATTTGGCCGCCGCGAAGACGGCACCATCGATTACGTTAAAGGAGCCAATATTGGAGGCTTCGTGAAAGTAGCCGATGCAATGATGGCCCAGGGCGTGGTATAATTCATTCTGAAGAATCAAAAAAGAAGGGGCTGTCTCTTAGCGGAGCAGCCCCTTTTCATTTCCATATCCATATTCTTCCTTATGCTTTGATACTATCTTATTCGCCAACACTATTTATCCTTGCTTGCAGACATAAAACCAGGCATTGAAAAAGGCATAATAGATGACCCCGGCCTGGGTTTGCAGCATCGACTCGAAAAGCAAATTAAACCCGAATAAGAGCAGAAAGATTGCGTAGAGATAATCGTCTTTGCGCAGGGCTTCCACCAGGGGAAGCAGTATCATCAGCAGGAGTACCAGGCTTCCGATCAACCCGAGGCCAAGATGGGTTTGCAAAAACTGATTATGGGCATTCAGCCTTCCCTGGGCAGCAGCAGATATCCCCTTTTCTTTGTAAATCAGGATCAATTCCTCCACCACATCTCCTGTGCCCACTCCTGTAAAAAAGTGTTCTGTACTAAGCTCCAAAGCCGCCTCCCAAACCAGAACCCTTTCAGCGGTGCTTTCCCGGCTGGATGGGTCGAGCGCATCGGCAGACTCAATGCTCTGCGCAGCCCGGTCGATGCGGTCACGGGAGAAAGGGAAGAGCAGGATAAGTGTATAAAGCAGGGTGAGCGCCACTCCGAAACTCAAAATACCATACAAAACCCTCCGCTGTCGAAAAACCAGATAGATCATTGTGAAGAACAAGACCACGATCAGGCCAAGTATCCCTGCCTTGCTGCTGAGCAACACCACACTAAGCATAAAAAACACAATCAGCAAGTAGAGCAACCACTGCTTGCCGGGTGATAAGGGGATATCTTTGTGAAAGATAAACCCCAGGCAGATAACTGTTGCGAAGTTCAGGTACATCGCCATATAGGCAGGATGATGGAAGGCGGATAGGCGGGTGTAGAAAAACCAGGCGCTACCGCCATCTGCGGCCATATTCCACGACGCAATTCCAAAAGAAATCAGCATACTCAGGGTGACACCTGCAACGAAAGCACCCAGCAGGCGGTGACGCCATTGGAGGGTCCAGCGGCCAAGATCCACCGTAAGAAACATTATGGGAAAGATGAAGAGGGACATCTTCACTTCCAGGTCAAACCAACCCTGCTCAAGGTAATGGGTGTGCAACATTCCCACCAGGTGCAAAAGGTAGAATAGGGCAAAAAAGAGAAGAAAAGCGCGTCCCCGCTTTGCTTTCAGGGTCCTCCTGATTTGCAGGAAATCCCCCCTGCGAAACCAGTCCAGGATAATTAAAGCAATCAGCCAGGGAAGCAGTTTTTTTTCCAGCGGCAACATAAAAGCCAAGAGCACGAAGGCATATCGGTCAAAATCGTCGATTAATTTTCGCCAGGGGAGTTTGCTCATCGCTGCAAATTAACGGAAAATTCGATAGGCCAGTTTTCGGATTCCTGCCGGAAGCAGCGCAAGGAGAAACATCCCCCGGGCGAACAGCCGGGCTTCAGGACCAAATCCCAGGCCCTTGTTGATCTCCTTCCTCAGGGCTAGTAGCTGCCTGGCCCTTGCCTTCCCGGCGCGCCGGGTGGCAAAAAACGCTTCTGTCATTCTGAATTCCAGTAGCACGGCAGGAAGGTTGGCAAAGACGGCTCCATTCAAAAACCCCCGATACCATAGTTCTGTATCCTGATTGTAGCGCAGGCCAGGGTCATAGCGACCTGCTTTCTGAAAGAATCGCATCCGGAACATCACTCCGGGATGGGGAAGTGGATCCCTGAAACGGAAAAAGCGCAGGCATTCGTGGTGATTTTCGGGATAGAAAACCTGTTTCCCTCTTGGCCGTCCCTGTGTATCCATTTCTTCCAGTGCACAACCTACCACATCCACTTCCTCGTGAAGGTTTAAGAAGTCCAATTGCATTTCCAGCCGTTCAGGCCGCATCCTGTCATCGGCATCCATTCTTGCAAGAAACGATATCTTGTACTGTTCACACCAATCGAGGGCGGTATTGAGTGCCGTGGCAAGACCCTGGTTCTGCGAATGTTGCAACAGCTGCATTTCATCTTTGTATTCATTCAGCACTTGTGTAATCGCTTCCGGAAGCGGCCCATCTTCAACCACCACCAGGATAAAATTTTGAAGGCTTTGCCGAACAATACTCTCCAGGGCTTCGCGGAGATAATCGGGGTGATCGCCGGCATAGACAGGCAATATGACGGCAAGCTCAGGATTCATCCAGGCAAATGGAATATAGGCGGCGTCGGCCTTGGTGTACACTGTCAAAATATACGCGTCTTCCATCCGGGCTCCAACGGGGGTGGAGATCGCAGCGGGAAGGGCCAAAAAACTTCCGTGGATCGAAGAAGCGGCCCAATACACGCTCCTCTCCTGTCTGCAGGTTGCGCATCAGCAGGTGCTTCACCCTTCTTCTGTCGGGGTAGGAATCCATCAACATCCACTCCCCGAGCACCGAGGGGTGTCCATCTCCATAAGGCTCCGGGATAACATCACCGGGCACCTTCCGGCTACCGTCGCGCAGGTCGAAGCGATAATAACTGCCCGGCATCCCTTCAAAAGTGCAATAACAAATAATGTGATGATCTCCATCCCAGCAGGCGTGGCTGATGATGCCATCTGCCAGCACGCGGGGGGCGGCTTCCGGCAAAGTGGAATGCAGCAGGCGATGAAATACCTTCCCGCTTTTTTTCCACCGGTGCAGAAAGATGAGCTGGTCGCCACCCGGACTCATCATCAGATGATTGACCCAGTGCCTTGCCCCTTCCATTGTGGGCAAGGGCAAAACCTCTTTGATCCGGGCCAGGCTCAGGAACAGGTGTGAGGCTCCATTTTGCATATCCATCAGGAATATGCCGTCCTTATACTCCTCTTCCAGCCCGCTCACCTTCCCTTCGCGGTCGCGATAGCCGTACTCAGGACGCATTTGCTGCAAGCGTTCGAAGCTCAGGCTGACGGCCAGCTTTCCACATACATCATAGACCGGTCTGTCATAAGTACGGATCAATTTTTTTTCCTTAACAGAAAAGAGGCGGGAAACATAGCGGTCATCGCTGGCATTATAATCATTGAAGAGAAAGCGATCTGCGGAAACCCACATTGCCCTGGCCCCCTGCTGCCAGTTGAAAGAAGTGGTGGAGACATCCATCACCACCTGATCATCCCACTGGTCAAAAACGACAATATGGGCAATTTCCTCCGGCAGGGGGAGCTGAAAGGAAGGAGGATTCACTGCGTGATACAGAACATATCGCCCATCGGCGGATTCAGGGGATTTATCGTAACAGCCGAAGAATGTTTCCTTATCCTGAAATGTAAAACTCCTTATAACATAAGAAGATTCCCAGCATCCCCTGGTAGGGACCCCTGGAAAAAACAGTTTCCTGAAAAGTCTGCGTAATCCCACGTATCTGTTTCAAGAATTAAGATAAAAGCCTCCTGTCTTATTGATTTCCATTCCAGAGGGCCTTGTATATTTTTTGATATTTTGCGGACATACCGGCCGCAGAAAAGCGGTCCAACACAATCTCCCTCACCTCATCTGAAAGGCCCTTCGTATCCTTTGCCCTAAATTCACCCATTTTTTCCCCGAGCTGAGCAGTTTTGTCGACATCAAAGAAATAGGGCCAGTCCAGGCCGGTAAAAATCTCCCGATGCTGTTCAATATCTGACAATACAGGTGGCAATCCGCAAGCCATTGCCTCCAGTACTGCATTGGGGAGTCCTTCACTTCGTGACGAAGATACGAAGATATCGGAGGCGGCGAAAAACGGCCTGACGTCTGAGACAAGCCCCGGAATAAGAACCTCAACCTGCTCCGCTGCCAGTGCTAGCAGCGTTTCAGGCCGAGGCACTCTGCCAAGGATGATCAGCGTGAGGGGAAATCCGCAGTGATTTGCTCCGATAATGCTTGCTTCGTGGTTCTTTCGGGGGAGATGGCTCCCCACTGTCACAATGGTGAATCGATCCGGATCCAGCCCCAGCCTTTGCCTGGCGGCCTTCTTGTTTTCAGCATCCGGAAGGGAAAAGTGATCCGTATCAACTCCATTTTGGACATAAGGGATGTCCAGTCTGTACTTCTTTTTGTAGATGGAGGATAAGCTGGCAGAACAGGCATAAATATTCCGGCCTTTGATCATCACCTTCATCTGCATCCACCCCATCAATCCTCCCTGTATCCTTCCATATTTATCCAGATAATCCACAAAAGGATCATTCCTCTGGGTAGATACAGATTTCCATTCCTTCAGACGGAGTGCCATCAAATCTGCCCTGATGCCCTGGGTATGGATCACATCGGCTTTTATGTCCCGCAGCATTTTTCGCAAAGCAGACAAGCCACTGAGTAATCCATTGATCCTGGATTTCTTCAGAGATAATACAGGAATACCATCCTCGAGGAACAATGAACCCATCGAATCTGCAGGTTCAGGGGAAAGGGTGATCACCACCGATTCAAATTCCTCGCCATTCAGGTTTCGTATGATGTTCCTCAATTGATTGGTAGGCCCGCTGCGCCGGAGGGTTGAAACGACATAGGCGATCTTGAGCTTCATCTTTCTTTCTTTCTGTCTAACAGCAAATCCACAAAATCCATCACACGCAGCAGGTGGCTCCCGTGCTGGTTGAATACCCCTTCTTCAAAATGAAAAGCCTGATCACGAAAGAGGTAGCGCCCCGGTTTTCCATCCACACGCATTTGAATCGGGCTGTAAGATCCAAAAATGGTTTGCAGCTCATTCACAAGGAATGCTCCTTTTTCCGACTCAAAAATATCCACATTCATTGAACGGAAGCCGCCCCTTTCACAAATCTGCCGTGTAAGTTCCAGAAGTTCCTGCGGAGGTTGTTCCAGGGCGGCCTTTCCACTGCCGCTGGCAAAGCCATCCCGCAGCAGTTTCTTATGGCCGAAATACGACTCCCCTATCCTGATCATCCGCCACTCCCAACGGATGGGGATAAATTCCTGCACAATCAGATAATGTTTCTGGATACGGCCCAGCAAGGGTAGCGGGATCCCTTTGTATTTGCTGGAGAAGCGAATCTCCCCCAGGGTTAGTGCAGGGTGGCTGAATCCGAATATGGCGCGGGCGATGTGGAGGGCACGGGCACGGGATTGAATGATCCTCACCCCACTGGCCCCGGCCCCGATATTGGTTTTGAAAACCAGCGGGTAGGAAGCCTGGCGCAGGTAATCCAGGGCGTCGGTTTTGCGTGCAAAAATCTGGGTCGGGGGATGCGGAAAGCCCTGGCTTTTCAACCACCAGGCCATATTCCGCTTATTCTCATAAATATACAGCTCCTTGAAACTGGGATAAATGGGCTTTTGCAACAAATCGCTGATGACCCAGGCGATTTCATCCAGCATCGACTTGCGTTCCTGGATATCGTTGGGAGGGTGTAAAAGAAAACCATCGCACTGGCTTTCCTGCACCCGCCTGATCCAGTCAGGCGCAAGGATATCGATCAGAGAATATGCAAGCCCCATTTCCTCACAGGCTTTCACATAATTGAGGTGTTCATCGTGAAAAGCGGTAAGTATCCCCAGTTTAAGGCTGGCGGCGCCGGCGGGCATCAAGGCTAACTTTTCGGTAGGCATACAGAATCAAATATACATTAAAAAGAAGCCCGGTGGCTGCATAGACGGCGATACTGAGATAAGGGTCTTCCAGGATCACCCAGCTGATCCACAGGCTGAGGAAGCGGGCAATAAAGAGGGCGGTTTCGTAGCGCATACTAAAGCGCTGCAGGCCCAGCACATAGAGGCTCATTGTGGCCGGGGAGTTAATGAAACCCAGGAAGGACCAGGGAATGACGAGCTGTGCATAGTGCCCTGCTTCCTGCCATTCTTCGCCAAAAAGCACAGAAAACAAGAATGGAGCAAGAAAGAAAAGGATCAGGAAAGGGAGGATACCCACCCGTATCAATCCGCCCAGGGTATTTTTAAAAAGCCGCAGGATGGGTTTTCCATCGGCATATTGCCGGGAGGCTTCCTGGTAATACACCTCCCGGGTAGAGTGCCCGATCAGGCGGGTGGGAGCACTCAACACGCGGGCGGTGAGGGCATAGAGTCCGGCGATTGCCGGGCTGTAATAGAAGGTCAGCAGGATGGCAGGAAGATTCTGGGAGAGGCTGTTCATCAGGGAAGCAAAGCTTTGATAGCGGGGGAATTGATGATGCTCCCGGCCCAGTCGCTTCATTATAGCCAAGCCAATCGCCTTTCCTTTGAAACGGCCTTTGCGCCAATGTCTCCAGCCCAACATCACGGCTGCTGCCACATCGGCAAAAACTTTCCCCCACACCAGGCCCAGGGGAAAGAGCCTGAAAATCTGGATGGCACTCTGACTGCCCACGGCTGCCGAGGCCTGCACGACACGGGAGGCCGACACGGCGGGGAATTCCTTGTATCGGCTGCCATAACTGAGCATTATCTGGTATAAACTGCTGAAAAAGATCCCCAGCGGGATGATGAAAAGGATGGCGCGAAGCTCTTCTCCAAACCAGGAAATCAGTGGCTCCCTGAGGACAAGGGAAATCAGAAGGATCAATCCGGACGAAAGGGTGGTAGCCCAGAATGAAAGCCACACCAGGCCGCGGGCATCTTCATCTTTGGCAGGAAGCATTATCGCCAGTTCATACTTCCAGGCTGCCACCACGCCCAGGGTACTGACAATGGCGGTATAAAGGGCGAACACCCCGAAGGCCGAGGGATCGAACAAACGGGTAAGAAGGGGGGTAAACAGAAAGAGGATGGCCTGTGCCAGGGCGGTGCCTGTCATCAGGGTGAGGACGTGCAAAAGGAATGGGCGTTCTTTTGCTTTACGAAATGCCTTTCTGATCATTGCTTTGTCTTAGCTCCTGCCTGAGCCAATGGGCAAAGGCCTCTATGCCCAGCTCAAACGAAGTGGCCGGGGCATAGCCCAGCAGGCTTCTGGCCTTGCTGATGTCGGCCCAGGTATGGGGCAGGTCCCCCTTCATTTCGGGTAAAACATCCAGCACCGCTGTCTTCTCCAGTACCTTCTCCAGGGCATTGACCATTTCCGACAGGCTGATGGTCCGGTCATTTCCCAGGTTAATGACTTCGTACATACTTTCCTCATAGCGCATCGCACCCATAATCCCCTGCACGATATCCGCTATATAGGTATAATCTCTGCGTGTGCTGCCATCGCCAAAGAAGGGCAATACTTTCCCTTCCATCATTTTTCGTCCAAAATTATGGATGGCCAGGTCAGGACGCTGCCCGGGACCATAGACGGTAAAAAAGCGCAGGGCGATAAACCGGATATTAAAAAGATGGCTGTAAACGTGACCCAGGAGTTCACCGCTGACTTTGGTGCTGGCGTAAGGGCTGATGGGTTTGAGCACCATACTTTCTTCCCGCCAGGGCAGATCAGGATTGAGTCCGTAGACACTGGAAGAAGAGGCAAAGACGAATTGGGGCACCTTCCATTTGCGGGCCATCTCCAGGACATTTTGCGTACCTCTGACATTCACATCCTGGTATCCGCGCGGATCCACAATCGAAGGCCTGACTCCAGCTTTGGCGGCCAGGTGCACAATCACATCGTAATCGCCCGCGAGCTTATCCAGGGCATCCATATCCCTGATATCTCCCTCGCTAAGAGAAAAGTGCGGTTGATCCAGTAGCTTTTGAATCTGCGCTCGCTTGATTTCCGGGTCGTAATAAGGGTCGAAATTATCCAGGACATCCACTGCCCAATCTTCCTGCAGCAACTGGTGGCAGAGGTGGCTTCCGATAAAACCGGCCCCGCCGGTTACGAGCACTTTTGCTTTTGGCATCGGCTTAGTTTTGCGGTTCGGGTAGCTGCGTCCTGTATTCGTCCGGCAGGAACCAATCCAGCGGACGGGTGATTCTGGAAAAGACGAAATATTGCACCAGCAGCATTTCCTCCTGCCCTTCCACGAAGGCGTACATTCTGTCACGGTCCCACGGCTGTGGATTCCCCAACAGGTCGGCCTCCGGTTCCTCAAACCATCGCCTGTGGGTGATTACCCTGGTCTCCCTGCCGTCAACATCGGTCAGGCTGATGATCTGGTAAACAGGGCTCTTTCTGACCGAGTCAATGAAAGCCTGGGGCAGGTCTCCGCTGAGCAAAGATTCATAACGGATGTCATCAAAAGCAGCCAGGTAGCTGATCAGCTTCATCGTATCCGCAAGTGGGAGCGGGTCTCCTACCCGCGGGATCAGTTCGTAATGATTGTTCTGCACCTCTACCGAATAAGACTTTTCCGGCTCATCGACAATCTCGAGGCTGGCCCGGGCGATATCATTCAGCCTGGTGCTGAAAAGGGTGTGATCACGCCAGTCGTTCAGACGCGGTGAAAAACGGGTGGCGACAAAGCCGCGAAATCCTGGCAGATAGACAATGTAAGGCCGTTCCGCTCCTTCCAATAGCATAAAAGTACCCAGGTTATCTGCGGTATGGTCACCCACATAGATGGTACGGGTTCGTTTTTCCCTGGGAAAAAAACGCCATCCACCGGGCAGGTCAATCCGGTAAATTTCCTGATACACCTCCACTTTGATGCCGGTTGAGGCCAGGCGCTTCACCACGCTATTGTGGGCTGATTGGGCCACCGGTGATTTTACGGCCATCCGCATCATTGTGGTAAGCAGCTGATCGACGGCATCCTTCCGCGCTTTGATCTCTCCATTCACCTTCCAAACCCCTTTCGGCCGGGTCAGCTCAATCTGACTTCCGGCGCGGTCGGCCAGGAAGATGCGGGTCACAGAAGCAGTATCGCGAATGGCAAAATCGCTGTCTCCGGATGAGAGGGTGGAACGGCTGCGATTAAGCAACAGAAAGGTGGCCACCATTGCCAAAAGGAGAATCAACCAAAAGAGGTATCTTTTTTTCTTCATTATTGCGCTTTTTCTGATCTACGATTTGGTGCCATATCTGCGCTTCCTCAGGAAAGCACCGGCAGCACTGAGTAAAAGGACGAGCAGCACGGGGCCTGCGGTATTCAGCAGCTGCCAGCGTGGCTTCTCCGCGGCCACCCGTGTACGATCCAGCATCCGCAGGCGTATCTCCCGGCTTCGGATCTGAATAAGCCCGCTTTCATCTGTCAGATAGTTGACCGCATTCACAAGGAAATCACGGTTGCCGAAAGACTCTCCGGTGTACTGGTCATATCCCAGGGGAAGGGGGTTACGTGTACCTGCACTGATCTGATTGAGGAAAAGGTCTCCATCCCCGATCACAATCATCCTGGAGGGCTCGCTTTCCTCAAGAAAACCCATCTCTTTACTTTCCAATATCTCAGGAGGTATTCGGTTGGCGAACAGGGAAGGGAAACGGCCTTCAAGCAAGAGGGCCGCCGTATGAACCCCATCGGCAAACATCCGCTGATCCGGTTCGCTCCTCAGTATTTCGAGGCTGATATAGGCCGGTGTGGCCACTTTGCGGGTGTACTGCGAGGTCAGCAAGAGGGCAGTTTTTCGAATACCGGCCACTTCAATGCTATCCACACTGCTCACAAAGGCACTGTGGATCATATTGAGGTTATTCACCACCGGATGGTTCCCGGACGCGCTCAGCAGGGGCATATAATACCAGGGGTAGAATTCGAACTGGGGTTGACCTCCCATTTCGCCTGTCCTGACAGGAATAGGCATAGAGCGAATGTCCATCAGCAAATCAGGGTTGATCCTGGCTCCGTAGCGGAAAAGCATATCCTCCAGATTGAGATCACGGGCAATGCCAACTGTTTCAGGGCTTGCACGCAGGCTGTCCATATCCGCATTGGTTCGGTCGAGGGCCCAGAGCAATTTGCCTCCACGCATCAGATACTGATCCAGAATGAACTTATCCCGTTCGCTGAAAGCCTGGCTGGGCTTAATGATCAATACCGCATCATATTTATTTTTGAAGAGAATCCGGGTAGAGTCTTCATTGAACGTCCTTTCTGTCAGACTGGATAGTTTCTCATTCAGGTTGATCCGCTCGACCTGGTAAAACTCATTCAGTGCGCTAAGGGCATCCCAGAGCAGGAGATCCGAGGGTGTACCATAGGCATCGAGTACAGCCACACGCTGTCGCTGGCTGCTAACCAGTTTGCGAATACCGCTGGCCAGGTTGTATTCCAGGTCCTGTATAGAGCTGTTGAGCACCTGCTCCGGTGCTTTTCCGGTCTGGGATTGCAGCAGCTGCAAGGGTATTTCCCTTCCTTTATAACTCAGGAGGGCCCCGGGAAAGATCACCTTTTGCTCTGATCCGTCTTTCTGCCTGACCTGCAAGCTCGTAGGCTCCAGGCCTTTTTCTGCGAGCTGGCGGTAAATGTCGTTGCGAACCTTGGGATCTTCTGATGCGGAGGGATTGATGAACTCATATTCAATCTTATCGCTCCAGGCCCTGAACTCATCCAGGGTTTCCTGTGTACTGCGGCTCAGGCGCTTGAAGCCGGAAGGAAATTCTCCTTCAAGATATACCCTGAAATATACTACATCGTCCAGCCCGCGTAGCATATCGCGGGTCACTGTTGAGAGGGTATGCCGCTTTTCTGCAGTAAGGTCAAGACGAACAAAATAGAAAGAGGCAATGATATTCAGCAATACAATGGCAGCCAATGCCAGGGCAAAGGACAGCAGACTTTGCTTGCGTATCTGTCTGCGGGCGGAAGCCTTATGTTGCTCTTTTTCTACCATTTTCTGCTTTCCAGACTCAGTTTGGTTAACACCAGGAACAAGGCGATCAGACCCAGAAAATAAATCACATCGCGGCTGTCGATGACCCCCCGGCTCATACTGACATAATGATGGCGGATTCCCAGAGACTGCACCCACAGGTCCACCTGTCCGAGAAAAGCAAAGGAAGCCAGGATTTCAAATCCGGTATAGGCAAAGGCACTCAGGATGGCCGCAAGCAGAAAGGAAATAATCTGGTTGTCTGTCAGAGATGAAGCAAAAAGTCCGATCGACACGAAGGCCCCGGCCAGAAAGAGCAGCCCGATGTATGACCCCCACATACCGCCGGCATCAATGTTCCCCCTGGGTAATCCCAACTGATGCACGGAGAGATAGAAGAGCAATGTGGGGATCAGGCTGAGCAACACCAGAGAAAGACCGGCAAAAAATTTGGCAAATATGATCTGATAATCCGACAAGGGCTTGGTCAGCAGCATCTCTATGGTTCCGCTCCTCTTCTCCTCAGCCAGGCTGCGCATCGTAATGGCCGGGATCAGAAAGAGAAAAACCCAGGGAGCCATAATAAAAAGGCCGTTGATATTGGCATAGCCATAATCCAGGATGTTCAGGTCAACAGGAAAAACCCAGAGGTACAAACCGATTACGCTCAGAAAGACCGCCATCACAATGAATCCGGTCAGGGAGAAAAGAAAACTGCTGAGTTCACGACGAAACAAGGTCAACATAGGCTCACTCCTGCAATTGGGTGCCGACAAAAATACCAAAAATAACGCAGGGGCTGAGCGACTATAACAACTGTATCCTTACCGGATCATCCTGATGCAGGCCCAGCAGACTGCTGGCTTTTCCGCGGTTCATCGCAATCTCCAGATAGGCATTGGAGCTAAACAGAGCAAGCATCTCCCCTTCCGCCACATCGCTGTACGATTGGGATATCCGGTTGATCTTGTAGCGACTGTTCCTGAATTCAATCTGAAAGGCCTTCTTCCCGACCACCTTACGGAAAAGCTCCTGGGTCACATTGACGAAAACATTTTCGTACCTGTCCACATAAATTACCTTGGCCTTGATGACCTCCTTTTCAACGACCGGGTGAAAGCTCAGCTTCTGATTCAGTGTTTCCCTTTTGCCACCCAGTTCTTCCAGTGGTTTTCCTTCCGCGATATGGACGGCTGCCTTTACGAAGACATCGCGGGTGGAAAAAGTGAAATAATCGGAATCCTGGTGAATATCAATTTCATAAATCAGATCCGGCTTTTCTTCAAACATCAGAGAGAAAACGCCATTGTCGGCTCCGATAAAAAACTGGCCTCTATACCCGGCCACAATATGGGGTGTTTCAATGGAAGCATCTGTATTCACGCCGATCAGGTGGATGGTACCACTGGGGAATACATTCAGCGTATTCTTCAAAACAAAGGCAGCCTGGGTAATGTCAAAGGGTGGAATATGGTGTGTGATATCCACCAGGCGGGCTTCCGGCATCAGGGCCAACAATCTGGCTTTGACGGCAGCCAGGTAGTGGTCCTTGCTTCCCCAATCGGTGGTGAGTGTGAACACGTGCATTCTTGGCTTGTTTAAGCGTAGGGTGAATGATCAAATGTACGAAGTTTAACCAAACCCCGGGCTTTTTCTTAATTTTGGAGCTTGATCCATCCACCCTTGAGGGCCTTTATGACAGAAAAAACCATTAGTCTGGAATCCTACAATCCATTAGATGTTTACGGTGTCAACGACCACAAACTGGATATGCTCAGGGCGGTCTTTCCCAAACTCCGTATTATAGCCCGGGGAGAGATGATCCGCCTGGAAGGCGAGCCGAAAGAGATCAAAGAGTTTGAGCGCAAACTGGATCTGATGCTGATGCACCTGGATGAATTTGGCAAATTGACGGAGGCAGATCTGAAGCAATTGCTGGAATCGGAGGATGCCTTTTATCAGCGGCCCGCTTCCCCCGGCAATGGGGAAGTGCTGGTGCACGGCCGCCACGGCCTGATGGTGAAGGCCCGCACGGCCAACCAGCGCCGCCTGGTGGACAGCAGTACCTCCCACGACCTGGTCCTGGCCATAGGACCGGCAGGGACCGGAAAAACCTATACCGCCGTGGCCCTGGCCGTCAGGGCATTGAAAGCCCGAACCGTAAAACGCATCATCCTCACCCGCCCGGCCGTGGAAGCGGGAGAGAATCTCGGATTTCTTCCCGGCGACCTGCGGGATAAACTGGATCCCTATCTCCAACCCCTTTATGATGCCCTGCGTGATATGCTGCCCACCCAGAAACTGCTGACCTATCTCGAAGACGGTACCATCGAGATTGCGCCCCTGGCCTTTATGCGAGGCCGCACCCTCGACAATGCTTTTGTCATCCTCGACGAAGCCCAGAACGCCACCATCCCCCAGTTGAAAATGTTTCTCACCAGGATGGGCAATTCCGCGAAATTCGTCGTCACCGGAGATATTACTCAGATCGACCTGCCCGGCAAACAACGCTCCGGACTGGTGCACGCAATGGATATCCTGAAAGACATTCCAGGCATTGAAATCGTATTTCTCGATGAAAAGGACATCATCCGGCACCCGCTGGTGAGCCGTGTGATCCGTGCCTACACCCGGGAAAAAGAAAACACAGAAAACCCCAATAATACATAAAAGATGAACGAAGCCCTTGTGAACACCGACTTCCGTTTCCCTGGACAAAAAGACGTCTATCACGGCAAGGTGAGAGATGTGTACAACATTGACGACCAGTACCTCCTGATGGTCACCACCGATCGCATTTCTGCTTTCGATGTGGTGCTTCCGCGTGGCATTCCTTATAAAGGACAGGTATTAAACCAGATTGCCGCCCGCTTTCTGGATGCCACCCGCGATATCGTGCCCAACTGGAAGATGGACGTGCCTGATCCGATGGTTACCGCCGGGATCAGGTGCGAACCTTTTAAGGTGGAGATGGTCATTCGCGGCTATCTCTCCGGTCACGCCTGGCGGGAGTACCGTGCAGGGAAACGCAGCATCTGCGGCTTGCCGATGCCGGAAGGGATGAAAGAAAACGACCGCTTCCCCCAACCCCTGATCACGCCCACCACCAAAGCCACCGTGGGCCACGATGAGGATATCTCAAGGGAGGATATTCTCGCACAGGGCCTTGTATCCGAAGAAGATTACCTGAAACTGGAAGAATATACCCGCGCCCTCTTTGCACGGGGCACAGAGATCGCCCGGGAAAGAGGACTCATTCTGGTGGATACCAAGTATGAATTCGGCAAAGCGGACGGTCAGATATATCTGATCGATGAGATCCACACCCCTGATTCCAGTCGCTACTTCTATCTCGAAGGTTATGAAGAACGCCAGCACAAAGACGAGCCGCAGAAACAACTGAGCAAGGAATTCGTCAGAGAGTGGCTGATGGAAAAAGGATTCCAGGGGAAAGAAGGGCAGACGGTTCCCGAAATGGATGAAGCCTTCATCACTTCCGTTTCCGAACGCTATATCGAACTCTACGAACAAATTACCGGGCTTCCTTTTGTGAAAGAAGAAGCTAGCCGGGTAAACCAACGGGTGGAGAAAAACATCGCTGCCTGGTTGGAGCACCGGAAATGATCTGATATCTATATGCCTTTGCGCGTCCCCTTCTCTCCCCCCCGCATCGATGAAGAGAGCATCGCAGCGGTCAGTGCGGTCCTGCGCTCCGGATGGATCACTACCGGTCCGCAGACGCGGGCCTTTGAGCAAGCTCTTACTGCTTACACCAAAGTACAGGAAACGGTTTGTGTAAATTCCGCCAGTGCCGGCCTGGAGCTGGCCTTGCGCTGGTATGGCGTAGGCCCTGGAGATGAGGTGATTGTGCCGGCCTATACCTACGCTGCCTCTGCCAATGTGGTGCTGCATTGCGGTGCAAAAGTGGTTTTTGTAGATAGCAGGGAAGATTTCAATCTTGATCCTGAGAAGGTGCGACAGGCCATTACGCCGGCCACTAAAGTCATTATGTCGGTGGACATCGGGGGCTGGCCCTGCGATTACGATGCTTTGTATGCCGTGGTGGAAGATTCCGAAATCCGCAGGCTTTTCCAGCCGAAAACGGAGGCACAGGAGAAGCTCGGGCGCATCCTGCTCCTGGCCGATGCCGCTCACTCCCTGGGCGCTTCCTACAAAGGGAAAATCACCGGGAGCCTGGCCGACATTACGATTTTCTCTTTTCACGCCGTCAAAAACCTGACCACGGCAGAAGGGGGGGCGATATGCCTTCAGCTCCCCCCCGCCTTTGATGCCAATGAAATCGCCCGCACCTTGCGGATCAAGTCCCTCCACGGACAATCCCGCGATGCACTGAGCAAAATGAACAGTCCGCAGTGGCGCTACGACATCATCGAGCCGGGATACAAATGCAATATGACCGATATTCAGGCTGCGCTGGGCCTGGTGGAACTGGCCCGATACGAAGACAGCCATTTGCCGCATCGTAAAAAGATAATGGAGAAATATGATGCAGCCTTCGGCCAGGATGCCCGCTTTGAACTGCCTTTGTGGCAAAACAATGAAAGCCATTCCTCCTATCATCTCTATATGCTCCGCCTGAATAAGGCGACGGAAGCCCAAAGGGATACCATTATCCAATCCATATTTGAAGAAGAAGTGGCGGTGAATGTGCATTTTGTGCCGCTGCCGCTGATGAGTCTGTATCAAAAAATGGATTATAAGATCGAAGATTATCCGCTGGCCTGGTGCAATTTTCGCCGTGAAATCAGTCTTCCCGTTTATTTTGATCTTACGGAAGAGATGCAGGGCCTCGTAATTGAGAGTGTGCGGAAGGCGGTGGATAAACACCTTCCTGCGGAATGAAGCGCCTGCTCGATATGCTTATCAGCTTTTCGGCACTCATCCTGCTGAGCCCTTTGCTGCTTATCCTGGCTTTCTGGGTTTGGCGCAGTTCTCCGGGTGGGGCTTTTTATTTTCAGGAAAGGGCCGGAAAGGGCGGCCTTCCCTTTTGGCTGATCAAATTCAGGACGATGCGTCCGGCGGCGGAAAAGGCCGGTTTGCTCAGTCTGGGGGAAGAAGATCCCAGGATTACGAAAGCGGGCAGGTTTTTAAGGAAGTATAAGCTGGATGAGTTGCCTCAGCTCTGGAATGTATTGAAGGGGGATATGAGTCTTGTGGGTCCGCGCCCGGAGGTGATGCGCTATGTGGCACATTATTCTGAAGAACAATGGCAGGTGCTCTCTGTCCGGCCAGGTCTCACAGATCCTGCTTCTCTTGAATATATTGATGAAGGGGCGCTACTGGCAGCCAGTGATGATCCTGAAAAGACCTATCTGGAAGATATCCTGCCGCATAAGCTGGCGCTTTCGCTTACGTATGTGGAAACCCGCAGCCTGGGCCGGGATCTGCACATCCTCTGGAAGACCTTTCTCGGCATCCTGGGTTGTGGCAGGAAATAGGCTTTCATTCTTCTCAACTCCTGCCGGCCTGGTGCGGCAATAGCTTGCGGGAATAACCACCACAGATAATATCCCGGCAATTCCAATACTTCGAACTCGTACTCGAAATCGCGCTCGCGCTTAAATGAGTTTTCTCCGTGCCTTTGTGGTAAAAAAACAAACCACAATGAACACAAAGAAAGCACGAGTGCGAGTGCGAGTGCGAATTCCGAAGGTCCCGAAGGGGCGGGCCTATTAAGTCAGAAGGCAAAATTCATAAGTAAGAAGTCATAAAGTGGGGAGGTAGAAGTAATCGATTTATGTCCTTGGTGAGGCAATGTTGCAGGACTGTTTCGGTCGGATACTTTGCTAATGGTTTGTCCTTATTGGACAAATTTACCACTCAGATACTAAGAACACGCAGAAACACTAAGAGGGTCTGTCCCTCCAACTTAGTGTTACTTAGTGCCCTATGTGACTAAGTGGTTTTTCTTTCAATCACCCCAAAATACCAGCCACACAAAAAATTGATTCGCGAAAGAATCATCATTTACCTCAGTTTTTCTGAGATGATTCTCCCAATTTTTATCTGTGAAAATCTGTGTAAATCCGTGGTAAAATAAAATTGCTCCGGCCTGGTAAGGCAGTAGCCTGCTGGAATAATCACCCCAGCGCAAGGTGCCCCTGCTTCCAACTCAATACCCTGACCCCTGATCGATGATAGCACTCCGCTCCGCCATAAATCAGAAATGCGTCTTTCATTCCGGATAATTGCCGGAACCATTCCAGCGTTTTTATAAAATCCGGATGCACCGTGGAACCCGACTTGATCTCAATGGAGCGTATGGAGTTGCCACTTTCCGCAATACAATCTATCTCATTCCCATTGCTGTCCCTCCAGTAATACAACCTGCCCATAGGGTCGTGGTTCAACTGATATTTCCTAAGTTCAGAAATCACCATATTCTCGAACAAGCCACCTTTTAAATAATGGGTCATTAACTGCTCTTCATTCCTGATCCCAAGCATCGCGCAGGCAAGGCCAGTATCGTTGAAATAGAGTTTGGAGGACTTCACCAGGCGCTTGTTGTAATTGCTGTGGTATGGGAGAAGCCTGAACGTGAGGAAACCGGCCTCCAGTATAGAGAGCCAGCTTTGTACCGTATGGTATGAGACAGATAATTCAGTCGCGATCGAACTGAAGTTGATAAGCTGCCCGATACGACCAGCGCACATACCCACAAAGCGCTGAAAATCGGTTAAATTGATCACATTCAACACCGTACGCACATCCCTTTCGATGTATGTGGTGATGTAATTTTGCAGCCATACCGAAGGATCAAGGTTTCTGTCATAAATGGCTGGGTAAGATCCCTTGAGCAGGTATGTGCCATAGGTTTCAGGAGTTAAGCCCTGTTCATTAAGTTCTTGAATGGAAAATGGCAATAAGTAAAACAATGCCACACGGCCGGCCAGGCTTTGGGATATCCTCTCAAGAAGAAGAAAGTTCTGGGAACCGGTGAGGATGAAGCGTTTGTTCGGGTCAGCATCAACCAGCACCTGAATATAGGAGAATAGTTCTGGAACATGCTGTGCCTCATCAATGATCAGCTGATTACCAAAAGACTGAAGAAAACCCCGTGGATCTTCAGTAGCAAACTGGCGTGTATCAATGCTTTCAAGGTTGGTATAATGGTATCCGGGAAATACTGTCCTGACCAGGGTCGTCTTTCCTGATTGCCGTGGACCGGTAATAGAAAGAACAGGATACTTCCCTTCTACGGCCATTAACTGTGATTCAATTTTTCTTCTTATCATGAATCAAAAATAACGTATGTATATCAGAAGTACAAGTTCTATATTGCATAATATTGTTCCTTGTTGCTCCATAACATTGCCGGGCAGGCTTGATCCTCTGTTTTCCCGATATGTAATAATACATTCTTTGGCAATGAGCAAAAAATACGATCAACAGTTGAATTCAAGTATATCAGAGCATCCAGGGAGGAGAATCAAGCCTGTATTTCTAATGCATAGGGGAGGTTATGCCTTGATGAACCATAAGAATAGCAGACAGGCCAGGCCTCCAGAAATCTCCTGCCGCCCTTGTGTGCTTTGTGAATCCCTCGTGCCTTTGTAGTAAAAAAACGAACCACAATGAACACAAAGAAAGCACGAGTGCGAGGGCGAGCGCGAGCGCGAGTGCTTCGCGCCTGGTACGGCAATAGCTTACTGGATTATTCACCACAGATAACTCAGATTAACACAGATTGCCATAGAGATCAAAATCTGTGAAAATCTGTGATAATCCGTGGTAAAATAAAAATGCTTCGGCCTGGTAAGGCAGTAGCCTGCTGGATTATTCACCACAGATAACTCAGATTAACGCAGATTGCCATAGAGATCAAAATCTGTGAAAATCTGTGATAATCCGTGGTAAAATAAAAATGCTTCGGCCTGGTGCGGCAGTAGCTTGCGGATATTATCACCACAGATAATATCCCGGCAATTCCAATACTTCGAACTCGAACTCGGGCTCGCGCTTAACATTGCTATTTCCTACAGACTTCGGACAACAGAACAGCAAGCGCAAAAAGGATGTGATCTGCTGCCCATCACGGCTGCTGGCTTTTCACCGGCACATAACTCCCGTCCACATCCCCCCGGCAGATCACCTCAAGGTCTTCCTCCAGGTGCGCTGTCCCCATCTGAATGGGAATATTATCCGAGATCCAGTCGCTGCCCGGAAAAGCAGGAATGAGCTGCGAAAAGCGCTGCGCCGTCATCAGGGCATCCGTAGCATTCACCGCCCCGGAGACATTCACATCCGCCGCCTTCAGATAAGCCTGATCCAGCGTATCCATACGGACAAAATGCCGCATAATGCGAAGGGCATCTGTAGCATTGGCCCCACCCCAGGGAGATAGCACCCGTGGTTCCAGGGTATAAGCACCCGGCAGCACACGGGGAAAAAAATAATAACCGCTGTCATTCACCATCGCCTGCAAAGGTGCAGAAGCCGAATCGGGTTGCAGTATAATCCTGGCCGCAGGAACCGGGGCCCCGTTGACATAGCGAAGCTGTCCGCCCAGGCTGCCACAAGAAACACCATCAATATCTGCATCGCCAAAAGAAACCGGAAAGGCCTGGCCACCGGCATCATAATAGCGATTCATCCACGGACGGGAAGTGTTCCAGTGAAAGGAGTGCGTTCCCGTGTCCAGCACCAGCCTCAGCACAGCCAGCGTATCAGTGCCAATATGAATATCCATCGTAGGCGTATTCCACTGCAACCAGATATTCTGTCCGCTGAGATACACCTGCACATTGGCAGCATCCAGGGCCGGGTGCAGCCGGGAATAGCCGAGGAAGCGCACAGAAGCGGTATCGATATTCAGGGTGAGCGAAGCATTGCGGACATAATACAGATTCTCTACCAGTATGGCTATCTCAGCAGTATCCGCACACAGCGGTTGGTTTTCAAGCCAGGTATGGATGCGGCTTGAATCCGGATACACCCGGATGAGACCCGTCAGGAAGAGGCTGTCGTGCCCATACACATTATTTACAAACAAGCGCACATCGTAGGCACCCGGTTGGGCATAATAAATGGCAGGGGGTTGACTTCCGCTCCAGGTGGAAGGCTGTCCTCCTGGAAACTCCCACTGCCATTGGTCGGGATTGCCATAGCTCACATCCCAGAAAAAAACGCTGTCGCCTTCGCTGATGCCAGTGGCCGACTGTGTGAAGCCTGCTTCAGGCGGATAGGCCGTGGGATACATTCCATCGAGTGTGATCTGGCCGGTATTGAGCGGATCGAGCCATTCTTTCAGGCGGGTGGCCGGGGTGCTCAGGTATTGTTGCCACGAGAGGGAAAGCTTTCCGAAATAATCAGGCTGTGTGGGTTGTGCACAGGAAGAACTGCCATAGCTCCAGACCCCGATCACCCGCCCGGCTTCATCGAGCAGGGGGGCACCCTGAGTACCGTTTGCGGTGACCGCGTGACCGGAAGCGCTTGCCGACCAATGTACCTTCCAGTGCGATTCGACCAGCCCTCCAAAAAAGGTGCTGCTCACCGCGCCGGTGTATGATGTCGCAATCTGTTTGAAGAAACCTCCCCGGTGATGGATGCTCACCACGCTATCCGGCGCCAGGCCGCTGCGGTCGTAACCCAATAGATAAGGTTGGTAAGACTGCGGGATCATTTGCTTGAGCCGGACAAGGTAAAAATCCGAATACAGATTGCAGCTGATGCCGCCCCGTGCGATGAATGTGGCTCCGGTAAGGCTGTGCTCCGGGGGTGAGGTCCAGGAAGTGTCGCAACCCGCCAGTTCGTAGCCGAAGAAAAAGATCCACTGGTTCAGGTCGGCGGCCGTGGCACCATTGGCACAATCATCGGAGGTGAGCAGATAAGGCGCATTGTCGAGGGCCGTATTGTTCATCAGGGCACCGCTGGCCAACAGCAGGCTGCTCCCTTTCTTTAAGAGAATCTTTACCACGCCATTCTTGACATCCTGCCAGGCATCTCCCTCCGGGCTGCAGTTGACATTGATCTTACAGGGCAGGGCACTTTCTGCGCCTCCTCCCGTCTGCATTTTGTTTTTCCAGGCATCTACCGGAATCCGGCCGACACCTTCCAGTATTATTGCGGGCAGGTCCCGTGTCAGGGGATCAGTTTTATAAAAAAGTCGAATCCGGGCTGCCTCAAAGGGCCCAGCAGCAGTAGCACCACCCTCCAGGGTTTCCCCGGCAGCATAATGCCGCAGCACCATCCCATCTTCATCAAGTACAAAAAGCGTATCCCTTCCGGGAATGCGCAAAGAGGAGAAATACAGTACCGTCCAGTGGTTTTCCAAACCAGGGATCTCTTTGAGCATAGCGGAAGAACGCGAGGCCGGGGAAAGCAGCGATTCAGTAAGCACTACCTCTCCCACCACATTTCCACCGGAAGCCGCTTCACTGACGAGAGCCTGGCCTGACATCTTTTGAAATGACATCAGGAGGGACAGCAGAAGGATGAGAGGAATTCGCATAAGGCAAAGGTAATGAAGCCTTAAACAAGTCTTGTTAATACTTTGTTAAGGCAATCAGGCATTTTTCTGCTGCCGCGACAAATTGTCACGCAAAGGGAAGGATGGTGACAGAATAAGCCAGATTGTTTCCTGAACCCCGCCTGGCACATAATATGTAAAGCTGCGGAAAATATCTTGAAGATGAAATTCCATACCATATCCTCCCACGCAGAAATGCTGCAGCAGCTGGAAGGCAAAGAATGGGGCTGGGTGCTTCTCTATAAAGAAGGCAGCGACAAAAGCTTCTGCGCTTTAGACAATATCCGCGAGGGCGGGAAGGAAGACCTGGAGATAATGACGGCAGATGTGAGCCGTGTGCGCGACATCCATCCTGTGTACAATATCACCTCTGCTCCTTCCCTCCTGGTTTTCCGCGAAGGCAAGCTGATCAATGTGGTGAAAGGCTGCCACGATAAAAACTACTTCAGTGCGGTATTTAACCACCTGGTGAGTACAGCCGGGGATGGCACCGCCCAGAAAAGCGTGACCGTTTATACCACACCTTCCTGTACCTGGTGTACCACTTTGAAGAATCACCTGCGTCAGAAAGGGGTTCATTTCAGTGAGGTGGATATTTCCAGAGATCCGAAGCTGGCCGAAGAGCTGGTGAGGGAAACCGGGCAGCAGGGCGTTCCCCAGAGCAAGATCGGCGGAGAATGGGTGGTTGGATTTGACAAGAACAAGATCAACAACTTACTGGGTATCTAATAATCCATAACATCAAAAAAATACGACTATGAAAGAAATGCTTCCCATCAACCAAAACGTCCTCCTGGATCTGACCACAGCTTCAGGAGAGCAAAAGACTGCCGGTGGCATCATCATTCCCGACACGGCAAAAGAAAAACCACACTTGGCCAAGGTGGTATCAATGAGCAATATCGAAAATCCGGAGATTGCGGTTGGAGATATGGTTCTTTTTAAGAAATTTGCAGGCACAGAAGTGGAATTTGAGGGTAAGAAATATCTGCTCATTCCTTATGCCGACTTACTGGCCAAGGTGGTAGAAACCGACGAGATTTAAGATACCCGTTTTTTTAAAGCCCTGCTTTGGAGGAGGAAAGGGCTTTGGGGTCGCCTGATGGCGGCCCTTTTTCTTTTATATCCTACTTTTGCGGGGATCAGAAAAGAAAATGAAACAAAGCACCCTCTTTCTCTTAGGCTGGCTGCTCCTGCTTGCCACCCTGCAAGGCCAGTCGCTGGAAAGCTGCCTCGCTTCCCGCCAGGATATCCGCCTTGAAAAACTATCCTCCTCCGCCCGTTGGCCGGAACGCTATCTGCTGTATTTCTCTCAGCCTTTGGATACTGAAGACCCCGCCCTTGGCACCTATCCGCAAAGGGTAATGGTTTACATCAGTAGCCCGGAAAAGCCTGTCGTTTTCGTGACCGAAGGTTATGCCGCTGATTATGCCTTGCGACCACAGTATGCCCACGAACTCTCCGACTTGTTGGATGCCAACCAGGTGGTGGTAGAACACCGCTTCTTTGCCCCCTCCGTGCCGGAAGGGGATACGATCCCCTGGCAATTTCTGACGGCAGAAAACGCAGCCGCCGATCATCACCGCATCATCACCGCCTTGAAGAGCTGCTTCCAGGGGAAATGGATCAGCACCGGCATCAGCAAAGGGGGGCAGGCCACAATGTTTCACCGCGCCCTGTATCCGGATGATGTGGATGCTTCCCTGACCTATGTGGCCCCCCTGAATTTCTCGGTGGAAGACCTGCGGGTATATGATTTTCTGGATCAGGTGGGGGAAGAAGAATGCCGCAATAAAGTACGCCGTTTTCAGGAGATGATGCTGCGCAACAAGCCCTTGCTCCTTCCCCATTTTGAAAAGGTGGCACAGGGAAAAAAACTGGAATACACAATGGGAATGGAGGCAGCCTATGAGCTCATCGTGCTGGAATATGCTTTTGCTTTCTGGCAGTGGGGCAACTGGCCCTGCGAGGCCATTCCCACCGATACCTCCCAGCCCCGTCAGCTCATCCGTCACCTGGATGACATTGCAGGCCTCGACTGGGTGGCGAAATCCTTTGTGGAAAACCACCCATTCTTCTACCAGGCCCTGACCCAGATCGGGATGTATGGCTATCGCCTGGAAGACTTCGGGGCGCTGATCACCGCCCTGGACAAAGGCACCTTCCATTTTGCCTGTCCCCCTGGCATCCGATGCCACTTTGACCCCAGCCTGATGCAGGAGGTGGATTCTTTTCTCCGCCACCGTGCCGAACGCTTTATGCTGCTTTACGGTGAATGGGATCCCTGGTCGGCTACGGCAGTGCAATGGTCGGGCAACCCGGGGCTCAAGGTGCTATACAAACCCCGCGGTTCACATCAAACCCGCCTGAGACACCTCCCGGAGCAGGAACTGAAAGAAGTCCTGGATACCTTGAAAAGCTGGCTGGAGGAATAAGCGGAGATTTGTGAGATAATCTGAAACTTATTCTCTAAGGATAATGAATTTTCCGCTCAGGTGCGTATTGTTACCGATGCGCAAATGGGAATAGTATATCCCTGTCCGAAGGAAAGGAAATGAGAAGTGTTTCTTCTTGCTCCATAGCAGCAATTGTTCACTGTAAACCACGGCACCAACAGAATTCATTACTAAAAGCGTGACTTCCTGTCCAGCCGCAACATCTCCTTCCAGCCAGAATCCTTCACGGCCATCCGCAACTAGCTGCCAGGAATTTGCGGGCAGCCTATTTGGAATGGATGTGAGCAGTGCATCAGCAATATTGGAAAGCACCTGCTGCAAAACTCCCTGACCGCCTGGATCACAAGGCACATCCAGCACTTCCAGATAATATTGCAAATCCCCTTGTGGTACACCCGCATCGATATACTGGTGTTGCGTACCGGGAATACTATCCATTAAGATGAATGCACCTGAGTCGATGCTGCGATAGAGGAAAAAGTTGTTCGATGCATAATTGCCGATAGAATTCCACTCCAGATACACTTTCTGATCGAGGGAAAGTCCGGCAGAAAGATGAATACTGGGCATTCCTGAGGAATACGAAGAGCTATTATTACAGGAATCTACTACCTGTAATTGATAGAGATAAGATCCTGAAAGCGGGTTGTGAATAAGGTCTGTAAAAGAACCTGCCTGTGAAAAAGAAACCTGACCGAGCTGTTGCCACTGCTGTGGATTGTTCTCACTTGCCGCGCGGATGTGGTAGGCCTTGATGTATGCTTCATTGGTAGGTTCCCAGAGGATGAGGTTTTGGCCATTCTGGTTATCGGTGGTCACAGCGCATATCTCTTCATTTTCATAGGGTTCCACCAGTTGGATAAGAAAAGTGGCTGAACTGCTGCATTGATGCTCATCCGTGACAGTCAGGGTAATTGGGGTGGACTGAGTAAGGGGGGGGAGATAAATTTGCGGTAATCCCATTCCATTGCTCCATTGATAGGAAACCCCGCCTGTGGCTGTCAGCACCACTGTCTGGCCCGGACAGGCATAGCTTGTGCCAATCAGCCCCGGGATGGGTGCCGGCCGGACATAGATATCTCTTTTCTGTACATTTATCCCACAATCATTCTTCTGAAACACATAGAAGGTTTGAAGGCCCGATGTTGGAAATGTAAGTTTGAAAGCGCTGTCAGCTATCGACAGCACGCTGGCCTGACCGGGATCAACATAAAAACTATCAGATCCCGTCCGGTATGGTTTAATAATCATAGTGAATGGCTCATCGGCACAGACTGTATCAGGATGCTCAACAGCCATTGTTGGCAAAGCAAACACCTCCTCTTCCAATAAATGACTCCCCACACTGAAGCGGGCCATCAAGCGATAGTACTGTGGGTGTGAACTGCCCACAGGAATATTCGTTGTGTAGCTGGTAGTCAGGGGGCTGGTAATGGAATCGATTAAATTCAGCGGCCCGGTAAGACTGTCGGCTCTGTATAGATAATAGGACTGAAAGAACCCAAGTGAGTCATAGAGTGTATCCCAACTTAAAGTGACCAACCCATTGCTGTCGAGGTTAATGCAATGCTGCTCAGGGATCTGAAAGGGTTTTTGCGCTGAAAGTGCAATTCTCAGCGTAATTTTTTGCACTCCTGGCAAGGGACAAACATCATCCTGAACCCGGAAAGTAAAATCACGGTGCGTTTCCTCCAGCCATACCGGACCCGGATAGCTAAGGAAGTGGTCGTAGGTTACCCGCCAATACAAAGTGGTAAAAACAGAAGTCGTATCTGCCAGCGGAACAGGGGGGGTAAGGATGGCACAAGGCGGATTAGGGCAGCCACTGGTTTCTGATTGAAACTGATCTCCAAATTGTATCCCCTTGGCTTCTATTGTCAGGGTTTGTTTATCTCCGTTCAGAAGGGTTTGAGGGATAGTGTCGAAAGCATCCAGCATAAAGAGCATCGTATCTCCCGGTGAAGCATTCAGGTGCAGAAAAGCCTGTCCGGAAGGGATGGCACCTCCGTTCACACTGATAGAAGGTGGCGTATTTGCGGCGCCACAGGGAAACATCAACATTAAATTCTCGCGATAAACCTCAGCGATCGGAATACCCTCACGGTATGAAGTGACCTTCTGCACCATAAAAAAGCCCCCTTGCGTATAGGAAGTCAGGGAAATTTCTCCGGTTTGAGGATCCATCACCGCTGCTTGGTTATTAGGGTTATGAACTGGTCCGGGAAAAGGGGATGCATAAGAATACCCGCTAGCATAATTTGGATTGCCTGGCACCAGAAGTGGAGCCCAGGAAAAGGATAAACTGTCGCTGTCTTTATCCTCAATATGCTGATAAAAACTGGTCGGGTATCCGTTACACAGGAAAGGCTCAGGTGGTTCTGCCGAGGCAGGGGAATGATCGTAACAAGGGAACAAACTCTGGTTCTTATATGGCAGCATTACCGCACGCAATTTGAAATCCGATGCAGCACTTCCCTGAACATTATTACTTACAGCCCGGCAACAGGCTTCATAATAAAACATTATCCCATTAGCGGGGGGTACATAGGGAATGGGCACCCCATTAGGATAGGCCGCATCAGAAGTATATACCCATTTCTCAATGGCGCCGGATAAAGGATATTGCTGTACCGCACTTGCACAAGTGATGTGGGGGAAAGCGGTATCCGGATTGCACCAGGGGGAAATATCGGTGATGCCTGAAATAGTATCAGGAAAGATGGTAAGTGTGGTGTTAGTGGGGTAGAAATTGGACTTCAATGTAAGGGTTGGCTGGGGGTAATCCGGGCCGCTACACTCACGGTATAATTCCACGATGAAGCGAAAGTTTCCATTGGGAAGACATTCCCAACGTATCTCCCCTCCTTTATAATGGGCAGCGGCAAGAGGGGCCGGCAAGAAACTCATCGTGAAACAGAAGAGGATCAGAAAGAACACTTTTTTCATCTTGTATGGTATTGATGGGTAAAAGGATGCGGAAACCGGTCACCAGGCATTGTTTATTGCTTCACAGACACAGATGTCCAGGACAGAGTTGTTTGCCGACAGCAAAATAATAGGGGTGCCCCGCTCAGAATCCCGAGAAATCCACGCCCAGGAAGAGGGTGGTGTGAAAATCCCCGGTCTCTGGACGATAGGCCAGTCGACCGCCAATATCAAGGGGAGCTATGAATCGGAAGAAATGGGCATCGGCCCTGAGCTCAGCACCAAAGGCGGTGTAGTGAAAGCTTTGGGGTTTCGCTACTTCATACCCATAATCGTAAAAAAGGCCTGCTTTCAGGCGCTTGACATAGACGATCCCAGGCAGATTCCAATCCGGATGCGCTAAGGGAAAACGATAATCCGCCAGAAAGCTCACTAAGTTACCTCCGCCGTGACTTACGTAGCCTGTAGGGGTACGGACGAGCCCCCCAAAAAAGTAATCCCCTTGCACCCGGTACTGATAGGCCTGATACAGCCGCAAGCCGTGATGGCGAAAGGCCCCCGGAAAATACAGCTGCAGGGCGGCAGCAAAAATGCCCCCTCCCTCAGGATACCAGGGATCGTGGCGGTACTGCACATCAAAGGTTTGCCCCCAGGAAGGCTGCAGATCGCGGTAAGCCCTCTTTTTCAGGCGATAAGAATAAATGCGGTAATCCAGGCTTAGGAGATGGTCGCGGCGAAACCGAAATGGGCTCCCTTCTTCCATCTTGAGACTGGTGCGGCTGAGGAAGAAGGAAGGCAGGAGGCCGTAAGTCCAGGGACCGGAAACAAAACGAAGGGGAACATCCCCTCCCAGGCGCAGGCGATCCTCCCTGAAGGCGTATGGCAGTATTTGTTGGTCGGCAGTCTCCCCCATCGCCTCTCTGCGGGTGGTACGGTATTCCACCTGCAGGCGGGGAAACCACCCCTGATACGACCAGGAGGTGTACCACTCCCCTCTCTCTTCAGAAGGGATCCAGGCATAACCTGCCTCGAAAAAAGAAGTACTAAGCAAATTCTGCGAGAGAATGGAGAATCCCGGATAGACCTCCCGGTCATCCACCCTTAAAGACAGCGGTGCCCAGGAGTGAATGTGGAAAAGGGAGGCCAGGCGGGAATAGGGCTTGCTTTCCGGAAGGCTATCCATTGGAGGTATCCCGGAAGGCACCTCCTGCATACTGAGCTTTTCTGCCAAACCCATCCAGGCATTGGTGTCCGCTGCGGCCGGGACGATGCTCAGGCTATCTGCATCGATGACCCGAAGCTGATACCCCTGATCCGTATAATCCGAAAACCACACGCGCTGTCCCGGGGCATCCACAAAAGGATCCACCAGCCCATAATGACTGATCGCCACCTTCTCCAGATCGCCCCCTGCCAGATCGATGCGATATATCCCATCTTCCCCCGAGAAGGCGCCGCTGAACCATACATATTGTTCCGAAAGTACGGGATCGCTGATTTCAGTAAAGGTCGGTTCCCACAAAGCCTGCATTTCTCCTGAGTCCGGATAGAGCAGCGCCAGGCCTTTCTTTCCGTCATCCTCTTGTACAACCAATACCAGAAAATCCCCGGATGGATGCCAGGCAGCTTGCATCCAATGAATATGCGGCCGGCTCCCCGGTAAGCGCTGAAGCAGGTTTCCGCTTTCGATATCCAGGATATCTATCCCGAAATCCCCCTGCACCGTAATATAAATGGCAGCCAGTTTGCTTCCATCCGGATGGATGGCAGGAGAGAAATAACGCCCTTTGCTTCCCAGGATCTTTTTTGCGCCGCTTTCGATATCCAGCAGGTGAATCTCCGACCAGGACTTGTTTTCCCAGCGCGGATGGGGCCTACGCTCTGTCCAGGCAATCTGATTTCCTTCCACATTCAAAGAATTCCTAAACCAAAAGCCAGGGGTATGCAACATCTTCTCCTGCCCAAGGGTATCGATAATGACAATGCGATCGATGTCCTCCAGGCCATAGCGTGCCGCTACCACCCGCCCGCCAGAAGTGAGGCCCGGCCGGCGATAATGCATATAGCTTCCTTGTTTCTGTGAGAGGAGTGGCCGTCCCGGACGAAGCACACTATCGTCCTCCGCCCACAAGGCCAGGGTTTCGTCCATAGTGCTGTCGTAAAGTGCCTGAAGATGCATTCCGCTATGATTTTTCAGTGCTGAAGAAAAGGGGCGAATGCTCCAGGGGCGGCGGGCCACCCGGTTCAGGGCATCGCGCCAGATCTCCGGGCCATAATGTGCCCGGGCAAACCCGACAAGGTGGTAGCCAAGGATATAATGGTCAGGGACGTATTCGCGATAAGATCCAAAGACAGCCTTTTCATAGTCAAAACTTCCTCTTTCCTTCAACTGGGCACGCAGCGGAACGGAGAAGGAAGGGAGGCGGCCGCGTCCAGAGCGGCTCAGGGCGGTTTCCGTGACCACCGCATCCCCTTCCAGAAACCAGAGAGGGATATAGAGCCCCAAAACGGCTCCCGCTGCCTGTTCACCCAAAACATAGCCTAATGCTTTTGTCATACCCTGGTTCAGCATATCCACCTGCACCACGTGGCGGTATTCGTGGGTCAGCAGATGCGACAGCCAGGGGGTGGCTTCCTGGTCCTGGGGTGGGGTCAGGTAGAGTTCCGACCGGCGGGGAGCCCAGGTGACGAAGCCATTAGAAATGACTTCGCTGTGGTGCATCAGGATGGGAATCCTGCGGGGCGTGTGATGAAGACTGGAAGCGATCCGGCTGAATATCTCCGGACTTTTTTGGATCAGCTCCAATGCCTGGGTTTCGTATTCAGCGGGAAAAACAAAGCGGGCTTGCGGCGTCTTCACCTGGCGCCATTGGATGGAGGCAGGGTCCTGACCGGAGCTGTAAAACTGTGCCTTCAGGCCAGCACCGGAAAGCAGAAGCACGCAAAATGCTATGGCAGGGATCAGCTTCATATTCTTTCAAAAACACATTGCCGGGGCGCTTGTTCAGGCCGGGCCACCCTGGCTGGCAATCTCCGAAAAGGCTTTCCAGAGGCGATCCTCCGGCGGTGGCGCAATGATATGCATTTCATTCTGATGCACCGGATGAATGAACTTCAGTGAACGGGCGTGCAGACTTAGGGATCCGTCGGGATTGGAGCGCTCCGCCCCATATTTGAGATCGCCTTTGATGGGACAGCCGATATGGCTGAGCTGCACCCGGATCTGGTGATGCCTGCCGCTGTGCAGCAGCACTTCCACAAATGCATAGCGTTCGCCTACCCCAAGCAGGCGGTAATCCAGGATGGCTTCCTTCGCGCCCGGTCGTGAGGAACGGATGACAAAAGACTTATTCTTCGCCTCATCCTTGACCATCCAATGCTGCAGCCGGTCCAGGGGTGGATCGGGAAGTTGCTGGGTGATGGCCCAATAGGTTTTTTCAATGCTCCGCTCACGGATCAGCTTGTTCATACGGGCCAGCGACTTACTGGTCCGGGCAAAGAGCACTACTCCGCTGACAGGACGGTCGAGGCGATGGATGAGGCCGGCATACGCTTCCCCGGGTTTGTTGTATTTCACCCGGATGTATTCCCTCACCACGTCGAGTAGCGCCACATCGCCGCTTTTGTCGCCCTGCACAATATCTCCGGGCCGCTTGTTTACGGCAATGAGGTGATTGTCCTCATACAGAATATCGGCTTGCAGGTCGGAGGGAGCGCTGTACATCTCAGGACTTAGTATTGTTCCCTTTCGTTGGGGAAGTCCAGGGTTTTCACATCGTGGATATAGGTTTTGACTGAGCCGCTGATCTCCTCCTTGAGGTTGCTGTAGCGGCGAAGGAAGCGCGGCGAGAAATCCTGGGTGATGCCCAGCATATCGTGCAGGACAAGTACTTGTCCGTCCACCTCACTACCTGCCCCGATGCCGATGGTCGGGATTTTGATTTCCCCGGTGACCACGCCGGCCAGGGCTGCGGGGATTTTTTCCAGTACGATCCCGAAGCATCCGATGCGTGCCAGCAGGCGGGCATCTTCTTTCAATTTGGAAGCTTCTTCTTCTTTGGTCGCCCTGACCACATAGGTTCCAAACTTATTAATGGACTGAGGGGTGAGTCCGAGGTGCCCCATCACCGGGATCCCGGCCGAGAGGATGCGCTCCACGGATTCGATGATCTCCCGGCCGCCTTCCAGCTTCACGGCATTGGCCCCGCTTTCTTTCATAATGCGGATGGCGGTGTTTAGGGCTTCCTTGGAGTTTCCCTGGTAGCTGCCGAAGGGAAGATCCACGATGACCAGGGCACGATCTACGGCACGCATCACGGAGGAGGCGTGGTAGATCATTTCGTTGAGGGTGATGGGCAGGGTGGTTCGGTGGCCGGCCATTACATTGGAGGCCGAGTCGCCCACCAGGATCACATCGATCCCGGCTTCATCCAGGATGCGCGCCATTGAATAATCATAGGCCGTGAGCATTGCGATTTTCTCGCCTTTGAGCTTCATTTCCTGAAGGACGTGGGTGGTTACTTTGGGTACCGGGAATATGCTTGCTGACATAGGAAAGCGGGTTTCGTTCTACCTTTTAAACAAATGTGATTGGCAAAGGTACGAAAGCGGAGGAAGAAATGGGGCAGCCCTTTTAAGGCAGAAGTCAGAAGTCAGAATTCATAAGGAATAGGTCATAAGGGGGGAGGGAGAGGGAGAGGGAGAGGGAGAGGGACAAGGATTGGAAGCTAAGGAAGATGCAGTGAGTTTGCCCTTCGACAGGCTCAGGAACCGGATGAGTTTGAGGATGAGGATGAGGATGAGGAGAAACCCCTTTGCGCCCATTGCGTTTTCTTTGCGATCCCTGCGGTTAAAAAAAAAGCACGAGCGCGAGTCCGAGTTCGAGTGCGAATAAACCAGGCCCCGAAGGGGCGGGCCGATTAAGTAATAAGCCAGAATTCATAAGGAAGAAGTCATAAGGGGGGGAGGGACAAGGATTGGGAACTAAGGAGGGTGCAGTGAGTTTGCCCTTCGACAGGCTCAGGAACCGGATGAGGATGAGGATGAGGATGAGGATGAGGATGAGGATGAGGAGAAGCCCCTTTGCGCCCACTGCGTTTTCTTTGCGATCCCTGCGGTTAAAAAAAAGCACGAGCGC
>CAZPYJ010000018.1:0-80260 GCA_964590645.1 uncultured Lentimicrobiaceae bacterium
TATCAACGGATAGTAACGGCTATTAACGGCTATTAACGGCTATTAACGGCTGTCAACGGCTATCAACGGCTGATATAGTCCCTTGAAGGAGCACCTTGCTTAAGTCATAATTCATAAGGAATATGTAAGAAGTCAAAAGGTGGGGAGCTTAGAAAACCCGCTTTGCGCACCTCTGTGACTCCTCTGTGGACTCCGTGTAAGCTTTTGTTTTCCATAGCTTATCTCACACTGAGGTGCACGGAGAAGGCACAGCGCTTCCCAGAGTATTGAGCAAGGGCGGCCGACCTTGTGTTTTCCTTGTGTACATTGTGGTCAATCAACAAGCGGACCCTTCGGCTGCCCTTCGGCTGCGCTCAGGGTGAGCGCTCAGGGCTAGCAAGCGGACAAGCGGCGAATGTGTTAAGTAAGAAGGCATATGATCGGGTGGGAGAGCGTGCCAAGGTTTGGGAACTTAGGATGATGCGGTAAGTTTGAGTTTGAAGATGAGTTTGAGGATGAGGAACAGGAGAAGCCCCTTCGCGCTCATAGCGTTTTCTTTGCGATCCTTGCGGCTAACAAGCACGAGTCCGAGTTCGAGTTCGAGTGCGAATTATTGAGGAGAAGGGAAAGCCCCTTCGCGGGCTTTGCGTTATTCTTTGCGGCTTTGCGTTAAAAAAAAGCTCGAGTACTTTAACTGTATCCTTATTGTCGTCACAGACGACAAGCCCTCGCACCTGCGATGCAATCGCAGGCGAACCCACTCTGCGTTGATCTGCGAAATCTGCGGGAGAAATATTTAAAGCCAGCCGGTCAGGAATAGCCGTTGGTAACGGTTATCAACGGCTATCAACGGCTATCAACAGTTATCATCGGCTATCAGCCGTTAATATCTGATATCAACGGATAGTAACGGCTATTAACGGCTGTCAACGGCTAATATAGTCCCTTGAAGGAGCACCTTGCTTAAGTCATAATTCATAAGGAATATGTAAGAAGTCAAAAGGTGGGGAGCTTAGAAAACCCGCTTTGCGCACCTCTGTGACTCCTCTGTGGACTCCGTGTAAGCTTTTGTTTTCCATAGCTTATCTCACACTGAGGTGCACGGAGAAGGCACAGCGCTTCCCAGAGTATTGAGCAAGGGCGGCCGACCTTGTGTTTTCCTTGTGTACATTGTGGTCAATCAACAAGCGGACCCTTCGGCTTCCCTTCGACTTGCGCTCAGGGTAAACACTCAGGGCAAGCAAGCGAGAAGCGAGAAGTGAAGTACTCCTTAAATCACTGATTCACTGAACACTGTCCACTGATCACTGATCACTCATCACTGATCACTGTACAATCTGTTTAACTTTTTATCTTATTCATTAAACATTTTAAGCATTAAGCTTGTTACTATGGGATTCATCTAAATCGACAACTATGAAAAATTTGAAAGTAATGCTCCTGGCCCTCGCCGGACTCCTGGTTTTCGCCTCTTGCAGTGACAATGACGACGATGCCCCCAAGCCTATGCCCAATACCCCTGACATTGTGGAGAAGGCAGTAGCCACCGACAATCTCAGCATCCTGGTGGCCGCCCTTCAGGCTGCCGACCTGGTAGATGCCCTGAAGGCCGACGGCCCCTTCACCGTTTTTGCCCCCACCAACGATGCCTTTATGGCCCTTCTGAACTCCAATCCCCAGTGGAACAGCCTGGAAGACATTGATCAGGAATTGCTCAAAACCGTGCTGCTATTCCACGTCGTTCCCGGCAAGGTGATGGCCGCCGATCTGTCCGACACCTATGTTTCCACACTGGCTTTGGGCGCGGGCAATGAAGCCATTTCCCTGCAGGTAAATACAATGGGCGGGGTAATGTTCAATGGCAATGCCAGCCCGGTGACCACCGATGTGATGGCCTCCAATGGCGTGATCCATATTATTGATGCAGTGATGTTGCCCCCCACCGTCGTGGACCTGGCCGTCAACAATCCTGCCTTCTCCAGCCTGGTGGCAGCCCTCACGCGGGCCGACCTCACCACTGATTTTGTCTCCATTCTTTCCGGCGACGGCCCCTTCACGGTCTTTGCCCCCACCAATGCCGCTTTTGATGCCCTGCTGGCCAGCAATAATGACTGGAATACCCTGGCCGATATCCCGGTAGCCACCCTGGAAGCCGTATTGACCTACCACGTAATCAGCGGTGCCAATGTGCAGTCCGGGGCCTTAACAGACAAGCAGATGGTGACCACCCTGGGCGGTGATTTCACCATCGATCTTGACAGCGGTGCCCAGATCAAGACCACGAGCGGACAAACTGTAAATATTGTCATCACGGATGTGCAAGGCATCAATGGCGTGGTTCACGCGGTGGACCAGGTACTGATTCCCTGAGGCCATCCTTCCACATAATACAACCAGGGCCGTCCTTCCCGGACGGCTCTATTTTTTTTGCAGCCCAATGCTGCACTCAGGGAAGGGCAAAATGCCGTATGGCATAATGATGCCTATGTTAACCCTATGTTAAAAAGCTGATTTACAGGATTTATTCGGGTATGTTTGTACTCATTCTAAATAAGAACCAAAGCAAAAACCACTCTTTATGAAAAAGATGTTAAACACCTTAAGCGCCGGCCTGCTACTGTTGGCACTGAGTTTCGGCTCACTCACGAGCAGCAATGCGAGGGATGCCATTGGAAAAGATGATTTCAAAACGATGGGGAGCAAAGAGTGCAGCAGCATTGCGGTGCTCGATGGGGATTCTTCGCGTGTAGCAGAGAAAGAGGCCCACCCGCTTCAGGCAGAGATGGGAGAAGCAGCCTTTGAGAAGCGCACAGATATTCCCTCCAATACGCTTTCCATCGACATAGAGGCCATCATCCTTGAGCTGGAAGCACCGCTGACAGAGGAAGTGTATGAAGACGACATTCCCTTCAACACCCTGGATGTAATGCTATTGAAAGGCATTGAGCTGGAGGAAGAGGCGGAAGTGGATGACCTCCCTTAAATCTCCTCTGTAGAAATATCCCCGCAAAGCAGAAAAACTTTCCGTGGAATATTACCGGATATCCTGGGGAATGATGCCCTTGTTAATTGGTTGTCAATAAATTGATTTACTGGTTTTTACCCAAATACATTTTGCACAATTCCACCTAATACCTTAACCAAAACCTCTCTTTTATGAAGACAATGATGAACACCCTTACTGCCGCTTTGCTTTTGCTGGCACTGACTTTCGGATCACTGACGAGTGTCAATGCGCAGGAAAAGGACGCTTATGATGATGGATCGGTATGGAATGTTACCTATGTGCGTACCCACGCCAATCAATCGGATGTTTACCTGAAAGATTTGAGCAAAACCTGGGCCCGTGCGATGGATGCTTATGTGACGGCCGGTTTGATCAAATCATACAAAATCCTATCCGGGAATGCCTTTGGAGAAGATGATTTCAATCTTATGCTGATGATGGAATTCAGCAGTTTTGGGATTTTCGATCCGGATCCTGCACGTGAAGCCCGCTTTGACGCAATCGAAAAGAAGCTGCAGGAAGAGATGGGAAAAGAGGCTTACGACAAGACCGTAGGCAATTACGCCAACATTCGCGACATCCTGGGTTCAAAAACCTTCCGTGAGCTGCATTTGAAGAAATAGTTTGTAGAAAGCAGGCATCCAGCCGGGGAAAACCTATCAGGCCATAATGGCTGGGTAGCGATAGGCCGGTAGGGTGCTCTCTCTTTTTATCCCCTCAAACATCATTGCGAAAACCTTTTGACTTCGCTGCCATTCTTCTCGTAATAGTGCAGCATTTCGGCAATCTTCCTTTTATCATAGCTCGTAATGCAATCTGACAAGACGGTAACTTTGTAGCCTTCCTTGCACATATTATACACGGTGGATTTTACGCAGGCAATGGCGTCTGCACCGCTAATGTAGAACTCGCTTATTTCATTCTTTTTGATAAAGTCCCCAAAGTCTTCGCTGCTTAATGCGTTGCCTTTGGTTTTTTCGAATATGTTTTCGGAAACCACTTTCATCTCCGGAACCAATTCAGCCCCCCGGGTATTCCGTTTGAAAGTGCGTGTGCCCTCCGACAGGTTATAATGCTTTATGTAAACGACGTGGATATCCTTCTCCACGGCCCAATCTATGGCCCGGTTCACATTATCAATGATTTCCCTGTAGTTTTTAGTAATGTCATTCTGAAGGTCAATGACCACCAAAGCTTTATGCTGCATCCGATTTTCTGGTTTTATGTTATCATTCAATGTTCCATTTCATTGGCCATTGCCCTGTGGCTTGTTGGTGCGGGGGTAATGGGTTTGGCCACGCTGCGAAGCACGAAGGGTATGTACGATGGGCAGTTTTGTCTTCTATAAAAATATTCATTTCTCACTTATGGGTTGCCCGGTGCCGTCATTATTTTCTCGCAGAATTATTGGCCTGGCGTTGCTTCCCTCCTTCAGGCCCGGGGCGAGGGTGAAATCCTGCAGGTGCAGAACCTTAAGTTGGACTGACGCTACTCCCTATTCTCGTCGTGGTGGAAGGGCTTAATACTGGCAGTAGTTTTTTTTAACAATCTTTGTCGGTTAAGGTACTTTATATATTTTCGTAAACGAAAACAAAGCAAGTACCATGTTAAGCGTCAAAGAGGTTTCTGACAGACTACAAATTACACCACAGCAAGTTCGGAATTTGTGTCGAGACGGAAAAATGAAAGCTGAAAGGGTTGGAAAATCTTGGATTATCAGTGAGTCTGATTTGGAGGATTATTATTCCTCCACAAGTGCTGGCGTGGCTGAAGATCAACTGTTCTATGGACTAGGAACACCTAAACGATCTAACAAACCAATTGCACTCAGTTTCTTTAGTGGTGCTATGGGTATGGACATTGGTCTTGAGCAAGCAGGTTTTCAAACACTATTCGCAAGTGAAATTGATAATGCTTGTCGAAAGACAATTGCAAAGAATAGACCTGCAATCGCACTTGTCGGGGACATCCGCAAGTTTTCACCTGAATCAGTTCGAAAGATATCAGGTCTTAGTGAAACTGATGAAATAGACCTAGTTGTTGGTGGCCCGCCTTGTCAAGCATTCAGCACAGCGGGCAATCGTAAGGGCTTCGAAGACGACAGAGGAAATGTTTTTCTAGCATTCATCGATATGGTTATCGGGCTGAATCCAAAGTATGCTGTAATAGAAAATGTCCGTGGACTATTGTCAGCTCCACTCAAGCATCGGCCTCATAGCCTTCGAGGTGAAGGATATCCAAATTTGACTGTAGAAGAATTACCAGGTGGTGCACTTTATGAGATTATGAATAGATTGGAAAGTGCCGGTTACGCTGTTAGCTTCAATTTATATAATGCTGCTAATTTTGGAACTCCCCAAAAGAGAGAACGTGTAGTTTTAATCTGTTCGAGAGATGGGCATCGGCCTCCGTATCTAGAACCAACTCACTCTGAAGATGCCAGTTTCGGATTACCGAAATGGACAACTTTCAAACAAGCCTTGAAAGGCCTAAGTTCTAATGATGCAGAGTTCATTTCATTTCCTGAGAAGAGGTTGAAATATTACCGCCTATTGAAACCAGGAGAGAATTGGCGAAGTCTGCCAGATGAATTACAAAGAGAAGCTATGGGCAAAGCCTATTTTTCGGGTGGAGGTAAGACCGGCTTTTTGAGAAGACTTCATTGGAATAAACCTTGTCCAACATTGGTAACTCATCCTGCAATGCCAGCAACGGATTTGGCTCATCCAGAAGAGCATAGACCTTTAAGTGTGCAAGAATACAAGCGGGTTCAAGAGTTTCCAGAAGATTGGGATATTCAGGGTAGCATTCTAGATAAATACAAACAAATAGGTAATGCTGTACCAGTCGGTTTGGGACGAGCAATTGGAACACACATAATCAAGCTTCTAGAAGGGAAGAAAGTATCAACTTATGATGGCTTTCCCTACTCTCGATACAAACGTACGAATGAGAAGGAATGGAAGATGGAATTCGAAGCAACAATTAAGATGTATGAGAAACAGCGACTTCTAGTAGAAGCATAATTCTATTTTTTCGTAATTGTCCCCTTAGAATTGAATTCAAGTAGTTTGTCCCAGTCGATAATGCCTGTATCAGTGAAGAATTCCTCAGTTAATTCCTTCGTAAACATATTTATTTTCTTTGCATAAGAGAGCTCGTAGTCATCGTTTTTTTTATGAGCAAGGTAGCCGAGAGGTTCAACTATCTCCTTGTATAGTTCGCTGTTGCCAGAAATGAATTCCCAAAAAACTTGACCACAATATTTGAAGTAATCACCATTCTTTTTGTAATAATTACGAGGAGTGGTTTTGCCATAGCAACAACCGTTGACTGCTGTAACATTGATTCTAGCTCCTGATGTCTTAAGGATGCTTCGTGCAGAATTAAAATGATCAACCATTTTTTTTACCTGGCTGTCATTTCCCCAGTCTGGCCCTGACTTGATAGAAACAATAAACCTTTCACTGTCCTTGGTGAACTCTAAATCAATCCCTGGAATTCCAGATTTTTTTCCTTCGTAAACTAAATTGTTAACGTGAATTGCCAAACCCTCCAACCAATTTCCAAAAATTCCTTCTTCGCTTGAAGAGATATATGCATCAACTATTGCTTTTATTAAATCTTGAGCGATTAATATATTCTTCGCTTTAAAGAGATAGGGGTTCTTCTTTTTAAGAACGGTCCTTAACTTGAGCTCTCCTAATTTTTCTACTCTTCTGGAATGAAAATCTCCAATGTTTTCCTCCACATATTTTGTCACATCTGCAATGTCTAACGGCTTCATAAAATTTGTTCAATGGTTTTCCCCAAAGGTATTTAGTTTCTGTGAATTGGTCACAACCCCTAATACATATCCAAACCTTCCCGCAAAGGCGGGACTTAGTGTGCTTTGGCTGAGCAGGGACGGCATTTTGTCCTGAGTTAAAAATATTCATTTATCACATATGAGATGCCCCCCTGACGTCATGTTTTTCTCGAAACAATAAAGAACTGGCTTTGCCGCCTGCTCCCGGGCTTGGAGAAAAAGGCGAAACACAGCTTTATGCCGGGATGGTGCCAGTCGTTGGTCTCGCCGTAGCTATAGGCCTTGCTCATTGTGTTTATCTCTTGAAATTTACGAATCGCTTATTATCCATCGCGTTGTTTCGCGAGGCCTGTTTGCATCAATGAAATCGCAGAAGAAGTCATCTTTTTCTTTCCTATTCCGGGAAACGTTGAAACTTATCTATTTCTTCCAAGGATTCTTCCCAACCTGCTTTATCTGAGAAGAAAATATGTGCGTTAGGTCGCTTTTCTACCTTAGTATCCAGGCATCCTGCCGGTACTACTAAAAGCTTACCCTCCATTTGTAAATTGGGCAGAGCTGTACCACAATTTGTACAAAAAGCTTTCCTGTGATTACTCCTATGTGGTTGAAATATACTGATGTCCGTTTCCTTTTTTAACCATTCTAGTTTAGCTGTGGTGGAAAACAAATTTGCAGCATAAGCGGTTCCGGTGTCTTTCCTGCAATATCTGCAATGGCATAAATAGAAATGCTCGAAATCCCCTGTAATTTTGAATTTGATTCCTTTGCACAAGCAAGAACCGAAGTATTCCTTATGATGCGTCACTATATAAACTCTATTTGAACCCGTTTTCTAATACATTCTTGTTGCTCAATAATACCTTCAATCTTTACCTGAATAAACAGGTGCCTTAATGTTAAAACAAAGGTTTTCACAAGTGATTCCTGGCATTGATCTCCCAATCGTCCAACCCACACTTATTCCGGAAAACCACTCCAATCCTTGCGCCGGGTAAAGCTAAAGAAAATTTTTTATTGCTAAAGAAATAACAGCCGGGGGAAAGCCAATACATCGAAAGGATTACGCAACTTACCCCACCTGCAGCTCAGCATAGATTAGCGCCATTTTGCTGTCGGTATGGCCCCAGGATAGACTGGATTACCTCCTCGCTTATACCCTGGGCCGCTGCCAGCATACCAAAGGATTGTCGGGCGCAGTGCGTGTAAATACTTTTATTATCCTGACTGCTGGCAGGCTTTGTTAAGAAGAACGATAATCCCTACATTAGCTGGGTGCAACTACTAAACACGCAATGAAAAGGCTTCTGCTCTTCTCTATATTGTTTTTCCTGTCTTTCTTCCTCGGCGCCCAGACTACTGTCAACCTTTCTTTCACAGGACGCGACAGTGCCGCCTGGGCCCAACTTGACAGCATCCGGGTCACCAACCTCTCACAAGGGGGAGATACACTGCTTCACTGGCCCGATACTGTACTGTCCTACATTAGTATGGGTGTTGATATTGGTCCTGCTCAGGAATCTTATTTCCAAATCACCAAATGCTTTCCCAATCCATCTGTTGGGCCCACATCCTTAACTCTTTACCTTCCGGGCAGGGACTTGTTAATGATCAGGACAGTGGATGTGCCTGGAAGGACAATAATGCAAGATGAGTGGATCTTGGATAAGGGGCATCATACTTTGCTGATACAGCTTCCTGAGGATGGAATCTATTTATTATCAGCCTGCTGGCAGAATCAATGGAAAACAGTAAAACTAATTCAACAAGGAGGAGGGGAAAGTAATGCCAAACTCGAGCATATTGCATTCACCCCAAATGATGGTTTCGCGAATAATAAGGCACGTAATACTGGCTTCACCATTACACCGGAAGACACCATTCTGATATGTGGCTTTTCAGGAGGAATAGATAAGTATATCCAGGATAAACCAACCACAAGCAAAATCTACACGCTTCAGTTTGGTTATAATGTGCCTTGCGAAAGTGTTCCCAGCTTCAACTATGGTGGCCAAATCTATACTACCGTACAGATCGGAACCCAATGTTGGATGGCGGAGAATCTGAATGTGGGAACGATGGTGAATAGTGCTATTACAACCACTCCTCATTCTGATGTTAGCAATAATGGTGTGATTGAAAAATACTGTTATGACAACTATCCTTCAAATTGTGCGACTTATGGTGGATTGTATGATTGGGATGAAGCAATGGACTATGACAATACCACGGGCGCCCAGGGTATTTGTCCGCCGACCTGGCATATACCAACACAAGCTGAATGGTATACCCTTGTTAACTTTCTTGGAGGCTCTTCTGTAGCTGGGGCAAAACTAAAGGAAGTCGGCTTCATCTGCCCCCCTGGTACCAATGCTGCAGCTACAAACAGCAGTGGTTTCACTGGCCTTGCTGGTGGCATACGACAAAGCCACGGGGAGTTCTACAATATGGGCAGTGGCTTCTTCTGGACTTCTACTTCTTATTCTTCATCAGATGCTTGGCACTGGTATTTGCTCTGTTGGGAACAAAATGCGTACACTTTCCAATACAGCAATAAAAAAGGTTTTTCTATGCGTTGTGTCAAGGATTGAAATAATATAGGGTCTATTTTCCCCACTTCCCCATCTCCTTCTCCTTGCGCCCATCCCTGAGTTTTGCATAGATTCGGGTCATTTTGCTGTTGTTATGTCTCAGGATAGATTGAATTACTTCCCGGGAAATCCCCTGCGCCATCACCCCCCTGGCAAAGGCTTGCCGGGAAATGAAAAAACCCGCAATCCATTGATATGCGGGCTTTTATGAGGTCTCGAGCGGATTCGAACCGCTGTACGCGGTTTTGCAGACCGCTGCCTAGCCACTCGGCCACGAGACCCTGAGCGGTGCAAAGATAGAAAAAAAGCGTACAAGCGTACAAGCGACCCTTCGGCTTCCCTTCGACTGCGCTCCCCTCGACTTCGCTCGGGGAGCGGGCAAGCGCTCAGGGCAAGAAAGCGAAAAGAAGCACACAGGAGCAGCCTTTCGTATGAGGGTTAAGCCCCTTGCGGGCCCCGGGGCCTGTGCCGGCTCAAGTCAGTGAAACCACCCCACACCCATCGTAGCAGTGGTTTTCTTTCCCCGGTAAAAAGCAGGCAGGTAGTGCGCTGCGCCCTCCCCCCCGGCATCGCTGAATGCAAGGCTGCCAAAAAGCTTCAGGTGGGCCAGGATACGGTAGGAAGCCTGCAGTTTGTATTCTTGCATCCTCAACACCTCTTCCTCCATAAAAGGCAGTCCGGTCCGGGCTGTCCCCTCTGCCGTATAATCCGGGCCCTTTCGCCATAGGGTATAGGAGGCCTCCAAACGGGCAAAAGGCAGGGGCGCCCAACGCAGAGAAAGATAGAGCTCATCGGCATTGTCGCTGAGATAATGCCCCAGATTATAGCGGTTCGACTCGAAGGTAGTCACAGGCGTATTGTGGCGGTAGGCCATCGGCAGGTTGCGGGTGTACTCGGCCACGCTGCGGAGCCCGGCAACAGGGAGATCATAGACGGCCAGCCCTATCTTCATCCCCAGGTGGTTGGACTGCTTTTCCCTGTCCCAGAAATTCCCCAGGGAAACCTCATCCACAAAAAGGGAAGTGTAGGCGTGCAGCCATCCGAACTGCCAGGTTTGGATATCGAAAAACATCTGGGCATTCTGTCCAACCCGGTTGCTGCCGGCCCCGCTCAGGGTGTGATCCACGGATTTAAAAAAGAGGAAGGGGATGAAATAGGTGAAGCGGGGCAGGTCATCGCTGTACACGATGCTGTTGCCAAAAGAAAAATGCAGCTGCTTCCAGGGCTTGAGGGTAAAAAGATTGGCGGCGATGTATTTACCAAAATAGTGCTCCCTTCGCTCTTTCCCAAAGGCATTGGTATACCAGGCGGTGCGACTGCTGTCGATCACCTCCGAGATCAGCCATCCGTGGAAGTACTGAAACTCCAGCCATTTTACCGGGGCGAGGTAGAGGCCCAGCCAGGGGAAGGAAGGCGTACGGCCGGAAAGAATGCTGCTTCCGTGGTATCCGCTTCCCCAGCGGATATGGTCTTTGGCCATCATTACATTGCCCCAATCCCAGGCATAGGAGAGGCCTGCCCGGGCCTCGCTGTACTCCCCGCCTTGTCCTGTCCATTTAAAATTGCCCCCCGGACGCCGGGTGAGGTACTCATCTTCAGCCAGGCGAAGAGATTCAGCATTGTCTTCCAGGCTGCCCCAAAAGCCCCAATGCCTTCCTGCCGTGGCGGTGAAAGCCAGGCCACTGCGACGCCAGCTCTCTGTCCCGGCTTCATTGCTGTACATCTCATACGACAGCAGGGGCCGGAGCCGGAAGCTGAATAAGGTGTCGCGGTAGAAGAAGAGGTCTTCATTATACCCTTGCAGCGGCCCTTTTCCAAAGGAGGTGAACAGGGAGCGCGGATAAGTCAAGGATGTTTCGGGATGCGCATAGGCCGGGGCCAGGCGATGCTTCAGGGCTTCGATTTCTTTCCTGAGACGGGGCGTCAGGCCGGTGATGCTGTCTGCCGCGCAAAGGGCTTCATACACTTTCTTCTCGGAAAGGGGTGCAAGGGCCATCTGGATACTGCCTTCAGAAAAGACATTGTATTCCCTCAGCAGCCCATATACATCAGCCTGGCGAATAGGCAGGGGGACGTCCTGGCTGCGGCCCGGAACAAGGCAAAGCAAAAGCAATATGAAAGGCAGGCTTCTCATCGGGTCATTTCCGGCCAAAATCCGCGGGGATCTCGCCCCAGACCGCCGTTTCCCATTTGAGCAAGGGATTGGCCCAGGTATGGGTTTGCAACCACTTTTCTGCCCTGTCCACCAGGGAAAAGAGATCCGCATTGCGCCGGTTGCGCGGCAGCTTTGTATTGACTTTCTTGTCTTTCACCCACTTCATTGCCGTTTTTGAGTCGGTATAAACCGGGATTGTCAGCTTTCGCTCGGCCAGGAATGCCAGGGCGTGCACGATCGCCAGGAATTCTCCGATATTGACTGTCCCTTCCTGGAATGGCCCCTGGTGAAAGAGTTGCGCTCCCGACATTGTGTCCACGCCCCTGTACTCCAGTACGCCCGGATTGCCTGCACAGGCGGCATCCACCGACAGGCTGTCCGGGTTGGGTCTTCCAAATTTCTCAAGCTCCGCCTCCGAGGGCTGTGCCCTTTTACCGATAAAGTGGTGCGGGGGTTTCGAAAAAGCTTCCCAGGCTGCAGATTCGTCGGGGAAACCCTTGTACAAGGCTCCTTCTGTCCCTTTCACCTGCTCCTCGCACTCCTTCCAGGAAGGGTACACTCCGGGGATTTTTCCACGCCAGACGACATAGTGGGTGTTTCTTTTCTTCGCCATCGCTTCAAAGGTAGCCAATTTGACTTTCGTGCCGGATAGGGCGGAAGTCCTATCTTTGTGACAATTTTGAGTACGATGAAAACACAGACGCTGACCGGCATTTTGCTCCTCCTGCTGGGATTGTTCTCCTGCCAGCGCGGCCCCTGGATGGAAGAGGCCCGGCTTTTCCCCGACCAAAACTGGATTCGCTTCGAAACACAGTGGTTTGATTTTACCCCCCCAGCACAGCAAAAGTCGGCCGACCTTCGCCTGAGCCTCACCTACAATGAAAACATCAATCTCGACCGCCTTCCGGTGATGGCCACCATTCACGCTCCTTCGGGAGAGATGCGTTACCGGGAACTGATGTTCCACCTGAGGGATGAAAGCGGACAATTTCAGGGTGCGGAAATACTGGAGGAAAGCGGACGGCAATGGAAGCTGCAAATGATGATGCGCCAGGATTTCGAATTCCGGGAGGAGGGATTGTATCGCTTTGAAATTGAGAACCTGAGCAGTAAATACGACAATCCGGGTCTGGTGAGCCTGGAATTGCGGGTGGAAGCCCCTTAGGTCTGTATCCTGGCCGGCCTGGCATTTTCGCGGATAAGCGCTTTGTAATCACCTGGAAGAAAGCGGGAAGGATGTGGAGAAGTATGCGGGGCCTTTGAAGTGATCAGCCTGCCTGCTGGCAGGCAGGTGGGCAGTTGAAGCGAGACTGTGGTTTGGTGAGCGCAGCGTATCCTCAGAACAAATCCAGGCTGATCCCGGCATAGAGCATCCTGCCATAAATGGGAGCATAGATGAAGGCGGCATCATCCAGACGGCGTTCATCCTGAATGGTATCAAAAACATTGTCCACTCCCGCATAGACCTTCCAGTTCTGAATGCCGCGTGAGACTTTCATATTGACCACATTATGGGCAGGGGTTTTACGAATAAGCGACAGGTCTGCTTCTCCCTGCTCCGGGCTGTGGTAATAATCGATGTACAAATAGCCTTGCCGCTGCACAAAGGCAGTGGCCATCCATTTTCCCGGGCTGTATTCCAGGCGCATCACTGAGCTGGTGCGCGGGAAACGGGAAATGTAGCGGCTTTCTTCGGCATACTCTGTTCCATCCCAGTCTTCCCGGATATGGTCGTAGCGTCCGTCATTAAAGGTGAAGTCAATGCCTGCATCCAGGTCTTTCTGGAGGTTTACCATCAGCGAGAATTCCACGCCCTGCACCAGGGCATCATCCACATTGACCCACTGGTAATCATATCCTTTGGCGGCCACTTCTTCAGTGGCATCGCTGAAGGCAATCATATCATTGAGCCGGGTGCGGAAGAGGTTAAGGCTGATTCGGATGCGGTCGCCGTAATAATCTCCGGAGGTATTGATGCTGAAAGAGCGCTCCGGCGATAAGCCGACCGATTTCCAGACCCTTGGCGAACCGGAGCAGAGGTGCAGGTCTTCAGAGAATCCGAAAGGGGCACGAAAGCCGGTTCCGGCACTGGCCCTCAGGCTGATCTTGTCGTTGAGCTTGTACTTCACTGCCAAACGGGGATTGAGGCTGTTTTCTTCATACTCCACCACAGGAAAGTCCTCCGCATCTGAAACCTGCTGGTCGGAGAAGTACTGATCCGTGCTGCGGTGGAAGTCGAAACGCAAACCCGGAACAACAGTAAGCTTGCGGGTGGGCTGCCATTCACCCTGCACAAAAATACCGGATTCCAGGGCTGACTTTCTGGAGGTGGAGCGGTAGGAGCTTCCGTAATACGGGCTTTCTTCATCCACCACCACATACATCCCCGATTCTTCCAATACATCGCCGGATAGCTGAATTCCGGTGGTAAGGGTATATTTCAGGCTGCGCTTTTCCAGGGTCACACTGCTGTTCCAGCTCTGTTCCTCTGCCAGGTAAGGACGCATTTCCCGCACATCCGGAGCCGTATCTCCGTGCGTGGCAAGGTAGTCCCCCAGATAGGAATCATTGGTGGCTTCTCTCTGGTGATTCACGTAATTCAGGCGGTAGTCTATACTCATTCCGTTGCGCAAGGGCAGGGTGTACCCCAGTTCTGTCTGATAACGGTGGGTAATGATATTCTCGGTGCCTTCGGTGAAGGGGTTGCGGAAGACATCGTCCACCATTACTCCGCCCTGCCTATGTTCATTGATGAATTTGGCCCTGAGCACCAATTGGTCTTTGTCTTTCAGCACCTCATCAAAATAGAGTCCGACACCTGCATTCTTCAGGCTTGTCGCAACCCGGTCGCTGATCCCGTCAGGCTGACGTACCTCCTCAACAGTAGCGCCTTCTCCGCTCACATCAATGGCCGCCTCACGGATATGCTGGGCGTAGAGGCTGACCCCTATGTTTCCCTTTTCATTCCGCATTGAGGAGGTGAATCCGTACCTGGCAGAATGATAACTGCCATATTGCATATCCAGTTTGGCGGTAGGTATGGTTGAGGGTTCGCGGCTTACAATATTGATGGCCCCGGCAATGGCTCCACTTCCATAGAGGGAAGAGCCGGCCCCTTTCACCACTTCAATCCGCCCAATGTCCAGGGTAGAGATTTGCTTTAAGCCGTACACTCCGGCCAGGCCGCTGTACACCGGCTGTCCATCCACCAGCACCTGGGTGTGCTCTGCACCAAGTCCCTGCATCCTCAGCATCGTAAAATCGCAGGCCTGGCACTGGCTTTCCACCCTGAGGCCGGCTACCCCTTCCAGGGCTTCATACAGATTGCAGGCATTTTTATTCTCGATGTCCTTCATTGTGATCACTTCCGTACGCACCGGAACATCCTTGATGTGGTGCGAGCTACGGGTTCCCGTGATGACCACCTGATCCAGGTTGAATACATCCGGTTCCAACACAAAGAAGAAATTCCGGGTCTCATTGCGGCTCAGCCTCACTTCCACTTCTTTGGTCTTGTATCCCATTGCCTGGATAAGCAGGGTATGCTGCCCTTCAGGCAGGTTGGCGAACTTGAAGTGTCCCGACGCATCGCAGGTGGTACCCAGTCGGCTTCCCTTGACGCTGATGTTCGCAAAGGGAATATGCTGCTGGTCTCTGGCCGATCTCACATCGCCAAAAAGCATTATGTCTGTCAGATCTGCCTGGCTTCTGCCCATCAGTATTCCAAGCATCAGGCTGATCAGAATTAGGATTAATCTTCGCATCGTCTGGCAATTTGGTTTTTACGATACAAAGGACCGAATAAGGGTAAAATCCTGCCATCCCCATTTATAGGGAAAAACCCTGTTCGTCATCCCCATAAAGGATGAATGAAAGGAGAAGGGAAGCCCGGACGCTTATTGCGGAGGCTCAGGCAGGGGGAAGGTGATCGAGAGAGATGATCTTATGCGTAATGGCATACAGGGTGAGTCCGGAAAGGCTTTTTACCGATGTTTTCCGTGTAATGTTCTTGCGGTGACTGATCACGGTGTGCAGGCTGATATGGAGTGCATCGGCTATTTCTTTATTGCTGGCACCGTTCACCAGTGCTTTGAGCACTTCCCTTTCTCTCTCGCTCAGGCTTTCCTGTTCCTCCTTCTCCTCCCCAGACACTTGTTTTTCCAGCACCTGTCCCAACTTTTCTCTGATGCGGTCCGGACTGTCGTTGATGTCAATAAGCAAGTCAAAATGATCCAGTACGGTTTGATCCACCCAGTGATAATGCAAGGCAGCCCACCTCAGGCCTGGATGGACTGATTTCAGGTTTCTGACTTGTTTTTCCCGATTGATCAGCAGCAGCGGGTTAAGGATGATCAGGTCGGGAAAGGCGGCCGGGGCAAGGCGATGCAATTCCTCCAGCTCGTCGAGGTGGCTGATGCGAAAGCTGTATCCGGCTCGGTGCAGGACGAGGTTGAGTCCTTCGCGGATGATCTGTGAGGGTTCGGCCAGGGCGATATGGAAGCGCGGCTTACTCATCCTCTTGCCTGCTTTCAATTCTGGCAATCAGCGGAGCCAGCAGATCTTCCTCAATAGAGGAATGGACTTTCAGGTGGAAATCCAGTTCAAAGAGTGCGATGATCAGGCTTCTTCGTATGCGATGGGAGGCGCCCAGGCAAAGGTGTTTCACCATCAGTTGCTTCAGTTCCGCCAGTTTGTATTCTATATCGGTGTGATGCTCCTGGTATTCCTGCACAGAAAACAGCTGGCGCTGCTTAAGCGGGGAAGATCCGGCCAGTTGGTCAAAATAGGGAAAGGCGACATCATCTTCATAATTCAGGTGTTCGAGCACCTCCTCGTAATACTCCTGATAAAACTGTTTCAGCATAATGAACACCCTGTCAGGCACGCTGCCATCCAACTGCAGGATCAGGCCCTCAATCTGCGGGAACTTCTCTTCCTTATAGTAGCGATGGCTGTTTTTCAGGAATCGGATCAGGCGGATGAGGTCCCCGCCCGAGAGTGCAGGCAGTGGGTGCAGGCTGAAACCATTATAGAGGTTGCACAATGGGATAAAGAGCTCGGGATTGATCTGGTGCTCGCGGCAGATATCCTCCACGCATTTGTCTTCCAGCCGATAATCTATGTCAAAATGCTCCAGAACGATCAGCAGGCCCGGATTCTCAAAGATAAGGTCTGCAAGCCTGGATTCTGCCTTGATAAAGGTATGTCGGGTTTGATACATCAGAAATGGATCTTATGGTAATCCCAGACCTGGTTATTCCGCAGGGTATGGATCTTCACGGCCAGGCGGATAAAAATATCCAGTTGTTTTTCCCTGAGCCACCTCCTGGCGTACTCCTTATCGCGGCAGGCATCGGCGAAGATCACCAGCAGGGCTTGCTTATGGGTGGCCAGCCATTGGTAGGCTTTTTCGCTTCCATCGATGGCGGCATCCAATGCCCCCAGATGAGGATATCCGTGCTTCATCAGCCATTCAAAGGCTTTTTCGCTCCCCCTGATTGCACTGGCCAGGGCTGCCAGCTCTGCAAAACCGTTCTTCAGCAGCCACTGCAGGATTTTCTCATTCCCGTCGATGGCTTCCCCAAAGGCTATGAGGACTTTGGCAGGATACTTCTGCAATGACATTATCCATACACTTTGGTGGGAATACCCTGGTATTCAGCTCGCTGACCGATGGATAGCAATTCATCAAAGGATATCTTTTCCAGGCCTTCTTCCGGAGTATCCCTGTCGATGGCATAAATCATCGCATATTTAGGATTCACCTCCTTCACGCAGCGTATCCAGGCTTCTACTTCAGAGTCATTGGTATTGTCAACATATTCCTTTCCGTAATGCCCGCGGAGAAAGATAGACTGAATGATGAGGTTGCCTTTCAGGAGTTTGAGCTGGTCGAGGAGAATATCCAGCGTGAGCCGGCTTGGGGGCTGGTTGATCTTGCGAAAGCTTTCTTCCGTACCGGCATCCAGTTTGAGCATATTCAGGTCCACCTTCTGCAATGCATCAAGTATATCGGCTTTATGCAACATTGAGGCATTGGAAAGAACCCCGATCCTGGTATCCGGAACATAGCGGTCACGCAGGACGAGGGTATCCCCGATGATGGCTGCAAAATCGGGATGAAGGGTTGGCTCGCCGTTTCCGGCGAAGGTAATGGCATCAGGAACGGGGCCGGTCTTTTTCAGCTCCTTCAAACGGGCTTCCAGTTGATTGGAAACTTCCTCCCTGGAGGGGAGAGGGGTTCCATCCTTGCGTTTGCTGCCTGCCCATCCGCATTCACAGTAAATGCAGTTGAAGGAACAAAATTTATAGTCCTTAGGAAGCAAATTGATACCCAGGGATATTCCGAGTCGCCGGCTCTTAATAGGGCCAAAAACGATTTCATTAAACAGGATTGACATCTCGTTCAGCTTAAGACTTCGAAGATACGGGCTTTTTTTTAACGCCCGTGCTGTCTTCTTCACCTTTGACTTGAACCCGGCTGGCCCGCTCTTGTTTATTTAGCCCTGCCTCTGAGAGGCTAAACGCAAAAATTGTACTTTTGAGCGGTCAGCAACGGATGAGCAACCTTACAGAAATAAGCCGGCCCATTCAGGGTCATCTGCAGGATTTTGACCGGCATTTCCGGGAATCTATGCGTACCCCTGTGCCTTTGCTCACCAAGATCACCCGCTATATCATCAAGCGAAAGGGAAAGCAAATACGGCCTTTGTTTGTATTTCTTTCCGCCGGCCTCTGCGGTAACATCAATGAATCCACACACCGGGCCGCAGCTTTGGTAGAACTGCTGCATACCGCCACCCTGGTACACGATGATGTGGTGGATGATTCCTTTGAACGCCGGGGCTTTTTTTCCATCAATGCATTGTGGAAAAACAAGATTGCCGTGCTGGTGGGCGACTTCCTGCTTTCCCGGGGGCTTCTGCTGGCCGTAGATCATAAGGAGTATGATCTGCTTCGCATCGTTTCGGATGCTACCCGTGAGATGAGTGAAGGGGAGTTGCTGCAGATCGAAAAGGCCCGGAGTCTGGATATTGACGAAGCGACCTATTATGAGATCATCCGAAAAAAGACCGCTTCCCTGATTGCCTCCTGCTGTGCCAGCGGGGCGCGCTCTGTAAGCAGCGACCCTGTGAAAATATCCAAAATGAAAGCCTTCGGAGAAAAGGTGGGAATGGCATTTCAAATTAAAGATGACCTGCTCGATTTCAGCGACAGCCGCATTACGGGCAAACCCAATGGGGTGGACATCAAAGAAAAGAAGATGACCCTTCCACTGATCTGGTTCCTGAATCACCAGGCAGAAGGGGAAAGGAAAAAGATCATCCGCTTTATTCGCAAGCATAGCGAGAAAAGATTGAAAACCAGGAACCTGGTGAAACAGATCAGGAAAAGTGGAGGGATAGAATACACCCACACCCAGATGATCCGCTACCGGGATGAGGCCATTGCCATCCTGCAGGATTTTCCCGACGGACCGGAAAAAACAGGATTAATACAACTCTTATATTTCACCACCGAACGAAAACACTAAGTCCGACCTATGCAGAAGCATCCTCTCCTGCCAAACCCGGGCCTCGCTGCCCTTTGGATGATCCTCTTTTTTCTATGCCCGTCCCTGCAGGCTCAGGAGGTACTGAAATCATACTGGCCCGACAGCACCCTGCAAAGTGAAGGAAAGATGAAGGAAGGCCGTGAAGACGGAATGTGGCGCTATTATCATCCCAATGGGAAATTATGGTCAGAAGGGAAATATGAGCTGGGAGAGAAATGCGGGCGATGGACTTACTATTACGAGACCGCTACCAGGGAACAGGAAGTAGATCTTGATCAGGGCAGTTTCAAAAGATGGCACCCCAATGGGCAGCTCGCTGAAGAGGGAAAGCTGAAGGAGGGCGTCAGGGAAGGACGCTGGGAATCGTGGTATCCCGACGGAAAATTGAAAGAGGTACTGCATTACCGGGCGGGCAGGAAGAACGGAGCGATTACAGAGTATCACCCGACGGGCGAAAAAGCACTGGAAGGCTTTTATGTGGACGACAGCCTGGATGGCGAAGCAAAATGGTATTATCCGGACGGCAAGCTTGAAATGGAAGGCTGGCTCAGGCAAGGACTGCAAGACAGCAATTGGGTATTTTATCATCCCACTGGCCGCATAGGCAGTACCGGGTCTTTCCGAAAGGGCAAACAGCACGGGCTATGGCAGTTTTTTTATGAAACCGGTGAACTCTGGCGCGAGGGCCATTACGAAGCGGGTAAGCGCAGCGGTGTATGGGTCACCTGGTATGAGTCTGGAAAAAAAGACCGGGAGGGGCCTTTTCAGGATGACAAGGAGCACGGCAAATGGATGAGCTGGTTCGAAAATGGTCAGATCAGGGACAGGGGCTTCTTCGCTGAAGGAGAGATGGACCAGCTCTGGGAAGGATGGTACGAAAGTGGAAAACGGGAATACAGCATCCAATATGAGCAGGGAATCAGGGAAGGCAAAGCGCTCTGGTGGTACGAAAATGGAAACAAGAAATCGGAAGGCTTTTTCAGCAGTGGCTTAAAGCAGGGGATGTGGACTGAATGGTATGAGAGCGGAATGATGAAGGAGCGCGGAAACTATGCCGGAGGAGTACAGGATGGAAGGTGGACCTTTTACGACAGCAAGGGCATATTGCTCCGCGAACAGGCTTTCAGGGAAGGAAAACCGGAGGGGTATTGGGCAGAATACTATGCCAATGGGAGAAAAAAAGCGGAGGGTGCCTTCAATGAAGGGAGAAAAGAAGGCCGCTGGACATACTGGGACGACAAGGGGAATGTGTTGAAAAGCGAAGTATTCAAATTTGGACGGCGTGTGCCTGTAGTGGAAAAGCCGAACCGGCAGTGATTATTCGGCTTTTTGCAGGGTGAAAGCAAAGGTCGTACCAACCCCCAGTGTACTTCTCACATTGATGGTCTGTTTGTGGGCTTCGATGATGTGCTTGACAATAGCCAGGCCCAATCCCGAGCCTCCTTTCTCCGAAGTCCGGGCCTTGTCGGTACGGTAAAAACGTTCAAAAAGACGCGGCAGATCTTCCCGCGATATCCCGTCTCCGTTGTCGGTCACCTCTACCAGCAAATGATCATCCATATCGAAAAAGCTGATACTGGTGCTACCCCTTTTGTTTCCATACACAATGGAGTTGTCGAGCAGATTGGTCAGCACCTGACGGATGCGGTTCTTGTCGGCCCTCACCCAAACGGGACGTTCGTATGGTTTGGCCAGCGAAAGGCTGGTGCGCCGGCTCTTGGCCTTGTCGCTGAGGTAATCGATCACTTCCCTGCTCAGGCTCACAATATCCACCCGCTCAATATTCAGCTTTAACTGCCCGGACTCAAGCTTGGAGATCATCTCCAGATCCTGGACGATGGCGATCATCCTTTCAATGCTCTTCTCCGTCTTCAGCAAATAATCCCGGTTGATGCTCGGGTCTTCCAGTGCCCCGTCAAGCAGGGTGAGTACGTAGCCCTGTATGTTGAAGATGGGCGTTTTGAGCTCGTGAGAAATATTGCCGATATATTCCCTGCGGTATGCTTCCAGCCGCCGTAAAGCATCAATCTCCTCTTTCTTTTCCTGCTCCCATTCCCGCACGTGCTCATTCACCCGCTCAATCATATCCTGGCGCCGCTCTTTTTCACTCCGCCCCTTGATCTCAGAACTGCGGATGTTCAGAATGGTTTTGTAGATAGGGCGAATCTTCTCGTAGATGTATTTTTCCAGAATGAAACGGGCCAGATAATAGATAAAGAAAAAAAGCAGCACGGCACTGCCAAGCAGGATGTACACATTAAAAGCCGTGTGAAACAGGGCCGCCAGCATTGAAATCACCACATAAAAACCGGTGATGTACAAGGCCGACCAAAATGCGAGGTTGCGGGGATCTGAGTAGTGCATATTGTTTCCTGATGCCGGGCTCAGCCTTCAAATTTATAGCCAACCCCTTTGACCGTTTTGATGGTATCTATTTCCAGTTTCTCCCGGATCTTGCGGATGTGTACATCGATGGTGCGGTCCCCCACGATCACATTGTTGCCCCATACCTGGGCGAAAATCTCATCGCGGCTGAACACCTTGTCGGGGCGCGAAGTAAGCAGCAAAAGCAATTGAAACTCTTTCTTAGGCAGAATAATCTCTTTGTCTCCTTTGACGATGAGATAACGGTCCTTATCGATGGTAAAATCCTTGAATTCCAGTATGCTCTCCTTCTCAACCTCATCTGAATACCTTCTGAGCAAAGCTTTGATGCGACTGACCAGCACTTTGGGTTTGACCGGTTTGGTTACATAATCATCGGCTCCGGCATCGAAACCTGCAATCTGGGAATAGTCTTCTCCCCGGGCCGTCAGAAAGAGGATGAGTACATTGGCCAGTTCGGGCATTTGTTTGATCTCAGTGCAGGTTTCAATCCCGTCCATCCTGGGCATCATTACATCCAGAATGATGAGATGGGGATTGAATTTCTGGGCTTTCTTTATGCCTTCCTTGCCGTTGGAGGCCGTAGCAAGCTGAAAGCCTTCCTTTTTGAGGTTGTAGCCGATAAACTCCAACACATCCGGTTCGTCATCCACCAGCAGTATCCTGTAATGCTCGTTTTCCATTGTTTTTGAATACGAATATAACCGGTGTTCAAACCGGTCTGGTTTATACCTGCAAAAGTAGCGCTTAAAGATAGTGTAATGATTTCATAATGTTGATTTAAGGATAATTTCACATTGGGATATGCCAAAGCAAAGTTCAGCGTATCCATTTTGCAGGACAGGTTTAAGAAGCCGGAAAAGAAGGTTTGACCCGGGGAGCTACCGATGTCCTTATAAGGCGGTAAACTGGCGGAGAAATCGCAGGTCGTTCTCAAAGAAAAGCCGGAGGTCGTTCACATTGTACTTCACCAGGGTAATCCTCTCAATGCCCATTCCGAAGGCATATCCGGAGTAGATTTCAGGATCGATATCACAGGCTTTCAACACATTGGGATCCACCATACCACAACCGAGGATTTCGACCCAGCCGGTATATTTACAAATTCGGCAACCTTTTCCTTTGCAGGAGCAGGATATATCCATTTCTGCCGAAGGCTCGGTAAAGGGGAAATAGGATGGGCGAAGCCTGATTTGTGTTTCCTCCCCGAACATTTCCCGGGCAAAATAGAGCAGGGTTTGCCGCAGGTCGGCAAAAGATACCCCTCTGTCAATGTACAGGCCTTCCACCTGGTGAAAGATTACGTGGGCGCGGGCGCTGATGGCTTCGTTGCGGAAGACCCTGCCCGGACTGATGGTACGGATGGGTGGCGGCTGTTGCTGCATCACGCGCACCTGAACAGAAGAGGTATGGGTTCGGAGCAGAATATCCGGATTGTTGTGGATAAAAAAAGTATCCTGCATATCGCGGGCCGGATGCTCGGGCGGAAAATTGAGGGCGGAAAAGTTATGCCAGTCGTCTTCAATCTCAGGTCCTTCCGAAACCACAAACCCCAGGCGGGAGAAGATATCGTCGATCTGCTTGCGGACAATAGAGAGGGGATGACGGCTTCCGATGGGAGCCTGCACTGCAGGGCGGCTCAGGTCCGTGGTAAGCTCCCCGGCTGGCGTATTGCTTTCAGCCAGAAGCTTCAGGCTGTCCATCTTTTCCCGGGCGGCCTCTTTGAGCTGGTTCAGCAGCTGTCCGATTTCACGTCTTTCCTCCGGTTCTACCGATTTAAAATCTCCGAAAAGCTGCTGAAGGCGCCCTTTGCGCGACATATAAGTCAACCGAAACTGTTCGAGCGCTTCTGATCCCTTCCCTTCATAAGCCTGTATCTCATTGAGGCAGGCCGCAATCTTTTCCTTCATCCCCTGGCTTATTCCTTGACGATCTTCATCGTCATTTTAATGTCTTTCAGAGGCTTATTGGCCCCTCCCGTTTGTACCCCGGCGATGTCATCCACCACGTCCATTCCGCTCAGGACCTCACCGAAAATGGTATAATCTCCATCCAGATGGGGTGCTCCGCCTTCTTCCACATAGGCCTTTTTCTGGGCGTCGTTCCAACTCTTGTTGCTACGGGATGCAAAGGCATCCAGCTCAGCCCCGCTGAACTTTCGTCCGTCCACAATATAAAATTGTGATCCCGATGATGCTTTTTTGGGATTGATCTGGTCCGGCATCCGGGCGGCACACAGGCTTCCTCTTTTATGGAAATACTGGGGAAGGATTTCTGCGGGTACCGTATAACCGGGGTCTTCCGTTCCGGTGGCACCCCCACCGCCCTGTATCATAAAGTTCTGGATCACCCGGTGAAAGATAGAGCCGTCGTAGTAGCCTTCTTTAACGAGTTTTACAAAATTGTCGCGGTGCAGCGGAGTCTCATCGTAAAGTGCGATCAGAATATCGCCCTTATCTGTGGAGATCATCACCTGTACCCTGTCGTCGGATTGGGTTTGTGCATTCATATACGTGAATGGGATTAGACAGGTAAGCAGTAAAGTTGCAATGGTTTTTTTCATAACAATAGGGAAGAATTTCTATCTTTGAACGCTTAACGGGCAAAAGTACAAAAATTAGATGAGGACAATCCATCGTTTCTGGCACCTGCTGCTCCCAATGGCCTTTTTTGCCGCTATTTTTATTTTTCCTGCCTGCGAAGAAGAAGGCGGAGATATGGAAGCCGTCATTCGGGTGCGGTATCTTGGAGACACCGCCAGGGCGGTTCCCGGAGCCCTTGTGGTATTATCGAAGAATGATATCCTCGAGGACGGGCACACGGATGAAAAGGGCGAATTTTCACACGTCTTTCAGCTGGAAGCCATCCTGGATGTGATTGCCACCAAAGATACAGGAGACACCACCCCCGTTCACCTGAGCGGTTCCTCCATCATTCGCCTTCAACCGGGCAAAACCGTTTACCGCACCGTCTACCTGGGCCAATAGTTGCCCATCAATGATCTGCATTGCCGCTTTGATCCCCCTGCGGCCGGAATGTCGCATTTTTCCAATTCCAGGCCCTGCCCTTGCCGCAATTTTGCCGGGTCAACCAATTAAACCTTTTGAAAAATGAAAAAACTGATTTCCTGGGTAGAGATACCCGCCAACAACTTCGGGCGTGCCACGGCCTTTTACGAAAACCTGCTGCAACTTAAACTGGAGGTTTTTGAAAGTGAAACCGAGAAGATGGCCTGCTTTCCCGGTGGCGAAGGAGCCATCTCACAAGCACCCGGATTTGCTCCGGGCCAGGACGGCGTGATGGTCAGCTTCAATGTGAGCGATGAGATCCAAAGCAGCCTGCGAAGAGTGGAAGAACAGGGTGGAAAGGTATTGATCCCAAAAACAAAGATCGAAGCAGAAGGCCGGGGGTACTTTGCTGTTTTCATTGACTGTGAAGGGAATAAGGTCGGACTCTACGGAGCGCACTGATTTGTTCCGGAACAGAGGAGGCCGGGGAGGGTTCCCGGCCTCTTTCTTCTTTTGCTATTCTGTATTTTTGCACACCATATCTCCCCTATGGCCTACCTGATTGCAAAACCTTCTCCCGCGCTGGCTCCTTATGTAAGGCACTACTGGGCTTTGGATCATTGTCATCAGGCAGGACAATGTCATACCCAACGCATTGTCCCCAGCGGATTGCCTGAGCTGATCTTTTACTTTTCCGGTCCTCCGGCCTGTACCCTGGAAAACCGGCGTATGCCTGCTTCGGCCGTTCTATCCGGGCAGACCGAATCGTGGTACGAGCTGGTGATACGGGGAAGACTCTCCCTGTTTTCCATTCTCTTTGAGCCGGCGGGTTTATCGCGTTTTATCGATCTTCCCATCCGCGAGCTGTTAAACTGCAGCATCCCCCTGCGCTTTGTGCTGGCACAGCAGGCGGATGATCTGGAGGACAGGCTTTATGCTGCAGGTGATTTCGGGAAAAGGGTGGCGGTGGCAGAGCATTTCCTGATGGAACGCATTAAAAAGCGGGATGCTCCTTATGCCTGGAATCGCATCGGTTCCGGCCTGGCGCAAATCCGTCAGGAAGGGGGACTGGTTTCTGTGAACAGCCTGGCGGATAGGGCCTGTTACAGCCGGAAGCAATTTGAAAGGAAGTTCAGCGATTTTACCGGAGCCAGCCCCAAGCAATTCCTGCGTATCATCCGCTTCCAGCACAGCATCCACACCAAAGCCCGCCATCCGGAGATGAGCCTGACCGCACTAAGCTACGCCTGCGGTTATTATGACCAGGCCCATATGGTGAATGAGTTTAAGCAGCTGAGTGGAATGACACCGGGGAACTTTTTTGCCAGCGGGGAACTGCTCTCCGACTACTTTGCCTGAGCCCCTGCCTGCATTGCTTTATTGAAACAGCGGCGACATAAGGGTTCATAGCTTTCCTTCTCTCCCAGCATTACCAGCTCTTTTGCGGGCACAATACGGTGTGAGTAATGCGCCAGCTGCCCGCAACGCATACAAATGGCGTGCACCTTGGTAATATACTCGGCGGCGCTGAGCAATTGGGGCATAGGGCCAAAGGGTTTGCCCCGGAAGTCCATATCCAGCCCGGCAACGATTACCCGGATGCCTTTGTCGGCCAGGATCCGGCAAACCCCCGGAAGCTCGTCTCCGAAAAACTGTGCTTCATCAATGGCCACTACATCGGCATCCCCCACCATCAGCAGGATCTGGGAGGCATTCTCTACGGCGGTGGATGGAATGGCATTGGCATCGTGCGATACCACCTGGTCTTCCGCATAACGCTTATCCAGCAATGGCTTGAATATCTCTACCTTCTGCCGGGCAATGCTGGCCCGCTTCAAACGCCGGATCAGCTCCTCGGTTTTCCCCGAGAACATTGAGCCGCAAATGACTTCTATCCAGCCACCTCCGGCTGATTCCGTGATCTGTCTTTCCAGGAACTGCATTGAAACGGTAAAATTAGGGAATTTGAAGCCAGCTTTACAAAGCAAATCTGCCTGGCAATAAAAGCCTGCAAAAGCAGTTTGCCGCATTTATTTTCAAGCCTTCGTACCTTTGTCGCTATGAGTATAATCCGAACCCTGGTTGTTTGCCTGATCTCCCTTTTTGTATATCCCACCCTGGCCCAGGGTGTGGGAATCGGTCACTGGCGCGATCACCTGCCGTACAACAATGTGATCTCCCTGGCCGAAGCCGGGACCATCATTTATGCTGCTACACCCTACTCGCTCTATTACTGGGACGATGCTGACGGATCCATCAACCGGCTCGGAAAAGTGGAGGGATTGAGCGATTTCGGCATCGCTGCCATCGATTACAGCAAGGAAAACAAAACACTCTTCATTGCATACAACAATGCCAACATCGACCTGCTGCGCAATGGGCGCATTATCAATATCCCCGACATCAAACGAAAACCCATACTTGGAAACAAGGTCATTCGCAATGTGACCCTGGAAGGACCCTTCGCCTACCTGAGCTGCGGGTTTGGAATTGTAGTGGTTGATGTCCAACGCAGCGAGATCAAAGACACCTGGTATATAGGGGCAGAAGGGGATTTTGTGGATGTGTACGACATCATTTTTAACGAAGAAAGCATTTTTGCTGCCACCACAGAAGGCATATACACGGCATCGCGTACCCATCCTAACCTGGCCAATTTTGAAGCCTGGACGCGCGACACCCAACTCCCGGATCCCAATGCCGCCTTCAATACCCTGGTTTTTTTCGATGGGAAACTGCACGCCAACAACGCCAACCCGGTGTACAATACCGATACGGTATTTGTGCGTGACCCCCTGGATGGAAGCTGGTCGAAAATGCCCGCAGAAGGCAATGCAGGAAAACACAAGCTCAGGGTATTCAACGACAAACTCTATGTGGTGAACAATGGGGATGTAACCATATACAATCCCGGCTACCAGGTGGACGGGAGAATATACCAGTACAATCAACCCGATTCCCTCATTATCCCTGCCCCTGTGGATGTCCTCAGGGATAAAAACGGATATGACTGGATTGCCGATGCGATGAGCGGCCTGGTGCGTACCGAGAACATCTGGGGCAATGCCATCATCCGGCCGGATGGCCCGCGAAGCAATAAGGTGTTCGAAATGTCCATCGTAGATCACAGTCTGTGGGTAGCTCCGGGCGGCCGCAATCTGCAGTGGAGCAATATATTTACCCCTGGGGCCCTCTACAGTTTTACCGATGAAAACTGGTCCAGCTTCGACAGAAATAACCTGCCCGTCTTTGACGAAGTCAGGGATGTCCTGAGTGTGACCGTGGATCCCAATGAGCGGACGCGTGTGTTTGCAGGCAGTTGGGGGTTTGGCTTGTTCGAATTCAGAAACAATCAGCTCTATGCCCGCTATGATGCCTCCAATACTCCTTTACAGGCTCCCCCGCAATTGCAGGACAAAGAGATCAGGATTGGCGGAATGGCCTGGGACCGGAACCGCAACTTGTGGATGAGTACCTCCGATGCCACCAACCTGCTCAACGTACTGACAAACAATGGGGAATGGTTTTCCTATTACCTGGGAAACCTGACTTTCGGGGCTTCGCAGACAGAAGTGGGTAAGGTAGTGATCGATGATTTTGGGCAGAAATGGGTAATGATGCGCGGAAGTAAGATTCTTGTTTTCAACGACAACAATACCCTGAGCAAACTCACCGATGACCAGGCCCGGATCCTGGGAGCAGGCATCGGGCAGGGAAACATCCCGGGCAGCCGTGTTTTCAGTATGGCCAGAGACAGGGACGGCGAGATATGGATCGGTACGGATGAGGGCGTAGCGGTATTTTATGCCCCGGGCAATGTCTTTTCAGGATTTGATTTCGATGCCCAGAAGATCCTCGTGGAAGTGGGTGGGTATGTGCAGTATCTGCTGGAAGAGGAAACCGTGACCGCCATTGCTGTGGATGGTGCCAACCGGAAATGGTTCGGTACCGACCGGGCGGGTGTCTTCCTGATGTCGCCTGACGGGACGCAGCAAATCCACCATTTTACGGAAGAAAACAGTCCGCTGCTTTCCAACACCATCACCGACATTGCCATCAATCACGAAACCGGAGAAGTATTCATCGGAACGGCCCTGGGATTGATCTCATTCAAGTCGTCAGCCACTCAGGGAGGCATCAGCAATAACAAGGTCTATGCCTACCCCAATCCCGTGCACCCGGGCTATAGCGGTCCCATCGCCATCAAAGGCCTGGTTACCGATGCGGATGTAAAGATTACCAATATCGCCGGAGAACTGGTGTATGCGACCCGCGCGGAAGGGGGACAGGCGGTATGGAATGGACGCAACTTCAACGGACAAAGAGCCTCCACAGGAGTGTACCTGGTGTTTATCTCCAACGATGACGGATCGGAAACCATCGTTACCAAAGTCCTCTTCATCCAATAAAAAAAAAGGCTTAACCCCTCCAATGCTTCTCAAAACCCGCGGTATCGTCCTTCATCGCCTCCGCTATTCGGAAAGCAGCCTGATCGTCAAGGTATATACGGAAGCACTGGGCCTCAGGTCATATATGCTGAAAGGTATTCTGGGCAAAACCCGTGGAAAGAGTGCCGGGCTGTATAGCGGCTTGTCTCTGCTCGAGCTTGTCGTATATGAGCAAAAACGGGCGGGATTGCAGCGCATCAGGGAGGCCCGCCTGGCTCATCATCCGCAATTCATCCCCTTTGATCCGGCACGCCAGGCTATACAGCTTTTCCTGAATGAGATATTGTTGAAATGCCTGCGTGAAGAAGCCGCCAATCCTTCCCTCTTCACCTTTTTATGGGATCAGCTGCTGTGCCTGGATACAGAAAGCAATCCCGGGGCTTCCTTCCACCTCTATTTTCTCCTCTTGCTGAGCCGACACCTGGGATTTGGCCCCGACAGCAGGCATCAGGAAGGACTGGTATTCAGTCTTAAGGAAGGCGGATTCAGGCCGTCCGACAGTCAGGATGACAGCCTGCTGAACCCGCAACTGAGTGAGGCACTGTACCAGCTGATGAGCAGGGGCGCCTCCTGTCCAATGGGCCAGCAAACCCGAAGACAGCTGCTTCAGGCCCTCCTGGATTATTACCGCCATCACCAGGAAGGCCTGGGCGAATTTCAATCCAATGCTGTGCTGGCTGCCCTTTTTCAACCCACGGAAAAACCCTGAGAACACCCTCTGTTAAGCACTCCGCTTCCGGCTTAAACCAAGCCTGGCCATTTACTATCTTTGCAAAAATTTGGAACAATGCATCTGGAATTAAGCGAACAGGAACAGATTCGCCGGGAGGCCCTGCAACAACTCCGGGAATTGGGAATCGACCCGTATCCTCCCCAGGGATGGAAGGTCAGTCATCAGGCCAAAGAAATCCTGCTGGGGTTTGAAAAGGATGAAAGCACGTTTTCCAGTGTCTCCCTGGCCGGTCGCATAATGGGACGGCGCATTATGGGAGCCGCCTCATTCGTGGAGCTGCAAGACAGCAGCGGCCGTATCCAGCTCTACCTGAAACGCGATATTCTATGCCCTGAAGAAGACAAGTCGCTGTATAATACCGTATTCAAAAAGCTGACTGACATCGGAGACATCATCGGGGTGAAAGGCCGGGTATTTCGCACCCAGATGGGAGAAATCAGCGTGGAAGTCAGCGAACTGTGCCTGCTGAGTAAATCCCTGCGGCCCCTGCCGGTGGTGAAAGAAAAAGACGGCAAGACCTGGGACGCCTTTACCGACCCCGACCAGCGCTATCGCCAGCGCTACCTCGACCTGATCGTGAATCCGGAGGTCAGAAAGACTTTTGTGCAACGCACCCTGATGGTGAATACAATGCGCGCTTTCCTGAATGAGCGCGGATACCTTGAAGTGGAAACGCCTATCCTGCAGCCCCTATACGGAGGCGCAGCAGCCCGCCCGTTCAAAACCCACCACAACACCCTCGATATGACGCTCTACCTGCGCATTGCCAATGAGCTCTACCTGAAGAGGCTGATCGTGGGAGGCTTCGATGGAGTCTATGAGTTTTCCAAAGATTTCCGCAATGAGGGGATGAGCCGCTTCCATAATCCGGAATTCACCCAGGTGGAACTCTACGTGGCCTACAAAGATTATGAATGGATGATGGCCCTGACGGAGGAAATGGTGGAAAAGGTCGCCCTGGCAATGCACGGCAGCACACAGGTAAAGGTGGGTGAGCACCTCATCGACTTCAAGCGTCCCTGGAAAAGGTTTACGATGTATGAAGCCATCCGGCACTACACCGGGATTGATATTTCAGAGATGGATGAGGATGCCCTGCGCCAGACTGCGGAAAAACTGAATGTGCCTACCGACCCCTCAATGGGAAAAGGCAAGCTGATCGATGAGATTTTCGGGGAATGCTGCGAAGCCCACCTGATCCAACCCACTTTCATCACGGATTATCCGGTGGAAATGTCACCCCTGGCAAAGAAACACCGCCACAAGGAAGGTTTGGTGGAGCGTTTTGAAGCCATCTGCAACGGGAAGGAAATCTGCAATTCCTTTACAGAGCTGAACGACCCCCTGGATCAAAGGAAGCGCTTTGAAGACCAGCTTGAGCTGGGGAAAAGGGGAGACGACGAGTCGATGGTGCTGGATGAAGATTTTCTGCGCGCCCTGGAATATGGGATGCCCCCCACAGCAGGTTTGGGCATAGGCATCGATCGCCTGGCGATGATTATGACCAATGCCCCCTCCATCCAGGATGTGCTGCTTTTCCCACAGATGCGCCCGGAGCATAAACCCCGGTTGGATGCCGACAGGGTTTTCACGGAAGCAGGGATCCCTGAAGAATGGATACCCCTGATCCGCAAGGCCGGATTCCAAACCCTGGACAATCTGAGAAAAGAAGAACCCGCATCCCTTATGAACAAACTGAACGGCTTGCGGAAGAAGTTGAAAATGGACTTTCCTGCCCTGCAGCCCGATCAGGTGACAGCCTGGATGCAGATTGCCTAAAACAAGAGGTCAGGCGTATTGCCTTTTCATTAAGATTCAGGCACAGTTTTGGATCAATCCGGGACGAATTGCCATCAATGCTTATATTTGTGGCCTTGAGAAAGAAATCCTTAACCTAAATTTTAAATGATGAAAAAAACGGCCAAGCTGATCACTTTGACCTTAAGCCTTATTGCTTTACTTGCTTTTGGAAGCCTGAATGCCCAAAGCCTGGACGAAGCCGGGATACTGTTTAACCAGGGGGTGGAACAAATGAAAGCCGAACAATTTGAACAGGCGATCACCACTTTTGAAGCTACCGTAGCCATTTGCGACCAATTGGGTGCTGAGGGAAGCGAGCTGAAGGAGAGGGCAATACAACAGATCCCTGACCTGCATTACCGCCTCGGACTGGCACTATACAGAGAAAAGAAAATCCAGGAATCCATTGTTCGCCTGGAGCAGGCCGCCGAAGTATCAAAAGAGCTTGGAGATGAGAGTACCCTGGCCAAAGCCCAAAAACTGCTTCCTCAACTGATTTATGCCGTGGGAATGGCTGAATATAAAAAGGACAACTTCGAGGCGGCTTTGGATAAAATGGATGCCGCCCTCACTTATGATGAAACCTATGCCAAGGCTTACCTCGGCAAGGCATTGATCTTAAACAAACAGGATAATGCGGACGAAATGCAGCTCAGCTTGCAGAAAGCCATTGCCTTTGGGGAAGAGGACGGAGATTCGAAAACCGTGGCCTCTGCCAGGGAGATCGGGTACAAAGGTTTTCTGGTTCGCGGACAGAAAGCCCTGCAAGGGAATAATTTTGCAGAGGCAGAATCATACCTTGGCCTGGCTGCTTCTTACAATGACACCGAAGCCAACCTGCATTATCTGCTTGCTGTCACCTACAACAAGCTGCAAAAGTGGGAGCTGGCCCGGGATGAGGCCGCCAAGGCGGTGGAAATGGAGGAAAGCCCGGATAAGCAGGCTGCTGCCTGGTTTGAGTTGGGTACCGCCTATGAAAAGCTGGGAGATAACGGCAATGCCTGTGATGCCTACTCAAAAGCACTTACCGGCCCCAATGGTGCTGCTGCCAAGTACCAGCGCGAAGAAGTGTTGAAGTGCCCCTGATTGGGGAGAGTGATATTTGATTGGAACAACCTTCCTGTCAGCCTCCGGGCCGGGAAGGCTTTTCTTTTCATTATTCAGACCAGAGAAGGAAGAGGGCTTTGGCAATGCCCGTATTATTGAGAATGGGCCCGTAAAACGGATCTTCACCTTCAATAAAATCTTTGAAGGAGCCACTGCCGGCCCCTTTGGCATAGAAGGGGATCAGATGATTGGTATGGCTGTCGCTGTTCCAACGCATCAGAGGCATTTTGCCCTTACCCTGGTTTATCACAGGATTGTGCTCAGGGTGATGCTCTTCCTCCCTGGGCCCTGTAAGGTAACCGCATTCGTGGTCACCGGTCACGATGAGCAGGCTCTCCTCCCAGCCTCCGTGGGCATTGATCCATTCGATGGCGGCATCCACAGCGGCATTAAAATCCATCATTTCTTCTATCATTCGTCCGCTTTCATTATTGTGCGAAGCCCAATCCACGGCTCCACCTTCTACCATCAAAAAGAAGCCATCTTCATCCTGATTGAGCACATTGACCGCTGCCAGGAACATTTCCTTCAAACTCGGTACATTTTGGTTCAGGACTTCGGCAAAAGGTTCGGCCCCGGCATCCCCCTTGCGTTCCTGTTGCAATGTTTTCGCTACCTGCGCAGTGCCAAGCACACGTAAAGGAACATCGCTGTGCTGCAATGCAATGAAATCCTCCCGGCTTTCGATCAGGGTCCAGGGATCCGCAATGCCGTCACCATCCACATCCTGCACTACCCTGTTCCCGGACGGCGAGGGTTCACTAAACTGAAAGTATCCCTTTCTAAGAGCCTTCCAGCTATCCTCACCCCCTACATAATCATAATTGGCTTCCTCATTCAGGCGCTCTCCGTTTTCGTCATAATGCGGATGACCTGCGCCCATAATCACACGCAGACGTGTATCCAGCAACATCTCACGGGCTATTTCCGCATAGTTGCTGCGCAGGGCATTGTGGGCGGCAAAGCCTGCCGGAGTAGCGTGCGACCATTGCACCGATGTAAGCAATCCGGTTGATTTCCCCAGCTGTTCGGCCTTCTCGGTGATATGAACCAGAGGTCTTCCCGACGGATCCATCCCGATCATTTTGGAGAGGGTACGCTGTCCGGTAGACATAGCAGTGGCAGCTTCTGCGGATCCGGTGTAGCCCTGGTTGGCATAATCAAAACGGGCCCAGATACTATCCGGCTCATACCCGCCCATAAGCCATTGCGGAGCATTTTTCACCCGGTAGGCGGCCGGATAGGTGCTCAGAGCGTAACGGACAGGAAAATGGGCATAGGCCTGGGCATCCGCCCTCCCGGCAACATAATAGTCGGTAGCGGCAATGTGCTGGTAGCCCCATCCATCTGCAATAAAGAAAAAAATGTTTTTGGGTACAGTACTTTGTGCGTGGATGGCAAGGGCAGAAAAGAACAGTAGCCCGGATACGGCTATGGCCGTTCTCAGTTTATGAAAGGACCTCATTGTGCTATTCATTTTGTGGTGATTCAATCCCTGCCAAAATTAGGATGATAATGCGCAACGCAAAGCGGGAGAGCAGTTAATTCTGGGTTAAGTTAAGGCAGACAAAGTGTGGCGGGCTGAAAAAGCATAATGAAAACCGGGGGTTTGATTGCGTCCTGCAGCATTCTTGCTGCTTACATATCAGACAAATTCATTTTTGCCGTCTGGTATTCCTGCAAGAGTTTCTGCATTATCTGCTTCACGGGAAGAATGTTATCGATCTGGGCAGAGACCTGTCCTATCTCCAGTTCTCCTTCCTCCGTATCCCCTTCAAACATACCCTGCTTGGCCCTTCCCCGGCCCAGTATGGCGGCCAGTTCATCTGCGCTGGCTCCTTCCGTTTCGCGTGTATGTATCTGCTCGAAGAAGGGGTTTCGCAGCAGGCGCACCGGCACCACCTTTTTCAGGCTCAGCATTGTATCTCCTTCTCCAGCCTTTACAATGCTTTCCTTGAAGGCTGGGTGTGCGGAAGACTCTGCAGAGGCGGCAAACAGGCTCCCAATCTGCACACCGTCGGCACCCAGGGCAAAAGCGGCCAGAATAGCCTGACCGGAACCAATCCCACCGGCAGCGATCAGCGGAATGCTGATTTTTTTCCTGACCAGGGGTATCAGGGCCATCGTGGTGGTTTCCTCTCTTCCATTGTGCCCACCGGCTTCAAAGCCTTCAGCCACCACAGCATCCACCCCTGCCGCTTCGCATTTGACAGCCAGTCGTGCGCTGGGAACGACGTGGGCTACCCTGATCCCATTCTCCTTCAGCAGGCGGGTGTACTTCGCCGGATTCCCCGCAGAGGTAAAGACAATGGGGACCTTCTCTTCCAGGATGATCTGCATCAGCTCCTCCGTCTGTGGATAAAGCAGGGGCACGTTCACCCCAAATGGCTTATCTGTGGCGTCAAAGGTTTTTCGGATGTGTTCCCTGAAAACATCCGGATACATCGACCCGGCCCCAATGAGTCCAAGCCCCCCTGCCTTGCTCACAGCTGCAGTCAACTTCCAGCCGCTGCACCAGATCATCCCTCCCTGAATAATGGGATAGCGAATACCAAACAGAGAAGCAATGCTTTGGCTCATAGTTTTATAAAAAAGTCAAGCAGATAGGCTAAAGATAAAACAATGCTGCCGATAGAGGAAAGGGCAATGGCTTTGGTCATCGCCGGCGTATAAAAGCGGGTATCCGTAAAACGTCTTGACAGTGAAACCACTGCAACAGCCAGGGGGAGGGTGAGCAGCAGAAGCAGACTCCACCAGGTCAGAACGTCCAACAATACCCCTGCAGGGACAGCCGCATAGGCAAGGATATTGCCCCACAGTAGGATCTGAACCGTCCTGGGCTGGCCAAAACGCACCGGAATGCACCTTTTTCCTGACTTCACATCGTCGTCGTGATCGAAAATATTGGAGACAATGCCCACATTCATTGTGAATATACCTACAGGAACAGAGATAAGGAGAGGCTCCCAGCTGAATTGTGCAGTCAGCACATAATACATCCCGAAGACAATCATCGGGCCGAAGGCAAAGAAAAGGGCGCTTTCTCCCAGGCCGCGGTAGTTCAGCCTGACCGGTGGAGCGGTATAGAAGAATACGATGAACGCTCCGGCGGCCATCAGATAAAGGACAGGGAGGCCCACCTCGATCAAAAGATAGATGCCGGCTCCCACTGCAATCGCCAGGCTAAGGCCTGCGGCGATCAACACCTGTCGGGTGGTCACCTTGCCATCTATCAGCGGACTGTCGTGAAACTGCTGCTCTTTATTGCCCAGATTGCCATTGATGTAATCGTAATAATCATCGATAAAATCCGCTGCGCCGTGGGCCATTACAATCCCGATGGTAGCCACAATAAAGAGAGTCCAGTCGAACATCCCGTGCTGCCAGGCGATGAGCCCGCCCAGGATGGAAGGCAGCAGACTAACAACCAGGAAAGGAGCCCTGGCAGCTTTAAACCATACGATGAGGGTTTCTTTGAATGACATAGTTAGAAATGAAGGTTAAATGAATAATGACAAGCTTAAGAGGATGCCAGCCATCAGGAGGCTTACGATGGATCGCACTACCGCCCAGAGATAATCCTGGAGGCGGCTGCTGGCTTTGCGGACCACCCTTACCACACTTGCAGACAAGGGCAGGGCCAGCAGGACCAGCAGGGATGTCAGAGGCAGGTAATCCATCAGTATCAGGGCGATCAGGCTTAGGTATGCCAGGGAGCTAAGCCAGATGATCCGGCTGCGGTTAAGCTTCAGCACCACATCCTGACCGCCTTCCTGCCCTAATTCAAATCGTGCTCCCTTCAGGTAGGCTACCACCGTTACCAGGAAGGCCAGTGGCAGGGAAACCATCACCGGTGTGAGGCTCAGGTTTCCGCTGAGCACAAAATACATCCCGAGCATACTTAAGGGTCCGAATGTGATAAAGACGACGGGCTCCTTCAGGCCCCGGCGCATCAAGGGAGTGAAAAGGATGGCGATGAGGCCGCCGGCCAAAGCCAGCCAGATCACAGCCGGACCCAACACCAGAAAGTAGTGTATGCCGATACCCAAATCGATCAGCAGGCAGACAATACCCGCAAGGAGGGTACCGTGCTTTCCCGGGAGCAGCGAAGTGAAAAAGGGTTGCCACCCTGCAAATATTTTGGTATGTGCATCCTGCGCATCGGTATGGCGATGCGTGAAATAATAATACAGGTAATCTCCTCCAGCCTGCCCGATCAGCAGGGCGGCCGCCACGAGCAGAAAATCAGGCCAGGAAAAACTGCCTTCGTACCAGGCCAGCGCTCCCCCTGCCAGGGATGGCACAATGGTGGCAGAAAAAAGGGCGAACTTAATCACCCGTATGGCTTTCGCTCTTGGGTTTTCCATCTTGAATCCTTGTTTGAAAAAAGGGAACAATAGAAAGGGCAAAGGGGTTTACAGGAATTCAAGCCTATTCCACAATCTTTTTGCTTTCCACCTGCAGAATACGGTAATCGTCAGGATGATATACAAACGCAATGACCCGGCACTGCTCTACCTTCCACGCTCCGGGAAAAGCATAGGCATAAGATCGGATCACCTCATCGCCTTCAAAGCTGAGGGTATCAGAGGAAGCCAGATCCACGCCCCAGGTGCCCAGGATGCTTCCCCGGAGCATATACATTTGCGTGTAATCCAGGATGTCGGGTGTAGGGCCAACCTGCGGACTATTGTTCTTCTGTGCGGAGGGAATGCTGTCCTCCGTGATATACAGAACCAGCTTGAGGTCTTCTTTCATATCATCCAGGAATACGGTACGGATATGAGAGCACAGCCGCTGTTCCTCCTCATTCCAATCCAGGAGGAGTTGCAAGGCGAGTTGGGGTGTGGCATTCAGGGACAATTCTATCTCCGATGCCCAGCTGGCCGGGGCCAGAATATGGGACTGGGAGAAGCCTTTGCGGTTCACCATTCCATTGGGATTGCCTGCCATCCCGATCCCGAAAAACTGGTCCAGCTCGGTCCCCTCCGCACATCGAAAGTCATTGTCGTAAGGCGGGCTTTTGGGATCGGCAAAAAAGCCTGCGTGAACAGCCATCACAACCAGCCGATCCCCGTGCAGAGTCATCAGATCCTTTGCCAGTACAGCGGCGGCAGGACAGTTCGGGCAATATTGCCCGGTGTACTCTTCCAAGAGCACCTTTTGCTCAGGGTTCACCAAATCAGGGAAATCCGGAACAGGACAGGCTGAGGTATCGATGATGACACTGTCGCGCAGATAAGGAGCCTCTATTTCATCACAGGAAGGCATCAGCCAGACGCCCGCCAGGAGTATGAGGAGTAGGTTCAGGGTGTTTTTCATCTTCTTTTCACTTTAAAAACTGCTGCTCACCGAAAGGGTCAGGCCGCTGGCCGCTGGTACGTTGCGACAGACACCGCCCACGCAGAGAATGCCTTCGCGCTGCCGTCCGTAAGAGAGCGCAATGCGGCTGCTGCCCCGGATGTAGCCCATAGACACATTATAGTAATGATAGGTGTTGGAAGATTCCGGATTGTCGAAATTATACTGATCCATCACTGAGAAGAACCAACGGGGTGCAATGGTATATTCCAGGGTGGCCGCCAGCCACTTGCCCGAATCCTGCTGCGTGGAGAGGTATTGCAGCTCCACCCGCAGATTCTTCTTCGGGCTGAACTTATATCCCAGATCCAGTACAAATACATCGGCCTGATAGTAATGGTCCCCATCTTCGATCCCTTCTTCCACCACATCAAAATTATAATCCAGGCGGGTATACTGGGCGATCAGTTTCACTGCAGGACTGATTTTTCTGGTCAGCTCCAGACTGAGGTCTTCGAAATACTTCACCTTCCCCGGGGCAAAGAAATCGGATTCGTAGCCGAAAGTGCCGGGGGTATTCAGGGCTGTACCCGCATCCACGGGTGTTTTATCCAGTCCGTTCACCAGTCCGTAGTGCAGATTGATATTGGTTCCGTACCTTCCCCCCAGGGTGCTTTTTTTGGGAATATTGAAGACGAGTTGTCCGGCGAAACCCATCTCCCCATTGGGTTGGGTTGCATAGGGATACATTGCGGGCAGGGCGTAGGCGTGCTGGCGGGTCACAGGGGGAAGGAAGTTGATATCCAAAGCACTGGCCGTTTCAGTGCGGCGACTCTTGAAATAGAAATTGTCGATGCGCTTGGCAGAAAGGATGATACCCAGGCCTTTCTGTGCGTAGGAAGCAGTCAGGAAGGCCGCTTCCCCGTGACGGTAGATATAGTTGTTCAGCTCAGAAGGGTCATTGATCTTTCGGGCATACTCACCGGAAAAGCTGAAGCGATGACGACTGAGCTGGAAACGTCCGGCAAAAGCGCCGACATTCTCCGGCAACTGGTATGGGACAAGGGTGGGGTCATCCTTCTCGTACTTGCTTACCATACTGGCGCCCAGTAGAATATTGGTTGCACTGCTGCGCAATGAGGGCAGAAGTTGGTTTAATCCGAACTCTGCATCCACCCCGCGGACGATCCCCCTTTTCTTCGCCTCTTCGCGGTAGGAAGTCCAGTAATACCGCTGCGTTCCGTACACCCCTTTGATCTGTATTCCGGGCAGGGGAGTGAATTTCATCCGCACCCCGTCCAGTGAATTATCGTACCCCAGGCTCCAGTCTTCATAGGTTCTGAATACCAATCCATTCCCAAACTGTTCATAGAAATTCCCGACGGTGATATCAAAGGCGTCTTTCTTGTATTGCACATAGCGGTTGGCAATCCCCTGGCCTTCCCAGGCATCGTCGTAGCCCACCATCGGTTTGAGGAAAGCTTCATAACGTATTCCGGCCGTAAAGCCGTCCAAACTGTATTGCACCTGCATAAAGGCATTCATCCCCATTTTCTTGCCAGCCAGGTCACCTTCGGTGATCCCGATCGTGGAATCGGCACGGTAAGTCTGCACATCCATCTGGAAAGAGCCACTCACATTCTGATTGCCTGTAAACCCCTGATTGTATGCCTGTAAACAGGGTATTAGAAGTAACAAACTGAATACTGCCCGGACTTGGTTGCGTAGTTTCAAGGTTTAAGGTTTTGGTGATCAAATGGTTAATGTCCTGAAATATCCTCTCCGGCCTTTACTTTCCTGACCAACTCGATCAGTTCCAGCTCACTCCCTTCAGAAAAGGAGGTATGTTGCCACACGATCTCCCCCTGCCCGTTCACCAGGAAAGTATGGGGGATCATATTGACATTCATTGCCCGCTTGAAATCTCCATTTGCATCGAGCAACACTTCATAATCCCATCCTTTGCCCATCACAGTGGGTCCAACGCGGGAGGAGGAACGGGCATCATCGATGGAGACGGCAATCATTTTTACTCCGGTCTCTTCCTGCCATTCGTCGTACACCTCGGCAATGGCCGAAAGTTCCCGCATACAGGGTTTGCACCAGAGGGCCCAGAAGCTGACAATAAAAGGGTTCCCCTCATTGCTCAGCTTGGCGGTATTGACCACTTTTCCGTTCAAATCTTTCAATTCGATGGAAGGGAGTTGTTGTGCGGATTTGTCCTGGGCGGCAAGCATCAGCGGCGCAAGCAGGAGTATCCAGGTCAGGGTTTTCTTCATCATATCATAGATTTAGCTGTGGGTGCTCTGCATTCAAAACGCGGGCCAATTTAGGAAACATTGAGGGATTAGAATATCTCGAAGTAAAAATAAGGTTGCCAAAGCTGGCTCAGGCAGGGTACACCTCCAGCAGTTTCAGTGCTGGCGAAGGATGGATTTGGATGTGCTGCATTGAAGCCGGGATAAGGATGGCTTCTCCGGCCTGCAGGCTTTCTTCCCCATTCTCCCATCCTATGCGCCCCTGGCCTTCCACGCAGAGGTAAACCACGCAGCGATCGAGGGCTTCAAAATCTTTGCGCATCACCCGGCCTAATTGTATCAGGTTACAAACAAAATGGGGGCTGTTTACCAGGGGAATGCTTTCATCCTCTTTCTTTTGGAAAGGCAGTAAGGGCAGGTTTACCGGACTGAAGTCGATGGCATCCAGGGCTTCGGCTGTATGCAGGGCTCGCATTTTACCATCCTGGCCTGGGCGATCCCAGTCGTAGATGCGGTAGGTAGTATCGGCCGACTGTTGGATTTCGGCGATCAGGATGCCCGGCCCCAGGGCGTGGATGCGGCCTGCAGGCATATAGAGCACATCTCCTGCTTTCACTTCAACAAAGTGCAGGATTTCCTGCAAACGATTTTCTTCGAGGGCCTGCAGATATTGCTCAGCCTGGATTCCTTTTTCAAAGCCACTGATCAGCCTGGATCCGGGTTCAGCCTGGAGCACATACCACAGTTCACTTTTGCCGCGAGGCAGGCCGCGTTCCCGTGCCAGGGAATCGTTGGGATGCACCTGGACAGAAAGCCAGTCGTGGGCATCAATAAATTTGAAGAGCAGGGGGAAATCGGTACCAAAGTGAGCAAACACCTCTTCCCCCAACAATTCATCGAGGTAAACCTCGATCAGTTCGGGCAGGGTGTTTCCGGCCAGAAAGCCATTGCTGACTACCGTAGCCTCATTTTCCAGCCCCGACAACACCCAGGCCTCACCGCAATTGGACAGGGGTGCAAAGTCCTTGCCCAGCCAGCTGCGCAACTTTTCGCCCCCCCATACCTTTTCTTTAAAAACATCCTTGAATTTCAGCGGGTACAGCATTCCTTTGTGCAAATTGGTAATGGACAAAGATAGGAGAAAGGGGCAAAGCGTGCAGCAGAATGGAGCTTAGGGTTTGGCAGGTGAACGGAAAAGAACATAAGCAAGGGGGATAGAATTATAAACTATCCGGATCCCACTCCAGGATAAACTCCCCGGCCTCCTGTTTTTTCAGTCTCTCCTTTTCCGTAGCTTTTTCTGTTTTCTTCACACTATCGCGTTTCAGCCATTGAAACTCTTCCCGCAAAATCTTGCCTACCTCCTTCCTGTCCTCCCGGATATCCTGCCCTATCTTTTGCAATACCCCTTTACGGTCATACCTGAATATCGGTACATCTGCCGTTCCGCTGATCTTAATAAAAAGGCTTGTTCTCCCCAATCCGTCATCTTCAATCCAGCCAAATTCACTGGCCGTTTGGCGTGCTTCTCCAGCCCTTTTCCCCAGTACCTCTGAAAGTAAAACCCTGAGGGAATAATCGATCTGCTGATCGAAAGAGTGCGAGCCGGAGATCCATAGGTTCATTGCATCCGTATTCACGGCCATTTCAGGGATCATCACCTTTTGGTTTGCGATGGTGATCTGATTGCGCAGGGGTTCTATATTGACCTTATCCAGGTTACCGGCCTTGATGAAGCGCGGCAGTTCTTTCAGGGGAGGGTAGTCCTGGATTACCCCTTGCTGGATGGAGATGTCGCAAACCGCATTGATGCCGGCAGGGTCAGGGTTAAGCAGATGATCCATCTGCACAGACAACACGATACCGGCATCCAATACTCCCGATAACTGCTTATGTGTCAAATCTTTTTGTCCGAAATCCTCCATCTGGCGAAAGAGTTCTGAAATCTGTATGCCCTGCAGGCTTGCCCTGGCTTGCATCCGGTATCCGTCCTGATCCGGAAGCAGGTTTCCATCCAGCTGAAGCTGTCCTGCCATCGTATTCAGCAGGAGGTTTTCAGCGTAGAGGTTTCCTGCGGCCAGGCTAAGGTGTCCGGACACTTTCTCAGCACGAAAGTGACGATAGGCCAGGCTTTGTACCTGCACCTGAATGTCTGCTTCCAGGTCTTCGGGCCAGATGGCTCCCCCATCCCTGCCGGGGCTCTCCATCTCAATCCAATGAGCCAGGGGAAGGCTTTCTGCCTTCACATCCGCCCGCATTTTCATCTTTCCCGATGAAAGATCAAGATAAGCCAATAGCCGATCGATGGTCACACTGCCTTCAAGCGGCCCTTCTTTTGAGTTCCCATTGAATGAGGGAATATGCAGATGCTGCGGATTGAGTTCGAAGGCCGCAGACAGTCCATACAAATCCAGACCCAGGGCGTCATCCCTGAAGATCCCCTGGCTCAAGACACCGCTAAGGTTCATTTTCCAGCCTTTCGACCAATGATCCGGATGCGACTGGAGTGCATCATAGCTGAAGCGGCCCTGAAAGGAAATGTCGGCATCGGCATTGAGTTCAAGCAGCGATATCCAGCAATCCGGGAGGGTGCTGTAACGGAATTGTCCTGCTACTTCTCCTTCCAGCAGGAGATCATCAAATCTTTTCACCTGTAAGCTGCCCCTCACCGGCGTTTGTTGGAACAGGGCCCGCAAGGTATTTATCCTGAGCTCTTGCCCGGCAAAGTCCTTTTCGGTCCCGCTGTCATAGCTTCCTTCCGCTTCCACTTCATTGAGCATCCCTCTTTCACCGGGGCATATCCGCAGGCTTCCCCGGCTGATTTGCCAATCGGCCGTGATGCGTGGAAGGTAAACATCGCCGCTTTTCCCCACTATCTGCAATGAAAACTTCAGGTTGCCCAGGGGTGTATAGGGCTGCAAATCCTGCTGCACCGCAGCCGGGAGCATCGGCATCAGTTCAGCGATCCCGGCTTCCAAAGAATGGAAGGCCATCTCCAGCCAGTGATGGTCTTCTCCCGGTACAATTCGTCCATTGCCTTCCAGCTTGATTCCCCCTTGTTCCAACTCCGCTTCTTCCCATTCCACACTCCCTTTCCGAATGTCTATCAGAAGCTTGCTGCGCAGCTTTGTACTGAGCCCCTGCACATAAATCCTTTCGCCCAGGCTGATCTCCTGAACGATCAGACCCGCCCTGAGCTTTGCCGTGAAGAGGTCTCCTTCAAGTTTGCCCCGGATGATGCCCGACTCAATATGGAATTGGTGGCGCTGATTGTTTTGAAGATCACGATAGAGTACACTGAAATCCTTGATCCTGATCTCATCAAAGGACAGGTCTGCTCCCTTTTCGCTGCCTGGGGCTGAGGACTTAGAGAAATCGTAATTGTTGCTCCCATTCCAAAAAACGATGAGGTTGAGTTCCCCCTGTTTCAGGTCGATGCCGCGAAGACGGTATTGCCCCCTGATCAGATCGATGGGATGAAAAACAAGGGATATTTCTTTGGCCACAATTCCCTGGGGCTGGCTTTCATATACTTTTTCCTCCCTGCTCTCCACTCCCTTCAGCTGAACGGATATGAGAGGGAAATGGGACCAGATGCTCAGGGCGATTTCTTCCATCTCAACGGGTACTGCCAGGTAGGCGTTGATCTCGTGAACCGCTCGTGTTTTTAACTCGGGGCCGTAATGCAGCACAAGGGCATACAGGCTGATTGTGATCAGCATCAGCAAAGCAGGAAGGGCAATGAAGAGCATCCGCAGGTACTTACGGAGAGACATAAACCACAGCTTCTTCATTCTCTTTTTGGGGACACTAACGAATTCTTTTCAGTATATTGACTTCCGTTTGGGTAAGGTGGCGCCATTTTCCCCTTGGGATGTCTTTTTTGGTGATCCCGGCAAACATCACCCGATCCAGCTTGATCACATCGTATCCCAGTTGCTCGAAGATGCGTCTTACAATGCGGTTGCGTCCGGAATGCAGCTCCACTCCCACCTGCTTTTTGTCGTCCTGTCCAACCACCCAGGCGATGGCATCCACTTTTACGGGGCCATCCTCGAGGGTGATGCCTGCGGCAATTTCTTCCAGGTGTGCCCGGGAGAGGTTTTTATCAAGATAGACGTGATACACTTTTTTTACATTGTGCCTGGGATGGGTGAGTTGGGTGGCCAGTTCGCCATCATTGGTGAGCAGCAGCACGCCGGTGGTATTGCGATCAAGGCGGCCGACCGGATAAATGCGTTCGTTGCAGGCACCTTTTACCAGTTCCATCACGGTCTTCCTTTCCTGCGGGTCGTCCATTGTGGTGAGGTAAGCTTTGGGTTTGTTCAGCACCACATACTGTTTGGTTTCGGCATTCAGACGCCGGTCTTCCATCGTCACCTTGTCCCCCGGCTTTACCTTATAGCCCATTTCCGTGATCACTAGCCCATTCACTTTGAATATGCCTGTGGGGATGAGTTTGTCGGCCTCCCGCCGCGAGCAGATTCCGGCGTGAGCGATGTACTGGTTCAATCGCATTTCACCGGGAGAAGCAGAAGGACGTGCTGCGCCGCTTCGCCCTTTTGCTTTATCTTTCCCCGTCTTGTCCTTCTTATCTTCTTGAGCGTGGCGTGCTGTTTTTTCCCTGGATGGATAGGGTTCTTCCTTCTTCGTATTCCTTTTCTTAAACGGCTCCGCATTCTCCCCATCGCGGGCTGCTGTTTTCCGGCCTTTTCCCCTTTCCCGATTCTTTTCAGCATCAGGCACAGACGTTCCATCCGGTGTAAACCCTATCTTTTCCCTCCAGCTGCGTGTATCTTCTTCCCCTTTCCAGGCTTTGCGGGAAGGGCTGTTTCCCTCCCCCTCTTCCCGGGCTGGTCTCTTGCCTTTCCTGTTCTCCCGGGCTGGCTTCTCCCCTTTCCCTCCTGCTCTGGATGGCCTCTCCCTTTTTGCGTCATTTCCGGATGGCCTTTCTCCTTTTCTGCCTTTTCCTCTCTCCTTTTCCATATTATGTATTTCTGGCAAAGGTACAAGCTGGTTGTCAATTATGTATCATTCTTTGAGCATATCCCGCCTGTGCGAACAACAGACAGCGGTGTCCCGGCCCCGAACGGGCCGGTAATGATCAAAAGACAGATCTTTCCCCTGTGATTCCTTTTTATCTGAGAATGAGTTTATGGGTAAACCATTCTCCTTCCTGATTCACCCTCAGTAAGTAGGTTCCCGCATTGCTCCCGCTCAGGTCCAGTTGGGTCTCAAGCCTTCCCTTTTCAAGAATCTGCCCGCTCAGAAGGAGGAGTTCGTATTCCGCTCCGATCCATTCGGGTGGCAGGTAATACAATCCTGTGGAGGGATTAGGATATACCCTTGCTGCGTCCGGGCTTACCCCTGAGCCTGCTTCTCCTGTGTAAGGATCGAGTAGCCAGCTTGTAGTAAACAATCCCCGTCCGTGGGTTGCCGCCAGTACGGTCAGGTCGGAATAGCGCAGACGAAGCATATCCACCCTTACATCGGGCATCCCGGTATTGAGGGGTACCCACCAGGGATTGCTTTGATTGAGGTTGCTGGTCGACCACACTCCGGTTTCTGTAGCCAGGAGGGCCTGCCAGTTATTATCGGGATGATACAGGGCCCATCGGACAGGCATATCCGGGAGATTGCCTTCCTTGCTCTCCCAGTTCAGACCTCCATTGGTGGTTTGCCAGACGGATACTACGCCATAGTTGGAAAAAGTGACCAGCAGGGTATCTTCCGAGGCACCTACGGCAATGCAGCTCACTGCACCGGCAGGGAATTGCGGGCCGGTGATCTCCGTCACGTTTGGCAAGAGCGCCTGGGCATTGCTGATACGGAAAACACGTCCGGCTGCAGTGCCTGCAAACAAGCTTGGAAAGCCCGGCGCCGAATGCCTTGAATAGGTGAGGTGGGAGAAATAGGTGCTGGCATTGGCAAAAAGGTGTATCTCATCTTCGGTGGGGAAGTAGGGGATGCCTTCCGAGCGAACCAGCTTATTCAGGTTGGACCCGAAGAAAGAGGTTTTGTTCATAAAGAGGAAGTTGTCCTTGAAGTCGTAGGCTGAAGGGTTGATGAATACCCCTGTATTGGCACTGATGTTCTGGACGTACTGGCTATCGACAAAGACGTAATAATTGGAGTATTGTGATGAGGTGAGGAAGATATTGGACTCATCCTCATCGAAGAAGCAATACCCGCCATCGCCTCCGCTCACCATACTGAAAATGCTCAGGGGGCTTCCGTCGGTGAGGAGGGTGCCGTTATCCTGCAGGCCGCCCATCACGATAGGGCTGCCAGGCACAGGATGAATCGTGCCGGTATAGAACTGTAGGGTATTCATTCCTTCGCTGCGTTCGGTAAAGGTTGGGGTTGCAGCGGTGCCGTTGTCGCATCGAAAGACGCCGCCATCTGTGGCGAAGAGGACTTGGGTGGAACTCCCCGGCTTAAATACCACGGCGTGGAGGTCGGCGTGGACATAGTCGGATCCGCCGCCATAATACATCTGAGCCCAATCACTGTATCGGTACCAGTTTTGTCCTCCATTCACAGAGCGGTGTACATCCAGGCCTCCCACCCATACCCTTTGGGCGTTGTTGGGATCCACACCGATGGTAAAAGCGTGCCAGGCCAGATTGGCCCAGTTTCGATTGTTGTAGTCGGGGGGCATATTGCGGGTAGTCCAGCTTTGACCGTGATTGGTGGTACGCACAAGGAATCCGCCGATATAATAATTGAAGCCATTGTTATAGCCTTTGGCGATGACGGCATACACAATGCTGTCGGCTGAGGCTGCAGACGAGAGCATTACCCGTCCGGGCAGGGGGTATTGGGGATCGGCCAGGATTTGGCTTTGATAATTGCTGTTCACGGTCCAGCTTCCTGCAGTACCCAGATCGGAGTAAAGGATACAGGCTCCGCCCTCCAGGTTGATATTGGGTCCGGTGCCCACAAAGATGCGGCCCGAGGCAGCGATTTCGATATCGGATGGAGCAAAGGGGGTGGTGGTGCCCGGGATATTGGGCAGCACCTGGGTCCAGCTCTGACCGCCATCGATCGAACGATAGAGCCCGTCGGAAGGAAGGCTTTGGTGATCCTGCCCTTTGTATTTTCCTGAAGCCACGCCGGCATAGATGATACTTTGACCGTTTTCGAGGCGTAAGACAATATCGGTGATGTAGGCAAAATTGGTGGTCGATGGAATGAGTGCCCAGGTAATTCCTCCGTCTGTGCTTCTCAGTATGCCTGATCCGCGTCCGGACGATTCGCGGTAGATCACCACTGCGGTTTGGGCTTCACCGGTTCCGGCATAGATGATTTGCGGGTTGAGGGGATCGAAAGCCAGGGCGCAGACGGAAAGGTTCATCCCTCCGCTGCCGGCAGGATGCCAGAGAGAATCGGGATCGGTAATATCATTGGTGTACCAAAGGCCTCCTGTGACCCCGGCAGCCCACACCTTCTTATGGGTGGGATCACCCGGATCGTAGGCCAGGGCGCGGGTTCTACCACCCATATTCGACGGCTTTTCCGTCCATCCGCTGATCACATTTTTAGTCTGCTTAACATTTTGCAACAGATGAGTCTGAAGCCAGGCTTCCACCCTCCTTTCCAGGGGAACCCTGCCCAGGACCGGATCCATCGTCTGGATAAATTCCTGAAAGGCCGCTTCATCCGGCCGGTCGGGTGTGGGTTTATCCGCAACGGCCATCTTTTCTTCCGAAAGGAAATCAGCCGCATAGGCCAGGAGTTGCTGCGCATAATCCTCGCGCGGATCAGGGCGACGGGCATCCAGGATAAGCCAAAGAAGCAAAAGCACGAAAAGGACGCTGAAGAAAGGGACAAAACGACGCATAAGGCACTGGGATTGGATCGATAAAAATATGCATTTTGCAGCAGCATTCAGAACCTTATCGTCAATCCGCTTCCCTGCCAATGCCTGAATAAAGTTGACCTGCTGACCTGCTGACCTGCTGACCTGCTGATCTTCTGACCTTCTGACCTTCTGACCTGCTGACCTTCTGAATCAATAATCAACCAGATCCCGCTCCGATGGAGCGCATTAATGGAAACAAACATCTACTGCTAATCAGGTTTCGCCCCGATGGGGCAAAATGTCAACTTCAGCCTTCTCCGAATTCGCCTGCCTACCGTCAGGTAGGCACTCGCTCTCGCTCTCGTACTCGCCCTCGTACGCATCTTCCTCCTCCTTATGACTCCTGAATTCTGACTTATTACTTAAACGGGCCACCCCTTCGGGGCCTGCTTTATTCGTACTCGCGCTCGCTCTCGCGCTCGTACTTTTTTAACCGCAGGGATCGCAAAGAATAACGCAAAGGGGCTTCTCCTATTCCTCATCCTTTACCCTTAGCGCTCGCCCGCTGCCCGAGCGCTCGCCCTGAGCGTAGCCGAAGGGCAGCCGAAGGGCAGTCGAAGTGTGTCGAAGGGTCCGCTTTCCTTCTCCTTCTCATAATTCCTTTCGCTCCTTCCGCTCATACACGCGATATTGGGCTCCGAAGCGCTGCCTAAGCACACACTCATTGTCAATGTATTCGCGGATCAGCCTGGACGGATTCCCTTCAATCACCAGCCAGTCCGGTTTCTGTCCCACCACCGATTGAAACACCAGATCACGGTCTATCCCCGCCGCTTCGCGGTGTTCCTTTTTGCTTAGCAGGGTTGGATGGATATACTTGTGCAATACGGGTTCATCGAGGAGAAAATGAATGACCATTGCTCCGTTGCAATAAAGCCGATCTGTTTCTTCCATCCTGTCTTTCAGGAAGCTTGCCATTTCTCTGGGATAATCGGGCCGGAGGGTGAACTGCCGGTATTGAAGCAATGTGTTCCAGGCGATAAAAAGTGCCATCGAGGCCGGAAAGAACATTCTTCGATACTTCTGCAGGAAAGCTTCTATCTGTGGGGCACTGCCCGGGAAGGCCAGAACGCCCAGGCTGAGCACTGGCAGGAGCTGGAAATAGTAGTGATGAAAATATTTCCCTGGCAGCAAAATCATCAGCCATACCAGTCCGTACCACAAGGCTGCAAAGTGCGCCAAAGGACGGTCTTTCCCCCTGAATATTGCGGCGAGCAGCATCAGCACCAGGGGGAAATAGATGAGGTGAAATTCTGAAAAATATTGCAAGGCTTTTCCCGGCCGGGCCTCGGAAACATAATTCCGCGGCAGCACAAAATTGGCGAAAAAGAAATCCTGCCACAGCCCCTGATAGAAGAACCAGGTAGCATTGAGGAGGAAAGGCAGGCTGAAGCCCAGGCCCATCCACAGGGTGAGTGGAATGATGCGGGTTGACCATTTCCCTTTTTCGCCTGCCGGAAGAATAAAAAGCAGGGCAATCCAAATGGCCAGTACGTCGGCCAACACGAAGTGCTTGATTAGAAAACCCATTCCAAGCACAAGACCGCCCAGCAGATACCCCTTGTTTTCGGGCTTGCTTAGTAGTATCCAGAGTCCTGCCACGGTGGTAAGGTTGAAAAAGATTTCCGTATTCGCCGCAAAATTCCACTGGTGTACACTGCACATCAGGATATATGCCAGGCCTGAAAACATACTCAGGCTGTTTGATTTACCCAGCTTCCGGCCAGTGCGGTAGAGAAACCAGGCTGTCAGTCCGATGGCCAGCGCGGCAGCCAGGCGCAGCGCTTCCACACTCTGTCCGGCGATTTTGATAATGCCTGCAAAAACGAGAAAAATCCCGATGGGTTTGGTATCCCAGACATCTGCAAAAAAATGCTTCCCCTGCAGGAGGTTGTTGGCAATGACGGCATAGGTTGACTCATCGTGATCAATCAAGCTATCGGAGAAAGAAAGCAGGCGCAGGAGTACTCCCAGCACAAGAAACAGAAGCAGATACAGCCCTGAAGTCTTTTTATCTTCCTGATTCATAGGTTTATCAAATGCACAAAGATAGATTCCATTCCTGTGCAATTGTAGGTAGATTTGCAGTAGAATGAAAGAATTGGCCCATTTACGCAACCCTTTTCCTCTGTCTTACATCTAAGAAAGGAGTGCCAGGCCAGCAAATCGGCAGTGGTTCCCGTGAAAGCATTGGAAGAGATCATCCGGGATTGTCAGGAAGGCCGGCCTTCGGCCCTGCAATACCTGTATGAGAAATTTTCTCCCGTGATGTTTGCAATATGCCTGAGATACAGCCGCGATCGAACCGAAGCAGAGGACCTGCTGCAAGAAGGTTTTCTGAAAGTCTTTCGCTCCATTGGTGGTTTCAGGGGGGAAGGATCTCTGGAAGGATGGATGCGGCGCATTATGGTCAATACGGCCCTGGAGCAGTACCGGCGCAAAAATTATATGTATCCGGTAGAAAACCTGCCGGAGGAGGAGGCCGGCGAAGCGGAATCTCCGGATATGCAGCTCAGGTCTGAGGACCTGCAGCAGATGATCTGTGACTTGCCCCCACGCTACCGTATGGTCTTCAACCTGTATGCCCTGGAAGGTTACAGTCATAAGGAGATAGCCATAATGATGGGGATCACGACAGGCACATCCAAGTCCAACCTCTCTCGGGCAAGGGAGATACTGCAAAGGAAAGTTGAAGCGCAATACGGTGTATTAAGAAAACTGCCCGGAAATTATGAACAGAGAGGATAGACATCCGGTGGACGCGTTTTTCCGCGATCATCTTTCGGAGGCGCAAACACCTCCGCCTGTTTGGGTATGGGACGGAATTGCCAAAGAAATGGCTGCCGAAAAACGGCGGCGGGCACTGCTTTGGTGGCGGAGCATTGCTGCGGTACTCCTTCTCGGCGCTGCCTTCACAGCAGGCTACCTGATCTCAGGCGAGGAGAGCCTGCCCAGTGAGCAGATCGCTTCCTCTTCCTCTTCCTCTTCCTCAAACTCCTCCTCAAACTCATCCTCAAACTCATCCTCAAACTCATCCTCAAACTTTACAACCCCTCCCCAGCCCTCCTCTGACCCCTCCCCGGCCCTCCCCTTGGAGGGGAGGGAGAATAGGTATCCCTCAAACTCTTCCTCAAACTCATCCTCTCCCTCTCCCTCTCCCTCTCCCTCATCCTCTCCCCAACTGGCCTCAGCAGAGGCTTTGCAGGATAGGATGGAAAATGAACAGCGTGTTGTATCTGATCAAAGTGTGGAAGAAGCGTTTGTCTTAATGAAATCCATAAAGGCCCCAATACTTGCTTCAGCGATGCCCCCGCTTCGCCTGGCATCGGGGCGCATCCCCTGGGTGATGCTGGAAGAGGAGCTACTGGCTTTTGCTTCCTCCCCTGCAGGGAAAGACATACCACGATTAAGCCTCGGTGGAGAAGGAGGTCCCCTGGTAGCCTATCGATCTACGCAATCGCTTTCCTTTGCCCAGGCCGACAACGAGCAGCTCACTTCTTACAGCAACAGCCGCATCAGTGGCAGCGGAGAGGAAAAGCCGCTGATGGCCTTTTCGGCCGGAATGCACGGATCGCTCAAGCTCAACCACAGATTGTCTTTGGCTACCGGCCTGCAATTTTCCCGGCTCGGACAGGAAGTGAGTGGATTAAGCTTCTACACCGAAGGACAGGGCCCACTCACTGTTACAAATATGGTGGAGCTTAGTACAAGCGCCGGTGTATTATATATTCCACAGCAGGAGGGGTTTCAGCCGGTATGGACCAGCACCCAGGAATTATCGGAGGCCTATGCATCATATGACCTTGTCCAACAATTTGAATACCTCGAAATACCGCTCTTGCTGCAGATGCACCTGTTGGATAAGGGCGTACACTTGATTGCAGATGCCGGCTTAAGTCCCGGTATCCTTCTTGGCAATAAGGCCTATTTGCAAGGGAGCGGTGAACGGGAGCAACTGGAGGGCACCCGGGATCTGCGTCCCTTGCTTTGGAGTTTACAAGCAGGGATAGGGGTGCAGCTTCCCCTGTCGGATGCCTGGGCCTTGTCGCTTCGGCCCGGTCTGCGCTACGCCGTCACCAGCATCAATAAAAGCAATGACTATACCTACCGCCCCTGGAGTCTCTCGGTGAGCAGCGGCTTGTATTTTCATCTCAGATGACCGGGAGGGATGTTTGTGGCGTATGAGAAGACTTAAGGCTCTTTAGAAGGGAAATTCTTCTATGCTTGCTTCTTCTGCCTCCTCCTTATCTATCAGGGGCAATGCTGCCCTCTGATGGATTGGATTTCCGTCAACCACAATGGAGCGTGGATCGGTGGGGCAGGCATATTCGCAGGCGCCACAACCCACACAGATTTCGGTATCCACTACGGGAATGGTCAGTCCGTCTTTCCAGGGTAGCATATCCACTGCCTTGGTAGGGCAATGCTCTGAACAGGCTCCACAGGCTGTATGGTCTTTGGTAACCACACACAATTCAGGGATAAAGCGCGCCCGGCCCACCTGCACCCTTTGTTTATCTTCTACCGTCATTGGCAGAATGGCTCCCGTAGGACAGACTTCGAGGCAGCGGATGCAGTCGTAGTTGCAATAGCCGCTGATGGGATCCATTAAGGGTTGGAAGACCCCCGAGAGACCGTATTCCGCAAAGGCGGGTTGCAGCACTCCGGTAGGGCAGGTACTGATGCACAAATGGCAGGCAGTGCATTGAATATGGAGGTTCGCGTGCGAAAGCGATCCCGGTGGGGAAAGGGAAGCTCGGCGGATGGCCAGGGCTTTGTCCTCTTCCGACACTTCTTTGAGCACAGCGGGCAGGATCAGGGTAGTCCCGGCGCGGAGAAGGGTATCGCGACGAGAGAAGTCGGTTTCCACGGGTACTGCCTTACCGTAACGAATGCCTCCCAGGTCGCAGGCGGGGATGCAGTTAAAACACAGGACGCAACGACTATTGTCTATTTCTTTTTTCTTTACGTCAATACAACCTGCTTTGCAAACCACTGCACAAAGTCCGCAGGAGGTGCAGGCAGTGTGATCCATACGAATGCCGAGCAAGGCCCGCTTTCCGGGAAGTCCAAGCAGGGTGCCCACCGGGCAGAGGGTATTGCAAAAAACCCGTCCGTTGCGCCATACCATCCATATTATCATCCCGAAAACACCTGCAGAGAAGCCCGCGGAAGCCCAGCTGATACCGTGAAATTTGACCGGGCTTAAGGCGTAGGAACCGATACTGGTAAGCCACCAGGCAAGCTGATTGTTGGCGAATACGAAGGGGGGTTGTATCAGATTCCTTATGATCCTGGAAAAGTGGCTGTAAGGGTCGAGCAGACCGGTGAACAGTCCGCTGCCAATAAACACAGAAAGGAGGAAAAGGAATAAAAACCCATATCTCCAGCCTGCATTTGTCTGCTGTTTCCGATAGCGCGACTTCTTTTTCAGCCATCCCCTGATACGGCCGGCCAGATCCTGCATTACCCCCAGGGGGCAGAGGGTGGAACAATAGATACGTCCAAAGAACCAGCTTAGCAGGAGGAGGGTGGCGAGGGCGATGATCGCTCCGCCTGCCAGGCCCAGAGAGGCCTGGAGGGCAGGGACAAGCTGCAGGTAGCGCAAGGGATAGAACCAGCTATCCGGGATGCGGTGGTGAATGTCCAGCAGCAAGGCCGTAATCCAAAGAAAGGCCAGTAAGGCGATGATGCTCCGAATAGTCCGGTAAAGTCTTCCCTTGTGCATCAAATCGTGATCCGGCGAATATCCAGTTTGTCGAGATCGATGGCTCCTATACCCATATCGGCGGCTTTACGGATATGGCCCACCCCGGTGGGGTCGGAGCCAAACACCTTGGCCGCCGCTGCATCGGCCGCGACCAGGTCAGGACTCACAATTTGCATTTTGTAGATTTTGGTATCAGCCACCGAAACACCGCGTGGCCCGTTTTTCATCATCACGCGATAGGCATCGATGACATTCAGGTCGGGCTTGCGCCAAAGCGGGAAATCGGCGATGCATTGATGCAGGTCGTTGCGATGCCAATACCTTCTATCCCAGACGATGCCCATCAGGTTTTTCATTGCGATGGAGAGATCGGCGCTGCTGTGGTGTTTCAGGACTGGAACATTGATGAAGACATCCGATTCGAGGATGAGTTCGTGCACTTGCGTTTCTTTCAGCTTCACTCCACCTGGTATGGTGACTTGCTGGTAATAGCCTTCCAGATGGCCGGGAACCATTTTGGCTCCGGCATCTTTCGCTGCCTTTTCAATACCACTGTTGGCATAACACAGATCCCATTTATCGCAGGTATTATCAAAGACGTATACCTCTCTGGCTCCGGCATCGAGGCAGTGCTTCACTATCCTTCCCACCAGTCCGGGATGCGTATTGGCAGCCCTTTCCGGGGCTGCATCCCATCCAATATTGGGTTTGACTACCACCGTTTGCCCTTTCTTCACAAATGCGCTCATTCCACCCAGGGCTGCAATGGCCCGGTCGAACATTGCTTCCGGCTCTCCCCCCCTGATGGCTGCCAGGTGTGGCACAGGTGTAAAAAGTGCACTGCTTGCCGCCCGTCCCCAGGAGGGAAGCAGCGTACTGCCACCAGCCAGCAAGGCCAATCTGATCATTTCCCTGCGATCCATATTCAAGCGAATTTCTTCAAAAATAATACTTTCCGCTTACAGAATAAGGAGGGAATGCAAGGAAATGGTATTTTTGGGAGATAAGTCAAAAACGGATATGAACACACAGGTCAGAAATTTCCCACTTGCACCCGCCTTCCTATTGAATGCCAGTGCTTTGCTTTTTGTTTACTTTGTCCCCGCCCTCTCGCATCTGATCGGGGTTCCGCTCTACCTCATTGAGCCTATGCGCCTTGCCGTGGTGCTCGCCCTGGTACATACCCGACCCGGGAACGCCTACCTGCTGGCCCTTACACTTCCTTTATTCAGTTTCGCAGTCAGTGCGCATCCTCATTTGCTGAAAATGCTGCTGATCACAGGCGAGTTGCTATTGAATGTCTGGCTGTTCTTCTTCCTGATGAAACGCTTCCGTATCCATCAGGGGGTGTCCCTGGGCCTGTCCATTCTGCTCAGTAAGGCGGTGTACTACCTCGCCAAATTCAGCCTGATCTCCGCCCTGCTGATTGAGGGCAGTGTCATTTCCACTCCTCTTTGGATCCAGTCACTGACGCTGCTTGCCTTCGTCGTCTATCTGGGTGTGATGCGGAAAGAGTCTGCCGGACAAGCCTAAAGGCCGATGGCCGGGATATATGTTCACATCCCTTTCTGCCGGCATAAATGTGGCTATTGCAATTTTTTTTCCGTAGCAAGCCTCAGGAAGAAAGATAGCCTGGTAAGGGCGATCATTCAGGAGGCCCGGCAAAAAGCGGTACACTTTTCCGGACAAATCATTTCCACCCTTTACCTGGGGGGAGGCACTCCCTCAATGCTGTCAGACGCAGATCTTTTTCATATCCTGAGAACACTGCAGAGCGAATATTCAATTAGTGCAGATGCAGAGATAAGCCTTGAGGTTAATCCCGATGACATCGGGCCGGAAAGGCTGTATACGTGGAAGGAAATGGGATGGAACCGCCTGAGCATCGGCATCCAGTCGTGGCATCCGGATGACCTCACTTTTCTGGAAAGGAAGCACAATCAGGCACAGGCCCGCAAGGCTGTCTGCCAATGCAAAGAGGCAGGCTTTGAGGATCTCAGCGTTGATCTGATCTATGGTATTCCCGGGCAGGACCTGGATCGCTGGCGCGACAACCTGGCGTTTTTTCTGGAAACAAACGTCCATCATCTCTCTGCCTATGCCCTAACGCTGGAGGAGCGCACAGCTTATGCCCATCAGGTAGAGAAAGGGAGGCAGCAGCCCCCGGACGATGAAGCGGCCTTTGGGCATTTCTGTCTTTTGCAGGAAATGATGTCTGAGGCCGGATTTCTGCAGTATGAAGTTTCTAACTTCGCCCGCAAGGAAGCATACAGCCGCCACAACAGGGCGTATTGGGAGGGAGTTCCGTATCTGGGCCTGGGGCCTTCAGCCCATTCCTACGATGGGAGTAAACGTGCGTGGAATGTAAGTGGCATTCAGTCTTATCTTGATGGCATCGAAGAAGGGGATGCAACAGAAGGATTTGAGATGCTGCAGCCCGCCGACAAGGTGAATGAATATTTAATGACCGCTCTGCGCACGATATGGGGATGCCGATTCAAGGAGTTGATCCGCCTGGGAGGACAAGGTTTACTGGAGGAAACCGCCGGAAAAATTGAGCCTTACATCCTTAATGGCTGGGCTTTGCAAAAGGATGATGCCTGGGTTTTGAGCAGGGAAGGGCTTTTTCACGCCGACGGGATTGCGGCTGAGTTGTTTGTAAGCAGCAGTTGGTCAGAGCAGTAAAGATCAGAGCAGATGCCGGAAAGGGATGAGCAACCATTCCACCGCCTTCTCAATTCCAGGCCTTTGCAGCCACTTCTCATAATCAAAAGGAATGCTCTGCTTGATGGTTCCGGCAATATGGTCAGACAGCTGTCGAATGACCTCCGGATGCCTTCCGATCACAATCATCTCAAACATATAACGGAAACTGCGGTAGTCAAAATTGGAAGATCCGATGGAAAACAACTCCTGGTCGATCATCATTATCTTGGCGTGCAGGTTGGAAGGTTCATAGAAAAGATAACGGACGCCGGCCCTGTGCATCATCCCCTGATAATGGTTGCGGAGCAGATCCACCAGGCGCACATCCGAATGCCGCGGGATCAGCACCAGCACTTCCACTCCCCGCATTGCGGCATTCATCAGGTCCCGCCGGAGAATATGTCCCGGAAGAAAATAGGGGGTCTCAATAATGATTTGTGTTCTGGCCCTGCGGATCAATTGCTCATAACGACTTTTGATCTGCTGACGATAGATCGAGGGAAGGTCGCGGATAATCTCAAATCCCTGGTGTCGCAATATGCGCTTAAAGGCAAATTTCTTAAAGATGTACTTTTTGTATATCTCAAAACTTTCGTGAAAGGTGCGGGCCAATACCGGTGCCAGGCTTCCACAGGCCCTCAGCATCATTTCACGCCAGTTCAGGCTGTAGGCAGTAAGATTAGCCGAACCCGTCCAGGCAATTTCCTGATCCACAACCAGGAGTTTACGATGGTTTCGTTTGTGGTTTTTGGTAAAAAAATCCCAGAACAGCTTGATTTTTCTGAAGTAGCGTACCTCCCCACCCCGGCAGGTAAGGGCGGCGAAGAATGCGTCAGCACGGCCTGTGCCCCAGGAATCGACCAGTACCTTCACCTTAACCCCCCTCGCAGCCGCCTCCGCCAGGGCATTCCGGAAACGCTCCCCGATGGCATCTTGGTTAAATCGGTAAAACTCTACCAAAATCTCGCTTTTAGCTAAGGCAATATCGTTGAGCATTGCAGCATAAAAACGGAAAGGATCATCGTATAACTGATATCGGTCTTCCACAGCTGGTTTGAAAAGGATAAATATAAGAAGGCCGGGGCAATGCAGCAAACCCTGATAGTATAAAAACAAGACTGAAAGCCCATCGCCTGAAAATGAAAAGACTACTCAGGTTGACAAGCGTCAAAGGATTGAATATCTTCACCCTTCATTCCTGCCCTATGAAAGAAGCCCAGTATTATTCCTCGGATGGTATCCGGACCGAATGCCTGCTTTGTCCGCATCATTGCACTCTGGAACCGGACGATGCCGGACGATGCCGTGTGAGGCGGAATGTAGGGGGAAAAATGGTCACGGATGCCTATGGACGCATTTCTGCAGCCCACCTCGATCCGATTGAAAAGAAACCCCTGTATCATTTTTTTCCCGGCCGGGAGATCTATTCTGTGGGAAGCATAGGGTGCAATTTGCGATGCAAATTCTGTCAGAATTGCCAGATATCCCAATCCTCGGCCGATGATCTCCCCCTCCTCGCCCGCCGTAAGCCGGAGGAGGTGGTCGGAGAAGCCCGGAACCTGCCCGGTAATATAGGCCTGGCCTATACTTACAATGAACCCGGAGTATGGCTGGAATTCTTGCTGGATATGGCACGGGGGGGCCGCCTTGCCGGAATGAAGAATGTGGTGATCAGCAATGGATTTTTGTCTTCCGGCCCCCTGGGTGATCTGATGAAGCTTACGGATGCCTTCAACATCGACCTGAAAGCCTTCTCCGAAGATTTCTACCGCAGGCTTACTTTTTCTTCTCTTGAACCGGTGAAGGACAGCATCCGCCAAATCCATCAGGCAGGCGTACACCTGGAGATTACGCATCTTTTGATCCCCGGACTCAACGACAAGGAGAAGGAGTTTGAAGAGATGGTAAGCTGGCTGGAATCTACCCTGGGAGAAAACTGCATCCTGCACCTTTCCAAATACTTCCCCAACTACCGGCTGAATCATCCGCCTACCCCTCTTTCCACCCTCTTGAAGTTCTACCATATTGCGAAGAAGGCTTTTCCCTTTGTATACCTGGGCAACGTGGGATATCAGCAGGAAGGCAGAGATACACACTGCAGCGACTGCGGACAAACTGTGATCCGGCGCTCGGGATACCAGACAGATACCTCCGGCCTGAATTCAGAAGGAAAGTGTGTGCATTGCAACCACCAAATTGCCGTCAGCGCATAATTGATCTGTAAAACAGTCCGGCTGCTAGCCGGTATTTTTGTAATTTCGTCCCCTGCTCACTTTCAATGGCAAAACAAGAGGAAAAATACAACCGGCGAAGACTCAGAAATGCTTACGCCACTACGGTGATGAGCCTCTCCCTGGTTTTGTTTATGCTGGGTTTGCTCAGCCTGATCATCCTTCAGGCCCAACGGCTTTCCGATTATGTGAGGGAGAATATCGGTTTTTCCATCGTTCTGAAGGAAGACGTGAAAGAGGCGAGCATCCTGACCCTGCAAAAAAAGCTGGAATTGGAGGCATTCGTTAAATCTGCCGAATACATTCCCCGGGAAAGGGCAGCCCAGGAGTTGATTGAAGACCTGGGAGAAGATTTTATTGATTTTTTAGGGTATAATCCCTTGCTGCCCACCCTGGAGGTGAGGCTCAGGGCACATTATGCCAATGTGGACAGCCTGGCGGTGATTGAGAAGAATCTTCTCACCAATGACGATATCAAAGAAGTTCATTACGAAAAATCCCTGGTACACCTGGTCAATGAGAATCTCCGAAAGGTAGGCGTGGTCTTGCTTGGATTCAGTATTGTCTTGCTGCTTATTGCTATAGCTTTAATTAACAACACCATACGACTGTCTGTGTATGCCCGCCGTTTCCTGATTCGCAGTATGCAATTGGTGGGGGCTACCCAGGGTTTTATCCGAAAACCCTTTGTCCTGAGTGGCATAGCCCAGGGAATCTACGGTGCATTCATTGCCCTGCTCCTGCTCAGTCTGGTATTGTATATTACCCGTATGCAGATGCCTGAAATTATTTTGCTGCAGGATATCCGCCTCTACCTTTCGGTTTTTGCTTTCGTTTTGCTCTCCGGGATACTGCTCTCCTGGATTTCTACTTATTTTGCAGTCAGAAAATACTTGAAAATCAATACAGACAGTCTTTATATTTAGGCTTTATGAACAAGAAGAAAAAGATGCGTCACCTGAAGCAGGGTGCAGGTAATCCTCAAACACCGGCCCGGCCTTCCGGGAAATTGCCTGACTTTGTTTTTGGACGGGAGAACTATATTATTGTCCTTGCCGGCCTCGCCCTGATTGCTTTGGGATTCATTCTGATGATCGGAGGGGGATCCAAGGATCCCAATGTTTTCAGTGAGGATATTTTTAACTTTCAACGCCTGACTTTGGCTCCCATTCTGGTTCTGGCCGGATATGCCCTGGAGATTTATGCAATTATGCACAGGCCCCGAAAAACAAGCCAGGAAAGCGAGGACTGATCAGCAATGAGTTGGCTGGAAGCACTGCTCCTGGGCGTACTGCAGGGCCTGACAGAATTCCTGCCGGTCAGCAGCAGTGGGCATCTGGAACTGGGAAAGGCCCTATTCGGGGTGGATCCGGAAAACAGTCTCTTGTTCACTGTTGTGGTGCACGGAGCTACTGTATTGAGCACCATTGTCGTTTTTCGCCGTGATCTTGCCCGGCTGATTGCCGGAAGCCTGAAGTTCAGATGGAATGAGGAAACTCGATACGTCCTGCTGCTTCTCTGGTCGATGTTGCCGGTCTTAATCGTAGGGCTGTTTTTCAAAGCGGAAGTGGAATCCCTTTTCTCCGGACGGATTGTCTTTGTCGGCACAATGTTGATCGTGACGGCATTATTGCTGGGGACAGCCCACTTTATTCCTAAAAAAGAAGGGCCTATACGCACTACTGATGCTCTTATCATCGGCCTTGCCCAGGCACTGGCCGTGATTCCAGGGATTTCGCGCTCAGGGGCAACCATTGCTACCGCTTTATTACTGGGGAAAGATAAGCGTAAAGTAGCCCGTTTTTCTTTTCTGATGGTACTGCTTCCCATCATCGGGGCCAATATGCTTGACCTGGGGGAAAGCATTGGAACAGGAAGCCTGAACGGAGAAGCGCTTCCCCTTGTGATGGGTTTCATCGCTGCTTTTCTTACCGGATGGCTGGCCTGCCGCTGGATGGTGGCCCTGGTAGAAAAGGGGAAATTACTGATATTCGCTTTATACTGCCTGCTTATTGGAAGCCTGGCCATCATTTTTGCCTGATGAAAGAAACAGAGACCAGGAATCTGGATTTTCAGGAAGGGGCTGTGCTATTGATAGACAAGGCCGTGGATTGGACTTCATTTGATGCTGTGGGGTACCTGCGCAGCGGTTTGAACCGAATTTTAAATATCCGCAGGATCAAGATTGGCCACGCCGGCACACTGGATCCCAAGGCTTCCGGTTTGCTCATTATCTGCACCGGCAAGTTTACCAAGCGCATCAACGAGTTTCAGGATATGGAAAAGGAGTATACCGGCACCATAAGACTGGGGGCTACTACGCCTTCCTTCGATCTTGAAACGGAGGTAGATCGTGAGTACCCCTATGCCCACATTACTCCGGCCCATCTGGAAGAAATCACCCCTCGTTTTCTTGGGCCTGTTATGCAGGTTCCTCCTGCTTTCAGCGCGATTCATATTGAAGGCAAAAGGGCTTATGAACTCGCCCGCAACGATGTCAAGTCGGTAAAAATGGCGGCGCGGGAAGTGTTTGTGCATTCTCTTGCATTCACCCGCCTGGCCCTGCCCGAACTGGACTTTACAATCCGTTGTGGCAAAGGAACGTACATCCGATCCCTGGCCCGGGATATCGGACAAGCTCTGGGTAGTGGGGGCCATCTGACCGCCCTCAGACGCACCGGAATCGGTCCTTACCGGGTTGAAGATGCCGTTCAGGTGCAGGACTTTCTGAAAGACTTGCGGCAGATCAATTCCTGAGAAATAAGAGTCTAAGCAACAACATTTCAATCCTTTCACAGTATCTGCCTCACGCATTCACTTACATATTGATATACAGCCTGATAGTAAAAAAACAGCGCGGATTGTTTCTGAAAACGGATTTGCAGCCATAAATGGATTGGGTTCATTGAAAAGCTAATTCTCGTAATCTCAACATTTTATATAGATAAATACTTGACATAGAGTGAGAGAATCATTACCTTTGCACATCTTTTTGAGAGGGATTACTGTATCGGGTTTTAGAAGACGAGGAAGATGAAGCTATCACAATTCAGGTTTGATTTACCTGCCGGATTGATTGCGGATCAGCCAACGCAAAACAGGGAAGATTCCCGTTTGATGGTGGTAAATCGCGCCAACGGAGAAATATCACATCATATGTTTGCCGACATTGTCCGCTTTTTTGATGACGGCGACGTGATGGTGTTGAACAACACTAAGGTATTTCCGGCAAGATTGTTCGGGGAGAAGGAAAAGACAGGAGCCAAAATTGAGGTCTTTTTGTTAAGAGAGCTCAACAGGGAAACCCGTTTATGGGACGTACTGGTAGATCCTGCAAGGAAAATCCGGATTGGCAACAAGCTGTATTTCGGTGAAGATGAAACCCTGGTGGCAGAGGTGATCGACAATACCACTTCCCGTGGGCGTACCTTGCGTTTTCTCTTTGATGGACCTTATGAAGAGTTCAAAAAGACCATTCAGCGCCTGGGGCATACCCCGCTCCCTAAACTGCACAATCGTCCTGTAACCGAGGACGACAAAGAGCGCTATCAGACCATTTATGCCAAGCACGAAGGTGCGGTTGCCGCGCCCACTGCAGGCCTGCATTTCAGCCGTGAACTGATGAAACGGCTTGAGCTGCAGGGGGTCGGTTTTCCGGAGGTCACCCTGCACGCCGGCCTCGGCAATTTCCGTACCATCGATGTGGAAGACCTGACCAAGCATAAAATGGATTCTGAAGAGGTGATTATCCCTGAACTCAGCTCCCTGATGGTAAACCAGGCCAAGGATGCAGGCAAACGCATCTGTGCGGTAGGAACTACCACAATGAAGGCCATCGAGACTTCGGTGTCCATCTCCGGCCACCTGAAGCCCTACAAGGGATGGACCAATAAATTCATTTTCCCTCCCTACGAATTCAGCATCGCCAATGCGATGATATCCAATTTTCACCTCCCCCTCTCGCCTATGCTGATGATGACGGCTGCTTTTGCCGGCTACGACTTGCTGATGAAGGCTTATGACGAGGCCATCAAGGAGGAATACAAGTTCTTTACCTATGGGTCGGCAATGCTGATCCTGTAAGCCCGTGCATCAATCCTGATGTCAGATTACGCCATTATCGTGGCCGGTGGCCTGGGAAGGAGAATGGGGATGGAAGCCCCCAAGCAATTTCTGAACCTGGCTGGAAAACCGGTATTGCAATATGCCCTGGATGCATTTAAAACAGCATTACCAGGCATCCGTTTCGTGCTGGTGATCCCTCAGGCTTATGAAAAAGAAGCTACAGACATCCTTGGTGCCTGCGGAGTGACGGAGCGTACCCACCTGGCCTTAGCCGGCAGAGAACGCTACTTTTCGGTGCAAAACGGATTAAGTTTTATCCCGGCCGGTGAGGGCCGCATTGCCGTACACGATGCTGCACGCCCTTTGGCCTCCCCCTCACTCATACAGCGGTGTTTTGATGCCCTCAAACTGGCAGAGGCAGTGGTCCCGCTGATTCCGGTTCACGATTCAGTCAGGATGATCAGGGAAGGAGGAGGCAGCCAGGTCCTTGACAGAAATACACTTCGTGCCGTACAAACCCCACAGTGCTTCCGAAACGATACGCTCAGAAAAGCCTACACCCTCCCTTTCGACCCGCTCTTCACCGATGATGCATCCCTGGCAGAAAAAGCAGGGGTCCGGATTCATTGGATAGAAGGAGAAACAGCCAACCTGAAGCTGACCACTCCTGAGGATATGATCATTGCAGAAGCCTTACTTGCAGCAAGAGGCATCAACGCACCCTGATCTTTCTTCCCTTCCAGGAAGCTCCCCCCCCTAAGGTCCCCATCCACAAGAATATCAGGAAAACCGGATATAGGAATACCATCCGGGGGAAAGCGCGTAAGGCCTTGCGCTGCCCTGACCAGCCTGTCCAGGCAACAGCTAGCATCCACTCAGGGATGGCTTTGAGTAAAAGGCAGATTATGGGAACAGCTACACCTGTTTTGCCAAAGCCCAGCAAGCCTATCGATAGCAGAAAAGCCAGATTCGCCAATACCACAGCCAGCCCGGTCAGCCTGGCTTTCAGGTTGGTTTTGGCGCTTTTGCCGGCCCAGCGCAGTCGCTGTTTGTACACATCGCCCCATCGCATCAAGCCCGGAGTTTCACACAAGGCTTCCCGGCTTTTGACAAAACGGATGCTCTCCCTACCAAACTGCTTCCATATTTTTTCCACCAGAAATACATCGTCCCCGGAGGCGAGCTCCTGATGCCAGGGGTCTTTTCCAAGGGCTTCCAGCGAGGGCTTCCGGAGGATCAGGTTGGCTCCGGTGCTGAGCAGGGGGAAGCCCAGTGCGAGGCTGGATGCTCCGGACAGCATCAGGATCCCATACTCGAGTTGCTGCAAGAAAATGATCTGCCTTTCCTTTCCGATGATCCGGATGCCGCCCCAGCATAAATGGGTCTGGGTGCTTTCTGTCAGGGCCTCCCGCATCGTCCGGATCCAGCTCGGGGGATGGAATACATCGGCATCGGTGAAAAGCAGAAAATCTCCGGAGGAAATGGCCACCCCTTTTTGAAGTGCAGCCTTCTTTCCCCTCTCATCCTTGTTCAGCTGAGTAATGTTAACTGCAATCGAAACCTCATTTTCAGTCTCTTTCCTGATGATTTCCAATCCTCCGTCTTCACTATGATCATCTACAAAGATCAGTTCCACCGGGCCGGTGTTATCCTGTGCCTGCAATCGTTTCCATACCTGGGGTAAGTGTTTCGCTTCATTGCGGAATGGAACGATGACACTGATCAGGGATATATCCCCTTTTGTTTGCTTCTTTTCAGAAGGCAGTTTCTTCCAGGCACGCAGGAAGGCCCACAGCAGGAGGGCGTACAAAAGAAGCATTACAACAATCAAATAGTGCATCGCATATATTCAGGTTAAGGCATCGCCTGGCTTTTCTTTACCTTTGTGCTGATACTACACATTATGCCCTCCGAACGCATCATCCTTGGCATTGATCCCGGCACCAATATAATGGGCTATGGCATTATTGCCTGCCAGGGAAGGCGTTACCGGGTGCTGGCCCTGGGTGTGCTTAAGCTGGGCCGGATTGAAGCACAGGGTGGGAAATTAAAGAAAATATTTGATCGCACGCTGGGCTTGATCGATGAATATCATCCTGACGAACTGGCCATCGAAGCACAGTTTTTCGGAAAGAATGTGCAGTCGATGCTCAAACTGGGCCGGGCTCAGGGTGTTGCCATTGCCGCGGCACTGCATCGATCGGTTGAATACTATGAGTATTCACCCCGGAAGATCAAGCAGAGCATTACGGGCAAAGGCAGTGCTTCGAAGGAACAGGTTGCCGCAATGTTGGGGCATTTGTTAAAGATGCCGCTGGAGGGCGAGTCACTGGATGCCACAGATGGATTAGCGGCTGCGGTATGCCACGCAATGCAGGGTTTTGAGCATAGCGAGCAGAAGCACGGGAACTGGGAAAGCTATCTGAAGGCCCATCCGGGCAGAATCAAAGGCTGAGGTAAGCCTCGCGGATTTCGGAAGCAATCTTTTCAAACTCTTCCGCGCTGAAGCTCAGTTTTGGCTTGCTGAAGTCAATATCATAGATCCCATTGATCGGGACAAGGTGAATATGTGCGTGGGGGACTTCCAGTCCGATCACAGCCATTCCTATTCTTTTGGCCTCGCTCATCTTATCCAGGGCCAAAGCCAGCTTACGGGTGAACTCGAGCAGTTCATCATAGATCTGGGGTTCAAGATGATAAAGCACATCCACCTCCTTTTTGGGAATGGCAAGCAGATGACCTTTGGCAAGGGGATGAATGTCGAGAAAGGCAAGGCAGTTTTCTGTCTCGGCCACTTTCCAGGCCGGTATTTCTCCCTGGACGATTCGTGTGAAAATGCTGGCCATATCTGTCTTTTTTCAGCTGCGGGTAATATCTACTATTTCAAATTGTACTGTTCCGGCGGGCACCTGAATATCCACCGCATCGCCCACCTTCTTCCCTAATAGTCCCTGGGCGATGGGGCTATTGATTGAAATCTTTCCGGATTTCAGGTCTGCCTCATTCTCAGGTACCAGGGTATAAGCCATTTCTTTTTTTGTTTTCATATTTCTGATTTTGACCGTACACAGGATCAAAACCTTGGAGGCATCCAGATTGCTTGCGTCGAGGACGCGGGCATTGCGGATGGCTTCTCCGAGCTTGGCGATTTTCAGTTCAAGCATTCCCTGTGCTTCTTTGGCTGCATCGTACTCGGCATTTTCCGAGAGGTCTCCTTTTTCCCGGGCTTCGGCAATCTGGCGTGAGATTTCCGGTCTTCTGACACTGGTAAGATATTCCAGTTCATCTTTCATTTTCTGAAGCCCTTCTTCGGTAACATATCTGCTCTCGCTCATAACTTTGGCTTTATCAGGTCTTGGTATTAAAAAAGCTTGAAGACCCTTATCCAACATAAGGGCCCTCAAGAAAATATTTGTTATTCAGACTATATGGTTCGCAACTTAGAAGCTGATATGCGCTCCTATGGTATGCGTTCCATCAAAGGGATTGGTTGCTCTGTATGCATAATCCACGCCAAACACTGAACCTGTTTCTTTGTTCATCGGAATCTGTATCGTCAGTCCGGCACTGGGTCCGGTATAGACGGAGGTCCGCTCTGCATCATCGAAAAGGCCGTCTTCGTATGTATAACCGGCCCTCAGCATCAGCACTTCTTTATAGGAATACTCTGCGCCCAGCATAAACTGGTCTTTGGTAAATGAGTTTGACTGGAAGTTTCCGGCAAGGGTCAGGCGGGAGATCTCATTGAAGTTAAAGTCATAAGCCACTCCGATGGCCAGGGCTGAGGGCAGCTCAAAATCTTCCGATCGTTGCTCCACGGTAAACTGGTTGGCTTGTCCGGGAATAAACCCACGGAAAGAGAGTCCGTCGCCGTTGAACTGCATCGTAGGCCCGATATTCTTCAGTGTAATCCCGAAAAGGATATTGTCGGTAGGCCCGGTCACATAATGAATACCGGCATCGATTCCGATTCCCTGAGCACTGATATCGGCGATGGATTCGGAAATGATTTTCACGTTGATACCGCCATAAATGCTGTTGCTAAAGGCTTTGGCATAGGCCATATTAATATTAAGCAAATTGGGTGTGAATGTACCGATTCCGCCTTCGGGCTGATTTACGGTGGTGATATCAATTTCCCCAAACTGCATAGACATCACAGCCATAGAGAATGCACCTGCATCGCCCACTTTCTGGCTGAAGCCAAAGGCGTTGATATTTACGTCGGAGCCACTGAGCCAGTTGGTGTAGGCAAAGTTGAGCTCGGTGGCTTTGGTAAATGCCGTTCCTGCCACATTGGTCCATATCCCTTCCAGGCCACGCACATTGGCCACATTGGCATTGGCCCATCCATTTCCACGGACCCAGGGATTGATCAGCAATTCAGAGGCACCAGCCTGTCCTGAGCGGTCCTTATTTCCAGCCTGCAACTGTACCAGAGGTAAGATCATCAGGCTTGCCAGGGTGAATACGATCAGATATGTTTTAATCTTCTTCATTGTTCCTTCTTTTTTTAGATCCACCATTGCTTAGAACGAGTTGAGGTCAACAGGTCTGAGGGTACCAAACCATTTCACTACTTTTTCCCCTACTCCGGGTACATCCACGTGGATAAGATAAATCCCGCCCGCAATGGGTATTCCGGCCTGGTTCTTCAGATCCCAGTCGAGGAAGGTACTTGCATCGTCTTTGGAAAACTGACGAATGCGTGTTCCGCTGATGTTGTAGATGGTGATGGTACAACGCTCGGGCAGGTTTGTAAACTTGACCCGATTATCGAGCTGGTTGGTTTCGTAGTGAGAATAGCCGTAATAAGGATTGGGTACCACATTGATGATGTCCAGGGCCTCGATGGCGGCGGTGGTATTATTTTTCGAGGTGGCAATATCATCGGTGGTGAAGGTGTACATCGGCCAGTTGTCGTTCTGGGCCGGATCTGCTCCGTAGGTGGACCAGTTCCTGGCGTAAGGCCTTGCCACCCGGATTTTCACGTGGGCTTCGGTGGAAAGGAATTCCACATCAAAATTATGTACAGGGATATTCACCCACATTACGTTGGCATAAACATAACGCCTCTCGAAATCCTGTCCGCCGAGTAATCCCCGTGCCCAGGCTCCGGCATCATAAGCAGGTGCATCGTACTCTGGATATCCCGGCTCGATTCCCGATCCGTGTCCCAGGACGTAGGTATAATGCATTCCACCGAAGGGCATATCATAGATGCTGGCAATCACAGGCGAGGGATTCCAAAGCATATCCCGTCCGTTATACTGCCCGTACCAGGAGTTCTCTCCATAGAATACATTGAGCCTTTCTCCTGTTTCCAGATTGATGGCGTAGCCCGGGAACCATCCCATTCCTTTGTCGGAAATATAGTTGGGATCTTCCGGATTATCACTGGGGCCGCTGCCTGGCACGGCAGGATTCCCGTCTTTATCAATGGATGGCGATTCGCGCAAGGCAAAACGGCGCGCACCTCCCTGAGCCAGGTTGCGGTCGGGCGACATTTCCACCACCGGACAGCGTGTCCATTTCGAGCGATCAGGGGTATAGACGATGTCAACGCTATGCAAATTTTGCAGCTTGGCCAGGGTTCTTGAGGGGCCATCCAGGGCCGGACCATAAGGATCATCGCTGTTCTGGGCACAAAGGGAGTAGGGCCCCCAGGTGCCATTTACCACCTTTTCGTAGTCCTCGTTGGGGTCGAAGGGCGAGCCGGTTTTCCAGTCGTTGTTCGCAGCATTGTCCGGATCCTCCAGTACTCCGGCACGGATCCAGTTGAAAGGACCCGGATCGTCGCGGTCGGCGATGCCACCCAACCAGGGTTTGGTGCTGTCGGCAAAGCTGAGTGATGAGTTAATATACCCATTGTTTCTACCCAGGGTATCTCCCGGGAAGCGAATCTGGTTGATTCCGACAGACAGCCCCAATTCAGGGAACAGCTGTTCATTCACCCTGCTGATATCGCTTTCACTTTCCCAGGTCTGACCATTGTCGTTGTTGGTCAGAATCCAGGTGGCGGTATTGATGCTTCCTTCCACATTAAAGCGGAGAGTATAGTTGCCGGGTTTTACATTCAGCGGATCGATCACTTTGATGTTGACAGGCCCGAAACCATTTTCGTAAGTAGGATTCTCGATAATATAAGGGGGCGCTGTTTTAGCCATCAGCTCATCGATGGATTCCTGGGTAAGGTTCAACTCCAATCCGCCATTTCCTTTTCCTTCGATGCGGGTAATCTTTGGTCCGTCACCATAGGATGAGTTTAAAACTGTTCCACCGGCTTCCGGTGAGGGAAGATGGGGAATCGCAGTGATCGACTGGATACGGCCTACTGCACTTTTACGTCCGGCAAGGTAAGGCTTCTTCTGACCGTCAAAATACTGCGGATCATCCTGGATATAGGTCTTATAATTATTGTAGGCGTAAGCAATGGCGATATAGTAATACTGCTTATGGTTCACCAGGCGGCGGTCACCTGAAGCAAACTGATCTTCCAGGATGCGGAAGGAGTGGCGAATGCCTTTATCTTCCCCATTGACTTCCAATACCGGCACACTGGATTCAAGGGCTTCATTATAGTAGTAGTTGGTCAATCGTGCCACACCATTCTCTATGTCGCACTGGGCAACCAGACGGGATACATTGACATCCCCAATCTCTGACACGTCCACATCGCTGTTGGCTACCTGGAAAATCTGATATCCCTCAAAGCGGTAGTAACGATCATACACAATGGTATCTGTAACAATCTCCTGGGTATATTGCCCGGTAAGGGTATCATAGATGTAATTGGTTTGTGTTTCGATCGCCGATTCCGGGATATTGGGTTCCAGCTCCTGGTATGCTTCCAGATAGTTGTTGGAAGTCTTGCGGTTGGAAATATACAGTATGATTTCCCTGTCGAGCTCCTGGGCTACGAGGTCCGGAGCGTCGGGTCCGTCCACCACTTTAAAGCAGTTGTCAAAAAGAGACTGTGCTTTATCATCAACCAGACGCAGGAGTTCAACAGAGGCAAAGGGGCCTCCGCTGGCGGCGCGTGCCCAGGGAATACCAACGGTGATATAGTTTACGGCGCCTGGCTCAAGGGTAAAGGGTCCGGCAGACTGCATAAAGCGGCGGTCGTAGGGTTCGTTGCCGGCCGTTTCTTCTGTCCACACCACACCGCTACCTCCGGCACCGGTAATATAGCCTGCAGGCTGGATGCCTCCGGTACCCCAGTTACAAGGATCCGTATCGGCCGGGAACATAAAGTCACAGTCGGGACCGGTAGCTCCTGAATTGGGGTGGGCATTCCCACCATAGCGCATTTTGATCCCGTCCTTCCAGATGCCACGGAGCAGGTTGTAGTACTCAGGAGCATCGCTTGGATCGGTCATAGCCCAATACCCTCCAAGGTTGTTATGATATACAAAGCGGCGCATCCCGAAACGTTCATTGTCTACAATGGAGTCACCAAAATTCACCCCATTGATGCTGACATCGCAGAGCGGCTTGCCATCCGGACCGATCCGGGGATTATCAAGGCCGTCCGGATCCATATAGGGACCCTGGAAAAAGTCGACGCCAATAGCCGGAGGCTGCGCACCATAATGGTCATCCTTCCCTGTCCCGTCTATGGCATTGCCATTGTAGCAGTAACCCAGTCCGCGCTGAACATCGCATCCCACATAATCATCATAAGCATAGCCTACATCGGTATCCACCCACTGGCTGAAATAGGTTTCAGTAAGGCGGAAGGTAGAGCGGTTAATGATTTCATAGGAATAGAAAGTCATATTGTTGATCTCATCATTGGTGGCGAAGGCAAAGGCCTGGGCGCGGATCTCCATTCCAATGGGAGCTCCCTGTGTTTCGCTGTGGATGTTTCCTTTGTCATTGAAAACCCACCACAGGGTCTGGTCGCCTTTGATCACCTGGTCGGCAAGAATACCTCCTTTTACAATGCCCAGCATATCTTCCATCGTGGGGGCAGGTGGTTTGAAAAGGTTCTCTTCGTTGCGCGGGCAAAGAGAGTTGTCGAGGTCATAGTAGGGATAGTCTCCCTGGTAAGGATCATAGTTTCCGTCTCCGTCCTCATCCCAGAAGGGAGCCAGGTAGTAGCTCTGATTTCTCGAAATATCACCGTGGGCAGGCCAATCAAGGATGGACTTTGGGATAGTATAATCCGGATAACTTTCTTTATCGTTAAACCAGGCGATAAACTGGTCGATCTCGGCCCGGGTAATCACAAAGTGCTTGTCATACTGCGTGCAGACGTCCGGATCGATGGAAGCCTTTCCATCAATAGTCAGCGGGCCGGGCCAGTAATCGTTTCCATTCCCACGATATCGTTGGGCAGCCAGCTTCAGCTGTCCGTTCACATCCAGTCCTCCAATCCAGAGTGAGGCCGAAAACATCGAGGTTTTGAGGCTGTTCTTGGGAATGAAGTAGCGGGCCACATCCAGAAGATCCCACCACATATCGCCCCCGGTATTGATACGCGCACGGACGTTGTTGATATTCAAGTCGGTGAAAGCGGACGCAGCAGCACAGCCTGCTGCTTTGGTAGACCGGTTTGCCTGATTCTTGGCTGTTCCGGGGTTCTTGTAGGCATAAGCCCCTGTAGCCATAGAAATGGCCAGGAAACTTAGCAAGAATATCCGAAGCATATTTTTCATAGCTGATATATTTTTCATTGCAGATTAATCTCTTTAGAAGTTCAGGCTGACGCCCAGGCGAATCTGGCGGGGAGCGCTGTAATTTGAAGGGTTATTCACTTTCAGTGCATACAGGTCGCGGAAAGCCTGCTCATAGGTTTGTGCCTGTATCCCTGCCTGGAATTCAGCAGCGGCGAGGTATCCGTCGTCATCGGGATTACCGGTTGCCCTGTAAACGCTTAGGATATTCTTGGTATTCAGGATGTTCAACACATCCAGGAAGATGTTCATAAAGATCTTCTTTCCATCTTCTCCGCTGCCGGCCGTCAGCACCACATCTTTGTCGAAGCGGGCATCCATCCTGAACTGCCAGGGAAGGCGGGAGCCATTGATAGAACCTTGCAGCAGTGAGCCGCCTCCACCCAGCTGGGTAGCGACAACGCGGCTTGACCGGCTGTAAGGTGTTCCACTCCCTCCGTTAAAGGTGAGGGTGAAACCGGAATTCTTAAGCCACTGTACGGTTTGCACCTTATCCGTTCCCTTGATCTTTCGCGTGGACACCGGACCATTGTAGTCCTTGCCCTCTGCAAAGCGATAGTCGAGCAAGACATTGATTCCGTGGCGACGGTCATAATCCAGGGGAGACAAGGTACGCAGGTTGGGCTGGTTTGAGGAAACAAGGGCCCTGGCTGATTCGGCATCCGATCCGGTTCCTTCAGCAAACTGCAAGGTGTAGCTGGCCCGGATACGGGTGTTGTTGGTCCTGCGCAAGTCATAGGTAATTGTAAGTCCTTTGACCGTACCGAAGTCGATATTATTATAAGAGTAATAGGACTGGGGATAAGCTCCGCTGAAGCGGAAGGCCTGGATCTGATCGCGCATTTCACGATAGAAGGTGGAGAGGTTCAGAGACGAGGAATTGGATATCTTCTGCATAAAACCAAGCTCGTAGTCGATGGTACGCGAGGGCTTCAGGTTGGGATTATTGATGTATCCCGACCGGGCCTCCATAAACAGATAATCGGTGGGATCCATCCGGGAGAAGCCGGTGGGCCGCTGAGTGAGTACATCGTAATGGGCAAAGAACAAAGCCTCATCCGAGATGGGGAAAGAGAAAGAGATACGCGGCATCAGGCTTGTCTGGGGGTCGTAATCTTTGAATGCTGAGGCATCGAGGGAGGCAGAAGGATCTACCAGATAGGGAGAAACACCTTGTCCTGCATCCAGTATGCTTGGATCCGTCACTTCTTTACCTTCACTGTTAAACCATACGCTTCCGGAGCGATATCCTGTAATATTGGTGGGATTGTTTACATCATTGACGTAAACCACATAATCCTGGCCCATATTCTCCGGATGGGAACCCAGGTTATCCACCTCACCTACCGTCTTGGCTTCGTATAAAAGGTAAGGATCCTTCAGTACCATCTGGTTGGCATCATAGCGGTCGAGGCGCAGGCCAACGTTAAATATCAGGTCTCTGAAAGCAAATTTATCCTGAATATAGCCGGCCAGATAGATGGGTTCAAAAGCCCCGATGGTGCGCATCCGGTTACCGAAATCATCGGTAGCATTGAAGAAATCTTCGAAGGCCGGACGATTGCTCAATTTCTTTCCGGTATAATCATATCCTGAATAAGAGATCAATGAATTGACCCCTCCGCGGTAAAGTTCATCCGGACTGAACATATCGATGGAAAAGACCTCAGGGTCATAGTTGTCCACGTCTATCCAGTCGAGGCCATCGGTTGGTAAGCCCAGGCGTTCACGTACGCTGTAGTCAAAATAGAACTGGGCATTCCCGTCAAACAGGCGTTCATAATATACGGTGTCCTGAAACACCCCGAATTCGTCATAAATGGCGATGGGATTGTCCTTATCAAGCTGGGCGATATGGGCATTGGTCAGAGAACGCGCCAGTGTCCACAAACCTACCGGAGCATAGCCGTAGAAGGAGTTGGAGCGTTGTTCATACTGTATCCCGAACTGAATTTCGTGGTTCCCGATGTCTGCTGATCCGTGTGCCGCGATCCCGATCTGGGAGTTGTCGGTGATGGAATAACCATTGTATTGCTGTCCCACATTCTGCCATAATCCGTAAACACTTTCCGGTTGATCGCCGTTCAGCAGTCCTCCGCCAAGCTGTACCTGGGTGAAGTTCTGGTAATGAAAGAAAGGATTGTCATAGAGGTCGTAATACATTGATGTATAGCGAGCCACTTCAGGATTGATGGAGGAGGGATCGAAGCTGAAAAGTGTATCGGCAAAACCATTGTGGATGTTCACATCATTGAATCCCAGAATGGAGTCTGATCCGATTTCATAGGAGCGGATCTTATGTGTTTTGAACTTCCCTACATACCCGTAGTTAAAGAGATTGTCTTTGTGATCCCTGTCCTGGGTGACACTGTTAAACTGAGAGTAGTCGGCCTGGATGGTATAATACACATTTTTAATAAGGGGTTCATTATCTCCTTCGTTGATCACAGGGTTCGGGAAGCGCTGGGTAAATCGACCGAACACTCGCCAGGTACTTTGAATGACCTGGGGGTTGTTTTCATAGTTAAACAGAGAGCGGGTCCAGTTGTAGGCGTCGTAGTTAGAATAATTGAGCGATCCCCCAAAGGAGAGGTTGATGGTAGGGGTGGTACGCACATCGATTTTGGCGCTGAGGTTTCCCTGGAAGAATGCTGTATTCTGGGAGGCCTTGATGTCCTCGATCTGATTTCTGGTCACAAACTCTGAGCTCAGAAGGGAGCCAGAACCGGTTCCGGAAGCCCTCAAGGGTGTTTCCTTCAGTTGCTCCAGTACATCATCTTTCACCTTGATGTGCCCGATATTGGATGGGCTTCCATCCTGTCGGTAGAGCACATCTCCGGCGATGAAATAACCCAGCAATGATACGGGATTTGTTTCATCCTTGCTTCTGAGCAGCGGTCCCTGCACATTAAAGCCCAGGCGATTATAACCGTAGGCATCCAGGAACTGGGAGGTTTGCAATTCAATTCCGCCGCCGAAACTGCGGGAAGGGCCTTTGGTGGTCACATTGATGACTCCCCCAACAGCATCGCCGTAGCGTGCAGGCAGTCCTCCGGTGATGACCGTCACCTCTTCAATGGCCGCTTGCGGGAGGCTGGAAGACCCCACCACCTTAATTCCATCGATATACATCGTGGTTCCCTCGGTACGGGCTCCGCGCACACTGCCTCTTTCCCCATCCGCAGAGAAAACCCCGCCCACTGTGGTGGCTACGGCATTGGCCGAACGGTTGGGCATTTTGGCGATCTCCTCTGAGGTAACGGTTCCTCCTGTAGAGGTTTTGTCGGCAGAGATCAACGGAACTTTATAATCCACCACCTCAACCACATCCAGGGTGGTGGCCGTAGATACGATCTCGATATTGTAAAAGGTGATTTTGTCTGAGTTGATCACAATGTTGGTGACCGTCAGTGGCTTGTACCCGACATAGCTCGCTTTCAGGTTGTACTTGCCTGGAGGCAGGGGTTTGATGGTGTATTTACCATCGAAATCAGAAGTGGCGCCTCCGATCTGTCTTCCTCCGCTTTCAAGGATGATATTGGCAAAGGCAATGGGCTCCTTTGTTTCCTTGTCTGTAATCTTCCCCTGCAACGTTCCCGACTGGGCGAATAGCAGCGTATTAGCCGCCAGAGCCAGGCAGGCTGTCAAAAGTAACTTTCTCAACATACCGAGTAGTTTTATGTTTTCTATACGCGATCGATTATGCCTGATTAATTGGTGTTTAGAATCGTTCTTCTTAATTCATATCGCCTGAAAAAAGCGGGTAAAGGTAAAAACAAAATCCTGTATTATCCAAATGAGCACTCCCGCTTAGAATGTTCGCTCGGATCTGGTTTCATCGTACGGTCTCTTTAAAATTTCTGACATAATCACGGCCTGGCGCAGATCAAACTGAAAACCTTTTCTCAGCTTTTTCTCCTCCTCCATTGCCCTGCGTACATCGGCCTGAATCTCTCTCTCAATTTCTTCCTGCTCAATGACCATCCCGGAAGGCATCATCCCGCTTTCTTCGTAAGCATCATCCCAGGTTTGATAGCCTTCTTTGGCGGCCTCTTCTCTTGCCAGAGCTTCCCGCTCACGCATCATATCACCTTGAACCCAGACGGGCTCGGGGATGGGCTCTTCTCTCTGTGGCGGGGAAGGAGCCGGTTTGTCATCCGGAATCACATCTTCCCCGAACAACTCCCTGAGGATACTCTTGTATTCATCAGTCCCGGGCAGGGCTCGCTTGCCTCTGTCATCGGATTGATCCTCAAGGGATTCGATAGGCTGACGTGTAGCCGGCCGCTGCTTCTTGACTTTTTTGGCGTTCTTGTAAAAGGAGTAAATTACCCAGGCCAGGATCGCCAATACATACAACAGATCTTCCATTTTCTTGATTTTTCCCTGCCCTCCAAAAATAGGAAAAGTAAAATTAAGCCCCTCTTCCCATAGCTTGTCCAACAATCAGTTAGCGGCTTGTGGCAGGCAGTTAATGGATTAATTAATTAAATAAGCTCATCTTTCCAAAGCCCTGTTCCTAAGCGACTTATAGTTCTTACCACCAGTTCTCTCTTTCTTCTGGAAACCGGAATACGGGCGCCATCTTCCAGAATGAGCGTACCCCCGTCCATACGGCTGTATTGCTTGATATACTTCAGATTGACCAGATGAGATTTGTGGGGACGGATGAAGTGGTGATCGGCAAGCAAGGCTTCGTGTTCCTTGAGGGTTTTGGAGATCAGCAGGGTTTTGCCACTTGTAAAGAAGAAGCGGGTATAATAGTTATCAGACTCACAGCGGATAATCTCGTCCACGCCCACTACGTGAATCCGTTCAGCAGTGGAAAGCACGATTTTCTGCGCTTCATCAGGATGCTTGATGTTCTCCAGCAAGGCATCTATGTTTTGAGAAGCACGCAGCCTGAATTCCTGCTTTTTCAGCTTGTTCACGGCCTGGATAAGTTCATCGGCATCGATGGGTTTGAGCAGATAATCCAGTGCACTGTATTTAATGGCCCGGATGCCGAATTGATCGAATGCTGTGGTAAAGATCACCTCGAATTGTTCATCCCTGACTTCTTCCAGCAGACGAAATCCGCTCCCATCTGGCATTTGGATATCCAGAAACACCACATCCGGCTTCTTGTCACGGATCTGTTGAATGCCCTTTCTCACCCCATCTGCTTCCCCAACCACCTCAACTTCTCCACAGTAGCGGGCCAGGAGTGCTCTCAGGGCATCACGAGAGGCTTTCTCATCTTCTACGATCAGTGCGCGTATCATCTGTAATCTTCAAATCTGGAGTTCACAGACAAATGTAATCCTTTCTTCGGATAATCCCGCTTCCTGCTTATCTTTGAGGCTCTGGATGATCCCACAGGAAACCATAGAAGCCATCACCGATGCCGCCCGCATTGAAGAAGTCGTCGGGGATTTTGTCAGCCTGAAAAGAAGGGGACAAAATATGATCGGCCTGTGTCCTTTCCATAACGAGAAGACCCCTTCCTTCACCGTATCTCCTGCCAAAGGCATTTATAAATGCTTTGGCTGTGGAAAAGCCGGCAATGCCATCGGCTTTATTATGGACCACGAACACCTCAGCTATCCGGAATCCTTGCGCTACCTGGCTGGGAAGTATGGCATTGAAATAAAGGAGGATTCTCCGAGCGATGAAGAAAAGGTCCTGCGTGATAAACGGGAAAGCCTGCTGCATATCCACACCTTCGCCCTGCGCTTCTTCGAGGAAAACCTCTGGGAGAAAGAGGAAGGTAAGGCGATCGGACTCAGCTACCTGAAGGAGCGGGATTACCGGGAGGACACCCTCAGGAAGTTCCAGGTAGGATACAGCCCGGACTTGTGGGATGCCCTGACAGACAGGGCACTGAATGAAGGCTTTGCTTCTGATCTGCTGAGTGAAAGCGGCTTGAGCATTCAGAAAAACCAGCGTTTGTATGATCGATTCCGTCACCGCATCGTTTTCCCTATTCACAATCTGACCGGGGCGGCGGTCGCGTTCGCCGGCCGTACCCTGACCCAGGAAGCCAAAGGCCCCAAGTATGTTAACTCTCCCGAAACGGAGATTTACCATAAGAGCCGTATCCTCTACGGCCTTTTTCAGGCCCGCAGTGCCATCGTAGCCCAAGACGAATGCCTGCTGGTAGAAGGCTATACCGATGTGCTCAGCCTGCACCAGGCCGGAATAGAAAATGTGGTGGCCTCTTCGGGTACATCCCTGACAGTAGAACAGATCCGCCTCATCAAGCGATATACCCCCAACATCACCATATTGTATGACGGGGATGCTGCCGGGCTGAAAGCTTCCTACCGGGGCATTGACCTGATCCTGGAACAGGGGATGAATGTGCGCATCGTACTTTTCCCCGAAGGAGAAGATCCGGATTCCTATGCCCGGAAAAATCGGGTGAATGTGGTGAGAGACTTCATTCGTTCCCGGGCCCTCAATTTCATCCTGTTCAAAGCGGAGATGCTCAAAAAGGAGGCCGGGAATGATCCTGTGAAGAAGGCTGGCGGCATACGCGATATCCTGAATTCCATTGCCCTGGTCCCCGATGCCATCCGCAGAAATCTTTTCATCCGCGAATGCAGCCAGCTGATCGACATTCCCGAGCAGACGCTGATGTTCGAGATGAACAAGATTCTCCGCAGCAAACGCTCTTCCTCGCCTGAGCCTCAGCCTGCCACCCCCCCCTCACCCGCACCCCCGGCGATCCCGCAAACACGCTCAATGGAGCGCACACCGGTTGAGAAAGAACTGGTGCGCATCCTGCTCAATTACGGTGAACTGGAATTTTCGCTGCTTATCCAATCAGAGGATATTACCGAGGAAATATCTGTTAATACAGCCACTTATATCCTGCATCAGATTATTTCCAATGATCTGGACATTCAAGACCCCAGCTGTGCGGAGATTCTGAAAGTGTACCGGAAATCACTGGAGAAAGAAGCGCTGCCGTCCATCAACACTTTTATCAACCACGCAGATGCGGATGTGGCCCGCCTGGCCATCGATGCCATCTCGCAACAGCATCAGCTGAGCCAGAACTGGACGCGCCGGCGCATCAGCGTCCTGAACGAGGCAGAACGCCTGAGTGACCTGGTTGTAACTAATGTGAACCGGCTTAAGTTAAGCCTGGTCAATCAGCGCCTGGAAACCATTTCGAAACAAATACAGGAAGAAGAAGAACTGGTAATGCAAATGGCCCGCCTGCAGGAACACCAAGAACTTCAGCAGCTTAAGGTTGAAATCGCCCACCTGCTGGGTCGTTCTATGATGTATTGACCCACGCTCTGCCTTATACTCCTCACTAAAAAAAGGACTTGTTTTGCCCCGGTGTTCCGGAAAAGGGATTGGTATGAAATATGTTTCTTTGCAAGTGTAATTGTGCAATGCATCCCCTGTAAACCCTCAACCCAGCATCAAGATGAAATACCTGTTGATCGTATGCTTCTCCCTCTTTTCATTGAGCATCCTGCCCGGGCAGGACTTTAGCTCCGGCTCCCCTCTGCCGGTCAATGAAGAAGGAATCATTATGTACAGAGCGGTGATGGATGAACCCGGGGCGTCCGATTCCCTCTATTTACGTGCCATCAACTGGCTGAATACAGAGTTTGCCAACCCCTGGGATGTGTCGCGCACCCGGAACCGGGAAGACGGTGTGTTGAGCGGAATCGCGAGGTTGAGCCTGTATACCTCTGATGAAGCCGGCAATACCCAAAGCGGCGGACTGGTGGAATACACTTTTACCATCGAATGCCGTGATGATCGCTACCGCTACACCTTCACGGATTTTCTGCATAAGCGCTCTTCCCGTTTCCCCCTCGAGCGTTGGCTGGATAAATCCGATCCGCAATGGGCTCCCGTAGTAGATACCTACCTGGATCAGGTGCATCAGGAGATGAGCCTGAAAATAGAAAGCCTGAAAGCCGGAATGAAACCGGCTCCCAAGGTGGTGGACGAATGGTAATGGGCAGGGTAAATCAGGACTGTTTTGCCCGCCGGGAAAGGATTTCCGCAACCGCCGGCCTTTATCGGTGAAAACTCAGGTCTCTTTCGTGAAAGATCAGGGCGATGCCCAGGCTGAAACCCGGACGCCAGTTCATATTACTGAAATCTTTTCCTTCATCATTCTGCCAGGTAGCCGGATTGATCGCCTGGTTCAGTTCCGTGTAATCCGAAGCGAGCAGGGGGAGCTGCAGAAATGCGCGTCCGAAAACCGCCAGGGGGATTTTGCGGGACAGAAAGAGGGTGGCGTAGGCAAAAGGGGTAAAGGCAATGGGTACCTCGTCTTTAAAAATTTCCGATTCTTCTCCTTCATTCAGAATAGAATACATCTTATTCCAGGTAATTTCCACCGCCATTCCCGCCGCCACATCCAGCTTCCCGGTCTGAATGAGGGTTGGCCCTGTCCCTGCACTGAAGATGCTGCTTTTCAGCCTGAGATCCCGTCGCGCTGGATTGCCGGAAAAATCCACCCCTTCCGCAAAGGTGGCGGCTTCCTGAAAACTCAGGTGAAGATCAAAGAACCAGCCCAGGTCATCAAAACTCCTTCCCAGGCTGAACTCATATCCCGCCTGCGTATTGAAGTATCCCATATCCCGGCTCAGGCTTGCCGCACCTTGCTGTCCCTGCCGGGTTTCGTTGTAGCGGTCGATGACGGCGTTCAGACCCTGCAGTCGAACGGTGGATCCGGTGATTCCGGCACCAATGTATGTAAAGCTGTGGGCTTGTGCGAAAAGGAAGCCGGATACCAGAAGGCAAAAGCAAACAAGAAGAAAAGCACGCATATTAGTTTGTGTTTATAGGGAGGGGGAGGGGGAAGAGGAAGAGGAAGAGGAAGAGGAAGAGGAAGAGGAAGAGGAAGAGGAAGAG
>CAZPYJ010000019.1:0-77797 GCA_964590645.1 uncultured Lentimicrobiaceae bacterium
AATGGAAACAAACATCTACTACTAATCAGGTTTCGCCCCGATAGGGCAAAACAAGCGCTTCAGCCATTTTTGAATTCGCGCTCGCACTCCTTTAGAAAGGAAGGCACAAAGTTTACAAGGGCGAGGGGTGATTTCATCCCACGTCGATGGAAGATTATCTGATTGTTGATTAGGTGATTTTCGATGTAATGGGATAGTTTGGAAGTAACTTGCACTCGTGCTAATGAAAGATCGCTTGTCCGCTTTCCTCGCTTTCCTCGCTTGCTTGCCCTTAGCACCTGCACTGAGCTCAGTTGAAGTGTGTCTAAGGGGAAAGAAAAGCAGCCGAAGGACAAAAATTGGCGTATTTTCAAGCCAAGCTGTATCTTCGGGGGCTTCCAAACCGACAGGCTGCTGCGGCAATGAAACGAACCATCTTTTTCTGCATCCTATTCTGTATGCTTTTGCCTGTTAAGGCAGCAGACCAATGGCAGGTGCATTTCCCCGATCATACCGTAAAAGGAATACCTGCAGAGATCGATATTGAATGGATTGGACCAGTGCCTGCCCCGGACAGCACTCAATTCCTGCTCATCCAACAAAAAGACAGCAGCCGCTTCTTTGTCAGTGGAAATAAGGGTGTGATTGCATTTACACCAGCACAGCGTGGACAAATACAGCTTGTTGCTCCCACTGAAACCCACCAGGGAAGCACACGCCCCCTTCCCCTCTGGATATCCATCCTGCCTCCCCTGCTCGCCATCCTGATGGCCCTGCTCTTCCGGGAAGTCTATAGCGCCCTCTTCCTCGGCCTGCTCCTGGGAACCACTGCCATCGCCTGGTCTGCCGGAAGCAATATCCTGGCTTCGGTCGGACAGGGCTTCCTGCTGATCGCCGACCACTACCTTATCCAGGCTGCCCTGGATGAAGCCCATCTGAGCATCATTATGTTCTCTATGCTCATCGGAGGAATGGTGCAGCTCATCACCCGCAACGGAGGAATGCAAGGCGTGGTCAACAAACTAAGCCGCTACGCCCGCAGCCCGGTCTCCGCACAAATGGTCACCTGGTTTATGGGTGTAAGTATTTTTTTTGACGATTATGCCAATACCCTGGTGGTGGGCAATACGATGCGCCCCCTCACCGACAGGATGAAGATCAGCCGGGAGAAGCTGGCCTATATCGTGGACAGCACCGCAGCTCCGGTTGCCTCCATCGCCTTTATCACCACCTGGATAGGAGCGGAACTGAGCTATATCCAGGATGGTGTGGCAAACCTGGGCATTCAGGAAAGTGCCTATGGCATCTTTCTGCATTCTCTTCAATATGCTTATTATCCCGTTTTTACCCTGGTCTTCATTGTCTTCCTTATCCAAAGCCGAAAGGAATTCGGGCCGATGTGGAAGAAAGAAAAACGCGCCAGACAGTCGCGCAGCCTGATAGAGGATCACCCCCCTATGGATGACCAGACACTGCTGGGTTCATACACCCACAAGGTTGCCTGGTACAATGCCGTGATCCCCGTGGCGGTCGTGGTGCTGGGAGCCATCGCCGGACTCATTTACACCGGACTGGAAAACATCCAATGGAACCAGGAACACGGCTTGCTGCACAATCTCTCCGCAGTGGTGGGGGCCTCCGACTCTTTCCGTGCCCTGCTGTGGTCATCCCTGGGCGGGGCAGCGGCAGCAGTATTGTTGAGTGTATCCCAAAAATTGCTCAGCCTGAGAGAAAGTATGGAGGCCCTGGTGGATGGCTTCAAATCCCTGCTGACCGCCATTGTGATTCTGGTGCTGGCCTGGAGTCTGGCCCTGATTACGGAACACTTACATACGGCCACTTTCTTATCCCAATTGATGATTGAGATGCAGCTCAGTCCGGCCCTGGTACCGGCCATCACTTTTGTGCTGGCGGCCCTGGTCTCCTTCTCCACCGGTTCCTCCTGGGGTACAATGGCCATTCTCTACCCCCTGATTCTTCCGGCCGCCTGGATGATCGGAGAGAGCAGCGGCCTGGAATATGCCGCCAATCTCGGGATCTTCCACAATACCATCTCTGCTGTATTGGCCGGCTCGGTGCTGGGCGATCACTGCTCCCCCATTTCCGACACCACCATCCTGAGTTCCCTGGCCAGCGGATGCGACCACGTGGAGCACGTCAGAACACAACTCCCCTACGCCCTGAGTGTGGGCGCCGTAGCCCTCTTTGCCGGCACCCTTCCCGCTGCGTTCGGCCTTTCCCCCTGGATCATTTTCCCCCTGGGGTTTGTGCTGCTCTGGTTGATCCTTCGGATTGTCGGACGAAGGGTGGTCTGAGCCCTTTCCTTCAATGCAATAAGACATTTCGGGCCTTCCTTCTCTTCTTTTCCTAATTTTACCCCTGTGAAAAGGATGGTTTTTATTGTACTGCTTTATGTGCCTGCCTGGCTTGCCGCCCAGACCCTGATGATGGACTTTCAGGCCGGGGTGGGCGGGTCGAAGCTGGAACCCAGACCTACCTCTCCCTTTCTCCAATACGAGCGCTTCCCTGCCTTCAATATCGGAACAGGACTGGAACTCCTGTATAAGAACAACCAAATTTCCCCCTATCTGGGACTTTGGTGGGAATTCGGAGGGGAGAAAGAGAACCCGGTAAAAACCATCACAGTGCCCCTGATGATCAAAGCCACCTTCGGGAAAGAAATCCGCTTTTATGCCCAGGGTGGATTGGCCGGGGTGTATATTTATGAGCGCTCGCGCCGCTACAAAACCTCAGACTTCAGCAGTATTTATGGTATCGGAATGGAAATCCCGACCAAGGCAGGGGATTATTTTTATGCAGAATATATCCACCTGGCCGGGATAGGCAGTATTTACGACCAGGAGATGAACGTACCGGGCGTGGGGTTCCAACGTATTGAAAACTACCATATCCGGCAGTACCTGAGCTTTGGCTTTAAATTCTATCTGGGAGGCAAGCCCGTATATTACAAGTACCGGCTGCGGACGGAATAAGAAGCTTGTCCAAACATTTCACGGGCTGTTTCATCATCGTAAGTGTGGGTCGCCTTGTTTCTGCTCCTTATCTATGCAGTATCTTGATGTTTAAACCCTGCTGGCTGGCCCATCCGTGCTGATCGGTAAGACGGATGAAGAAATGATAGTCCCCCTCTTCGTACAATTCGCCCCCTTCCGAAGCCGCTAACATAAGTTCTTTGGCAATATCGAATGCCCCAGGTGCCCCGGTGATGGCATAATCCTGCAGAAAGTAGAAAGGATGGGTGGCTGGTTTCACCGGATCCAGCGGACAAGTCCCTATCTCCGTGCTATGCGCGTGGTGATCAAAATTGTGATGGATCTCAAGGCTGTAAGAACCCAGGCCGGTATTGTCGGAAAAGCGGGCAATGAAAGTGAAAGGCTCGCCGAAATACAGGGTGTCGCAATTCTTCGGAAAGGTGCCCGCCACATCATTATGGATCACCGGCTTCTCAGTATCGGGTTCTTCTTTGTTACAAGAAAGCAGGAGGCCGAGCATCAGCCCGGCTCCTGCGATAAGCATCCAGTTTTTCATCTTTATCGATTAAGGATGAATGATTTCAATCTCTGCTGCCTTCTCCGTTTGGTTTCCTTCCATATCGGTCACTTTGAAGTGGAAGTGATAATGTCCGGTATCCGCCTCCGCTGAGATCATAATATGCTTGTGAAAGACCGTATTCTTCAAACCCTGGAACTCGGTGTAGGTAGTGTCGAAATGCCAGTGGTGGTCATCTTTCAGGCTCCCTAGTGCCTTGGTGTGCTCCCCTTCCAGGTGCATCCCCACCTCAATGCGGTCGATCTTGCCTTCGGCCAACACTTCAGCTTCAATGTGGAATTCTTCGCCGGGATATCCTGTTTTACTGTTGTCGTATCCCAGTTCAATGAGTGTTACCTCAGGGGGAGAAATGTTTTCATCCTTGTTGCAGGAGGAAAGGACTAAGCCCAGGCTCAACAGGGCTGCGATGGATATATGCATTCTTTTCATTGCTTGTTTTTTTAATTGTTTGACAGATTGGTTTTTAATTTCCCCTGGAAGGGGATACTGACATTCAGCCACAGACTGCGGCCCTGCTCAGGCAGGCCTATGAGCCTGTAGTAACTGCTGTGATTGAAATAGGCTGTGTTCAGCACATTCTTCAACTGAATATTGATGTGGGCAGAAATCAGCCCGGTATGCATCCATCCTCCCACGCCAAAATCCACCCGATGGTATGCCGGTGTGGATTCTTCCGGTGGCACAATGCGGCCCTGCCTGGCTGCTTTGCGGAAGTCGAGGGAAAGGTATGGGGCATTCAGACCTGCTAATCGCTCCGGCTTATACTTCAGATTTAAGATCATTAAGGCGGGCGGGGTAAAAGGCAGTCCAAACCCCTTGGCAGGCCCGTCTAATTGCTCGGCATACACATATTCTATAATGCCCCCCAAAGTAAGCTGAGCAAAAAGGTCGTAATGGGCGTGCAGCTCTCCGCCCCAGCGCAGGACCTTTGCCCCGGTGTAGTTAAACACCTGGTTACCATTCCCATACAAGCGATCGTGTGCTGCTGTGGGAAGGAGATAGATGTAGTTGCTGAAGTAATTCAGGAAAGGAGTAAGGCCCACAGCCAGGCGGGGATGATGATAATGTATCCCGGCATCCCATTGATATGAAACCTCCGGATCGAGCCCGGGATCGCCCACTTCATAACTGAAATGATGATAATTCACGCCATTGGCAGCCAGTTCTTTGGCAATCGGGAAACGAAAGCCTCTTCCAACATTGGTACTGACACTCCAGGTCTCCGTCTGGTAGCGGTAGCCCAGGGACCAGGAAAGCTGCTGGAAATCCCTGGTGAGCGCCTCCGCCCTCTCAATCCTCACCCATTGGGTATCCGATCCCATCAGGAGCATACTCGGGAACCAGTCGTAATATGCCTGGGAATGCAAGTGGGCATAATCGAAGCGCATTCCGAGCTGGACCAGGTGCTTTTGCCCTGCTTTCCACCCGGCATAAGCCCAGGTGCCGGCAGTATGCCGGGTAAACGAAGGGATCAGAAAGCCTCTGCCGTCAATGCGGTTGTCTTGCCGCTCGGCATTGAACCCTGCTCTCAGCTGAAGCCCTGCTGCCATTTCGGCCTGGTAACTGACTTGCCCTGTCCAGGTATCCTTCATAAAGCCCCTTTCCAGCTCCGCAGGAAAAGGCATATTTCCGGGGAAGTTATCCGGCATAAATCCGTGGCTCACATAGTCGCTGTATTCGTGCCTGAGATTGTGTTGCCAGGCCATAACCAGCTCCAGCTTATCATCTCCGTACTGCCAGATATGCTCACTGATGAGCTTGGTATGGCTTACTTCCTGGGAGGGCATCTGAATATCCCTGTTGGATTGATCGTGCAGGGCCTCGTCCACCCTTCTTGGCTCCAGTCCGTGCGCATTCGCGAAGAAGCCTGATTTTTGGTGTATGCGACTCAAATAAAGTGTATGGCGGGACTTTTCCCGGACCAGGCCTGCAGCAAGGTGCATATTCCATTCTCTGCCTGCCGTATTTCTGAGGCGTTTTTCCGGCAGGGCAATGCGGTAGGAATAAAGATCTGCACTATCGGCCGGCACACGCATATCGCCATAGGATGTACCTCCTGTTCGGATACGCAGGAAAGCATCTTTTTTTCTGACGTAGGCCATCAGCGAAGTGCTGAACAGGCCATTGGCAGTGGCCCCGCTGAAGTCGGCACTCCCCCCGGCACTTCCTGCAGGAGGAGGCCCGGCCTGACGCGCATCCAGCACCCCACCAATGGCATCCCCACCATACATCACAGACATAGGACCTTTTACCACTTCCAGCTTATCCACTGCATACTGATCCAGCTCCAGTCCGTGGTCCCCTCCCCATTGCTGAGCCTGGTGAGCGACCCCATTCTCGAGCACCAGCACCCTGTTCAGTCCCAGTCCGCGAATGGCCGGCCTTGCCTGTCCGGAGCCAATGTCGAGGCTCTGAAAGCCCGGAAGGCGCTCCAGGCTTTGAACCAGGCTCCCGCCAAGGTGCTGACGCAGGTAATCACGGCCTGCCACTTCTACATTGAGAATGGATTCCTGACGGCGCATTTCAGCATAATCGTCGTGAATGACCACCTCCTGCAATGTCTTAAAAACAGGCTGCATCCGGATGTCCAAAACACTGTCATTGAGCAGGAATATCATTCCCTTCCAGGGAGCATAGCCCAGATAAGATACCTCAAGGGTATAGTCACCATAAGGCAAATCCGGGTAACTGAACCGACCCTGGGCATCGCTTATCGTCCCTTTGGCCAGAGGAAGGAGCATCACGGAGGCCCCGGAAAGAGGCAGGCCCTGTGCACTGCGCACGCTAGCGCTCAGCGAATATGTTTGTTGGCCCTGCAGCATACCCGGACAAAGCCAAAGCAGCCACAGCAGCTTAACAAGCTGTTTCATACCATAATATGATCAGAAAGAAAGAATGAGAAATGAAGGGGCTCAGCTGGCAGCAGGAGGAGCACGGGCCTTCACAGAGGAAAGCAGTGGCTTCTCAGGGGCTTTCTGCAAAGCAAAAGCAAGCAGGCGCTTCGTTTGCACAAGCTGATATACCACGAGTCTTTCTTCAGGAAGCTGATTGGGAGGGAAGGTATATTCAATAATGGCACAATGGTGCGGACTCTCAAAAAGACTGGCGGCTTGGGTGCGGGGATCCGGAAGTGGCAGCGTTTCGCGGTGTACACAGCCGTGTCCGCAGGCATCCACGGTGTGGTGCTGCATCACGTGGACATAACGAAAGCCTTCGGGGTAAAGGAACACCCCCAATAGAAGCAATGCAAGATGTATTTTCAGGCTTTTCATCTTCTCGCCGGTTCTCACCTGCTTGTCAAATGTAATGCTTAAACTCTAAATCAGGGCAATGGTTCAGTATCCCATCATTTTGACTGGCGAAGGGGCAACGATGCTTTCGGTATACAAATTAGGACGGGCTGAAAAAACAATTATCTTTAAGCGTAAACATTCCATTGCGGCACAGGTTATTATGAATCCAATATTGCAGGATTGAAAAAGACGCTTGTCATAGGATCCGGAGTTTCGGGCCTGGCGGCATCGATCAGGCTGGCCACACTAGGCCATCAGGTTGAGGTGATCGAAGCCCGCAGTGGTCCGGGAGGAAAAATCGACGAATGGCGGTCCGGCGGTTTTCGCTTCGACACAGGGCCCTCTCTCTTCACCTGGCCGGAACTGATGGAGGATTTGTTTCGCAGTGCCGGTGCCCGGATGCAGGACTATATCCCCTACCATCGCCTTGCCGTCATTACACGTTATTTTTACCCGGACGGACAACGGCTTGATGCACTGGCTCGTCCGGAGGATTTTGCCGCTGAAATGGAAAGGGTTTGGGGAGAACCGGCCGGGAATGTGCGCTCCTATCTGAAAGAAGCCGAGTGGTTGTTTAAAAAAACACAAGCCGTATTTCTGGAAAACCCGATCTCCATTAAAAAGGCTTTCTCTCCCAGCTACCTCAGCGCCTATCCGGCCTTGCCCCGCCTGAAAGCCCTTCGCAGCCTGGATGCCTGGCATCGCTCCTGCTTTGCCCGTCCGGAAAGCGTACAGCTCTTCAACCGCTATGCAACCTATAACGGATCGGATCCTTTCCAGGCGCCGGCCACCCTGAGGGTCATTGCGCACCTCGAACACAATGCCGGAGCCTGGTTTCCGGAAAAAGGGATGCACAGCATCGCAAGCGGCCTCTACCACCTGGCGCTGGAAAAGGGGGTGCGCTTTCATTTCAACACCCCCCTCACGGGAGCGGAGATAAGGCAAAAGCAACTTCAGTCCATTGAAACAGCAGCAGGCAGGATGAAGGCAGACAATTATGTTTCCGCCATCGATATTCATCAATGGAACAGTATCCTTGAGAACGCAAGGAGCGCTGTGAATACGGAGAATCAGCTTTCTTCCTCCGCCCTGATTTTTCTTTGGGGGCTCAACAAGCACTTTCCGCAGCTTCTTCTGCATAACATTTTCTTTTCCAGGGATTATGCAAAGGAATTCAGGCTGCTTTTCCGGGAGAGGCAGCTTTCGGATGACCTGACGGTCTATGTTTACATCAGCAAAAAAGAAGTGGCGGCAGATGCCCCGGAGGGGATGGAGAACTGGTTTGTGATGGTCAATGCACCCCCTGATTTCGGGCAGCACTGGGAGGAGATCAAAAAGAAAGCAAAAGCCCATATCCTGGAAAGGCTGGCTTCCGTGCTTGGTGAAAAGATCAGTGAGCATATTGTCACAGAAAGGGTCATTGGCCCTCCCGAGCTGGCTGTGCATTCCGGATCTTTCCGGGGAGCCTTGTACGGACCCTCTTCCAACAATCCTTTCTCTGCCTTCCGGCGACAGCCCAATAAGGCCAGAATCAAAGGCCTATACCACAGCGGGGGCAGTGTACATCCGGGGGGAGGAATCCCACTCTGTCTGCTCTCGGCACGCATCGTATCACAAGAAATCACAGCGAAATGATGAAGCACATTAAGGGCATTCGTATTTTTCTGCTTGTCTTTTTCCTGAGTGGGGCCCTTGGGCTTGCTCTGGACATCACCCGGCCCTACTTCCTGCAAATGATCCCCCTGAGCCTGCTGCTCAGTTATGTCTTTCTGGTTATTTTTCATCGTGGCGACCAACGGATCTCTACCCTGCTTGCCCTGGCAAGCATCGGAGTGGCCGGCTTTCTGTTGGAAGTGGCGGGAGTAATGACCGGGCATATCTTCGGTGCCTATGTGTATGGCGAGGTACTGGGGCCTGCCCTGGCTGGAGTACCCTTGCTTATTGGGACGAACTGGATGATGCTGGCCTATGCTACTCACCTCATTATAAAAGACTTTCGCGCGCCTGGCTGGCTGGGGGTGCCCATCGGTGCATTAATTATGACAGCGTACGACTGGCTGATGGAACCCGCTGCCGTAGATCTGGGGATGTGGGCCTGGGCCGGTGGGATCATCCCCCTGCAAAACTACCTGGCCTGGTTTGTCCTTTCCGCCCTTTTCCTGACGCTGCTCAAAATGGTGAAATCACGCTATGAAAATGCCCTTGCAAGAGATATCTTTCTGATACAGGCTGCTTTCTTCGCTTCCTACCAGATCTTTTCCCTTTTGCTCAGATGATACGCGCCCGTCATACCGAACCCTGGAACAGCTTCTTCCAGTATTATGTGCAACGGAAAATGAGGCAGCATTTCAGAGGCCCTGAAATGCACCATCCGGAGAAAAAACCGGAAAAGTCAGTGCTGTTGGTCGGCAATCACTTCAGTTGGTGGGACGGCTTTTTTGCCCTCGAAGCCGCAAAAAGATTCTTCGCAAAGAAGATCCACGTGATGATGCTGGAGGAGGAGCTCAGGCCACGCCGCTTCCTCTCCTATGCCGGCGCTTTCTCCATAGCCCCGGGCAACAGGGCAGCCCTGGAAAGCCTGCGATATGCCGCCGGGCTTCTGACCGATCCGGAGAATATGGTGGTGGTCTTCCCGCAGGGGAAGATGCGCCCCCACTGGGAGCGTCCCTTGCACTTTCAATCCGGATGGACCCGCATCCTGGAAATGGCCAAAGCGGAGGCTTCGCTTTGGTTTCAGGCAGCGCTACCGGTGTATGGATCAGAACCCAGGCCCCTGCTGAAGATATGGCTTCAGGCCTATCCTGACCATCAAAGCCTCGACCTTCAACACATCGAAGATGCTTACAATGTATTTCTGGAGGCTTGTTTTGCCCAAATCAGCAAAGGATGATCGCAGTGCTGGCCTATATCGCCCTTGGATTTCTGCTTATTCGGATGAGCATTAGCCTGGCCAACCTGCTCCTTCCGGTGGTCCTTCGTGCCGGCAAGCACCCCCCTACAGTTCAGCTGAGTATATTGATTCCGGCCAGGAATGAAGCAAAGAATCTCCCTGATTTGCTGGACAAGCTCACACAGGCCATCCGCCCGGGAACAGAGATCATCGTTTATGACGATGCTTCCGAAGATGAGAGCCCGGCCATTTTGGAAAGCTACCGCAAAAAGTATCCTGCCATCCGTGTCCTGAAGGGAGAAGGCCCCCCGCCTGGATGGTTGGGAAAGAACTATGCCTGTCATCAATTGGCTGAGGCGGCCAGGGGGGATTTCTTGCTCTTTCTGGATGCCGATGTACACCCCCAAGCCGGATTGATCGGGGCGATGACAGCGAGAATGGAGAAATACCGCCTGGATCTGCTTTCCCTTTTCCCCACCCAGGAAATGCACAGCGCCGGCGAGATCAGAAGCGTCCCCTTGATGAATTATATCCTGCTGAGCCTCCTTCCCCTCACCCTGACAAGACTGAGCCGGAACCCGGCCTTCAGCGCTGCGAACGGACAGTGTATGCTTTTCAGGGCATCCGCATACCGGACATACCGCTTTCACGAAAAGCTTAAAAAGGAAGCCGTGGAAGACATCCGGATAATGAAGGAAATGAAGCAGCTGCGATTGCGCACCGAAACCCTGCTGGGAGGGCAGTATATTTCCTGCCGGATGTATGCGTCCTATCAGGAGGCCAAAGAAGGTTTCGCCAGGAATATCCATCACTATTTTGGAAATTCCTTTTTCCTGATGGCATTGTTCGCTTTCTTTACCACGACAGGGCCTTTGCTTTCCTGGCTGGCCTGGAGCTGGGCGGGCCTGATTTTTTACCTCTTTGGGGCAGCTTTCATACGATTCACAACGGCCTGGAGGAGTGGACAGGATGCCCGGGTTCTCCTGACCCGTCATCCCTTGCTGCACTGGAGTATGCTGAAGATAATGTTGTACAGCCTTCGGGCAACACAAAAAAGGAAGCTTCGCTGGAAAGGAAGGAACATCCTCTCCCCCGATGTGAAATGATAAGTAGGAAGTCAGAAAGGAATGATAACAAGAGCAGATATCCCATACACCAACGCACACACCCACCGGCCCGTGGATGGGTATAGTGTTTTTAATCTTGCTCCCGAATCTACGGCCCAAGCCCTTGTCCCCCGCTTCTCTGTGGGCGTCCATCCCTGGTATGCCGGAGATTGGACAAAAGATACTATCAGGGATCACCTTTTTAAGTTCACGGGCCAACCCGGCCTGTGTGCCATTGGAGAGTGCGGACTGGATCGTCTGCGCGGACCTGAGATAGCGCAGCAGGAAATGGCCTTCATTGCGCAGATCGAATTTTCTGAAGAGATGGGATTGCCTTTGATCCTGCATTGTGTGAGGGCAACAGAGCGCCTTCTGCATCTCCATAAAAAAACCGCTCCCCGGCAGCAATGGATCTTTCACGGTTTCAATCTGCGCCTTGCGATGGCAGAAGCCCTGCTGAAGGAAGGGCTGAAGCTTTCCTTCGGGTCCGCCATATTGAACAGAAGAAGTGCCGCCGCCAAAGCCCTGGCCGCTTGTCCTGCAGATCAGTTTTTACTGGAAACCGATGAGGCCGCTTGCAGCATCGAAGAAGTGTATGCCGCAGCCGCTGAAATCAGGCAGATGGCTCCTGATGGTTTGAAAGTGCTGGTGTTTCAGAATTGGAAGCGTACTTTTGCCCATACGAGTGAATAAACCAAAAGATGAGTGTTTGATTAATTTCAAAGTGTGAATTGGCAGGATAGAACACGCCTTTTACTGGGCGAAGAAAGAATGCAGAAGCTGCACCGCAGCCACGTGCTTGTGGCCGGGCTGGGAGGTGTGGGCAGTATGCTGGCGGAGATGTTGTGCCGGGCAGGGATAGGCACCCTGAGCCTGGTGGATGGAGATGTGATCCAGGCCAGCAACCGCAACCGGCAGATCCTGGCCTTGCAGCATCTGGAAGGGAAAGCAAAAACAGAAGCAATGGCAGAGCGTCTTCGGAGCATCAACCCGGAAGTGAAGCTGCATCAGCATACTGTTTTCTTGAAAGATGATATTATTCCGCAAATCCTAAACCAGCCATTAGATTATGTGGCCGATGCCATCGATACCCTTTCCCCCAAGCTGTACCTGATCCGTCACAGCCTTGAAAAGGGCCACAGGCTGGTAAGTGCGATGGGTGCCGGGGGCAAGATGGATCCGGAGCAGATCCATATCTGTCCGGTAGAGAAATCCTATGGATGCCGATTGGCTTTCATAGTACGAAAAAGACTGCACCGGATGGGCATCCGGGAAGGCTTTGATGTGGTTTTCAGTGCGGAAGCGGTGAAGGAAGAATCAGTGATCGCCGTGGAAGAGGAGAATAAAAAAACCCAGGTAGGCACCATCAGCTATATGCCGCCCCTTTTTGGGGCTTTTATGGCATCGGTCATTATTCGAAAACTGATCACGCAAACAGAAACAGAAAGTGAAGCTTGAAAGGGCAGCGCAGTACTGATATTTTCAGGCTGCCTGCTAAAAAACAGTTAAGAGGAAGAGCATAAAAACACCGCATTTGAAAGCGCAAACAGATATCATTCTTGCAGGAGGCGGCCTGGCGGGCTTAAGCCTTGCCTGGCATTTGGAAAAAGCTTTTCCCGGGCGCTTCCGTATGCGCATCGTGGAGAAAGAAACCAAAGACGGCAACGACCGAACCTGGTGTTTCTGGGAACGCAGCCCCGGACCTTTCGAAGCCGCCGTGGCACATCAGTGGCAGCAGTTGAAAGTAAGCGGCCCGGGCTGGGAGCGCATAATGCCGATAGCGCCTTATACCTATAAAATGATTCGCTCCGCCGACCTCTACCGGCTGATCAGGGATTTTCTGAAAGATAAACCCAATGTGGAGGTGGTGTATGGAGATATTCAGGGCTGGGAAGACCATAGGGAGGGCGTACTTCTGCATACGCATAAGGAAAGCCTGGAGGGCAGCTACCTCTTCAACAGTGCCATACGTCCGCAGGTGCCTGCCTCCCATCCCCGCCATCTGCTGCAACATTTCAAAGGTTATTTTATCCGGACCGCGGAAGATTTCTTTCAGCCTGAAGTCCCTTTGTTTATGGATTTCCGTCTTGAACAGGAGAAGGATGTGCGCTTTGTCTATATCCTTCCATTCACTCGGAGGGAGGCCCTGGCTGAATTCACGGTATTTTCCCCCTCCACCTGGCCGCAGGAGGATTATGTGGCCCAACTGAAGCATTATTTGTCGGAGGTTCAGGGAATCGCAGACTATAGGATTTTGGAAGAAGAATTTGGCGTGATCCCGATGACAGACTACCCCCATCCCCTGAGAGAGGGGCAGCATATAATGCATACCGGGACCGCCGGGGGAATGACGCGTTCCTCCACCGGATATACTTATCTGAATACCCAGCGACAATGTGCAGCCATTGTGGAGAGCTTCCGGCAGTTCGGGCATCCTTTTGGCTTCAATGATGTCACCCATCCCCGTTTTCGATTCTACGACAGCATTCTGCTGGAGGTGCTCAGCCGCAATCTGTATCCCGGCAGCGAGATCTTTCGCCAGATGTTCCGGAAGAATGATCCGGTTCGTGTCCTGGACTTTCTCTCAGAGCAAAGTTCATTTCACCACGAGCTGAAGCTCTTTCTTTCCTTTCCACAGATTCCATTCATCCGGGGTTTCCTGACCGTTGTGCGGCATTATATGCAGTTCGGCCGACCCTGAACACAGGAGACGCATCTTTACTTTAGTGAAACAGTCAAGCCATTTATTTCTAACTTTGAGCCTTGAAAATAACGCCCCACTGAGATATGAAAAAAGCCCTGCTCATTTACTGGCCCCAAGGCGGCAATGTTGAACGCTCTGCCCGCCTGATTGCCAAAGAATACGGAGACATTACCCTCCAGACCCTCAAAGAAGTAGACCCCACTACCCTCCCGGATTACGATCTCTTGATTGTAGGCAGTTCCACTGTAGGCGCTGAGAATTGGGAAGAAGCAGAAGATTCCAATCTTTGGGCGCCCTTCTTCCTGAAACTCAAGGAAAGCGGGAAAGACCTCAGTAATACCTATCTGGCACAGTTCGGACTGGGAGACCAGGTATTATATCCGGATCATTTTGTGGATGGGATGGGCATTCTGAAGGATGATTTTGATCTTTTCAGCCCCAAACATATTGGCTCTTGGTCTTCAGAGGGGTATGATTTCACCGGTTCAATGTCGCTGGAAGGGGATGACTTCATCGGGCTTGCCCTGGATGAAGACAGTCAGCCGGAATTAACTGAAGATAGAGTGAAGCATTGGGTAGCACAGATTAAAAAAGAAGCCGGTTTCTAATTTAATACTGCCTTTTTGTTTTATAAGATATAAAGTGGCTGTCTCATACGATGGGGCAGCCTTTTTTTATATTCGAGTACTTGTTGGAGGTACACGCCGAATCGTATATTTTCAGAAGATTATGCTCAATTTTGAGACTTCCCATTCTCGTCCGCACGCGTCAGAAAATTCACCTTTGCTATGGCTACGGCGAATAATATAAGACGCGCGCGAGCAGTCAAAAACTCTTGCTCTATGCTGTATGCTCTTGCATAAAGAACATAAGCTTGCGGATACCAGGACGATATTCACAAAAAAAGAAGGGCTGCCTCCTTGTGAGACAGCCCCTTTCTTTTAGGATAGAATGAAGCTTCTGCTACTCAATCCCTAATTTTTTCTTCACCAGCGGGGTAATATCTTCTCCTCCGTCGGAATACAGCAGCATTCCTTCATTGGCATTCAGGATATAAGTGTAGCCCCCTTCCTTTGCCACATCGCTGATGGCTTTGCGGGCCCGGTCGATGAGGGGCTTGGTTAATTCCTCTTCTTTTTCATTCAGGTCCTGCTGGGCAGACATCTGAAAAGCCTCGATGCGGGTTTGCAGATCCTGGATTTCCTGCTCCTTGGTTTTCTTGATGATGGCAGAGAAGGTGGCCATATTATTCTGGTAATCCACGTACTTGTTCTCCAGCTCTGCTGACATTGCTTCCAGGGTAGTCCTGAGTTCCCGGGCATAGGCTTCATATTTGACCTGCACGGTATCCTGGCCGGGCATCATCCGGTAGAGCTCGCCAAAGTTTATATGGCCGAACTTGGGGGTTTTCTGGGCGTGTGCCGCAGAGAAACCGGTGAGCAATGTCAGTATGACAAATAATTTGAGTGCCTGCTTCATTTTTAGGAGTTTAAAATTGCTGCGCAAAAATAGAAAATAATCGGGCTGGTCAGATTAAGGACTAGTTGGTATCCACCACATTTCCGATTTTTCTCAGGACCTCGTCGCTGAGATCGTAGCGGGGATTGGCATAGAGCATCGTCATACCGCCTGCCTTGTCAAAAACAAAGGCGTAACTCTTGGTGGTGGCGATTTCTTCAATGGCATTGAAGACTTTATCCTGAATAGGCTTTACCAGTTCCTGGCGTTTCTTAAAAAGGTCTCCATCTTGTCCGAAACGTTGCTTTTGCAATTCCTTTGCCTGGCGTTCTTTCTGGATGATCTCTTCTTCCCGCTGGCGTTTGAGGTCTTCGGGCAATAAAACAGATTCGCTTTGATAGGCCTTGTATAGCTTATCAATCTCGGCAAACTTCTCCTCAATTTCTTTTTGCCATTCTACTGACATTTCATTGAGTTTTTCCTGGGCAGCTTCATATTCGGGGATATTGCCCAGAATGTACTCGGTGTCCACAAAACCGTATTTCTGTGCCGAAGTGAGGAAGGCAAAGGTGGACAGCATCATCAGGCTTAAGAGGAATCTTTTCATAATCATTATTTTTGGGGGCCGAAGCCATTATTGAATGTTGTGGCATTTGCAAATAGCATACCAAAGGTGTGTTGTTAATCAATCGACTGGTTAATGGAGAAGTGGAACTGACCTTTGTTGGCATTGGGCAGCCCCGGTATATCGTCAAAGCCATAGCCCCAGTCGAGGCCCAGTATTCCGAACATTGGCAGGTAAACACGAAGGCCAAAACCGGCCGAGCGCTTCACTTCAAAAGGATCGAAGGACTTAAAGTTCAGCCAGGCATTCCCGGCTTCCAGGAAGCTCATCACATAAATGGTGGCATTGGGATTCAGTGAGACCGGGTAGCGCAGCTCCATTGTATATTTGGAATAGATGGTTCCTCCCAGGTTGGAGTTGCGGTAATAATCCGGGGTCAGGGATTCGTTGCTGTATCCACGCATCCCGATGATTTCCCTGCCATCCAGGTTATTATAGCCGCTCAACCCATCCCCACCCAGATAGAAGCGTTCAAAGATAGTGACTCCCAGATCCTGATTATACGTTCCCAGGAAGCCGTATCGTGCCCGGGTCCGCAGCACCAGATCTCCGGCCAGGCGGGTGTACCAGGCCATATTGAAATTCCATTTGTGGTATTCTATCCATTTATATTTCTCAGCTTCGGAAAGGCTTCCATAATCTGTATCAGAGAAAAGAGAATAGGGAGGGGTTGCCTGCAGGGAAAGGCTGATCTCTGAACCCGTGCGGGGATAGATGGGGGCATCGATAGAGTTGCGGGAAAGGGAAAGGGTAGCACTGATGTTATTGGCCGTACCATTGCTGAAAGCAAAGATATTCCGGTAATTGCTGAGCTTGTAGCGCTGATAACTGGCATTGGTATAAAGGGTAAAGAAGTCATCCGGCCAGCTCAGGCGTTTGCCCAGTCCTATCGTTACTCCATCAATGACGAAAGCAGAGCGGTTGGTATCTTCCCTGCCCAGGCCGTTGGAGTATAGTGAGTGGTAGTATGAAACACTGAATGCGTTGGGCTTCTTCCCTCCCAGCCAGGGCTCTGTAAAGGAGGCGCTATAGCTGACATAACCGGTTCCGTAGCTCTGCAGGCGCACGCTCAGCTTCTGTCCGTCGCCGCTGGGCACCGGTCGCCAGGCATCCCTTTTGAACATATTCTTGATGGAGAAATTATTGAAGGACAGGCCCAGCGTACCCACTACGCGTCCGTAGCCCCATCCGCCGCTCAGTTCGATCTGATCGGCGGAAGTTTCTTCTACCTCATATTCAATATCCACGGTTCCATCCGCCGGGTTGGGGCTGGGCACAGGGTTGATTTTTTCAGGGTTGAAATAGCGGAGTTGCGCCAGCTCGCGGGTGGTGCGGATAATATCGGAGCGGGAAAACATCTGCCCGGGCCGGGTTCTGATTTCCCGGAGGATGACGTGATCATTTGTTTTGGTATTCCCTTTCACCGTCACCTTATTGATGGTGGCCTGCTTCCCTTCCCGCAAGCGGATTTCAATGTCAATGGAATCATTGACTACAGCCGTTTCCACCGGAATCAGCTGGAAGAAAAGATAGCCATCGTCGAGGTACAGACTGCTGACATCAAATCCACTGGGGTTAAAAGAGAGGTTGGCATCGAGCTTTTTCTGGTTGTACACATCCCCTTTCTCCACGCCCAGGATGGCATCGAGGGTGGAAGAAGGGTATTTGGTGTTTCCCACCCAGGTGATATTCCGGAAATAGTATTTGTTTCCTTCATCCACATATACGTGCAGGTCTATGGTGCCGTCTGTATTTCTGATAATGCTATCCCTGACTACGGCAGCATCCCTGAATCCCTGTTCATTGTATTTCTCAACCACTCTCTTCTTGTCTGATTCGAAATCCGATTCGATGAACTTGGAGCTTTTAAATATCCTGATCCGGATGTTTTCCCCACTCAATTCACTGATCCACTCGGGGAAATAGCGCGGGCCTTGGTGAAGCAGTTTAGCCACGCTGCCCAGGAGCAGGGAGTCAAGGATGGCAAAGGGCCGCAGGCGGGCCTGATCTTTGGTTTCTTTCAAAGCAGATTTCAGGCGCATCGTGCCCAGTTCCTCATTTCCGTGGAAAACGACCTGGTTGATTTTCACACGACGGTTTTTTTCGATATGATAATCCAGGATAAGGGAATTGGAAACCGCTGTATCGCGCAGGCTTTTCACAGCCACATCCACATTCAGGAATCCTTTATTAATGAAGTAGCGTCGAATCTTCTCCGTAGAGGTCATCATCACATAATCCGTCACCACATCGCCCCGCATTATTTTGATCTCATCCCTCAGTTTGTCGGCTTCGCCCTTCCTTACCCCGGTAAAGCTGAATTTGCTCAAACGTGGTCTTTCTTTCAGGGATATTTGAAGAAATGCCAGCTCACCATCGGTATGGGTGACACTGATGCGGATATCTTCAAACAAACCTTGCTGCCAGAGTTTACGGATGGCTTCGGTGATCTCTTCGCCCGGGATCTGAATGGTTTCACCTACTGTCAATCCGCTGAGCATCACCAGCACACTGTGGTCGAGGTATTGAATTCCTTCCACATTGACTCCGCCAATCACGTACTCCCTGGGATTGGCGTAATCTACTGAGATTTTATCTCCGAGACTGACCTGGGCAAGGCTGGTGAATGAACAGAGAATAAGGAAGCTTATAAGCAGTGATTGCTGACGCATCATTGGATTCAGATACTTAATTGTTCGCTGATTTTGCCAAAACGGCGTTCACGGCATTGAAAATCGACCACGGCTTTGAAAAGGTCGTCGCGCGTAAAATCAGGCCAGAGTTTAGGAATAAAACAGAGCTCGGTATAGGCCATTTGCCAGAGCAGGAAATTGCTGAGCCTGTATTCTCCGCTTGTGCGGATGAGCAGTTCCGGGTCCGGGAATTGATGTGTCTGGAGGTATTGGCTGAAAAGCACTTCATTCACTTCCTCGGCTTTCACCTTTCCATCCCTGACATCGACTGCAATCCGTTTTGCCGCCTGCGATACCTCCCAGCGGGCGCTATAGCTGAGAGCCAAGGTCAGAATCATTCCGCTGTTGCCTGCAGTGCGGTCTATTGCCAGATCAAGCTGGGTCCGGCATTCTTTTCCCAGCGATGCGATATCTCCGATGGTATGGAGGCGGATGTTGTTTTCCATCAGGGTATGGGTTTCCTTATCGATGGTTTCCACCAGCAGTTGCATCAGGGCGTTCACCTCCTCTTTAGGCCTGAGCCAGTTCTCTGTGGAAAAGGCATAGAGGGTAAGGTACTGAATCCCGATTTCTGCGGCTCCTTCCGAGGCTTCCCTGACTGCATTCACGCCCTGTTCGTGCCCAAAGACACGCATCTGTCCCCGTTGCTGCGCCCATCGCCCATTGCCATCCATAATAATGGCAATATGCGCAGGCAGTCTATCCCTGTTGATCTTTTCTATAATACTCATACTGGCTGATACACCCTCCTCTTTCGCTACTCTCCAGGCCTAACGCATATAAATGTATTCCTTGTAGCTTTTCTGATTTTGGAAATCTCCACAGGTACCTTTGCCCTTTCCTTTGATTTTGAAGGTGAGGAATAAGCCGGCAAAAGAATACCAGTCTTTGTTTTTGGAGTCGCCCCGTTGTACTCCCTCTTCGAAAGGATCCAGATCCAATTGTACCCGACGATCGGCCAGGATCATTGCAATTTCGGTATTTTCTGCAAGCAGGACATCCGGGTCGGCATAGGTTGTGCTGACATCATCCAAATAATCGGTGAAGGTTTTGCGCAAGCCCCATTCACCTCCTATACAGACAGAGCGGGAGAGGCTGTATTTGAAGCCAATCCCGAAAGGAAATGAGACCTGAGTGAGGGAATACAGCTTACGTTCGGGGTATTGTGTGGTTCCCTGTCCTTCGGTTCCCAGGGTTTGCAACTCATACCATTCTCCGTCATATTCGGCCTTGGGGTTGAAAGAAAAGATGGACACTCCACCAAAGATATAGGGGCTGAAACGGCTTTTCTTGCTTCCGGTAAAATAGCGGAAGAAGTTGTGTTCCATTTGAGCTGAAAACTCCAGCACGTGGCTTTTGAAGCTCAGGTTGCGTTGGGGGTTTTCTCCCACATCGGAAGCATCATCGCCAACCACCTGACCGTAAAGGGCATTCATTTTCATTGCCCAGCGGGGGTTCAGGTTATAGCGGTAGATCAATCCACCTGCGGGTTGGGTCAGCCCGAAGTGGGTGCTGTAATTAAGGTCTCCCAAATAATAGCTTGTCCCCAACATCAGTCCCACCTCCGAACGCTGCGCGGAGAGGCTGAGTGCGAAGGCTAATGCCAGGACGAATACGATTGATTTTTTCATTTTGATCTGGTTCTGGTTCCGCATTTTCTGCTCCTCACCTCCTGAAAAACAGGAGGCTAAATTATTATTAATTTCCAGCACCGCCAACCCTCTTTTGTTATTTTTAACATTATCAGTTCCTTGCATCCAGGCCCCAGGCCAGTTTATCGCGGATAGCGCGGAAAAAATGCTGTTTATGCAGGCGGATGAGGTTAAATTGAAAAGCCGCCTTTCTGAAGGTCAGCTCAATTTCTTCTTTCAGCACTTCCACACGCGAGTCGAGGCTAAGAGAGTATTCCCGGCCACCGGCATCCACTTTGAGGCGGATTTCGCTGGAATCGGGGACAACGATAGGGCGTACTGTCAAATTGTGGGAAGCGATGGGAGTCACCACGAAACTATTGCAGGCCGGGGCAAGAATGGGCCCTCCGCAACTCAGGGAATAGGCTGTGGATCCGGTAGGTGTGGCCAGGATGAGTCCGTCTGCCCAGAATGAATTCATAAACATCCCATCCACCCAGGCCTGGATGGTAATCATTGAATTGGGTACGTTTTTATACAGGCTGGCCTCATTGAGGGCATAATTTAACTCCCCGAAATACCCGGCGGAACTTTCCAGCCGAAGCAGGCTGCGCGGATCCAGGTCGTACTTTCCATCAATCAACTCCTCTACCGCACTGCTAATCTCGTGACGGGAAGTGGAAGAGAGAAAACCCAGGCGCCCCAGGTTGATGCCGGCCACCGGTATCCCGGAGTTCCGTACCAGGGTGATGGTATCCAGTAAAGTCCCGTCGCCCCCTACCGACAACATAAAACGGGTGCCTGTCCTGAGTTCGTGATGGTGAGCAAAGACTTCTAAATCAGCGGCAAACCGGATATGCGGCTTCAGAAAATCAAAAAAACCCCGATAAACCTGCAGTCGACAAGCGTGCCTGGCCAGGCTGTCGAAAATCAACTGCACATTGGGAAAAAAATCCGGATTGAAGCTGCGCCCATAAATGGCTATATCCATACCTCTGAATTTTCCGCTAAATTACAACAATCGGCAGGCAAGTGTCATATCGGAGCAATGGCGTGTATAAAGATTCCTCCCTCTCCCCTTCCATTTCTGCTGTATTCCAGACGCAAAACCTTGTCGTAATATGTAACCAGGTTCATCCCAAGGCCAATGCCGCCCAGCCATTCTCTAACTGTTCCACCTTCCGGAAGACGTTGGTAAATCCATCCTCCATCCGCAAAAGCACTTAGGAAAAGGGCCAGATGGAGGCGGTTAAACTGGGAGTATGGGATAAATGGCAGCAGCATTTCGCGCTGCGGCATCAAAGCCCATTTCAGTTCTGTTTTGGCCACGGCATAAGCTTCGCCGGTAAAAAGGAAGTCTTCATATCCTCTGATAAATTTCCGGTCAAAGCCCAGGCCCTGATGGAAGAGAAAGGGGCTACTGCCCGGCAGCGACAGAAAGCCCGTATATCCACCCGAGGCATACCAACGGGGTGAAAGCGGAATATACCGGCGGGCATTCATCAGAAAGCTTTGCTGCCATTCAAGGGTATGCAGACCGGCCGCAGATGTGAAGTGCCAGTCCAGGTTCACATCCAGATAATGGCCATCGAGCGGATAATAGCGTTGGTCGCGGCGATCCCACTGATAATAGAACTTCAGGCTCAGCAAGGCACTTTCCAGCTGAGCCTCCCGGTAAGGGTATCGTGGATTGCTTATCAGTACCGAATCGTGCAGGCGGATCTTTTCATAGACCGTACTGAGTTGAAACCGATGAAAAAATCCCGGCCTGTAGTGCGCCCCCACCCCAAATCGCAGGCGTTGCTGGAGCACCATATCCTGAGAATCAAACCAGACCGGTCGCTTGTCTTTTTCTCCCAGGAGCAATTCACGGGTTGTAGCATAGGAAAATCCGCCCCAGGCGCCCCAAAGCCTGTTCCGATCGAGGTAAGGAAGATCATAAACCAGGCTGAGAAGGTTTTCGTGGCCTGTCAGAAAAGCCGCCGTGAGTTTCTCCTTCCTGCCGCGCATATTGTGGTGTGTTAACAGAAAGCCATAGTTTGCCCGACGGAATGCCCCTGATTCCCACCAGGAGTTAATATTGCGATCGGCTATCTCGAAGACCGGCAGCGGCCAGAGGTACCAGCGCTCGGTGAGCGTATAATGAATTGAAAGATGTCTGTCTGAAGAATCCAGCACACGTATCTCCATTTCCACAAAATTGAAGAGGCCGGTATTCTCAAGGTTCTGCCTGCCTTCCCCCGCCGCCTGGCTGATTTCTGTCCAGGATAAGCTGTCGCCTGCGGACAGACTGATCTCTCTTTGCAGTATATGTTCACGCGTAATGTGGTTCCCCGAAAAAGAAATTTCCCGGACTTGCCAAATGCTGTCCTGGGCATAGGCAATGGTGGAGAAAGCACATAGCAGGAAGCAGGAAACAATGCAGGAGCTTCTTCCCAAGATGCCGGATATCCCGGCGATTCGCTGCGGGTATAATTTCCAGCCCTTGCCCTCCATCCTCAGATATTGAGATAGCGCATCAGGATATCATATCTTTCCTTCAGATCATCGCTGTGTTCCCCCTCGGTAAAGGTGGCTTTGATGATATAATTGAAGCGGTGAAAGGTTTGCAGCACGGCTCCGATATCAATGCGGTTCAGCTTGAGGGTAATCTCTATTTTGGTAGAATCGGTATTGGTTTGGAGGTACATACTCAGGATCTTGGTATCGTTGGATTCCACAATACGGGCGATTTCCGATACGACCAGGTCGTTCTGGTTGACTTCGAGCACAATAATACCCCCGGGATTGCGGGCTGCGGAAAGGCTTGCGAAATAGCCCAGCAATTCGTGGATACACACAGAACCCAGGTACTGCTGTTGCTGATCTGTGACGGGCAATACGTCCAGCTTCTCCTCTGCCATCACGCGGATGGCTTCATAAATATGCTGATGTTCCTGGATGCTGGCCTGGCACAAGGAGAGTTTATGGTTTCCCACAGGCTGCTCCGGGTCATCCAGATCATACACATCATCCTCACTCAGCAAGCCGAGCAGCACCTCATTGTTCACGATTGGCAGATGTCCTACCCTGGCTTCATCCATCATCTGAAGGGCTTCCAGCCCTGTGGTTGAAGTGCGTACCACCGGCACCAGTTCGCTTATGATCTCTCCTGCGTGCATAATGCTTTCTTTCTGACAAAGGTAGGGAATTCAGGAAAGGGTTTCAGGGCAGGTAAAGCGGGCAAATATGGTACCTTTGTATTTTAAAACTCTAAGCGATGACCCGTTTAAGCGTCAATATCAATAAAATAGCTACCCTGCGGAATGCCCGCGGAGGCAATGTGCCCGATGTGGTCCACGCTGCCATTCGCTGCCAGGAATATGGTGCCCAGGGGATTACCGTACATCCTCGCCCCGACGAGCGGCATATCCGCTACCAGGACGTACGTGATTTGCGCCCTGTGGTGCATACCGAATTCAATATTGAGGGATACCCTTCGGAAGACTTCATCCGGCTGGTACTGGAAGTGAAGCCGGAGCAGGTTACCCTGGTTCCCGACCCGCCCGATGCCCTTACTTCGAATGCAGGCTGGGATACGGTGGAATACCAGGCGTTTTTAAAGGAAGTCATCTCGCGGTATAAGGAGAAGGGCATCCGGGTATCGATCTTTACCGGCACAGATCAGGATATGATTGAAGCGGCTGCCCTGACCGGTACCGACCGGATTGAGCTGTACACAGAACCTTATGCGGCAATGTATTCGGCAGATCCAGCTACGGCTGTGGCTCCTTTTGTCAGGGCCGCTGAGACCGCTGCTGCCGTTGGGCTGGGGGTCAATGCAGGGCACGATCTCAGCCTGACAAACCTCGCATATTTCGTCCGGCATATCCCCGGACTGCTGGAGGTTTCCATCGGGCACGCCCTCATCAGTGATGCCCTTTACCTCGGCCTGGAGCATACCATTTCCCGTTATCTTGATCTCATCCTTACTGCCAATGATTAGAAAGACCCTCATCTCTTTTCTGCTGTTCCTGCCCTTCCTGGTCTTTAGCCAGCGCTCTTCCTTTGATGGCAGGGCCTACAGTGTGCAAATGGCCTTACACCGTGCGGCAGAAACCCATACCCTGGTGCTGGTGAACCGCAGTGCAGAAGAACTGCAAACAGACCTGAGCAGCCTGACCGCCCTGAAAACCCTGCATCTGAGTCACAATGAACTGGATTCATTGCCCTCCTCAATCCGGCAACTCAAAAGCCTGAATGTGCTGTGGATTCAGTACAATAATCTCACCCACATCCCGGATTGGATTGGAGACCTGAATGCACTGGAGGAAATCAATCTTACCCACAACCGGCTGGACAGCCTGCCTGAAGGAATGGCCCGCTTGAAACAGCTGCGCAAATTGGGTTTAAGGGAGAACCGTTTCAGGACATTGCCCTCTGCCCTGACCAGGCTCAGCAAGCTGGAGGAGCTGGATTTGCATAGCAATGCACTAAGCACTCTGCCGCCGGAAATTGCAAAGATGAAGGAGCTCAGGGTGCTCAATCTGTATAAAAACAAGCTCGCCACACTCCCGCCTGAAATAGGAAAACTCTCTGCACTGGAGGAGCTCAATCTCTATCATAACGAACCCTTAAAATCCCTGCCCCCGGAGATGGGCAAGCTAAAAAACCTCAGGAAGCTGAACCTCTACCGCGATGTCCTCTTTCGTTTTCCTTTAGCGCTCACCGAGTTGGAAAAGCTGGAGGAGCTGGATATGAGCAAGACCCGGCTCAGCAGCCTGCCCCCGGAGATCGGGAAGATGCAGGCCTTGCGAGACCTGGATCTTTTTTGCAATCAGATCAAAGCCTTGCCGGCAGAGATAGGGCAGCTCAAGCAATTACAGGTATTGCAACTGGGAAATAATCAACAGCTGAAGCTGGGTCCTGAAATCGGGGAGCTGGAGGCCCTGGAGCGTCTGCACCTGGCCAATGCAAAAGCCACCGATCTTCCCCCGGAGATGGAAAAACTAAAGAATCTGCATCATCTGGATATCCGCAATCAGGGGAAGGATCATCTTCCGGAACATATACTGCGGATGCGGTGGCTGAAAGACCTGTACCTTACCGGCAACGATCTGGATGAGGAATGGCAGAAAAAGATACTGGAAGCACTGCCTGATACACGAGTATCATTCTAAGCTCCGGGCCAGTGCAGGCTTCCTCTCGTATTGAAAAAACCCGATGATATGAAACTCTTTTACAGAACCTTCGGCCAAGGACAGCCTTTGATCATCCTTCACGGCATTTTTGGTATCTCTGATAATTGGGTCACCATTGGCAAGCGCCTGGCGGAGAAGTTCAGCGTTTTTATTCCGGATCAGCGCAACCACGGGCAGTCGCCCCATAGTGCCGCTTTCAATTATGATGTGATGGCCGGCGACCTGGATGAGTTTCTGGAAACGCACGGCCTTGAAAACCCTGTCCTGATTGGCCATTCGATGGGGGGCAAAGTAGCAATGCAGTATGCGTTGGAGAATGCTGAGAAAGTGGATCGCCTCATTGTGGTGGATATGAGCCCGCGAAAATACGATCCCAGGCTGATCCACCAGAAGATGATTTCAGCGATGCTATCCGTGAATTTTGGGGCCACGGACAGCCGGACGGAGATCGACAGGCTGCTTTCGCGAAGCATTCCCGAACCCAGGATTCGGCAGTTCATTATGAAGAATCTTTACCGTCCCGAGCGCAGTACCCTGGCCTGGCGCCCGAATCTGGAGGCCATCAATGCCAATCTTACCGAGGTATTCGAGGGCATTCACCACCGCAACAGCTTCGATGGCCCCTGCCTCTTTGTGGGGGGTGGTAAATCAGATTACATCACCGAATCAGATCATTCTGAAATCCTCAGGCTTTTTCCGGCTGCAGAGATTCGTTCCCTGCCCAATGCCTCTCACTGGGTACACGCCGATGAACCGGATGCCCTCTGCGCCCTGTTTAGCGAATTTCTTGGAAAGCAGTGCGTCTTCCGGAGCGGGGAAGAAGGGTAAAAAGGCCCTTACTCTTTAAATATCAGCGCCCTGGGTTCTTGGCCCTGTTTCACATACGCCCGAAACATCGAAGGCGTATTGAAGGGCATCACGATATTGCCATACACATCTACGCCTATCATTCCCCCATTGGCCTTTTTCTTCCGGAAGAGGTCATTGATCACATAGTCCGAAGCCCTTTCCAGCGTCCATTTGCGGTGTTCCATCCGTGCGGAAACCTCGTGTGCCGCGCCCCAGCGGATGAAGTATTCTCCGTGTCCGGTGCAGGAGATAGCGCAGCTGGCATTGTCGGCCCAGGTTCCCGCCCCAATGATGGGACTATCGCCGATGCGGCCGTATTCTTTCATCATCATTCCTCCGGTGGAGGTTCCGGCCGCCAGGTTTCCTTTCATATCCCGAGCAACGGCACCCACGGTTCCCATCTTCTCCATTTCGGCCTTTTGTGCTTCCCAGGCCCGGGTGCTTTCCTCGGTGAAGAACCATCCACTGTCGGCCATTTGCAGACCCTGCCTTTGGGCGAATAGATCGGCTCCGGCTCCGGAGAGCAATACGTGTTTGGAATCCGTCATTACCCTGAGGGCTGCAGAGATGGGGTTTTTCACCCTGCTTACGCCAGCCACAGCTCCTGCCTGATGGTCGCGGCCATCCATAATCGAAGCATCGAGGGATACACTGCCATCCGCGGTATAAACGGCACCTCTGCCTGCATTGAAGAAGGGATCGTCTTCCAAAATCCTGATGGAGGTTTCCACAGCAAGCACTGCCTCCCCGCCCTCTTTTAAAATCTGTTCCCCGGCCGCCAGGGCGTTCAGGAGTTTGGTCTTGTAGGCTTCCTGTCTTTCCATCGGCATATCCTCAGGAGCAAAGCCGGCGCCCCCGTGCAAGACCAGCACATATTCTTTGGGACCATCGTCATCCTTCTTATACATATAGTAGCAGGAAGTGGTCATTGAAAACACCAGCAGGAAAAGAATGGGCTGCCAGGGAAAACGGAATCGATATGTATTGTTTGTCATCTTGTAATGAGTGTTGAAATGAATCCAGGTATATCAAAAATGCCAAAAAGATGGGCGGAGGTCAGCAGGATTACCACTACCATCACCCACTGCACAAAAACAACTCCTTTGCTCACCGCCAGTCGGGAAGCGATGAGGGCTCCGCTCACATTGCCGATGGCCATCACCAATCCGTAGGAATACAAGACCTGATCATTCAGGATAAACACCAGCAAAGCAAAGGGAATGTATAAGAGCACCACCATCACCTTGATGGCGTTGGCGCGTACCAGGTCATACCCGGCTCCCATCACAATTCCGGCGAGAAGGAAATAGCCTACCCCAACGTGAATAAAGCCGCCATAAAGGCCGATGAAAAAGAAGAGGAGTATCTGCCAGAAGCTCACTTTTTTTTCTGTGAGTTCCTGCACGCCGCTGAGCCAACGCTTGGGCCGAAGGAGGATAATAACCATCATCATAATGAGAATGACCGCCATAGCTCTTTCAAACACCACCTCATTGATGTCCACCGCAATCTGCGCTCCCAGTAGAGAACCCAGCACTGAAGGTATGCCCAGGGCGAGTCCTTTACGCCAGTCGAGCACTTTCTGCTGTCGAAAGCTGCCGGTAGCCGCCAGGGTTTGGAGAAAGATAGCGATGCGGTTGGTTCCGTTGGCTACCGGTGCAGGGAGCCCCAGCATAATAAGTACAGAAAGGGAGATCACACTGCCACCCCCGGCGAGGGTGTTGATAAAGCCAACCATCAGGCCGGCAATGATGAGGATGAGGATTTCGGTGATACCCATCGGGAAAATTTTGACAAAGGTACAGGAATTTATATGTGTGCCTTTCTGACCCGTGAGCCTGGCTTTCCTGGGCGGAGGAATCAGCTTAAGGCATTATTCTGATTTTCCGGGCACTGCTTCCATCATATCCAGGTCCGGAAACGACCAGCACATAGATGCCGGGCGCCAGCTGCGGTAGGTCAATGGAGTAGGCCCGAGTGCCTCTTTCCGAAATTTCATCCTGCAGAAGCCTGCCTTGCAGATCGATCAGGCGAATGGAATGTTTTCGATCTGTTTGGCGAAAATACAGTTCCAGAAAGGGATTTCCTTCCTCCTGACGGATACTGAAATCAGGGACAGAGGGGGTATGTATTCCGGCGGAGGTCAGCCAGAGGTAATCCACAAAATGGGGATAGTCGATGAAAGGATTGCGGTTTCCCTGGGCCGCATACACTGCATTGTTGCGGTCAATTTCTTTCTGGCTAACCCCATCCTGCTGGTGCCAGTCGATGAGCATATCCAAAGCCCAGGGCCGGGGCATTGCTCCCTGTACCATCGGACTGCCCGGCCAGCTTGCATCCTGCTGATAATAGCGGGTTGCCATATAGAAGTATGTGCGTGCGAGATCTCCTTTATAGGCATCTATGGGTTCGAAAACATCCCCACTGTATCCAGCCACGGTATTACTTCCCAAGCGACTGCCATTCAACGAGACCCATTCTGCCTGGCCGACTTCACCATAAGGCAGGTTTCCCCTTTTGCCATTCACAAAACCATCGGTGGGGTATATGTGGTGGAGGTCGGTGAACATTGGCATCACATCACCCCCGAACCAGCTCTTTGGAAAACTGTGTTCGCGGTTGAAGCAGTCTCCTTCCTGGCTATAATTTCCGCATTGATCGGCAGGGACAAAGTAATAAACGTAAGGGGGTGTTCCTGCGGGTACATCAGAGTATATATCCCAGACACTCTGATCCTGCTTCGCATCCGTATCGGGGAAAATGGCGTATATCTGACTGTAAGCCATCGGACTATGATTGTTAATAATCTGGTGGAGGGCCGCCTTGAGGCTATCGCCAAAGAGTCCGTTGGCCGCGTCATAATATCCGGGGGGAGGCTGAGCCGTCTGCCACAGCGGCAAAAAAAGCAGGAAAAGGGATATGCCGCATAGCCTGTGCATCAGAATACAAACAAGGCCAGCAGCATCATTGCCACGCCTGAAATCATCAGGAGCCGTTGACTGCGGGAGGTAAGAAAATCAATAGACGAAAACAGTTTGAAGCCGGAAAGGGCGAAGAGCAGGATAAGCCCTGCCACCCAGATCACGAAGAGGTGTATATCTTCCCCGATCATACCCAGGGCCGTTCCGATCAGCAAGCTGTCGATCCCGTTGGCAATGCCGGCCAGCAGTGTATGACGGAGTTCACTGAAATCAATATCCCGGTCGCGGGGATGCATACGGAAAGAAGTGAAGATCATTTTAAGGCCTACAACAAACCAGAGGGTATCTACCAGCCAGATCATTTCTTCCTCCATTAATCTGCCAATATACTCTCCGATCAGGTGACCTGCCAGGGCAAGGATGCCGCCTCCCATTGCCAGGATAGCTGAAGCGCGGAGTGCATTGCCCCCTTCCGGCTCTCCCAGCTTATGGTGGTTGGCCAAACTGCTTACCAGCGCAGGGGTGGCTGCGATGGCCGCAAGCAGGATAATTTGGATGAGACTCAGCATATCAGGCTTTGTTGAACGCCAAATCTAGCATTTTCTCCAGGTATTCGGCATCTGCTTCATCAAAAGCATTCAATTCCGTACTATCCACATCCAGCACCCCCACGATGTGTCCGAGCGGATTGCGGAGTGGGATAACAATTTCTGAACGGGAGCGGCTGTCGCAGGCAATGTGACCCGGAAAAGCATCTACATCCGGAACGATCAGGGTTTTTTGCTGACGTATGGCTGCCCAGCACACTCCTTTGTCTTTCTCCAATTGCTGACAGGCCAGAGGACCCTGGTAGGGGCCAACAAAAAGGCCATTGTTTTGCAGCAGGTAGAAACCGGTCCAGAAGAAATAATCCATCTTATGGGAAAGCAGGGCGCAAAGGGTGGCCATACGTGACAGGCGCGGTGCAGGCCTGGACAGCAAGTCTTCGAGTTGCTCCAACAGGCGTTGGTAACGTGCCTCTTTCTTTTCTTTATTCATAGGCCGAAGCTTGTGTGATTCGTGGATCAATATGCTATGCTTTTTTGATGGCTGTCACTCCGGGCAGCTCCTTCCCTTCGATGTACTCCAGCATAGCTCCTCCGCCGGTAGAAACATAGCTAACCCTTTTTGTCAGACCGTATTTGGTAATGGCGGCTACTGAATCGCCTCCCCCGATGAGGGAAAAAGCGCCCTCATCCGTAGCTTCTGCAATGGCATAAGCTACTTCCTTTGTGCCATTGGCAAAGTTCTCCATTTCGAATACGCCCATAGGCCCATTCCACAAAATCGTCTTTGATTCTGCAATCACATCGCTGAAGTCACCAATGGCAAAAGGACCTATATCCAGTCCCATCCAGCCTTCCGGGATATCAGCGCAATCCACGGTCTGCCTTTCAGCCTCATTACCGAAGTGGTCGGCCGCCACCGTATCCTCGGGGATCATCAGGTTTACTCCTTTCTCTTTTGCCTTTTCAATGGCCTCCCGCGCTACCTCCAGCAGCTCGTCTTCCACCAGGGAGCTGCCCACTTCCTTGCCCATCGCTTTCAGGAAAGTAAACATCATTCCACCCCCTATGAGGATGTGATCGGCTTTATCGAGAAGGTTGTGGATGATCTCTATCTTGCCCGATATTTTGGCTCCGCCAAGCACTGCAGTGAATGGTCTTCGGGTATTGTGCAAAACCTTGTCGATGCTCTCCAGCTCACGCTGCATCAGGAATCCGAACATTTTATCCTGGGGGAAGAATTCAGCGATGATGGCCGTGGAGGCGTGAGCCCGGTGGGCTGTCCCGAAAGCATCATTCACATAGACATCGCCCAGGGAAGCCAGTTTTTCGGCAAAGGCTTTGTCGCCTTTCGTCTCCTCTTTATAAAAACGCAGGTTCTCCAGGAGCAGGATTTCGCCTGCTTTGAGGGTGGCCGCTTTGTCTGTGGCCTCCTCGCCAATGCAATCGGAAGCGAAGTCTACCTTTGTATCGAAGCATTGTTTGAGGTAGGGAAGCAGATGGTGCAGAGAGAATCTGTTCTCCGGCCCTTCTTTAGGACGGCCCAGGTGTGACATCAGGATGACGGCACCGCCTTTTTCAAGAATTCGCCGTATACTGGGGGCCGCCGCATCAATGCGGTTGGTATCTGTGATCTGGTGCTGATCGTTCAGGGGAACATTAAAATCAACGCGAATCAAGACCTTCTTTCCGCCAAAATCATAGGTATCAAGGGTATGCATATCTGAGTGGTTTTTGATGCACAAAGATAAGCCTCTTGCTGCATTTCGTGTCACACAGCGGCATCCTTCTTAGCAGGCGTCACGAATTGTTTTTTTACCTTTGCCTTCTCACTGTCAAGATGAAAGCATTTAACGGACACATTCCTGACAAGCTGCCTGGCACAGAAACTTCTGTTTTTGCAGTGATGTCGCAACTGGCCTCCCGGCACAATGCCGTCAACCTGTCTCAGGGATTCCCTGATTTTCCGGTCGCTCCCGAGCTGATCAAGCTGGTGCACAAGTTTATGAAAGAAGGCCGCAATCAGTATGCTCCTATGCCGGGGATTCCGGAGCTGCGGCAGGCCATCGCCCATAAAGTCAAAGCCCAGTATGGGGCAGAATACGACTGGGAGAGCGAGATATGCATTACTGCCGGGGCTACCCAGGCGATCTTCACGGCCATCAGTACTTTTATCCGCGATGGCGACCAGGTGATCATCCTTGAGCCGGCCTACGACAGTTATGCTCCTGCGGTTCGCCTGTGCGGAGGGACCGTTCGCTATGTGCAGCTCAGGCATCCTGAATATACTGTGGATTGGGACGAAGTGCAACGCAATGTGACCCGGGATACCCGGATGATCATCGTGAACAGCCCGCATAATCCGACCGGTGCTGTTTTTGGGATGGAAGATATGCTCAGCCTGCAAAGGATCGTGAACGGAACAGATATCCTGGTACTGAGTGATGAAGTGTACGAACACCTTATCTATGATGGCTATAGCCACGAAAGCGCCTGTCAGTACCCCGAACTGGTCAGGCATTCATTGATAATGGGGTCTTTTGGGAAGACTTTTCACGCCACAGGATGGAAAACGGGCTTCTGTCTGGCACCGGAGGTGCTGATGCATAGGTTTAAAATGGTGCATCAGTTCGTCACCTTTGCCACCAATACCCCGGTGCAATATGCCCTTGCCGAATACCTCCGGGATGAAGCGCACTATCTGCAGCTTCCGTCCTTCTATCAACAGAAACGAGATTATTTCCTTGATCTCATCAAAGACTCCCGCTTTAAAGCCCTGCCTGCCCGCGGCACCTATTTTCAGCTGCTGGATTATACTGACATCTCCTCTGAAAGTGAGATGGATTTCGCACGCCGGTTGGTGGAAGAGCACGGCATTGCTGCCATCCCAACCTCTTCTTTCTATCAGCGTCCGGTGGAAAACCGGGTATTGCGATTCTGTTTCGCCAAAAAAGAAGATACCCTGCAAAAAGCCGCTAAGATATTATGCAAGATCTGAGGGTCAGCCTGATACAGGACGTCCTGCATTGGGAGAATGCCACTGCCAACCGGGCGCATTTTGAGGCTTTGCTGGAAAAGACAGCTAGCCCCGATCTGGTGTTGCTACCCGAAATGTTTAATACCGGATTTACGGTTCAGCCTGAGAAAGTGGCGGAAGAAATGAATGGTCCCAGCCTGGATTGGATGCGCCGGATGGCTGTGCAGCACGGTTTTGCCCTGTCCGGAAGCCTGATCATCCGGGAAGAAGGCCAGTATTTCAACCGGCTGATCTTTATGCATCCTGACGGCAAAGCCGAATCCTATGACAAAAGGCATCTTTTCCGGATGGGTGGGGAAGACCGCCATTTCGGGATGGGAAAGAAACCATTGATTGTGGAATATCGCGGCTGGAAGATTATGCCTTTAATCTGTTACGACCTGCGCTTCCCGGTATGGGCCAGGAATCGCTTTGAGGGTGGACTCTTTGCATACGACTTCGCCTTTTACCTGGCCAACTGGCCGGCCGCAAGAAGCCATCCCTGGAAGGCCCTGCTGACTGCCCGTGCCATAGAGAATCAGTCTTATGTAGCCGGATTGAACCGCATTGGAGAAGACGGGCAGGGCATCACGTATTGCGGAGATTCCCGCATTATCGACCCCAAAGGGGAATTGCTGGCCACTGCAGAAGCTTCACAGGCAACTATCCTTGAATCAGTGCTGTCCAGCGCTTCTTTACAAGCATTCAGGGAAAAGTTTCAGGTTGCCCTCGACTGGGATCGCTTCGAACTGAAAGAATGAGGGAAGCGATTCCTTGCGTTTTATTTCCCTGCCATCGAAATATTTTATTAATTCGCCCCGGAATAAAAGCCATTAAGAATGAATATCCTCATAGCCGGAGACGGAGAAGTGGGCTTTCACCTGGCAAAACTCTTGTCCGGCGAGCATCATAATATCACCATTGTTGATCCTCACAAGGATTTGCTCAAGCTGGTTGAAACAGAAAGTGATCTGATGACCATCACCGGGAATTCGACCTCCTTTGAGATTCTGGAGAATGCCAATGTAGCCAATGCAGATCTTTTGCTGGCCGTGGTTCACGATGAGCACATTAATTTGCTCACCTGCATTCTGGGCAAACGCCTGGGTGCTGCCCGCACCATTGCCCGCATCAATAATACAGAGTACCTGGAAGAACCCCAGCAGGCTTTCTTCCGCAGCATCGGAGTGGATGAAATGGTCTGCCCGGAACGCATCGCCGCGCTGGAGATCATTAAACTGCTGAAGCAAAGTGCCGCTACGGAGATTTTTGATTTCAGCGATGGGAGCCTGCAGCTCTTTATGATCAAACTGGATGAGAATGCCCTGGTCATCGACCAGAGCCTGGATGAAATTGCCAGCGCCAATCCAAATCTTGCCTTCCGGGCTGTAGCCATTCACCGTGATGGGAAGACCATAATCCCGAAAGGGAAGGATGTCTTTCAGGTGAACGACCTCGCCTATGTCATTACCAAACCTCAGGCTGTGGATGAATTGCTGCGGATGGGAGGGAAAAAACAGCTTGAGATCCGCAATGTGATGATCGTGGGCGGAGGACGGATCGGACGTAAGCTGGCCCGGAATCTGGAGCACAAGATGAATATCCGCCTCATTGAAATTGATATGGAGCGCTGCAACGAACTGGCGGATATGCTGGAGGATACCCTGATCATCAATGGGGATGCCCGCAACTTCAAGCTGCTGCAAGATGAAGGCATTCGCAATATGGATGCATTTGTAGCGGTCACCGATGATTCGGAAACCAATATTTTCACTTGCCTGCTGGCCAAAAAGTTTGGAGTACAAAAGATCATTCCCCTGGTGGAGAATGTAGATTTTATCGATATTTCCCAGAATATCGGAATAGAAACCATCATCAATAAGAAACTCATCACCGCCAGTTATATCGTGCGCTGGACAATGGGCCCCGAAGTGATTTCCAGCAAATGCCTTCACGGGATTGATGCCGATGTTTTTGAGTTCATCGTGAAAGAAAACGCCGAAATCAACGGGAAACGGATCAGAGACCTGCGGATGCCTGCCGGAGCCATCATAGGAGGGATCAGCCGGGGAGAGGAGAGCCATATTGCCGTTGGCGACTTTACCATTCTGGAAGGAGACAAGGTGGTTGTATTTGCACTTCCGGATGCCATTCGGAAAACAACCAGATTGTTTTAATTGAACCGGTTCATAAACAAGGCAGCGGAATAATGCAGCGAGGGGCAAAAATCCATATCAATCTGGTAGTGAAGGTCATTGGCCTGTTGCTGGTGATTATGGGGCTCTTTATGTTCACCGGGATTCCCTTTTCTTTCTATTTCGGATCGGGGGATGCCGGGTGGCTGGCTCTGTCGGGCAGCCTGACCAGCCTGAGCGGATTGGGGGCATATTTTGTTACCCGCAAGGCCGACAACCGCTCTATCGGCAAGCGGGAAGGGTATCTGATTGTGAGCCTTTCCTGGGTAGTGTTCTCTTTTTTCGGCGCCATCCCTTTCTGGATAAGTGGTGCCATCCCCAGCTTCACGGATGCATTCTTCGAAACAATGTCGGGGTTCACCGCTACCGGGGCTACGATACTGAGTGACATTGAGGCAATGCCCAAAGGCTTGCTTTTCTGGCGTAGTATGACGCATTGGCTGGGAGGGATGGGAATCATTGTCCTCTCTCTGGCCATCCTGCCTCTTCTGGGCATCGGCGGGATGCAGCTCTTTATGGCAGAATCACCCGGGCCTACCTACGACAAGCTGCACCCGAGGATTAAAGAAACAGCCAAAAGACTCTGGGGAGTATATGTTCTGCTTACCTTGATACAAACAGGTCTCCTGATGCTGGGCGGGATGAATCTCTTTGATGGCTTGTGCCACGCTTTCGGCACAATGGCTACAGGGGGCTTCAGCACCCAAAACGACAGCATAGCCGGGTATTCTCCCTATATCCATTATGTGATCACCTTTTTTATGATCCTGGCCGGCACAGGCTTTACTCTGCATTACTTCGTCCTCAGAGGAATGTTTTCGCGGGTCAGGGCAAACGATGAATTTCGCTTTTATCTCTTTGTGCTGGGTGCCGCCACCCTGATGATCAGCATCTCGCTGATCGGAAATGGGGTTTTCGGGACGGAAGAAGGTTTCCGGAACGCCCTATTCCAAACGGTTGCCATCGTTACCACCACCGGATTTGTTACTTCCGACTACCTGCTATGGCCCAACTTCGCCTGGTTTGTGATCCTCTTGCTGATGTTCACCGGAGGCTGCGCAGGCAGTACTGCCGGAGGGATCAAAATGGTGCGCCATCTATTGCTCTTCCGCAATAGTCTGCTGGAGCTGAAACGCCAGGTTCATCCCTTTGCCGTCATCCCGGTTCGCCTCAACGGAAAGCCCGTCAGCCAGAACATCATATACAATGTGCTGGCTTTCTATCTCATCTTCTTCACCATCTTTGCTGCAGGAGTGTTGATTATGTCTGGTATCGGCCTGGATTTCGAATCATCCATAGGGGTTGTCATTGCCAGCCTCGGGAACATTGGGCCGGGCATTGGAATGGTGGGTCCGGTGGAAAACTATGCCGCAGTACCCCTGGCCGGGAAATGGGTTCTTTCGTTTCTGATGTTATTGGGCCGGCTCGAGCTTTTCACGGTTCTGATCCTGTTCACCCGGGCTTTCTGGAAACACTGATCTTGTAAGATGTCCGCCGTCCCATCCTATAAAAAGATTTGGAATGTCTCCCTGCCCATCATCATTTCCCTGATGGCGCAGGATATGATACAGGTGATTGATACGGCCTTTCTGGGCAGGGTGGGCGAAGTGGAGCTGGGCGCCTCAGCCATTGGCGGGCTGTATTATTTCCTGCTATTCATTGTGGCCTTTGGATTTGGCACCGGATCACAAATCGTGATTGGAAGGCGCAACGGGGAACGGGACTATGCCGGGGTAGGCCGGGTAATGACCCAGAGTGTGTATGTCCTCCTTTTCCTGTCTGTGCTGATATGGGTGGTAACCCATCTTTGGGCGCTCGACCTGCTTGATGTCATCATCAGTTCACCAGAGGTAAGCCGGGCCAGTGAGGAGTACCTGGGCATCCGCATCTGGGGCATTTTCTTTGCCTGCCAGAATATCGGCTTCAGGGCGCTGTATGTGGGTACCACCAAAACCCGGCTGCTCACCTGGAATGCTTTCTTTATGGCCGGGGTGAATATCGTATTGGATTATGTGCTGATTTTCGGAAAATGGGGATTTCCTGAGATGGGGATTGCCGGTGCCGCCCTGGCCTCGGTGATTGCCGAAGCCGCTTCTACCCTTTTCCTTATTATTGCTACTCGCTATGCATTGAACCCGGAAAAGTACCAGCTTTTCAAATTCTCCCGTCCCGACTTTCCCCTGATCCGGAATGTGCTTGATCTCTCTGTTTTTATAATGCTGCAGTACTTTCTGTCGATGGCTTCCTGGTTTGCTTTCTTTGTGATCATTGAAAAGCTGGGTGAACGAGAGCTGGCGGCCAGCAACATCGTTCGCAGTGCCTATATGATTCTGATGATCCCGATATGGGGGCTGGGGTCCACAGTCAGTACCCTGGTGAGCAATGCCATCGGGGAAGGTCATAGCGACAAGGTGATGGAGATTATCTATAAAACACTAAAGATCAGTATGATGATAGGCTTAGGGATGGCCATTCTGGGTCTGAGCTTCCCGCATCAGATCCTGTCGGTCTATACCTCCGATCCTACCCTCAGGCAAGCCTCCCTGCCCATTCTCTTTGTCATTCAGGGAGCACTCTTCTTATTTTCGGCTGCGATGATCTTTTTCAATGGGGTATCGGGAACGGCGGCCACGAGAACCGGGCTGCTGATCGAAGTAATTACCCTTTCCTTTTATCTCTGCTTTGCCGTTTTGTTCGGATTATGGCTTCATCTGCCCGTGCACCAGGTCTGGTTTGTGGAGTACATCTATGTACTGGTAATGGGCAGTTTGTCGTGGTGGTACCTGAAAAGCGGGAAGTGGAAGAAGCTGAAGGTATAGCCCAAATGGATGAGGGAGAGGGTTTGTTCGAAGAGGAAGCCGCCCGGGCAAAAGCTTCGCCATTTACATTTGCTTATGAGCCAACAGTTTAGCGAAACAGGGTAAGGCTTCCGATCTTTTCAAAAGTTTCTTCGGAATAAGCCTTGGTAAACCTGACTTTATAGGCATAGACGCCTGTGGGGGCAGGGTTTCCATTGATGCGCCCATCCCATCCTTCATTCCAATCGCGGGTTTCAAAGACCATCTTTCCCCAACGGTCGAAGATCAGGAGATGATAGTTTTTGATGCTGAAGAAATTGCCTGCCGGCTTAAACTCGGGAGAATATCCATCGGGGACGAAGGCATTGGCGAGGTAAAAGGTGTTGCATTCTTCCACCGTGATATGAAGGGTGGTATCCAGACTGCAAAGGCTTCCAAAATAAGGGTTGTAAGCAATCACAGTATAGGTGGATGAAGAGCCCGGCCAAACTTCAGTTTCAGGAAGAATATCACCGTGGCTCCATTCATACCAGGCCCCTCCTTCCACTGTGAGCAGGGCTGGGGTACCACGGCAGATGGTATCTTCCACCGCCCAAGCCAGAATTTGTTTCATTGGATTCACCCTCACCATTACGCTGTCTGTGTTTTGACACTGGTGAATGTCGGTGACGGTAACAATATACCATTGGTCTTCCTGCGGAGATACTTCGATCAGTGGCAGGGTATTTCCGTCATTCCAGAGGAAAGACTGTCCTCCTGTAACCCTTAACAGGGCATACCCTCCATTACAGATGGCCGTATCACCCATAGCCTGGATGACAGGAAGGGGGTGAACCCATACCAGAGTACTGGCTGTATCCGTACAATAATTGGAGCCGGTTACGGTGAGGTGATAAGTGGTGGTAGTCGCAGGATGGACCCATACCGTATCGCCCGTCCTGTTCCCTGACCACTCGTACAGTATGCCACCGGCCGCGCTCAGCCTGGCCATATCTCCGGTACAGATTGTATCGCCCTGTATTTGAATCTGAGGCAGAGGGTGTACAAAAACCGTAAGGGAGTCAATATGAAAGCACCCAATATTATCGGTAGAGGTAACGACATAGGTGGCATTTTCCACAGGAGACACAATGGCTGAATCTCCGTGGATTCCATTACTCCAGAGATAATTAAAATTCCCGCTGAGGGTGATAAGCAGGCTGTCTCCAAAACAGATTTCGTTGGTATCAGAGATAAACTCGAAAGCCGGAATGGGGTGCACGATAATGTGAATGGTATCGCTGGCGATGGTATCGTAGGGAGCCTGATAGTCTAATAGATGCACAATAAAAGAACTGTCCGTCAGGGGAGCAACGAATCCGGCTGACACGGAATCAGGGCCGTGCTTCCAGCGTGTATCCAGATCAATGGATCGCGCAATTTTGATATTATCCAGTCCCCAGCTGTCATCGAAATGGCCATTATAATAGTTGGCATAGAGCTGTATCCAGCGAAAGCGGGTATGGGTAGTTTGTGCGCCGGGCGGTATCTGGAAAATATATTGGTCCCAGTCGGTGAAGGCCGTCGGACCGAAGGTGGAGGGCAGGGTGGTAAAAGGATTGGCAGGCAGTACGTTCCCGGTGGGTGCAAAATAGGCGATGTCGGTCCAGGTATCCCCGAAATCCGTGGAATACTGAAGCGACATCCCTTCCCGCATAGCATCCGGCCCGTCGCAAGGCGTACCCGCAGCCTGCAAGCCATAACGAAGGTCGAACGAAATGTAGCCACCGGAAAGCACGTCAAAATCGATCGTTACAATCTCCCGCGGAGGTGCTGAGAGATCTCCAAACCAGGCATAAGCACTTCCATTGGCACTGTTCATACAAGGATTATCAAAGCGGATGCCTGTAGGAACAAAGGACCAGGCCGGGGATGCGAAGGCCATATTGTTGAAGTCCTCCCACAACAACACACATTCTCCCCGGGCTGTGAGCGGGAGGGAGTCTTCAATGCATATCTCGATCTGGTTGACAGGAGTCGTGTCCACATAAACCTGTATCTGGCATTGCCCTGAGGCAAGCGCAGGAAAAATGAGGAACAGAATCAGCCATTGCTGGCGGAGCAGGCTCCCGGTACAAAGACGAATATTATTTATACTGTAAGGCAGTGCCATTGTTTTAAGTCAAAAAACGCCACACGGGTCGGAACGCGAACCCCAAATCACAACGCGGGCAATTTTTCAAATTTTATTAACAACCAAAGATAGGGAAACATCCCCGCAAAGGCTTTCTCTTCAGGAGTCTTTTTGAACAGCAGGATGTTAGGAAATAAATCAGGGCATATCCGTAGGATCCCATCCGGTAACCAGGCCCTCATTCATTTTATGGAGGGTCATCATATCCTCCTCCGGCAGATTAAAGTCAAATACCCGCAAGTTCTCCTCCTGTCGTTCCTTGTCGGCTGATTTGGGAAGCACGGAGAATCCTTCCTGCAAAGCCCAGCGGATCAGGATCTGCGCGGGAGACTTGAAATAGCGCCTTGCGATCACAGCCAGACGTGGGTCATTGATTTTCAAACCTTTTGTCAGTGGGCTGTACGCACTGATGTGGATGTCGTTTTTTCGACAAAAATGAACCAGGTCTTCCCGCTTTCCGAAGATAAAGGGATGCATTTCAATCTGGTTCACAGCGGGCTTGATCCTGCAATGCATCAGCAACTCAGCCAGGTGTCTTTTCATATAATTGCTCACCCCGATATTGCGGCACAAACCTTCATCGTGCATATCTTCCAGCGCTCTCCAACTCTCCATTCGCATCCCTTCCACCGGCCAGTGGATCAGGAAAAGGTCCACATAGTTTGTTTGCAGCTGTTGCAGGCTTTCTTCCAGTGCCTTTCTGGCCTTCTTATAGCCCTGGTCTTCGTTCCAGAGCTTGGTGGTTAAGAAGATTTCCTCCCGGGGCACCCCACTCTGGCGGATGGCTTTGCCTACCGAGGCTTCATTGCCATACACCCTGGCTGTATCAATATGGCGGTATCCTGATTCCAGTGCCTGGAAAAAAACGCGGACCGCTTCAGGACCATCCGGTATCTTAAACGCACCCAGCCCCAGAAGGGGGATATTGTGTCCGGAAGTCAATGCGGCAGTAGAATGTATGCTGATGTCCATTTGATGACAGATATTTTTGTGAGATTCATTCCCTTAAAGTATTCTGCTGCAAATTTAAGATGAGATGAGTAAGGAACAAACCGCAAAGAAATACGGAACCTTCTTTCAGGCTTTGCGATACTTCTTACCTTCGCGATGGGAAGCCCTGCCCGACAGGGATAAAACAGGGATAGCGCAAATCTGTCCAGCTATATGTCGCAATACAAAGTATTTAAGTTTGGAGGAGGCTCTGTGAAAGATGCCGAAGCTTTCCGCCAGGCGCTGAGGATCATCCGTGCAAACCGGAATCAGCCACTTGCAGTGGTGCTCTCTGCGGTAGGAAAGACAACCAATGCCCTTGAGGGAATTGCCCGCCTTGCACACCAGGGAGACGATTTTTTGAATGAATGGCAGGCGCTTGCACACACCCATCAGGATATCTGCAATGCCCTTTTCCCCGCCGATGCTGCCATTCATCAACACCTTACAAGCATCTTCAGGCAAATCCGGGAAAAAGCCATTCAGTACGCCGATACTCCCTTCGATTTCTTCTACGACCAGATCGTTCCCCTGGGTGAGATGATTTCTGTGCACATCCTGCAGGCCCTGCTGGAGTCAGAGGGCATCCCTTCCCTTGTAGCCGGGGTTGAGAAACTTATCCTTTGTGACCCCCCCTTCAGGGAAGGCCGGGTGCGCTGGAAAGAGACAGAGGAAAAATTGCAGGCTCTGCTGCTGGAGGATACGGAAAAGATATGGATCATTCCGGGCTTCACGGGTGGGACTACAGATGGACAGTCTATTACGCTGGGAAGGGAGGGTTCTGATTTCAGTGCTGCCATCCTTGCCTGGGCCCTGAGGGCTGAAGAACTGATCATCTGGAAGGATGTTCCGGGTATAATGAATGCCGATCCGGAGGAATGGCCAGGGGCCCTGAAGTACGATACGATGCCTTACAGCGAAGCAATGGAAATGGCCTTTTACGGAGCCAAAGTCATTCATCCCAAAACCATTAAACCACTGGAAAACAAAGGAATTCCATTGAGCGTAAAGGCTTTTCATCAACCCGGTGCAAAAGGCACCCTTATCGGGGCCCACAAGCCGCTGTCTCCCCCCCATCCCTCGGTCATAGTTAAAAAGGATCAGATCCTTTTCACCCTTACGCCAAGAGATTACGCATTCATCAATGAGCAGCATATCCATCGCATACTGGGAGCATTGTGCGATTGCCAACTGCGCACCCACCTGATGCAGGCCTCCGCCCTGCATTTCAGCTTCTGCACCGATGAAGCGGAAGGGCTTGAGATAAAGATAAAGGAATTGCTTTCAGGCGAATTCATCATCCGGTATAATCAGGGGCTCCAATTGCTCACCCTGCGGCATTATCAGAAAGAGGATTGGCAGACCCGATTCCCGGAATGGGAAATACTGATGGAGCAGCGCAGCCGCACTACCATTCAGGCTTTGATGAGACCTCCCGGCAAATAAGCGAAGGACCCTTTGCTATCAGCGCGAAATGACCAACTTTCGGATTTCCTGCTGCCGTTGTTCGCCCAATCCGATTTCCAATACCAGCTGGTAAACCCCAGGAGAGAGATGACTCAACTCCAGTCGATTCAATTGCCCGGGCACAGCAAGGGGTATTTCGTGTATCAGCAGGCTGCGTCCAGCCATATCCATCAATAGAATACCGGCTTCTGTACCTTCCTTTCCATTATAGCGGATGAACAGCTGTCCTTCAGCGACAGGATTGGGATAAACATCCCATTTTGCAATGGATTGGGCCGGCAGTCCTGCAGGATACAGCATCGCAAACCAGGAATAGGCTTTGCCCTCCGGATCTGCCACTTCAGATCCGGGCAGGAGCTTCAGCTCCAGGTTCTCCGGCAGAGAATTCGAGAGGAGACTTCCTTCAAGGATGAGAATGGGAGCCCCTGCCTGTATGAGGTTTTGTTGCAGGCTGAAGGTGGAAATACGCAGAATGCCGTTTTCAGCGCGCCAAATCACCTCGCCCAAGAAAGGAGCAGTAACATTGTGGATGCGGATAAGATGAGCGGGATAGGACAACGCAATGGAGACGGCGCCAAGCTGCCTTGCATCGCGACTCAAAAGGGGTATCCGTATGCTGTTGTCTGTGATCTCTGCCTGGCCTGGCAAGGGGTCAAGCTGGAGGAAAGGATGGCTCTTCTGCCCCAGGCTGTGCGAAGCATTCACATCACCCATACATAAGGCAGGAATTTCCCATACCAGGCTGTCTTCTCCCGACACCATCAGTGCAGCAGTATCTGAATACCAGTCCCCGGCAGCGAAAGTGTCTATCTGTCCGACATACCTGAGTTGCACCAGCATTGCATCATTGCTGTTGATATAACCGGAAGCATTCACATCGGCCGCGGCCAGGGCTGTGCCACTGAGCATCTCAATGCCGGTAAAATGCCTGGATATGAGCAGGGCATCAGTGGCATTGGCTCCCCCCCAGGCTAAATCCAGGTCGGGCTGCATTTGATAGGCTCCGTTCCGCAGGTTGAAGAGTTCAAAGCTTCCTCCGGGGCCACTCTGTCCTTCCCATATCAGCCTTCCGTCTTCATTCCTCAAGCTCAGGGGAATGCCGCTCATCCCTTCCTGTGCAAGATTATCATAATACAGTATTCCTGAAATATGTTGGGGGTAGAAATGCAGCATAAAGCGGTTTTTCTCTTGTCCTCCATTACTCAGGAACAGGAAGGGACTGTTTTGTTTCAGGTTGATCAAACTCCCATCCTGAAGATCTTCAAGGTATATGGCAACGCCTTCAGCAAAAGTAGACAGCTCAAGAAAATCCAGCAGGAAAGTGTCAGGGGATGGAGTGCGCACCCCCATTGGCACGCTCACGGCCTGGTGAAGCAGGGGCATTGCATTAATGGAAAAATACTCCAGATTCGGGGTATCAATGAAGGTATAAATCTGTGGAACGGAGGGGACATTGGCAAAAAGTTTTCCTGCATCCCAGACAGGATCCACGCCCATCGTGGCCCCATCCACGAAACGGACTACAGTTTCATCGCTGATCCCATTGGCGCTGATCCTGATCCGCAAGAGGTCAGCAATTTCCGAATCCTTTCCCTCTTTGTAGAATCCTACATTGCTGTGCACCCGTGCGCTGTTGTTAAGGGTAATGGAACCACTGCTTTGCCCCGGGCTAACCCTGACAAAGAACCCCTGTCCTTGCGGTATAATGCCCGTAGTTCCACCGGGAATACCTACACCTCCGGCATAGCTGGCATAGCCACCGGCTCCACCGTTGGCACTGGGATCCCAGAAATAAACAGCATTGCTTAAATTTTGCAGTACCACCCCCGGGGCATCCCAGTCGATGGCAGAATTATAAGGGTTCCCGATCAGGTTGAAGCCTTCCAGGCTGTCTACGACTGAAGGGGTACGGCTTAGGTTATCTATGGTGATCTGTCCGGTAATGGCATTGCGATGATAGTGCACTGTGGTATCCCCGGTCTGGCTGGAGTTGGACCAGATGGCATAGCCCTTGCCGGGTTCAAGAAGCACATCGGTAGGGACGATATAATTCCCCCAGTCTCCTTGCGGTTCTTCGTACTCCAGTAAAAAGAGCGAGAAATATTTGTAAGTGTATTCAGGATAGGCACGGGCCGCAATATAGTGCCAGCGATCGGCCGGAATGAACTGTTCAGCATAGATGTAGCTGGTACCCCGGATGATGCCCTTATCCAGCAGCGAAGCCGTTCCTGTGGCATCTGAACGCAGATTAAGCCTTCCGCTGAGCAGGATGGGACCGTGAACGGTCATACGGTCTGCAGGGGCCACATCCACGTGGGCACCAATATCGATATTCAACGACTTCATCTCTGCCAAGCCTGCCGAATTCATCTCAGGGTAATTGGGGCGGTTGCGGGGGATGAAGACCTCATCAGCAGGCCCGGGAACCACACCTGTACTCCAGTTGGAGCCGACATTCCAGTCGGTGTCGGTATCCCCTGTCCAGGCCAGATAACACTCATTCTCAGTGCGGATGATCACATCATCCACATAATAGGTGGTCCAGGCTGACCCATAGCCTCCGTTGTATGAATAACCGTCGTACTGCCAGGCGAAATACACATTCCCACTATAGGAACTCAGGTCAATCACCCTTTGCTGCCAGCTGAAAGCATTGTTGTAGTCGTGATTGTAGAGGAGGGTCCAGTTGGCATTATTGGGATCGCCGCTCCCGGAATAATCGGAAGATATCCAGACCCGGTGGAAAGTCTGAGGATAGAAAACTGGGTGGGGATCTAAGTAGTCCCAGAATTCAAGCTCCCGGGTACCAACGGCACCCAGATTGACCTGGGGGCTGATCAGCCAGTCGTCATTTTGCACCCAACGGGTACGGTAGAACCGAGCGGAACGGTTCCCACTATGTGAGTTGGCCGTACTGATCGTCCATTGTGCACTCCCGATCACACTGTATATCTGCCATCCAGATGGAGCAGATTCAAATCCCTCATTGATCACCGTATCCGACCCTGCTCCGGTATTGGCAGGAGTCACAAACAGGTTTGAGGGTGGGGATTGATCTGCTGAGGATCCATAGCGCGCCACGACATAATACACCCTGCCTGAGTATCCTGCCAGGGTATCTGTGTATGTCAGTGTTCCAGCGTCAACAGAGTCCAGCAAAGTGCCATTCTGGTAGATCAGATAGGCGGTGAGGGACTTGGGTGTGCTTTTCGTCTTCTGTTCCCCATCATTATGCGGCGTGGCCATCGGGTTGTAGGCGGGGAGCGGTTTGGCAAGCCCTGTGCTTTGGGCGCTGTCCGGATGTATCTTGCCAGGCTTGAAGGATGCAAGGGCGCCCGACTTGGCCGGATTTCCAATCCCGGCAGGCGTCGGTTTTGCCAGCATATTCTTACTGGAAGACTGCTGCACCAGGAAATCATCCACAGCAAAAACAAAAGCATCATCCGACATACAACGGATAGCGATGTACACATCCTGTCCGGTGTATGCACTGAGGTCGAAGTCATATTCCGTCCAGCTCGTAGGAGCCTGTAGGTAATTGCCGGCAGAGATTTTTGTGAAATCAGCGGGGTTGGTTCCGGTGGTGGAAACCAGCACACTGAAGCGCTCCAGGCCATATAGATCTGCCACCGACTTTGCCTGGAAGCGCAGCTCTGCATCCACACTCAGGCTGATCTGGGGTGAGATGAGCCAGTCATCATTCGGGCACCAGTTTATCCCCCAGAAATCGCAGGGAGGCACGGCAATGGCTGCAGCATATTTGCTTCCGCTGTATGGGTCATATTCACTTCCGACGGGCGGATTCACAATATTGGTCACCTGAGAAGGATTGAAAATGATGTAAGCCATCTTCTCATATTCATTGGGATAATCAAATTCGGTGAGGCCGTATGTGATTTGATCATCTACATCCCTGAGGGTCCAGCTGCCGAAATTGGTGATGGTAAAGTCCGTATATCCTTCGAAATCTTCAAAGAACAGGGCGTTAATGGGTGCTTCCCATTGCAGGCTAACTTCCCCACATCCCGTAACCTGGGCACTCAGGTTGTTGGGCGGGTTAAGTGCAGTTCCCCCGGATTGAAGGCTAATGGTAGTACCCTGGAGATAATTCCCTTGGGAGTCAATGGTATAGATGGTATAATAATAGAGTGATCCGGGTGCCAGGTTTTCGTGCAGGACGGAGGAGCCGCCTCCTGTATAAAGTACCATCCCTCCGCCGGGGACAGGGTCACCATTGCTATAGGTGATGCCGTCTTCGGGGGTTCCCATTTGCGGACTGGTATTCACCACAATCAGCACCGGGTCGTTGTTGGCATTGGGCACCCAACTCAGGATAATCTCCTGTTCGGGATTGGCTGGGGAGAGTATGGCGTTGAACCCACTTGTCTTGGGTTTCTGCCAAACCGGGCTTTCGGTGTTTATCCCCAAGAAGGCACTCTCCTCTTGGGCATTAGACAATGGTGGAAACAGGATCAACACCATTGCAAAAAAATGCCAGGGAATGAACAGGAACTTGGATCCACTGCAATCAGGCAGTCGATCCCAAAGCATTATACCAGGTTTCGTCATAAGAATCCGAACATTAAACAACCGCACTGCAAATATGCACTAAACTACTGACAATAGTCTTAAAGCACAGCAAGATACGAAAATTTAACGTACCAGATCGCAGAAGGTTCGTAAGGAGGATAAAAAATCCACCTATGCCCCAGCCTCCAGTTTTTTGGACAAAGCAGTTGCATTTTGATTAAGGAAAGTCCGGGCTCACTCCAGGATGATCAGATCGCCGTATTGGACAGCTTCATTTTCTCTTTCCGGAATCAGACTGAGCACATATCTTCCAGGCTTCATTCCCTGCAGTACAATACGCTGTTCAAGCCTGCCCTTGTCGGCTTGGCTGTCCCAGCTTTTCACCAGGCTGCCTTTCATATCGCGGATCTCTATCCGGATGCGCTGTGTACTGCCAAAGTATGCTGTCAGGAAGCTGTGGCTTGCAGCCGGGTTGGGAAACAAGCTGAGGGCCGGACTGCCTTCATCTTCGCCCAACTGTGGGGATAAGAGCCGGAAATTCGGGATCACTGTGCCATCCGGGCTGGCGGCTTCCGAGCCTCCTTCCACGATGATGTCCCCCCTGCTTCCCCGGGGGATATCGGCTGAGAGCATCAGCAGGGGATCGCCTTCTTTCACCTTCAGTCCTTCAAGGCTGAACCAGCTTAGACGGAGGAGATTATCTTCCTGATGAAAGATGACCTTATCGCTGCTTCCAACAAGGGTGAGGTGATCCACACTCAGCGTTTCAGGCAAGCGAAGAATGAGAGAAAGCGCACCCAGTGCACAATCCTGTCCTGCAGACAGGATAATATCCTGCTTCCTGTTCCGGTCTGTTTTCAGCCTTCCCTGGCTGAGCATTTCTACCCGTCCCTGGAGCTTGGCATTGGTTCCGGAACCATTTACATCGCCCTTGCAGAGAGCAGGAACCAGCCATTTCCAGGCCTGGTTTCCATTGATGGAGTAGTGGCTTTCCGCACTAATCCAATCCTCTCCATTGAAGGAGTTGGTCATTCCCACGAAACGCTTCTGGATGGCCAGGGCATCGGCCGTATTGACATATCCGCTGCCATCCACATCCGCGGCCATCTGACGTACCGGACTGAGGTTCTCAAGTCCGACGAAGGCGCGCGCTGCCAGCAGGGCATCCGTGGCATTGCTGCCTATCCACGGGAGTCCCTGGAAATTGAACTGAGCCTGATAAAGGCCGTCAGGAAGGTCCCCGATCCGGAAAACCCCATTGTTCCCGCTAATGCGGTTGAACGCGGCGTTCGGATTGGCGTTTCCTTGTGCCATACTCACTCCCACGCCGGGAATCGGACGGGCGCTGTCGCCATCGTATGCCACCAGGGCTTCCAGACTGGATGGATAGATGTGCAGCATAAAGCGCTGGAGCGGATGGGAGGTGTCGCCATAAAATACGTAGTCTGGCACCTGGTGAAAATCGATCAGGCTGTCGAGCAACAAATCTTCCAATATGAACAGACAATTGGTGTGGAAACTATGTAATTGATTGGGTCCCAAAGTAAAGTTTCCTGCCTGCCCTGCATAAAAGCCCAGGGGGATGCTGACACTGTCTTCAAGGGCCGGATGGGTATTGATAGACAACATCAGGGGTGGAACATCCTCGGAGTAGGAGAAAATCTGAGGCACATCTGGCTGTGAGGACATTAGTTTGAAGGCATCCGAATTGTTTTCGTATAAGGGAGAGGCTGCTCCCTGAAAACGGATGGCAGTCTGATCCTGGCGGTTGTTTCCGCTCACCTTAAGGTGAAGCAGGTTGGGCTGCTGGCCGGGATTGCTGCCCTTATGCCATTTTTTATCGCTGTGAATACGGGCCTGGTCCGTGACGGAAAAGGTTCCGTTTTGTACGGCTTTAACAAAGAATCCTTGTCCGGGGGGAATCTCTCCCGTTACCCCTTCAGGAATCCCCACGCCCTGACCCAGATAGACTGTATTGAGGCCGCTGACGGGATCCCAAAGGTAGAGGGCTCCGGTGGTTGCAGATTTGTCCCATCCTGCCGAATCCCAATGGAGGGCAGAAGGATAGGGATTCCCAACCAGGTTCCATCCATCCTTTTGCGGGTCTCCGGCGAAGCTGGAATTGGTAATCTGTATCGATTTAGCACCAGTATTGGGTCTGCCTCCAAACCAGACGGTGGTATCGCCCATCGGAGGATTGGTAGCGGAACTCCAAACACCGTATCCTTTCATTATGTCCAGAGGGACATCCAGGGGTACAATGTATTCACCCCAGCCATTTTGCGCTTCCAGAAAAGGGATAAGGAAAAGCGACAGATAGGTCTTGGATAATCCTTCGACAACCGGGGATGAAGTATAATGCCATTTCTCCTGGCTGACCCATTGCTCGATGTAGGCGGTCCCATTCCCGCTGATGCCGGCTTTATCAATAAAACTTCCCGTACTTGCTGAGTCAGAGTAAATTACCATATTGTACTGCCCGTCCATATAGAGGGTATCGTAGCTGGTGAGGGTGCTTTGCGGGGTGATGACGAAATAGGCATTGTCCTCTACTTTCAGGATATTGGACTCTGCGTCTCCATAGATAAAGGGATAGCGTGGCCGTCCATTGGGTATGAGGCCGACTTTACGTCGCGTAGGGTGCCCGTTCGTCCAGTCATCGTTTTCAAACCACAGATTGGTCTGGTTTCCAAGCCAGACCGTTCCTTCTTCTCCGTACAAACTAAAATCCAGGATGCGTCCGATACGGTTTTTATTGGGATTGATATAGTGGATGTAGATCCGGGTTTCTCCCTGTATGGCCGGATTGTATTCCGGTGAAAAGAGAAAGGCATCTTCTATCCGGATATGAAAATGAAGAAGCTTCTGTGCCCCCATTGCGTCCGGGAGCTTCTCATAATGCAGATGATAGGAGTTGAGGCTGTCCTGAAGGTAAATATCAAGCCAACCGTGGCCATCGGCCCAGAAATCCAGCACAAAGGTCTGAAGCTTCCCAAAGTCAATGGGGGGAGAGAGCATCCAGGCTCCGAGTTTATTCACATAATACCATTTCAAACCCAGGAAGTGATCCCCGGGATAGAACTGGGGATCGGGGTCATAGACCTGATCCACCTGGAAGCCGGTCCAGCCCGCCGCCTGCGCATCCGCCCAGGTTTGGCCTGTAGTGCCGTTGAAAGTGTTCAGATAGACAATGGTATCCGGAGATTGGGCGTAGGTTTTCAGCGGGATACAAGTGCAGAAAAAGCCAAGTGCCATCAGTGTGGCAAGGGTATTCATCCATTTCATCGCGTGCGTAGTGTAGAGTTAAAGGCGCTAATTTACAAAAGATTCCATCCTTATGCAAATCTATGCCACCAGGCAGAAAATGCCGGTAATGCGCAATGGGAGATACAGGCTGTCAAAATAAATGTTGCACCCCTGACCAAGCGGCTCAGACAGCTCTTGAGGTAACTTCTACAAATCCTCCGGCAGCACTACCGGGAAATCATATTCAAAATCGGTATAACGCGGATACCGAAGTATTTTTGAAAGGAAATCAGTATATGGTTCGGTGAAGCTGAACGTATTTGAGTCATAATAGATTTCCGGGAGCGGTTTGTTGCCAATGTCGCCCATATCGATGGAAGTGGAATTAAATTCTTCCAATTCAGGGTAGTCCACAATTTTTGACATTACCGGCATCCGTCCGTATTCTTCACGCAGCAGCAGGTCCACTACCTTGTCGGCCAGGGTCATTGTCAACCTGCGGTCATATTTGCGGCACATTCCGCCCCTTGCATAATACCCGCTGATCTGGGCACGGGCCTCAATGCCGGTCCTGCGGCTGATTTCGGAAGCGATGACCCCTGAGATACCACCAAAACGGGGATGCCCGTATTCATCCACTTCACTGCTGGCATATACCACATCCAGTTTTTGCTTGGCCTCGTCATACCACCTCACCCCTTCTGAAACAGGAATGATCAGCGACCTTTTGGGGTGGTTCATATACATTTCCTTCACCTTCTCAAAGAAGAAGTCCTTTCGTTCTTTGGTCATTTCAACTTCCGGGATGAGCCCCATCTGGGCGCCTCCGAAAAGCGCGGTTCCGGTAAGCCATCCGGCATCTCTTCCCATCACTTCCAGCACCAGGATTCTGTGATGCGACTCAGCCGTGGTCTTCAGCCGGGCGGCAAACTCGGCGATGGCTTTGGCGGCAGAGGGGAATCCGGGGCAAAGCACGGCTTCCGTTTCTATGCCATTGTGTGAATGCATTGAGCGGGTACGCAGGTCATTGTCGATGGTTTTCGGATAGCCGATCACCGGGATCCCTTCGGTTTCATAAAGGCGCTTGGCCGCCCCATTGGTGTCGTCGCCTCCAATGGTGACCAGCACATCGATCTTATATCTTTTCAGGTTCTCCAAAACCTGGGGAACGCGGCTTTCCGGATTTTTTTTGGAAGGGAAGGGGTTGGTACGGCTACTGCTCAATGCCGTTCCCCCATACCATCCATCGTAGGCTTGATTAGTGAGATCCACCACATCTCCTTGTCCAAGCAATCCTTTCCATCCATATCGTATGCCCAGCACCCGATAGCCCAGCATCGCCGCCCTGTTGCGCACTGATTCTATGCTGGAGTTGATGGCCGGGGTGTCACCGCCTCCGGAAAGGATCGCCAGGGTTTTCCCCTTGAAAAGCTTGTGTTCCTGTTTCATATCGAGAAATTTATTTGCGACAAAAATAGAATCTTTTTTTTGTTGAAGACAAGCCTTGGGCGAGCAGGGAAATCAGGACTCCTTTTGCGGGAGTGCAAGGATTTTTTGCAATAATACCGAAGCCAGTTTTTCCAGGGATTCGTATGTCCATCCGGCAACGTGCGGACTGAGGAGTACCTTTTCAGATTGTATCAGCGATGTAAAATCCTCCGGATAGGCGGAGGCATCCAGTCCTTCCAGCGACTTCTTTTCATATTCCAGCACATCCAGGCCGGCAGCCTGCAGCTTGCCTGCATCCAGGGCCTCCAGCAGTGCCCGTGTTTCAACCACCGGACCGCGGCTGGTGTTGAGCAGCCATAGGGGCTTGCGAAATCGCGCCAGGTAATCGCGGTTCACCAGGTAATGGGTTTCATCTGTAAGCGGAACGTGGAGGCTGAGGATATCGCTTTCTTCAAACACCTGATCCATCTGAGCCTCCTGTACATAATCATCAGAGAAGCCGCTTTTATACTTGTCGTAGGCAAGCACGCGGGCTTCAAATCCACGGAGCCGTTGTGCAAACGCACTGCCGGTGTTGCCATAGCCTATGATGGATATCGTTTTCCCCTTGATCTCGCTTCCCCTGTTTGCCTCCCGCCGCCACAGCCCATCCCGAACTTCCCTGTCCCCCCGTTTCAGATGGTTCATTATCGACAATAAAAGACCCAGGGCGTGTTCCCCTACCGCATCGCGATTGCCCTCAGGGGCGTTCAGGCAATGGATCCCTCTCTTTCGTGCATATTCCGCATCAATGTTTTCCATCCCCGATCCCAGTCTGCCGATAAAACGCAAACGAGGGGCGGCATCCATCAGCCGGGCATCCACCGGAATGCGTGATCTTACGATGATCCCTTCGGCCTCCCCAAGCTGGTGCAGTACTTGCTCGCAGGAAAGGTGAGAGGCCTGAATGCATTGATAACCCGCCTCTTGCAAGCCCATCTCCAGCAAGGGATGTGCTGTGTCAAGAAAAAAAATGATGCCTTTATTATTCATTTCTTTGCCCTACCTTGCCGCAAATGTACGCATCCCATCCGTGAGGAGCGCGGCTTACAGGAAACAATAGTGGGAAACAGGATATTTGTCGGACAAGAGATAAATCTGTAATTTCGGCCCTCTTAAATAAAGGCGATCCAGACCCTGTGGGGATCGCTTTTTTTATCTTTGAAAACACCTGTATAAGAATATTTTAATGTGGACACGCCTTGTTAGGATCATCCTTCGGCAAAGACTCTTAAACCTGATCATCCTCCTGCTGATCACGGCTTTTATGGGCTATAAGGCCCTGGAGGTGAAGCTCAGCTATGAGATGCGCTCTATCCTGCCCCCTGAAGACAGCACCCGCATCGATTACGACCGTTTTAAGTCGGTATTTGGAGAAGATGGCAGCGTTTATTTTATCGGTATTCAGGATGAAAGCATTTTTCAGCTGGACCATTTCAATGCCTGGTACGACCTCACCGGGGATTTGCTGAAAATGGATGGGGTGGAAGAAGTGGTCTCGCTGTCCCGGATCTACCATCTTGAACGCAACGACAGCCTGAAGAAATTTGATTTCATCCCGGTGGTGGGGCAAAGGCCCCAAAGCCAGGCGGAAGTGGATACGATAAAGCAGAAGATACTTCAGCTGCCTTTCTATGAAGGGCTGCTGATCAACACCGATTCGATGGCAACCCTGATGATGGTCACCCTCGACAAGGATGTTCTGAACTCCAGGGAGCGTATCCGCCTGGTATATGATATCCGCGACAGGGCGGAAGCTTTTTCGGAACAAACCGGGGTATTTGTGCATCACAGCGGATTGCCTTATATCCGCACGGTAACCTCAAAAAAGGTTCAGGACGAGCTGCGCTTTTTTGTCATTCTCGCAATGATCGTCGCTTCCATCTTCCTCCTGATTTTCTTCCGCTCCTTTAAAGCAATGGTTTTCCCGATGCTCATTGTGCTGATCAGCGTGGTTTGGGCACTGGGGATTATCAGCCTCTTCGGTTATACCATCACCCTGCTCACCGGTATTATCCCGCCCTTGCTGATTATCATCGGGGTGGAGAATTGCATTTTCCTGCTGAATAAATACCACCACGAATACCGAAGCCACGGCAATAAGGTGAAAGCCCTTTCCCGCGTAGTGCAAAGGGTGGGCAATGCCACATTCCTCACCAACCTCACCACCGCCATCGGTTTCGCCGCTTTTATCGTCACCGGAAATCCTATCCTGGTGGAGTTCGGGGTGGTTGCTTCGATCAATATTATGATCGTCTTTGTGCTCAGCATCTTCCTGATCCCCATCTTCTTCAGCTATGCCGATCCGCCCAAGACCCGCCACATAAAGCACCTCAATAGCAAGCTTACCACCTATCTTGTGGAACGCATCCTCTTTATTGTAAAAAACCGGCGCAATGCAGTATATATCGTAACCAGCATTACTGCGCTCATCGCGGTATTCGGTATCACGATGCTGAAAACCACCGGGAATGTGGTGGATGATATCCCGAAGAAAGATCCTTTATACAAAGACCTCCTTTTCTTTGAACGGGAGTTTAAGGGGACACTTCCCTTCGAAATTATGATCGATACCCGCAAGGAAAAGGGTGCCCAGAACCTGGCTACCCTGAGGCGGATGGACAGGCTTCAGGATACCCTGATGACCTATGATGAATTCTCCAGACCCTTGTCTGTGGCTGAACTTGTGAAATTCGGCAGGCAGGCTTTTTACCGTGGCAATCCCGGCGAATATCAGTTGCCGAGCAACAATGAAATGAATTTTATGGCGGCCTATCTTCCGCAGATGGAAAAAGGAAGCCGTTCATTGCTTAATAATTTCCTCGACAGCAATATGCAGCGCGCCAGGATCAGCGTGCAGATGGCCAATATCGGCACCCACGATATCGCCAGGATACGGGATGAACTGCGCCCCAAGATCGATAGCATTTTCAAGCCCGACCGCTACGATGTGACCATCACCGGTACCAGCGTGGTCTTTCTCAAAGGCACCGACTACCTGGTGCGTAACCTGATGACCAGTCTTCTCCTGGCCATTTTTGTGATCCTGCTCATTATGTCCCTCCTTTTCAATTCCGCGAAGATGGTCGGCATCAGTATGATCCCCAACCTGCTCCCGCAATTGCTCACGGCAGCCCTGATGGGTTTCGCTGCCATCTCCATCAAGCCCAGCACCATTCTGATCTTCAGTATTGCCCTGGGGATCTCGGTGGACAATGCCATCCATTTTCTTTCCCGCTACCGGATGGAGCTGCGCCTGACCAATTTTGATATCCGGAAGTCGGTGCTCTCGGCCCTCAAAGAAACCAGTTACAGTATGGTCTATTCCAGCATTGTCCTCTTTTTTGGCTTTGCAATGTTTACGCTGTCCACCTTCGGCGGCACGGAAGCAATGGGGTTCCTGGTTTCCTTTACATTGTTGATTGCCGTGCTGAGCAATCTGCTGCTGCTGCCCTCCCTCCTGCTTACCCTTGAAAAGCGGGCTACCACAAGGCGTTTTTCTGAGCCTATACTTGAATTTTTTGATGAACACGAAGATATTGAATTGGACGACCTGGAAGTGGACACCCGCGGGTCGGCCTAAACGCACAATTGTATGAAAGGAATTATTCTTGCCGGTGGCGCCGGAACCCGTTTGCATCCCCTCACCATTGCGATGAGCAAGCAAATGATGCCCATCTACGACAAACCAATGATCTATTACCCGCTCTCTATTTTGATGATGGCAGGAATCAGGGATGTATTGATTATATCCACCCCCGAGGATCTCCCCAACTTCGAGCGATTGCTGGGCGATGGAAAAGGACTCGGTTGCAGCTTCAGCTATGCGGTACAGGAGGTTCCCAACGGGCTTGCCCAGGCTTTTGTCATCGGGGCCGATTTCATTGGCAACGACAAGGCCGCCCTGGTGTTGGGGGATAATATTTTCTATGGATCAGGCTTAGGACGGCTTTTGCAGGACAATACCGACCCTGACGGCGGGGTAGTGTTCGCCTACCACGTGAATGATCCGCAGCGTTATGGGGTGGTGGAATTCGACAAGGATCAGAAAGCCATCTCCATTGAAGAAAAGCCAGCCAATCCCAAATCGAATTATGCCGTACCGGGCCTTTATTTCTACGATAATTCGGTGGTGGAAGTGGCCCGCAACATCCAGCCCAGCAAAAGGGGGGAATATGAAATTACTGATGTAAACCGCTATTACCTGGAGCAGGGAAAACTGAAAGTGGGGATTCTCGGACGGGGAACAGCCTGGTTGGATACCGGCACCTTCCCCAGCCTGCTGCAAGCTTCCCAGTTTGTACAAACCATTGAAGACCGGCAGGGGCTCAAAATCGGCTGTATTGAGGAAGTGGCTTATCGTATGGGTTTTATCAACGGAGAACAGCTGATTGAACTTGCCAAGCCCCTGCTGAAAAGCGGTTATGGCGATTACCTCCTCCGGATGCTGGATGAATAAGCGGCTATGATGACTTTGGATAATTACCGCGAGATTGTGGAAGACCACCTTCCTTCCCTCCTGGAAGGAGGAAGTCCTGAGGAACTGTATGAGCCTATCCGTTATGTGATCTCCCTGGGTGGGAAGCGGCTTCGCCCTGTTATTGCCCTGGCTGCCTGCGATATATGTGGTGGTAAGCAGGAAGATGTTTTACACCCTGCCCTCGGCCTCGAAGTATTTCACAATTTCACCCTGCTCCACGATGACATTATGGATGCCGCACCCATAAGGCGGGGCGCACCCACCGTACATATAAAGTGGGATGCCAACCGCGCCATCCTCAGCGGTGATACAATGTTCGCCCTGGCAGGGAAGCTGATGCTCCAAACAAAACCTTCCTGTATTCCTGCGGTAATGTCCCTTTTCTTTCAGACAGCCACAGAAGTGTGTGAAGGACAGCAGTGGGATATGAACTTCGAAACCCGAACCGATGTCAGCACCGGGGAGTATCTCGAAATGATCCGCCTGAAGACCGCGGTCCTGCTCGCTGCCAGCCTGAAGACAGGAGCTGTCATCGGGGGCGCCCGCGCCGCCCTGGCAGACCGATTCTATCGTTTCGGCCTGGCCTGTGGGATGGCTTTCCAGTTGCAGGACGACTGGCTGGATACTTTTGGAGACGAAGCTTCTTTCGGTAAGAAAACCGGGGGTGATATTGCTGCCAACAAAAAGACCTATCTCTACCTGCGTGCCCTGGAACTGGCCGATGATCATAGCCGCAGCGACTTGCTGCACTGGTATGCACAGAAACCGGAAGACCCTACAAATAAAATTCAGGAAGTGATCCGCATTTTTAATTCCCTCGGGATGCAGGCAGAAATGGAGAAGATGATGGATCTCTATCGCACCACTGCCCTGCAGGAGCTTGACCACATTCGCGCGGAAATTGGCGGGGTGAGCGTTCTTGAAGCATTTGCTTCTGCAGTGATCCGCCGTCAGCAGTAAGATCCCAAATTAGTTTGAGTTTGACCCTTCGGCTGCCCATCGGCAATCATAGCTTTACTGTATGCTGTATGCTCTTGCCTGCACGCCGGCAGGCGGGCTCTTGCATCAAACAAGTAATCTCTGACGCGTGTGGAAGGACTTAGTTTGAGTTCGAGTACGAGTGCGAGCTCGAGTACGAAGAAAAAAAACAGCTGTATAGGCTTTCCCTTCGTACCACAAAAAAGCCAGGCTATACCTTGTTCATTTCTTTGCTCGCCCACCCTTCGACAAATTTTGCTGCGCAAAATTGCTCAGGGACCAGTCCAGGGTCACTGAGGAGGCCGATAGAAATCGGCCGACGAAGTGTTCAAGGGATTTTTCCTCCGCCCTTGGCGGCTGAAAACCATAGCTGATTGGCAAAATTCCTACAAGGCTGAGGATGACTTATGCAAGCGTGAGCGGTTTTTCAAATGGAGCGATCCGCGAGCATAGGCTTAGGACAGGCCAATCAAGCTCACTGAAAAAGCGGCTCGGATCGCGACTCCTATCCGAAGCCGTAGTTTTCAAGGAAATGCAATGCAGCCTTGATTTTTTGGTCCTTTTGCATCAAGGCAAAAGGACAGGGCCTGCCCGGCCTGAGGGCAAAACAGATAGAGATTGTGTTTTCTGTTCTTCTCCCAAGGCCTCTCAAAATAGGATGTGCGCCAGCAAGGGTGACATAAGAACCTTTCTGCTGAGGTAATTTTGCGAGACCTGCGGATTTCAGGTGCAATCGCCTGCCTACCGGCAGGTAGGCGCGTGAGCAGGACCTTTATGATGCCTGAAGGAATGCTTATGAGGAAAGTTTTTGTTTATCGCAGAATTACCGCTTTAACTGCAGCTTTCGTCCCTTGTTCCAGGCGCAGATAATAGATCCCGGAAGGCAGATAACTGAGATCAAATTGAAGCTTGTGCATACCCTGAGCCATTCCCTTTTGCCATAAAACTTCAAGCTCCTGGCCAGTCACATCCATTAAACGGATCAGGACTTCTTCGCCTTTGCTGATGTTCAGGCTCAGGTTCAGTTCCCCGGTGGTGGGGTTCGGGAACACCAGGAAATCCTGCAGTGCGGCATTCTCCTCCAACCCACTGATGGTGTAGGCAATAACATTGGAAGGATCGGAATCGCAGCCTTCCTGACTGCTTACAATGGTATAGTAATCGCCGGAGGAAGAAGGCGTGAATACCTGGCCGTTGGCTCCGGCAATGGCTCCCTGGGCACCATACCACTGATTGCCGCTTGCCGCGCTGGAAACAAGATCGTTCCCCTGCTGTGTAATGGAAGGGGTAGCGGGGAGCGGATGCACAACGACATCGGCGATGGCGCTTGCACTGCCATTGCCGTCGCTGATGCTGACCGTATATTGTGTATTGCCTGCCGGATGGGCGACCGGGTTGGCGAGGGTGGGATCATTCAGGCCTGTGGCCGGGGACCATAAATAGGTGTAGTTACCACTGCCGCCATTGGCAAAAGCCATCAGCTGGGTGCTTTCGCCGGTGCAAATCTCCGGATCGCCTGCCAGGGCCACCACACTCAAGGGCGCCGCACCCTGCACGTTCACCGGCGGGAAGCTGATATAGTCGATCCATCCGCAATCGCTGCCGCTCGAAACATACCAGTCTTTGACGTAGGTCCATTTGAAGGTATGCGTCCCTGCGGTAACCGGATACGAAACCATTGCCCAGGCTTCATTTCCCGACCATTCTCCCATCTTGTTGTTATCGATATAGAATCGCAGGAAGTCGTAGCCCTGTTCTGAGGACACTTTTCTGTAAAAAGAAATCGTGTCATCCACCAGTACATTCAGGGTGATCTCCATCGTGCTGGAGGCGTTGTTCCCGATAGGTCCGGATTTGGCGCAGAACAATCCTTCAAAAGGCTGGTTGCTTTGTACCGTCCAATTGGCATTCCCGCCAAAATTCCAGTTGAAACGAGTGAAATCACCCGTTTCGAAGTCTTCTGTGATATTGCCGATGGGCAGATAATAGGTACGGGTATCTGAATAGGCTCCGGCATTGAGGTGAGAATGCAGGGCCAGGCTGCTGCCCAGGGCCAGGCTGGTGTCCAGATGCAGATTGAAAGAAAGCGGCGACATTCCTCCTGCGGCAAGGCCACTCAGGGTTTGGCTGTTCGCATTCAACACGGCCAAAGGCTCACTGCTGGCCAGATAAAGTTGAGCTGCGCCGGCATCGCTATGCCCGGCATTGCTGACCGGTATGGTGATCACCAGACTCTCCCCCGGTTCAGGAATGCCATTGCCATTGCCGCCGATACTATCGTTGATCTGCAGCGACTCAAGAAGAAGGCTTGGGGCATTGACTTTGAGCATCAGTGCGGAGTTCCACTGGTTCCCGGCAGTATCGCTCACCTCCAGGTTAAAATGCAAAGGATGCTGGTCGGGGATAGCATTTGAGATGCTCAAGCTGAATGCGGCCTGCAGCAGGCTGGTGTCGCCTGCAGTAATATCTCCCCAGAAATTACTATCGATCATCACACTCACCATCGGATCAGTGCTTGTCAGCACTGCACTCACCTGACCGGCCGTGGCCACACCCAGATTCTGCAGGGCTACATTCATAAAGATGCTTTCCCCATAGTCGGCCAGCCCGTTTTGATTTCCGAGGGAATCGCTGATGGTATTATGGTTGTATATAACATAAGGCCCATTGGCCGGGATTACCGTAAGAGGAGTGATGTATGGAATATGGTTGTAGGCAGTCACCACCAAGGTGAGGCTGTCGAGGGTAGTCAGGGTTTGGAAATTCAACTGGGCCTGCCCATTGGATACCTTTTCTGAAGCCAGGATCTGACCGGCACGGCTAAGGGTTACCAGGGCATCGTCGACTGCACAATTCACGCTTAACTGCGCAGTCCCAAGCAGCAAGGTAGGCTGATGGGTAGCGGTAAGTATACGGGGAGTATCTGTTCTAACAACCAGCGAAGGGTCTCCGAACAAAGTCCAGGTGTCCGTCATTTCATAACCTGCACTTCCATAAGTGTCATTCATTTTCATACAGCCATTCATCGAGATGCCGCCAAAAGTCCTGCGGATATTGTTGCTGTAGCTCTCCACAAGAATATCCACCATTTCGTCCTGCCCTTCCATCGGCGGGTTCCAGCTCTGGTTGATGGTCGACATCAGGGTAGCGATGGCGCCGGTGGGCTGGTCTCCTACACGTGCCCGCATCCAGGCCTCTGCAAAGCAGGTATTGTTGACGAAGTTGCCGTTAACACAGGCCACCGACCAGATAAATGGCAGGATTCCGGTGTTGGTCAGACCGGCAATATTGCTGTTGGAAAAGCCGGAGGTACTGAAGGATGTAGTGCTGCCGTGCCCGGTGTACAGGATGAGGCCGGCGCCATTGTTGATTGCAGTGGCCACCATCGTTGCGCTGGGATTACCCGGAGCATCATTCCCACCCTGGGAGCCTTCAAAAAACTCGTAGCTGTTAAGGTAAGTGTAATTTCCCAGGTCGGTCTGCATATTTCTTATATGTTCATAATCCATCTCATTGTCATCTCCAGGGCCCTCATCGGAAGCGATTCCGATATTATGCGTGTATTGATGCTGGCCGGTGTGGGCATCTCTTTCGTACTGCAGGACGCGCAGTACCTGTGTTTCCACATCCATTACCGATTCCGCACTGAAGCGGCCCACAAAAATCTCCGGATAATGATCGTTGCCCACCAGGTATCCATAGTCATTGTCAGAATGTCCGTTGGAGGTGGTGACAGGGGGGATATGGGCAGCATCGCCAACCAATAGCAGGAAGGTAAGCCCCTGGGTATTGTAATAGTTGCTTACATAATTCTTTATGGCTGCACTGGTGCTGCCGATGGTAGCCACATCAATGATCTCGGTAGGGATACCGCGCATATTCTTCCATTCCACAAAAGGCTGCATTGCCGGGATATAGCTTCCATTGGACAGAATGAGCATTTTGCCTTCATCCACCAGGGGAGTATACTTTGTTGCTTCGAAGTTTATAAAGTGTCTTTCATAAGCCTGCCTGTATTCGAGGGGCATTGGATTGCTTTGGGATTGCGCAGGCAGAGGATTATATCCCGGATTTCCGGTGCTGTAGACCTCCAGAATCATTTCGCTCAGCACCCTCAGGGTCTGGGTGGAGGGATCGTACTGAAAAGGAAAGACAACCAGGGCTTGCCCGCGCACATCTCTGAACATGTAGGGCTCGCGCAGTTGCGCCGGAAAACCCGGGTAGAAGCCGGATTCATTGTACACCTTGCCGTATGTGTATGCCACGCTGGCCGGGTCTGTATCACGGGTAAGGTTCCCTTTGGATGGAGCGACGGCGATCCCCTGGAAATCCTGATATTGTTTAGACAGCACCCTGACCGCCATCTCCTCTGTCGGCGAGATCGCCAGGGATGCAGTGAGCTTGACCAGGTCCGGTGCTCCTGCCTCCAGCAATGGGCTGCCTTCTTCCACCCTGATCAGGAAAGCCTGGCCCTGGGGCGTGGTGACCGGGACTTTTTCAAAGCCCGGCACCTCCATCCTGAGTACGATGGACTGGTTTGCAGCCGAAATCAGGGTAGTAGTGGCAGGAGCGGGCTTGTTGCTCTGCAATGCCACCCATTGGCTTTGGGCGTTCAGATTCAGGAGGAAAATACCCGTAATCAGGAGGGAAAATATGCGCGTCATACTGATGATTTTATATACCGATGGCACAAAGGTAAACATATATGCGAATGAAAGGTTCTCAGGCCCGGTCAGGCAGTCAGATAGTGCCTGCGGTTGCTGCTTTCACGCAGACGAAGGGTGGGGAGCCAGCTGGCCAGCAGTCCGATCAGGCTGACCGTTGCAGTGACCAAAACAAAATCAAAGGCCTGCATTTTTACCGGGTAGGCACTGACTACAAAGCTGCCTTCTGTACCTTGCAGGCTGACCAGGCCAAATTCCTGCTGCATCCAGCAAAGTACGCCTCCCAGCAGCAGGCCCAGCATTGTTCCTCCCAGGCTGAGCAGTATCCCTTGGTTCAGAAAGATCCGCCGGATGAGCGAGAGGTCAGCGCCCATACTCCATAACACGGCCAGGTCCTTGCGTTTGTCAATGACCAGCATTGAAACAGACCCGATCATATTGAAAGCTGCTATCAGGATGATAAATGTGAGAATGAAGAAGATGGCCCATCTTTCCGATTGCATAATCCGGTATATGGTTTCCTGTTGCTGCATACGGTTTTGCACGATAAAATCCGGTCCGGCCAGTTCTTCCAGGCGGGATTGGGTCTTCTTCAAGCCTCTTTCGTCCGTCAGCCTGATTTCTATTGCGCTGACTTCCGGTCCATAATCCAGCAGCTTTCTCACCAGGCGGATAGGCAGGAGGGCGTAACGCACATCAAAATCCTGCTGTACCGAGAAAACCCCGGCAGGCAGAACCCCTTCCCTTTCAAATGCCTCCATCGGGTTGATCACCGCGCCTTTTCCGCGGCGGGGCACGTAAATCTCTACCGGGGTAAGTAAATCACGGATATTCAGATCAAGATACCAGGCTACCCCTGCCCCAACCAGGGTATAATTAAGGTCGCCTTCTTCCAGGAGAAAATCCCCGTCGATGAGCATACTGTCGAGGGGGCTGTGCTGCATCCAGGCTGCATCCACGCCTTTCATTGTGACAATATGCTGTCGTTGCCCATAGCGCATCAAGGCATTCTCTTCCACCACCTCTGCAAAGCTGAGGATGCCGGGAACCGATCGCATTTCATCCAAAGGCAGCAGGCCCGGGTCGAACACCTTGCCTTCGCGGGCAATGATCCGAATGTCAGGATCAAAGGTATTGAGCAGGGATTTGACCAGATGCTCGAAGCCATTGAAGACGGACAATACGACGATCAGGGCCATTGTGCCGGCACTAATGCCTGCCAGGCTCACCCAGGAGATGATGTTGATCACCTGATGGCTTTTGCGCGAAAAAATATAGCGCCGGGCTATAAAGAGCGGAAGCTTCACCTTATCTCAGCTTTCCAGGAGATCCTCAATCCTTTCGATGTAGTCCAGGGAGTCATCCAGGAAAAAGTCGAGTTGCGGGGTGAGCCGCAACTGGCTTTTCACTTTCCGGGCGAGTTTATGCCGGATTTCCTTGGTCTTCTTGCGCAGGCTTTCGAGTTCTGCCGGCTTATCCTCTATCCCGAAAATGCTCAGATATACCTTGGCCTGGGCAAGATCGGGGCTCACCTTAACCCGGGTTACACTCACCATTGCGCGGGAGAGGGCCGGGCCTTCCTGTTGGAAGATATCTCCCAGATCGCGCTGCAGCAGGCGGTTGATCTTTTGTTGCCTTGTTGATTCCATAGGATGCAAAGCTATGATTTTTAAACGGATGTGCCCCGTCCTTACCCAAAGAGGCGTAAAAGCATTGGGGGTGGTTTTCAGGATGGGGGGCTGGATGCCGTTGCAATGAAATGGTGGATCACCTGTTCAGCCTGGGTGAGGCTGTACGTTTCCATCAGTTGAGCGCGCAAGGCGGCTGCTCCGGGGAAGGCATTGATGTATATCTTGAAAAAGCGTTTAAGCATCGGATAGGGCTTTTCATTCTGCCAGGTATCCACAAAGAGGCGGGCGTGTTCCAGGAGGGCTTCCAAACGCAAGTGGGCATCCGGGGGAGCTCCGGATGGCCCAAACATCCAGGGATTTTGGAAGATGCCCCGGCCGATCATGAAGCCTTCTGCTCCGGTCTGTTGGCATTTCTGAATCCCGTCGGCCGGGTTTAGCACATCTCCGTTACCTATGATTGGGAGGGTCAGACCGGAGTGGTTGCGGACTTCCACGGCCCGGGCGATCTCTTCCCATCGTGCCGGAACCAGGCTCTGTTCCCTGCTTGTGCGTGCGTGCAAAATGATGGCGGCCGGTTCCGCTTCCAGCAGATGCAAGATCCAGCTTTCGGTATCCGTATGGTGGAATCCTGTGCGGGTCTTGACACTCACGGGCAAGTGTGTGGCGGAACGGGTGGCGCGGATGATTGCTTTGGCGCGGGGTGGATCCAGGATGAGGGCAGAGCATCCCCCTCCTTTGATGATCTTCTTCACCGGGCAGCCCATATTGATATCAATGCCGTCAAAAACGTCCATTTGGGTGATCATCTCTGCCGAGCGGGCGAAGCGATCAGGTTCCGTCCCCCATATCTGCGCCACCAGGCGATAGCCCCCTTCTTTCAGCAAGGCTTTTTCGTGTTCGCTTACGATGAGTCTTTCCGATACCCTGGCATAGGCATCCGGATGGCAGAGGCCGTCAGTACTGGTAAACTCGGTAAAGAGCAACTGAAGATGCTTGGGCTGGGCCCGGCGTAGAATGACCTGGCGGAAGACGGTATCTGTGACATCTTCCATCGGAGCCAGGCAGGCAACAGGACGGCTTAGGCTTTGCCAGAAATTCATCGGGCAAAGATAAGGCAGGAGGAATACAATCCGCTTATTCCTGATTCAGGCTTGTTTGCTGCGGAAAAAGGTGTCTTCGTGAATGAAGACGGCGGGAATCAGTTCACCGGAGGATCCTGCATCCAGGAGGTATGCTTATCGATCCCCAGCACCTGGCATACCTTTTCTGCTACTATTTTTTCAGCGCCTTTGATGGAGTAGTCCTTTGCTGAGCCCAGAGCCTGGTCTTCCACCCTGACCTCGACCACATATTGTTTTCCGTGGCCATTTCCCACCTCATCCACTACACGGAATTCCACATTCTGCTTTTCCTTTTGCCCCCATTCGATGAGGCGGCTCTTGAAATTCACTTCTGTCCTTTCGAGATTTTCCAGGTCGAAATGTTGGCGGATGATACGGTTGACGATAATTTTCCGGGTATAGGCATATCCTCTGTCCACGTAGAGGGCACCGATGAAGGCTTCGAAGGCATCGCCAGTGATAGAGCGGGCCTGGCCGTTGGCTTCGGGGCTGGCAAGGATGAGTTGGGTGATGCCCAGTTTCTGCGAAAGTTTATTCAGTTGCGTCCGGCTGACGATTTTGGCCCGCATATCGGTAAGAAAGCCTTCCTCCTTGCAGGGATACTTTTTAAAGAGGAAGTCGGCGACGACTGCACCCAGCACTGCATCGCCGAGGTATTCGAGGCGTTCGTTGCTGATTTTCATTCCGCTCACAAAGCCTGTGGAGGCTGACTTGTGTCGAAAAGCCAGTTTATAAGGATAAATATTCCCTGGCCAGAAACCGAAGATATTGCGAATGGATATTCTCAGTTTCCGGTCGGGCGAGAAGAGGGCCCGGATTGCGTTCAGTAAAGGGGCAAGCAAGGATTAATCTTCAAATTTTTTAAAGATGAGTGTCGCGTTGTGCCCGCCAAAGCCAAAAGTATTGCTCAGGGCGTAGCGGATATCTCTTTCTACTTTCTTTCCAAAAGTAAAATTCAGGCCAAAGTCCAGTTCAGGATCATCCGTAAAGTGGTTGATGGTGGGAGGGATGATTCCCTGATTCAGGGCGAGTACAGAAGCGAGGGCTTCGATGCTTCCGGCAGCGCCCAGGAGGTGGCCGGTCATCGACTTGGTGGAGTTGATTGAGATTTTGGGTGCGTGTTCTCCGAAGAGGGTAGAGATCGCTTTGCTTTCAGCCACATCGCCCAGGGGCGTTGAGGTGCCGTGGGTATTGATGTGGTCAATATCGCTGATTTGAATTCCTGCATCATCCAGGGCCATCCGCATTGAAAGGATTGCTCCTTCGCCTTCGGGGTGTGGCCCGATCATATGATAGGCATCGGCACTGAGTCCGCAGCCCACCACTTCGGCATAGATCTTTGCACCTCTGGCTTTGGCGTGCTCCAGTTCTTCAAAGATGAGAGCAGCACCGCCTTCTCCCAGCACAAAGCCATCGCGGTCTTTATCAAAAGGCCTTGAGGCGGTAGCCGGGTCATCGTTGCGGGTAGAAATGGCGTGCATTGCATTGAAACCTCCTACCCCGGCTTCGTTGATGGCTGCTTCAGAACCGCCGGTAACAAAGACATCGGCTTTGCCCAGGCGGATATAATTCAGCGAATCAATAAGGCTGTTGGCGGAGCTGGCGCAGGCCGAAACCGTGGCGAAGTTGGGACCCCTGAAGCCGTATTTGATTGAAATATGACCTGCCACGATATCGGCAATCATTTTGGGGATGAAGAAGGGGTTGAAGCGGGGTGTCCCGTCGCCCCGGGCGAAATCGACTACTTCCTTCAGGAAGGTCTCCAATCCGCCGATGCCCGATGCCCATATCACCCCAAAACGGTCCAGATTGCAGGCATTCATATCGAATCCTGCATCCTGGATCGCTTCATCGGCGGAGATCAGGCCGTATTGGGCGTAAAGATCATACTTCCGCAACTCCTTGCGGTCGAAATAATTCAACCCATCGTAATTCTTTACTTCGCAGGCAAATTGTGTTTTGAACTTCGAAGTATCAAAATGTGTGATGGGTCCAGCACCACTAACCCCCTTAACCAAACTGTCCCAGTTTTCCGGGACAGTATTGCCTAATGGAGAAATTGCGCCGAGGCCGGTAACGACAACTCGCTTTAACTCCATAGAAAATCGAATAATTATTTATTCTCTTCGATGTATTTTATTGCTTCTCCCACAGAACCAATCTTTTCAGCCTGATCATCGGGGATGGCAATATTGAATTCTTTTTCGAACTCCATAATGAGTTCAACAGTGTCGAGAGAATCGGCTCCCAAATCATTGGTGAAGCTGGCTTCGTTGGTCACTTCACTTTCATCAACGCCAAGTTTATCGACGATGATCGCTTTTACTTTTGCAGCAATGTCTGACATGACACTATGTGTTTTGGTTTAACTCCGCAAAGAAAGACAATTCATCTTGATTAAACAAAATTTTTTCCTCACATATTTGATAATCAAATCGGTATAATTAGCTTCCGGAATCCTTTCTGGGCAGGCAATGCAGAAACATCTACCTTTGCCCAAAATGGTCAGCAGGTGAGAAGGATAGCAGTATGGGCTTCCGGCAGCGGCACCAATGCGGAAAGGCTCACACATTACTTCAGGGAGAAGCAAAGTGCGGAAGTGGCGGTCATCCTTAGCAACAGGCCGGGAGCCTATGTGCTGGAGAGGGCACGCAGCCTGGGCGTGCACGCTGCTTTATTCCCCAATGCCGCTTTTCGCCAGGGGTCGGAATTGCTGGCCTTTCATCAGCAAATGCGGATCGAGTATATCATACTGGCAGGTTTTCTTCTAAAAGTACCGGACAGCATAGTAGAAGTCTATGAGGGGAAGATCATCAATCTTCATCCGGCCCTGCTGCCGGCCTTCGGGGGCAGGGGAATGTATGGAATGCACGTTCACCGGGCCGTGATTGATGCAGGGGTAAAGGAGTCCGGAATCACCATCCATCTGGTCAACCGGGAATATGATGAGGGAGAGATCCTCTTTCAGGCATCCTGCCCTGTGATGGCATCCGACACCCCGGAATCACTGGCAGACAGAATCCACCAACTGGAATATTTGCACTATCCCGTGATTGTGGAGAAACGCATTCTGGGATCAGAGGAATAAGGAAGGCTTTAGAAAAGGATGACGCTTCCGCGGAATTGCTGGAGGGGTCGGTGCTTTACTTTCAGCAGTATCCTGTACACATAAGCGCCCGAAGGCAGCGGTTCACCCTGATTAAACATCCTGCCGTTCCAGCTGCCAAGCGGATCTTCTGAGTAATACAGCCTTTTGCCCCAGCGGTCAAATACTTCCATCATATAAGACTCCACTTCCAGGTTATGAAAAGAAGGGCCGAAATGTTCGTTCAGTCCGTCTCCATTTGGGCTGAAGGCATTGGGCATATAAAAGGTGAGATAATCCCTTACGAATAGCTTTTGGCTTGCCGTGTCTGCACATCCGGCGGTATCCAGGGTAATCAGCCTGACCAGGAAACTATCCGAACGATGATACTGATGCACAGGGTTTTTATCGGTACTGCTCCCGGCTCCATCTCCGAAATCCCAAAGCCAGGCTTTCACAGCCGCATCGCTTTCATCCCTGAAACGGTAGATGGCTTCGGGTAACTCAGCGACTTGCGGCAGAAAGCTGAAGGCAGCCCTGGCCGGAGGGATCTCCTGAATAAACAGTGAGTCGAGTATATGGCACAAGCTGTCATCAATCAGGAACAGCAGTTTTCCTGCGGACAGGTTCTGGGCCTTGGGGCCGCTCTGGGGTGGATCACTGTACCAGTGGATATGGTAGGGCGGGGTTCCTCCTGATACATTTAAATGTATGCTGGCATCCTCTTGTCCGCAGTGCTCATCCCGGATTTGGAGGAAGGAATATGAAGGGGGAGGGATGTACTCAATCAGGACAGAATCTGTATAAGAGCATTGTGTGTCCCCAACTGTAAACCGCTGCCATCCGGCCGGCAGTGACAGGGCTTCGAAACCCTGTTGAGGGGGTATGCCAGTCCAGCTTACCACCAGGCTGCTGTCTCCACTGAATTGTGCCGTCCCATTGGCCAGATCGCAGGTGGAAGGGGTAGTCTGCACGCTCCAGAGAGGCTTAAGGGCTTCAGAAAGGACGATGGTATCGGATGCCAGACAAGCATTGCTGTCCATCAACTGCACGACATAAGTACCGGCCTGGGTTGGCAGCAGGGCAGCGGCATTTCCCACGGTTTGTCCGTTTCTCAACCACAGATATGCTCCGCCCGTACCCAGATCCTGAGCCTGCAGGGCAGGCAAGGGTTCGCCCGGACAGAAATGGCTGTCGGAAGGCAAGCCGGAGACAGGCAAAGGATGTACCCGGATTTCAAAGGTGCTGTCCCAGGCACAGGAAAAGGCATCGGTAAGATGCAAGTTGTACTGATGCAGACCGGGTGCCGGAGGAGAAAGCAGAAGCAGGCTGTCGGTCTGCTGCAGGAATTGAGGCCCGGAAAACTGCAGGGTATCCGTGTCCACGGTAAACTCCCAGGATTCCGGTATGCGGTCGGGATGAATTTCCAGTCCCCACCAGAAAACATAACCATTGTCGTAGTTCCAATAATCGCAAACCTCCAGGGTCCAGGTGCCATTCAAGGGGCAGCCCGCCAGATCAGTGAAGGATTGCTCCGGGAGGTAGGAAGTACTGTCCATCTGCCCACTGTTCACATAATCATTCATCAGGCCAAGGCTGGGGTTCATCGACCAGGTATAGGTCCATCCGCTTCCCGGCGGATTCATACTGGCTTCATTGACGCACCAGGGGAGAAGGCAGTCGTTGGTATTGGGTTGTCCCAGGTGGGCATTACCGGTCTGAATATAATCTTTCAGAATGATGCTCTGGCCTGTCGGACAGATCAGGCGGATTTTCAGATCGCCTACCCAGGAGTGCTCTGCATTCATCTGCACCGAAAGTATATCGCTGGAATCGAGGACGGTTTGACCGGGATCAAAAAGATTAAAATGGACTGAGGCACTATAGCATTGCCCTCCGCTGGCTCCTCCGTCGGGGATGAAAGTAAGGCTGTCATACCTGAGGCTGGCTCTTTGTTTAAAATGGGTGGGTTTAATGATAATGTGGTCAAACCAATCCGTGCCGAAATCGAGGCTGGCGGTATCTCCCAGACAAAGCTCCGGTAAAGGATTTATGCGCCGGAGAGGACTTTCCGAAACCCTTATCCTGAGGCCAATGGGATTGGCACTGCTGCATCCGTGATCGTCTGTGATCCGAAGATTTACATCATATCCTCCTCCTTTATTGAAAATACGATGAATCACCCGTCCCGTATCTGCATATCCGTCGCTGAACTCCCACACAAAAATGGAGAGCGAATCAGCCTGAGGATAGGTCAGATTATTCATTGGATACGCACCCAGGCCTGCCAGGTCTAGCCCCTGCCCCCTGCAGATATCAATATAACCCGAATCATCCGGCAGCCTGTTCATCATAATGCTGTCCAAACCCGCAGTGATGGTTTGGCAGAGGGTATGGCAACTCAGCATAGCCTCCCAACCGGGTGCATTGACCGCATTATCGGACACAAAACGCAATGTGAGACAGCCGCCGGGATTCTGCATACCCGCCTGAAAAACCTGGAGGGCAGCGCTGTTGCTATTGTTGAAAGCGCCGATCAGGGGTGCATTCAGGCTATCGCCATCGTACAGATAGAGGGTATCGGAGGGGTGCACATTAAAAGTGGAGAAATAAAGCTGAATATGGGTTTGGAGCGCATTGTCGGAGCAAAAAGTGATGCTGTAATCCTCATTGAAAGTATAGCCGGAATACTGACCACCGGCATCGGTAAAAATGCCGCTGCAGGCTTGAATACTTTGCCCCTGGTACATACTGATCGGATAGACCTGGCCCAGCAGGGGCGTAGATAATCCCCCTCCCGACAGAAGTAGAAACAGCCACAGTATGTTATGAACAATCCTCCTCAAAATAACTGTATATCAAACACTAAGATGTTAACAAACTTAATCATTTTCGCCGGGCCAAAACCCCTTCATCCTATATGGTTTCTCCATCCCCTTGCCTATTGCCCCCGGGATATTGAGTCTCGCCGCATATTGCTCTTCCATTCATCCACTTTACGAAAAAAAGACCAAAAACTGCGTAATTCCCTATCATTGAATTCTTTACAAAATATTTGCTCTGGATTCTTTGCACACCCCAAGTTATTGCTTAATTCGCTCATTAGCAAACCTATACGACATAGCCAGCCTGAAAGTTTCAAATTCGGGCTGTTTTGCCTTCAAAGGTGAAGACTAAGGGCGGAAACCCTCCATTTCAGGCCTTTGATGCCATCATAAATATACCGGGATGGATGCAGGTGGTGAGACCGTAAAGGAAGAGCTTATACACAGGGAAATGTGAATTAAAAGAACAGTACAATCCTGATTTCCTGTACATTGAACAAAGAAGACGATGCAATTTAGTCCCTGATTAACTTTTCAGGGAAAAAAAAGCTTCTACCATTCTCTCCATTTCCTGTTCGTTGAGCGGATAGACCGCTCCATTGGATTGATTCTCGCGCATCACGTCCAGGATATCGTCTCTGGATTGCTCGCCCACGGAAAATTCTGCCAGTCTGACCGGGCAACCCAGGCTGTGGAAAAAGGACTCCAGTTTGTCGATGCCCTTATTCGGGTCAGGGTCTCCAAAGAGTCCAAGGAAGAGCATCTCCAGGCGTTTGCGGATGCGTGGAAGCAGCACACGCATCCAGGCAGGGTAGACGATGGTGAGGGAAGCCCCGTGGGGCACATCGTACATCAGGCTGAGTACGTGGCCGAAAGCGTGCACACCCCAGTCGCCCCTGGCCTTTCCATAAGCCGTCATCCCATTGAGCGCCATTGTGGCTGCAAACATTATTCTGGCACGTAAATCATAATTGTTCAGGTCATTCATCAGCAATGGCCCGGCTTCCAGGGCTTCCTGCATAATGGAAAGGATGAAGCGGTCTGTCAGGGGGGCCTCCCCTTCTCCAAACCACAATTCCAGGGAATGCGCCATCAGGTCGGCGATGCCAAAGGCGGTATAACCGGCATTCACTGTAATGGTATAGGTAGGATCCAGGAAAGAATGCAGGGGATAGATCAGCTTGTGACCATAGCCGAGTTTCTTTTTCTCTGCCTCATTCTGCACCACGGCAAAGGGATTCATTTCTGTTCCCGTGGCTGCCAGGGTGAGCACGGATACCAGGGGAATGGCGGTCTCCGGTTTGGCTTCTCCCGTATAAAAATCCCAGCCGCTGTGGGCTACCGGAATCGTGATGCTGATGATCTTGGCACTGTCGATCACGCTGCCTCCGCCCACTGCCAGGATCATATCCACCTTTTCTTTTCTTCCAAGGGCTGCCGCAGCATCCACATCTTCGATGAGGGGATTGGATTTTATGCCGCTGTATTCCACCACCCGGATGCCGGTCTGCTGCATTTGCGCCATCACCTGATCGTAGATTCCGTTGCTGCGAATGCTTCCTTTACCATAGACCAGCAGCGCCTTTTTTCCATAGTTCGACACTACCTTCCCTAGTGAAGAAATCACATCCTTCCCGAAGTGAAGGGTGGTGGGATTGTTTACTTTAAAGTTTTCCATTTTTTTGTAGTGCGTTTTGCTTTTCAATGATAATCCATTCTCTCAACAAGGTGAGCCATATTTGCAATCCACTGGAATACGATTCTCCAATGTGTCTCAAGTACTCTCAATAACCCCACTGCCGAGACAGTGATTCATTTGTTTATCATACAGCACCCCGAACTGGCCCGGAGCCACGCCCGAGATGGGTGCTTCTGTTTCAATTCGAAGTCGTGACCCTTCCTTAAAAACCTTCCCCGGGGCAAAATCAGGGGTATGCCGGATCTTAAAAGTCAAGTCCCAGGGGCCATCACCGCTGAGAGCCTGTTCATTTAGAGTCAGGAAATCGCCCAGCACAATTTCATCCTGGTAGGTGCTAAGGGGGTCGTAGCCCTGGGAGACAAAGACCAGGTTTTCTTCGGCTTCTTTTTTCACCACAAACCAGGGGCCCTGGCTCAATCCGAGGCCTTTGCGTTGTCCGATGGTATGAAACCAGAAGCCTTTGTGTTTGCCCAGTATCCTGCCGCTTTCCAGCTCCACAATGTCACCCGGCTTCTCTCCCAGGTATCGTTTCAGAAAATCATTGTAATTGATTTCTCCCAGAAAACAGATCCCCTGGCTATCAGGCCGGTGGGCACTGGGGAGTGCTTCCCTTTCTGCCAGACTTCTGACCTCGTATTTTTGCATTCCACCTATCGGGAAATCGATTTTCTGCAACTGATCGTAGGTAATGCGTGAAAGGAAATAGGTTTGGTCTTTCTGTCTGTCTGCCGCCGTCTTCAGCCAATGCATCCCGTTTACCATCTCCTTGCGGGCATAATGCCCGGTGGTGATCCGGTCGAAATCCTTCCCGCATTTTTCTTCAAAAGCCCCGAATTTGATCAGGCGGTTGCACAGCACATCCGGATTGGGTGTATAGCCCCTGGCCACCGAATCGATCAGGTAGGCAATGATCCTTTCGCGGTATTCCTTTTCCAGGTCGATGACCTCCATTTTCAGGGCATACTTATGGCTCAGGTATTTCACAATCTCCATATCCTCTTCCTGCGGACAGCCTTTGAAGGCCGGGTCCTCGGCAAGAGCAATGCGGATGTAGGTGATCACTGGCCTGAAGCCCTGATCCAGCAATAGGGGAATGGTCACAGAACTGTCCACCCCACCGGAAACCAATGCAGCAATATTCATCAGGGGGCAAAGGTACAAAGAAGCGTGGTGAGGGGCGCGGGTACAAAATCCCTTTGCTGTGCGAGCAATGTTTACCTTTGCGCAATGTGGTTCTGGAAAGTCATCGGAAAACTAATCCGCCCTTACAGCGGCTATGTCCTGCTCACCATCATCAGCAGTTTCCTTTCCATTGTTTTCAGTTTGTTTTCCTTCACGATGATCATTCCATTTTTAGACCTGCTTTTTCAGGACGAGTTGAGGGTGGAAAGCCGGCCGGAGCTCATCGCCGATCCGGAGGTGCTGAATGCCTTCTTTCGTTTTTACCTCAGCCAGCTTATTGATATTTACGGGAAAGCGGGTGCTTTGTGGAAAGTATCCCTGGTGGTGGTGACCTTGTTCTTTCTGAAAAACCTTTTCCGTTTTCTGGCCAATTACTTTATGGCGCCACTCAGGGCCAAAGTACTGCGGAATCTGAGGAAACATTTGTATGAGAAGATCACGGCCCTGCCACTCTCTTTTTATGGCAAGGGCAAGGCCGGGGATATGCTTTCCCGTATCTCTTCCGATGTACAGGAAGTGGAATGGTCGGTGATGAGTTTTCTGATAATGCTCTTTCGCCAGCCGATGGCGTTGATCATTTTTCTGGGCGCCCTGATCATTATCAGCCCTGAGCTCACCCTCTTTGCCCTGATACTCATTCCATTGGCGGGCCTGCTTGTGAGCCAGACCACCCGATGGCTGAATAAACTGGCTGTCAAAGGGCAGGAACAGATGAGCGGACTGGTAAGCATCCTTGAGGAAAGCCTGGGGGGCATACGCATCATCAAGGCTTTCAATGCCATTGATCATAGTGATGCGCGCTTTCGTTCACAAAATCAAGAATATACCAACTTGCTCACCCGGGTTTACCGTCGCCGCGACCTTGGGGTCCCCTTATCTGAGACATTGAGTATCCTGGCGATGGTGAGTGTCATCTGGTTCGGTGGGCGACAGGTGCTCGACCCGGCCCATCCTTTGCAGGCCAATATGTTTCTGTTGTACCTGACTATTTTTTCCCAGGTCATTCCCCCCGCTAAATCATTGATCTCCGCCTATTATTATATTCAGAAAGGTTCCGCCTCGATGGAAAGGATACAGGAGGTGCTTGATGCCACCGACTGCATCCCTGAACAGTCCAATGCATACCCTATCAAGGAGTTCAGGTCAGCTTTGGAGATTGAAGGGCTATATTTTTCGTATGATGCAGAAGCAGTATTGGAAAATATCCACCTTCAAATCAAAAAAGGCGAATCCCTGGCCATTGTCGGTCCATCCGGAAGTGGCAAATCGACCTTGCTGAACCTGCTTCCCCGCTTCTATGACCCACAACAGGGAGGGATAAAAATTGACGGGACGGACATTCGTCATTTGCGTTTGTCAGATTTGCGAAACCTGATGGGCCTGGTTAGTCAGGATACCATACTGTTCAATGCCAGTGTGATGGAGAATATCCGCTTTGGTTTGAACGAAGCCGGGGATGAAGAGGTACGCGAGGCCGCCCGACTTGCCCAGGCAGAAGCCTTCATCCTGGCTCTTCCCGAAGGCTTTGACACCCATATCGGCGACAGGGGATTGAAACTGAGCGGGGGACAGAAGCAACGCCTGGCCCTGGCGCGTGCCATCCTGCGCAATCCACCCATCCTCTTGCTGGACGAAGCAACTTCGGCCCTCGATAATCAATCGGAAAGGGAAGTACAGGATGCCCTTCAATCTGTAATGCGCGAGCGGACCAGCATTGTGGTGGCGCATCGTTTGTCCACCATTCGTCAGACCGACCGCATTCTGGTGATGGAATCGGGACGCATCAGGGAAGAAGGAAAGCACGCGGAACTGATGGAAAAGAAAGGGCTGTATTATCGCTTGTGGATGATGCAGCACGAAGAATAGTTTCGCCATCCGCATACAAGCTTCACGATTATTCCGAATTTTGCAGGATGAGAATGACGAAGGAAGTGCTTCAGGAAAGATCACGCCATTATTTGCCCCGCCTGATTGAATGGCGGAGGCATTTGCATATGCACCCTGAGCTTTCTGAGGAAGAAAAAGAAACGGCGGCTTTTGTCCAGGAGGTCCTCCACGAACAGGGAATCCCCTTTCAGGCCGGCATCGGCGGATACGGTGTGGTAGGCCTGATAGAAGGGAAAAACCCGGGAAAGGCCTGCCTTGCTTTGCGTGCCGATATGGACGCCCTGCCAATACAGGAAAGCAGCGTTCATTCCTATATTTCCCGTAATCCCGGAGTGATGCACGCCTGCGGCCACGATGCCCATACTGCCGCTCTGCTTGGTGCAGCCTGTTTGCTCCAGGAGCAAAGGGATCATTTTGAAGGCTGCATCAAACTGATCTTCCAGCCTTCCGAAGAAAAATATCCCGGGGGCGCCATTCAGATGATCCGCGAAGGGGTTTTGGAAAATCCCAGGCCGGCATTGATCCTCGGGCAGCATGTGCTGCCTGTCCTCGCCTCTGGCAAAGTGGGATTCAAGGGGGGGATATTTATGGCCTCCGCCGACGAGATTCACATCATCGTGGAAGGGAAAGGCGGACACGGGGCCACACCCGAGCTTGTCACTGACCCGCTCATCACCGCAGCCCATATCCTGCTGGGCCTGCAGCATATTGTCAGTCGAAAAGCTTCCCCTGCCATCCCCACCGTAATCAGTTTTGGCCGACTGATTGCCGATGGCCAAACCAACATCATTCCGGATAAAGTGGAAATGCACGGCATCCTCCGCACAATGGATGAAAGCTGGAGGAAGGAGGCGCAGGGGATGATCAGAGATACAGCGGAGCATATCGCCCGGGCAATGGGGGCAGGATGCAGCGTGGACATCAAGCCCGGCTATCCCTTTCTGGTCAATGATGAGAAACTGACCCGGCAGGCAATGGATTGGGCCAGCGACTATCTGGGTAATGAGGGTGTGGAAGAACTGGCAGTCAGGATGACAGCCGAGGATTTTGCTTATTATGCGCAGGAAATCCCTGCCTGTTTTTACCGTCTGGGAATAAGGAATGAAGAGAAAGGCATTATTGCAAATCTGCATACCCCGGATTTTGATATCGACGAAGAAGCCCTGGAAATCGGAGCCGGACTGATGGCCTGGCTAGCCATCAGTGCCCTGGATAGTCTTATCTGAAATACCCCTATCTTCGTATTACCCGTTTAAAAACTCAAATAATGAAAAAAATCATCCTAACACTATTTTTTGCCCTCGGGCTCAGTTTTCTCCTCACCGCGCAGGATTATCAAACTGCAGTAGGTGTGCGTGGCGGACTGGCGAACGGAATCACCGTTAAGCATTTTCTCACCTCCAATGCAGCTGTGGAAGGCATCCTGACCTCGCGTTGGGAAGGCTTTATGATTACTGGTTTGTATGAAATTCACAAACCATTGAATGCCGCAGGTTTTCATTGGTATTATGGCCCCGGAGCCCATCTTGGTTTCTTTGGCGGGTATAACAATCATCCCTGGTTTGACGACAATAAGGACTATGTTGTGATCGGAGTGGATTTTGTGCTCGGCCTGGAATATGTATTTGAAGAGGTGCCCATTTCACTCAGCCTCGACTGGAAGCCCGGGTTTAATCTGACCGGGCACAGTGGTTTATGGGGCGACGACGGAGGGTTGGCCATCCGCTATACATTCAAGTAGATGCTCGTTGGGGGCAAGGCATACCATTCTGTATGGATGGAGGGCCTTGAGGTCTGTATGATCGACCAGACCCGTCTGCCCTTTGCGTTTGTGGAGGTGCGCTACAGTGATTATCGGGAGGTGGTGCACGCCATTAAAACGATGGTCACGCGTGGGGCCGGTGCCATCGGGGCCGCCGCGGGTTTTGCAATGGCGCAGGCAGCCTTCGCAGCCCGGAAGACAGAAAACTATGAAACAGCCCTGCAAGCGGCCAGAGAAGAGATTGCCTCAGCCCGCCCCACCGCCAGGGATCTTTTCGACAGTCTCGCACAGGTACACAAAGTGGCCTTGCAAAGTCCGGAAGCCGCCCTGGAAAAAGCCATACAGCTTGCTGATGCCAATGCGGAGGCAGGAAGATTGATCGGGCAGCACGGCAAGAAACTCCTCCGTGAAGGAATGGGTGTGCTGACCCATTGCAATGCGGGATGGCTCGCCCTGGTGGATTACGGCAGCGCCTTGTCGCCCCTCTATGCCGCCCATACCGACGGCATCCGCTTCCGGGTGTATGCCGGGGAAACCCGGCCCCGTTCACAGGGTGGAAGACTGACCGCCTGGGAACTGGGACAGGCCGGGATGGATTACCGGGTCATCCCCGACAATGCCAGCGCCTGGCTGATGCATCAGGGAAAAATTGACCTGTTGATCACCGGTGCCGACCGCATCGCTGCCAATGGCGATACCGCCAATAAGATCGGCACCCTTGAAAAAGCCATCATCGCCCGGCATTACAGCATCCCTTTTTATGTGGCTGCCCCGTCTTCCACTTTTGACTTCGACTGTAAGGATGGCAGCAGCATTGTTATTGAAGAAAGAAATGAAGACGAAGTGACCCATCAGTCGGGACCGGATGAGAGTGGGCAGATAAGGAAAGTTCGGGTGATTGCGCCTGGCACCGGGGTGGAGAATCCGGCATTTGATGTAACGCCGCGCAGTTTAATCACCGGATATATTACGGAGAAAGGAATGTTCAAATCTCTTCCTTTTGAAGAGAAGCGCTAAGGAGGCGGGCCTTTTAAGTAATAATTCAGAATTCATAAGGAATAAGTCATAGGGATTGGGAAGAAGGGAAATTGTGGTGAGTTTGCCCTTCGACAGGCTCAGGAACCGGATGAGGATGA
>CAZPYJ010000020.1:0-76031 GCA_964590645.1 uncultured Lentimicrobiaceae bacterium
ATGCCGGTATCGATATCTGAAGGTTCCAGTGCCCCCGACCAGGATGTACCGGTTTGGGCAATGCCATTCACAGACCAGCCTATATTGGCGGAATAAAGGGTGTCGGAGCCATAGTTCCGGATGGTCGCTTTGACGGTATAGGATCCGGGTGAAATGGGGCTTACCGGAGAGGTAATGGCTGCCATACCGGCATCATCGGCAGTAGATGGCGCAAAGGTCATCTGGGTATTAGGTCGGGTGTAACCACCTCCATAACCAATGGTAGGCGGGGTTGTGCTTGCCGACCAGGTGGCGGCCATACCTGGGGTGTTCGTATAGTACCAATGTACAGCTCCTGTTGGCGCGCCCGGACGATACCAATCCACAAGAACCATCAGATTACTTGTGCCACTATACGCAAAAGGAGTGGTAAGCATAAAGTTTACCCATCCTGTGGCTGCAGGAAGCGACTGGCTGGTATTGTCATAAACCAGGGTAGCTCCGGTCAGTTGAGTGGCAAAGGTACCTGAAGTGGTTGGAACGCTGGTAGCGGTGGTTTCCTTGACATAAATTTTGAAAGTGGCATTGCCCAGGGTATAGCCCTCCGTAGTCGACTTATTCCAGGCCAGCTCAATCAGGTTTCCCGCCATCCCAATCTCAGCCGGAGTGAACAACATTATGTTGTTGGCGTAGTAATAGGAACTCGTAGCAGAGCTGATGTACACCGGGGAATGGAATGATGTGAGTGTTCCTGTGCCGATGGTCACAGTGGTTTGTGCCTGCGTTCCAGCTAATGGAACGCTTGCCAGCAAGAGTATGGCCAGCAGGAAATGGAGCGTAGTTTTTTTCATCATTGCTTGTTAGGGTTGATACAACATTTTTACGTTCGTAAAAATAGAAATAAATGTTTTGAACAGCACAGTAAAGAATTCTACCATAAGTGATAAGGAGCTATAATTCGTCGGGATGAAAAAAAAGATGCCGACCATTGAGGCCGGCATCTTTTGTATAGCGAATGAAGACTAATCCTTAGTGCTTTATCAGTTTCACTGCTTTGATGTGTACTCCATCCTGCAGACGGACATAATAAATACCCTGGGGCAGATTGGAAATATCCAGGGTCTCGCTCATTTGGCCGCTGCTGTTCAGGATATTGCTTTCCCAGATCAGTTTTCCGGTCAGATCCATCAGGCTGAGCTGCACTTCTGCTTCGGTGCTGCGGAAAGTAAGCTGTACCATTTCGCTGGCAGGGTTGGGGTAGACGCTCAGGTCAGCATTGGTGCCCATCTCATCCAGTCCTACGCAGGGATCCACATATATGGTTTCCATCGCATACCCGGAGCAACCGCTTAGCGGATCAGTGAAGGTATAGGTGATGGTATGTACGCCTGTATCGGCGATGGCAGGGTCAAACATACCGCCGCTTACACCCGGGCCTGAGTAGACACCACCGGCAGGGGAACCTCCCGTAAGGGTAAACGCAGGGGATTGCAGGCATACATTGGCAAAGGGGCTCAGGGTCACATTGGGGCCCGGATCAACGGTAACGATTACGTCATCTGTACCGCTGTCTCCATTTTGATCGGTAACCGTGACGCTGTATGTTGTGGTTACCACAGGACCTGCCGTAGGATTGGCAACAGCTGCGTTATTCAGGCTGCCCACCGGACTCCAGGCATAGGTATAAGGTGCCTGGCCTCCGGTGACATTCACGTTCAGCTGGGCACTGTCACCAAGACAAATGGTAGTATCGTTGCTAGCCATCGCAATCACCGAAGGTGCCGTTACGAAGACGGTATCTGCCACGCGATTGCTGGGGCAGCCGTTGCCAAGCAGGATAAAGCTTCCACTGAGAGCAATGTCTGGTTTTGTGGTCGCAGATGAGCCTGCAGTATATGGGAAGGTATTATCCTGGTACTGATAAACTGCCTGGTTTGAGGTGATGGAGTTAGCCACAAAAACGGGCTGCCCACTTAACCAATCACCATCCCAGTTTTCCACATAAATAACCATATTATCGCTGCCATTGTACACGAAGGATTGATCCAGGGCAATTTTTACTTCACCGGGGCCGGACCAGGAGATCGTTCCTTCGAAAACCTTGGTCATCAAAGTTGTATCCATATAGTTGTTGTCTCCGAATTCCAAATCCGCAGTATGGCCCATCCAGATTTTCTGGCCTGGCATCACGTAAGGGTTAGGTGAGGGTACATTGGAAACAAAATAGCTCAGGGTATCTACCTGTCCGAAGAAGTTCAGTTCTGCGGCAGTGTAAAGGGATTTGCTCCAGCTGTAATCGTAATAGCCATACACTGGTATCCAGCTGTTGGTGGCTGAGCCGGGACCCAAAGCCGTGGTGGATGCAGGAGCGCCCCACTGGGCTTCCACATAATACACGGTGGTGGCCGTGAGCGCTGGCGTAAGGAAGGTGTCTCCCACTCCCAGTTCCTGGGTAGCCATCAGACTGTCGTACCAGAAATACACCTGGTTTGGATCGGGATTAATCACACTGAGTGTAGCCTGGCTTCCGGCAGTGATGGAAACATTGGCAACCATCGGATCCATTGGGCTGACCAGGCTGTTCACGGAAGTCATTGCAGTATCATTGCTGGGATCCGGATCATTAAGCAGATCGATCCAGGCAGTGACCACAAACATTGAGTCCATCGCGGTGAGCAGATTGATGGGGGCAGCAAAGGTGAATTCCAGGGTATCTCCAACGGCAATACTGTCAGTAACTGCTTCAGTGACTGCAGTGGCTGCTCCGTGGACCATATAAGACGCATTCAGGTTGCCGTTGATGGTTTGTCCACCACGGTTGTGGATCTTGATGGTCAGCTGGTCTGTGGTGAGATTACATCCACTGGTAAGTCCGTAAGCTTCGAGCAAGGCAGCTTCAAACTGCGGTGCTTCCTGGAATGTAACATCATCGATAGAAACATCTCCGTCAAAACTCGGGCCGCGTGTTACCTTGAATCTTACCCTGTCTGCACCGGAATAATTGGTCAGGGATACTACTGCTTCCAACCAGGGATCTGCCTGGGCAGTTTGTTGGGGTCCGATCAGGCTATAGACTTCTGTCCACACACCACCGAACAGCACTTCTACTGCAAGTTTGTCAATATCTACCCCATACATATGGTACCAGAATCGCATTTCAGGAGCGGCCATCTGCGCAAGATCGAGGCAGGGACTGGTAAGGAAGGCTTCATTGCCCTGTGAACCGGAGCTTGCTTCTGTATAAACATAAATACCTGTAGCGGTTCCGGTGGTGTGATCTACGGCAGGCCCTGTATTGGTGGATGAAGTGGTTCCTGATTGGACCTGCCAACGAAAACCTGTGGAAGGATCAGTTGTCCAGCCATTGGCAAAAGTGCCGGGAGCTCCTGTGGTGAAGCTCTCGAAGTCTTCGGTATGAGGGAAGATGTTGATGGGTTGAATAGTGATAAAGGATCCTGTTGCGGTATCATTCATATTGTTGATATCCCCGGGCAACTCAGTATATGCAGTAAGCTGATAGGTTCCACTCATCAGGGTAGAGAAGCTGCCTACCACAAACATATCCGAACTATTGGCCAGGAGGCTGTCGGTATAGACTGCGCTCAAGGTTTGGGTGCTGGCATCCGGGAAGATCACTTCCACAACCACAGGTACACTGTCCTGAATGACACCGCCAAAATTCCGCAGGTCAACCACCACATCCGTGGCAGCACTGGCGCAGGCTGAATCCACGGGGTGGAGAATGGCATTGATCCCCACATCATTGGGCAGGGGTTCGTAGATCTGGAAATTATCCACATAAGCATTGTCCCCATTCTGAGAGCCGGTACCTACCGCATACTTCATTGAGCTTTGCAGGGTAATGGTGAAAGGCTGTGCCAGATATGGGGTCAGGTCAAATTCCACCAGTGTGAATGGATCGGCGGTAGCCGTGGTGGGGTTGAAGTTGCTTACTCCGTTGAGGTCGGTAAGCTGAATGGTATCATTTACCAGCACCCTGAACCAGCTGTAGGCCCAGCCGTAACTGTATTCCATTTTCAGGTCGAAGGAAAGCTTAAGGCTGGTAAATCCTGATCCATCAATCAGGCAGGTTTTGGCTGAGGCGTGGTGGGTTGTATTGTCAATCCAGGCCTGGGTTGGGGTGGCAGAAGTAGAACCTCCGGCAAAACCAGTAGCACTACCTCCGGTAAAGAAGAGGGCAGGAACGGCATTCCCCTGCAGGCTGTTTACTTCGATAAGGGCCTCAGGCTGCGCTTCCAGACCAAAATAGGCCGTATTCCCTGTGGCGAAATCTTCCATAAAAGGAAGGTTCATCAGGCCAATGTTGGTTACCGTAATCCCGCTTATGCTGTCGTTCAAACTGTTGGCATCTCCGGGTGCATTCACTGCAGCCATACAATGATATACTCCGATGGCAGACATATTCGCCAGAGCATTAAAGGTGTATACCAGGGTATCTCCGGCAGGAATCGGATTGCCGATGATTTCCGGGGTGGACCAGGTTGTTCCCCCGTCAATGGAATAACTGACTTCGGTTCCGGTCTGGGCGGAAAGGCCATTGTTGTATAGAGTAATAGTGACGCTTTCCGTAGCGGACAAGCCACAGGAGGATCCCAAAGGATTATCCCAGGAAAGCACGGCCATATCGTTGGTGGGCGGAGTAAATTCAGCGGCACCCGGGTCAGGGGTGGTCAGGCTGCGGATGTTGCCATCAATATCATCGGGCACCATAGCAATGGGAACAGCCATATTGTCCACGCCGGCACTGGTGGGATACAGCAGGGCCGGTGTTGCATAACCCGGATCGGCAACCACAGAATTCATATCCATCAGGGAGAATGTCTGCCAGTCGGCAAGGGTGGTCACGTTGGTTCCACCGTAAGCAAAATTCGCCCCTGTAGTATAGTATGCATTGTTGTTCATCGCAGAGATGCCGCTGATGGTGGTCGTGGTTGCGTATGCCACACGACCGCCTCCGGGCATAGAGACGATGTTGTTGGTGAAGTCGATGTTGTTATTGCCGGTAGTTACATACAAACCATAGGCACTGGTTCCGGTGGAAAGCACGTTCACGCTGTTGAAATAAATGTTCTGGAATGTATTGTAATTGAGGTAGATGGGGTAAGTAGTAAGGGAGGCTCCGGAAGTTTGAGCTATGAAGTTGTTGGCTACCAGGCCTTCCATTCCCATTACGGCATCACAGTATGATAGTCGGATACCATACTGGGTGCTGCTTCCGCTCAGCTCCATCCGGTTCTTGGTGACCTGCATCATATTGTCGCAATACCACATATATATGCCGTACACAATTCCGGAATTGGCAGCATTGGTAAGGGTGTTTTTGGTAACGATGGGTGCATCCTGTCCATACATATATATCCCGTAGTAAGCATAGCCATCAATGGTATTGCTTTCGATAATATTCCCCATTTCCAGGGTGGTACTGTTGGGGGAATACATCCGGATGCCATAGGTTCCTTTACGGATGGTGTTATGAGAGATGATGTTGTACTCATCCTGAGAGTTCTCACTGTAAACCGTAGCGTAGTTTGTGGAAGAACCGGTCGCTGCAATGCTCTCGATTACGTTCCCGGTAAGGATGTTATGATTCGCTCCGCCATCATAAACCACTACCCTTCCATAGGAGGTGTATGGGGTGTCGATCTTGAGAGTAAGGTTCTGGACCGTAATATAATCGGCTCCGTCAAATTTCCATACCCAGTTATCAGAAGTACCGCTGACCGGGGCCTGAATAACGACATCGGCCGCATTGCCGGTGGCAGATTGGAAGGTAACGCGATTGTTGGCATCGGCGCCCATTACTTCGGGCAGGGTCACTCTTTCATTATACGTGCCGCTGGCCACGTTGAAAGTGACCGGCCCTGATATCCCTCCTGCATCCAGGTCGGTGAGGGCGTCGGCAAATGTGGCGTAATCCGGGCTGCTGCCGCCAATGGTGTAAGTTCCGTTGAGAGGAACAATACATATTACGCTAACAGATGCCGTATCATTAAAGGTGGCAGAATCTACCCCGCCATTGGGAGCGGAGGTCCAGGCAGTAATTTCGTGTGTGCCCAGGGGGAAATTGTAGGTGCCGATAACGACAGCGCTATCTATGGAAGCAGAGGCCAGGTTGCCTGTCCAGTTGTATGGAGTCTGTGCCATTCCATTGACCATCCAGTTGATGGTGGCAGAGGTCAGGTTGCTGGTCCCAAAGTTACGGATGGTAACTTCCACATTGTTATTTCCCGGCAAGAACGGGGTTTGTGGCGCATTAATGGCTGCGATGCCTGCATCCAGGGCTGCGGAAGGCGCAAAAGTCATCTGGATATTGGCTCGGGTGTATCCGCTGCCGTAGGATGATGTCGGAGGAGTAGAGGAACCGCTCCAGGTAGCGGCCAAACCAGGTGTGTTGGTATAATACCATAATGGATTATTTGCTGTAGGTACATCGGGCCTGTCCCAATCCACCATTACCATCAAATTGCTGGTGCCGCTGTATGCAAAGGGCGTAGTAAGGTTGAATAACACCCAACCCGGAGCGGTGGGCAGCGACTGGGTAAAGGATTCATACACCAGGGTGGCACCGGTCAGCTCGGTGGCAAAAGTGCCCGAAGTAGTTGCGACACTGCTTGCCGTAGTTTCTTTAACATAAATTCTGAACATAGCATCCCCGTGGATGTAGCCGGTTGCATCGGCTTTCTCCCAGGCCAGGGAGATCAGGTTTCCGGCCATATTGATCTCAGCCGGGGTAAACAGGCTGATGGTCTGGCTGTATCTGAAAGAGCTGCTGGTTGAACTGATGTACACCGGAGAGTGGAATGAGGTGCTGGTGGCCGTTCCAATGGTCACCGTGGTTTGGGCTTGCGGACTGAATGCGATGAGGGTAAGCAAAACCATCATCACTGAAGCAATCCTCAGGGTAATTTTTCTCATTTTAAATGAAGATTTGGTTAATAATTGCCTAATTACTTCACAAAGATAATAATTCCCGGGAAGTATGAATTCCTTCGGAATATGTCGCTTTTTTTTTTCCATCCTGACACAAAAAAAAGCCGGAGTGCTCGCTCCGGCTTTAAAAAACCATAGAATATTAGTCTTTACTGAACAATCATCTTTTTAGTGATGCGCTGCGTACCGGCCGTAACAGTATAAAAATAGATGCCGCTTTGCATATTGCTGCCATCTATCCTGAAGCTATGGTAACCTGCGCTCACCTTTCCTTTATTCTGGCTCAGTATCTTTTGGCCGACCAGATTGTACACTTCCATTTGCAAGCTGGTGCTACGCTCAAGGCTGACAATCACTTCTGAGGTTTGGCTGAAAGGATTGGGGAAGTTCTGGCTGACAGAGGAAATGGGGCTGGCTTGTTCAAAGAGGCCCACATAATCCTGCTTGGGCACCATACTATGAATGATGGAATTATCGGTTGGGGCATCTTCATCACCCCTGATGTGCAAACCCGGCTCCTCATCCGCCTGATAGATCAGATGGATGTGGTTGCTGCCGGTATTGGCAGCAATAGTGGGGAAGACACATTCATCAAAATTGTGAATAATGGACCCGGTAAGATCAATAAACTCACTCCATTCGGTCTCCCCGGCCAGTTTGGCCCTCGACCAGATGTGGCGGAACATCTGAACACCATTGTCTCTTCCTTCCGTCAATCCGGAATAAACCACAAAGACACTGCCCTGCTCATCCACTGTGAGGTTGGGCATTGAACTCAATCCCAGATAATAAAGGCCTATTACATCGGTGCCGGACAGGAAGTCGATGGTGTCGTTTGCGTTCAGGTCAACCATATACCCGATCAGGGCTCCTCTGGCATCCACCGAGTCGATGTGAAGGCTGGTGAAAGCAGGATCACCTTCTTTCCAATAGGCCAGTCCGTCGGTGTAGGGGAAGTAAGAAGTAACCTCATCCCCGATCACATCGTTCATCACGCGCATCAGCCCGAAGGCCACGTGTACATCGCCATTATCATCAATGGCTATGGCTGTGCCTCCATCACACACCCAGGGAGTATCGGTCACCAGAGTAGTGGCTTCATCAAACATTGGATAGGGGTGTGCAAAGATCATTGTCTTGGTCCAGGTATCCCCTCCATCTGTAGATTTCATAATGAAGACATCGGTCCAGTTGTCCCCCACCACGAAGGCCAGGGTATTGCCTTTGGGTTCAGCCCAGGCATACTGGTCTCCACCGAAGCCCACATATTCTGTGGCGGTCATTCCGGGCAACAGACTATCCTGGATGTCCCAGGTCTGGCCACCGTCCTGGGAGCGGGAATAGAGCAGGGCGCCATCCATTCCGGCATACATTACCCCACCGGCAGAAGCAGGATCAGTAAGTGCCAGAAGGTGTACATTTTCGTGATTGGCTCCACTGGTCGTCATCCTGGGCCAATAGGTTTCGTATCCGACCGGGTAGGGAAGCAAGGTCTGAGTCCAGTTACCACTTCCTTTGGTTGTGCGGGTGTTGAAAGCCAGCCCGCTGCCACCTGTATGTGCAAGCACGCATTCTCCGGTGCTGCCCCAGGGGGCGTAGCTTGGCCAACCGGTTCGCACTGTTTCAATTTTGGCTGTAGGGTAGGCTCCCCAGGAGGTGCCGTCAAAATAATTGTAGCCTGTACCCCTGTCGCTGAAATTGGATGCAATGCCGTATGTCCAAACACCACCTATGGTTCCGTCATTATACAGATAGAGTCGGTTCTGCACCGAGGCATTGGTCTGCAGGTCGTAACGCGTTTCTCCAATGGTGGTCTCGGTGGGCGCCAGTCCGGCCTTGGTGGAGGCCAGCGAAGCTTCTTTGACCATTGTCGGATGCTCCAGGGTTTTCATCACAGGGGCTTTACGCTCAATGTTTTGCCTTTCGGCCGGGATATGGCCTCTGCGCTGCTGTGCCGCCAGCGAAAGAATGAGAACCAACATCAGGCTTGTGAGTAATGCTTTTTTCATTTTTTGGAATTTGGGTTAAACAATATAATTGTGTGCATCTTTCTCCCTGCAACAAATGTAGCAGTTTTTCAGAAACTGCATTTGTGGCTGCTTCAGTTCCGGCATCATCTGTGCACAAAAAAAAGGCTCCCTGCCAAGGAAGCCTTTTTCATATTGGGATTCTGTTCTTACTGAACGATCATCTTTTTGGTCACCGACTGGGTTCCGGCGTGGACAGTGTAGAAGTACACTCCGCTGGTCAGTCTGCTGACATTGATATCAAAGCTGTGTGCGCCGGCACTCACTTTTCCTTTACTCAGGCTCATTACCTGCTGGCCCATCAGGTTGGTGATTTCCAGGCCGAGGCTGGCAGCTTGCTTCAGGTCGACCATAATGGTAGTATAATCTGAAGCCGGGTTGGGGAAGTTCTGTGCCACATTCTGGATAATCTGAGGCATTTCGTTGATGCCCACAAATTCATCCAGGGTAACCTTCATATAAATAATGGAGTTATCCGTAGGTGCATCTTCATCTCCGCGAATGTGCAGCCCCGGTTCTTCATCCGCCTGGTAGATCAGGTGCAATTCGTTGTCGACAATGGGAGCAACGCTGGGGAATACACACTCGTCGAAGTTGTGGATGATGCTGCGGGTAAGGTGGGCGAAATGGTCTTCCCAGGTATCGCCTCCATCGAAGGAAGCCCTTCCAAAGAGGTGGCGGAAGTTCTGCAGGCCATTGTCTTTCCCTTCAGTCACAGAGCTATACACCAGATATACATTGTCTCCTTTGGTAGCCAACTGGGGCATTGAGCTGGGTGAGAGATAATACAGTCCGATGGATTCTGTACCGCCGAACAGCAGATCGATGGTATCGTTCTGATTAAGATCCTGCCACCAGCCGATCAGGCGACCATTGGCAAAGAGGGTATCCGGATCCATATCGGCAGTGGTGAGGGTGGGGTCCCCTTCTTTCCAGTAGCCGATTCCGTCTACGAAGGGGAACCAGGAGGTTACCTCATCGCCAATGACGTCATTCAGCACGCGCATACAACCAAAGGCGACGTGAACATTGCCATTTTCATCGATGGTTACGGCACTGCCGCCATCCACCACATAAGGTGTATCGGTTACAAGGGTAGTGGCTTCATCAAATTTCGGATAAGGATGCTCGAAGATGACGGTTTTGGTCCAGGTATCACCATTGTCGGTAGATTTAAGCAGGAAGAGGTCATACCAGCTGTCACCCAATACAAAAGCCACAGTATTCCCACGGGAGGCGATGGCATAGCCGTCGCCGCTGAAACCGGTGTAGAGGCTGGAGTCCACTCCGGGAGGCTGGATGGCTTCCTTATCCCAGGTCAGGCCGCCGTCTTGTGAGCGGAAATATAGCAGGGCGCCATTCATTCCGTTGTAAACGGTTCCGCCATTTCCGGTGGGTGCCGTCAGGGCAAACAGGTGCATAGTGTTGTGGTCTGTACCGGCAGTAGTCATACGTGGCCAGAGCAGGCGCCCGGCCGGGCCGCTGTACAAGGTTTCGGTCCAGGCTCCACTGCCTTTGGTGGCGCGTGTGCTGATCACCAGGCCTGAACCCGGTGACTGGTGGGAAAGCACGGCTTCTCCGCCAGTGCCCCAGGGGGCATAGCTGGGCCAACCATTGGCTACAGACTCGATGCGGGCGGTGGGATAAGAACCCCAGGCAGTGCCATCGAAATAATTGTACCCGGTACCACGGTCCGACCAGGGGGAGTTCATCCCCATCGTCCAGGTTCCGCCCATCGTTCCGTCACTGTACCTCCAGAAACGATTCTGGACGGAACTGTTGGTCTGGAGGTCGTAGCGGGTTTCCCCGATGGTTTCTTCATTAATGGCATTCCCGGACTTCACCGTATGGTTGGCCATTTTCATTGGTGCAGCTTCCGTATCCACGGTAGGTGCCTGCTTGGTGAGCATTACATCCTTCAGGGCTTTGGGCGTTACAGGACGGCTTTGTCCCTGAGCCATAAATGCGAAGCTCGTTAGAATGGCAAATGTCAAGAGTAAAGTTTTCCTCATTGCTGATAAATTTGGGTTAACAAATAATTGATTTTGGTTTCTCTTTAAGTATCAAGGTAGCAAATATACAGTTTTCCTGACAAATTCAGCCGTCTTAAAAAAACCTGTACGGTGCATTTTTTAAAAAAGCACTCTCATTATCATAATGATATCGATTACCCTTCTTTGCCAAGGGTCTGTTCTTTGGTATTCACCGGGATGATGGTACTGCGTTTGAAGCCGGCATCTTCTCTGAAAAGTTTCCTGTAGGTATAGTGGCGCATATAAAAATCGGCTCCCACGGATTCGTGGAGGCTGCGCATCTTTGGATTAAAATCGCCTACCCAGCTCAGCTCGATATCGATGTATTGTGGATTGCGCTTCATCACTTTATCCAGCTCCCAAAAGATTCCGGATTCCACGCCATACTTCTGGTATTTGGGCACAACTCCCATAATGGTGATTCTGCCACGGGTAAAAATGCCTTTATTCTTGTAATACAGAAAGCGAAGCGTATCCAGGAAGTGCATTTTCCCGCTCAGCCGGGCAAAGAGCTGGTTGGCATCGGGGAACATCACCAGAAAGGCAATGGGCTCTCCTTCGTGATAGACGAACCAGATAAACTCCTCCACAATGAGATGGCGTGAGGTTTTTACGGTCCGGTGCAAATCCTCCTCTTTGATGGGTGTGAAGTTTTCGTGAAAGGCCCAGGCTGCATCATAGATGGTTTTCAGGTCCCGGATGTATTTGTCTTTCTGATCCAGCCTGAAATGCTCCCAGTGATAACCCGGCTTGTTCCTGATCCATTCTGCAATCTTCCAGAAACGTTCGGGGAATGGCTTTCTCAGGTTCAGGATATTGGTCACCTGCTCATAGTAGAGCTGAAACCCATACGCTTCAAATAAGTCCTTGTAATAGGGGTGATGATATTGCATCCCGAAGCTGGGGCGATGATAACCTTCTACGAGCAGGCCCCAGAAATTATCGTTTTCCCCGAAATTAATAGGGCCATCCATTGCTTCCATCTTTCTTTCTTCCAGCCACTTCCGGCAGGCATCAAAAAGCATAAAAGCGGCTTCTCTGTCGTGAATGCATTCAAAAAAGCCCATTCCTCCCGTAGGCTGGTCATAGCTCCAGGCTTTCTTTTCATTGATGAAAGCCGCTACCCGACCGATGCTTTTTCCCTTACCGTCTTTCAAAACCCAACGGATGGCCTCTCCGTGGTCAAAAAAGCTGTTCTCTCCCGGAGTAAAAATGCTTTCGATGAGGGGATCAGGGGTGCATATCCAGTTTTTATCTTCGCGGTACATATCGCGCGCCACCTGGTGAAAAGCCTTGCTGCCGGCCTTGTCCGTAACCTGAATCAGTTCCATTCTGCTTGATTTGTGGCTGATGTTGCCATTGTATCCTTATGCCTGCAAAGATAAGCGGGCTTTCTGAACCGGCAGTCAAGCCTGACTGCGCAAACCGATAATCCCTATCTTTGCCTCAAAGCGCAATATTAGCAATTTGAAGCTGAAAAAGATCCATTTTCTTGTAATAAAGTCTTACGTCGGTCCGCTGATCCTGACTTTCTTTATCGCCATCTTCATCCTGCTGATGCAGTTCCTCTGGAAGTATGTGGATGATCTGGTGGGAAAGGGTCTGGAGTGGTACATCATCGGAGAGCTGCTTTTCTACGCCAGTGCCACCTTTGTACCCCTGGCCCTCCCTCTGGCCATCCTGCTTTCATCCATAATGACTTTCGGAAACCTGGGAGAGCATTATGAGCTGGTGGCAATGAAATCTTCTGGCCTGTCGCTGAAAAAGATAATGGCTCCCCTTGTAGTCCTCTCCGTTCTGATCAGCATCTCCGCCTTTTATTTTTCGAACAACATCCTGCCCCGGGCCAACCTGAAGTTTCACTCCATTTTATATGATGTCCGCAAACATCGCCTCGCCTTCAATATTGAACCCGGTGTATTTTACAAAGGCATAGATGGATTTGTGATCCGTGCTTCGGCCAAGGATGAAGACGGCAATACCCTGCGGGATATGATGATTTACGACCACCGGGGACGAACTGGCAATACTACTGTGACCCTGGCTGAAACCGGAAGGATGGAAATCAGTCCCGATCAGCGCTCGGTGGTTTTTACCCTTTTCAACGGGAACAATTACAATGAAGAAACAGAAGGCCGTAAAAAGCTGGAAACCCGGCCTTTTCAGCGCAGTGCTTTTCGCAAGCAGGTGAGGCGTTTCGACCTGAGCGGATTTGAGTTGAACCGGACTGACGAAAGCCTTTTCAGGAACAACTATCATATGTTCAATACTACTCAGCTGCGCTATGCGCGAGACTCTTTGCAGGAGGAGCTGATGGAGCGCAAAACGGATGTGCGCCGCACCCTGATCACGAACTTTAATCATCTGATGCTCACCGACACCCTTCCTCAGGATAGCCTTGTGCCGGTATCCAATGAGTCCTACGAAACCCTGCTTGGATCTCTGGATGCACCGGCCTTGCAGCGGGTGTTCGAATCGGCCCTGAGCAGCGCACGGAATATCAGGGAAAGGATCAATTCCATTTCGATGGATCACGAATACAAGGCTCGCCGGATCCGCAAGCACGAAGTAGAGTTGCACCGGAAGTTTACCCTCTCCTTCGCCTGCCTGATTCTTTTCTTCATTGGTGCTCCGCTGGGTGCCATCATCAGGAAGGGCGGACTGGGAATGCCCCTGGTGATGTCGGTGCTGATGTTTGTGGTATATCATATCAGTTCGATGATGGGAGAAAAATTTACCAAGGAGTTGGTCATTCCGTCCTGGCAGGGAATGTGGCTGGCTTCGGCGATTTTCCTTCCCCTGGGTGTTTTTCTGACAATCAAAGCCACCACAGATGCCCCTCTCCTGGATGCCGATGGCTACCGCAAGCGATGGGAACGCCTCACAGCCTGGTTTACACGAAAGAAAAGGAGTGCGGAATGAAGGTATTGATGCTGTGCAATAAATCGCCCTATCCGGCTGTGGAAGGAGGCCCCCTTGCGATGGATGCAATGATCCGTGGCTTGCTGGAGGCCGGATGCACGGTCGAAGTGCTGGCGGCAGAAAGCCCCAAATACCCTGCTGCAAACCCTCCGGAGGCCTTGAGACAACACGCCGGCTTTGGATTCCAAACTGCAAGAGTAGATCTCCGACTGCGCCCCCTCCCGGCCTTATGGAATTTGCTGCGCCGCCGCTCCTACCACTCTGCCCGCTTCTCCTCCCCCGATTTTGCCAATGCGCTGAAGCAACTGCTGTCCAGGCAGTCGTTCGATATCATTCAGTTCGAGACACCTTTTCTGGGACATTACCTCCCATTTATTCGAAAGCACTCCAAAGCGAAACTCGTCCTCCGCGCCCACAACATTGAGCAAAGGATATGGCAGCGCCTGGCCCAAAGGGAGGCAAACGCAGTAAAAAGGATGTACCTGAAAGACCTCAGCCGTTTGCTGTCCCGCTTTGAAAAGCAAATAGCTCTCTCCTGCGACGGGGTGGCGACCATCACAGCACAGGATGCGAGATGGTTTGAAAGCATTGGGGTGAAGCAGGTGAAAAGTTTTCCGTTCGGGATCAGTTTTCCGGATGAAGCGCTTCCTCCCCCGGATTTGAACAATGAGTTTTTCCATCTGGGTTCAATGGACTGGCTGCCTAACCAGGAAGGGATACAATGGTTCCTGAAGGAAGTCTGGCCACTGGCTATGGCCCAAAAGCCTGACATCCGGCTTTTCCTGGCAGGCCGTAATATGCCTGAGGAAATGCTCCGGCTTGAGATTCCCGGCGTGGAGATTCAGGGTGAGGTGGAAGAGGCCCGGCAGTTTATGCAACGCCACGGCATTCTGGTGGTACCCCTGCGCTCGGGCAGCGGAATGCGGATCAAGATCATTGAAGGAATGATGCAGGGAAGGGCAATTGTCAGTACACGCATCGGGGCAGAAGGGATAGATGCCCTCGATGAAACCCATTTGCTGCTGGGGGATACCCCTGCTGAATTTGCCGCCCGGATGCTTCAGCTATCGAATGATACGGAGAAACGAAACCAGCTGGGGCGGCAGGCCCGGATCTTCGTGCGCGAGCATTTTGATCGTGGTGAGATCGGCTTGAGAATGCGCACATTTTATTCAGCACTTTGCGGCGCAAAAGAATGAGGAATGGATAAGCAGGATAAGAAACGATTGCTGGTGATCCTTCCCAGGGTGCCCTGGCCGCTGGAGAAAGGAGATAAGTTGCGCGCCTATCATCAGTTGCGCATCCTCAGCCGGTATTTTGAACTCCATCTCTTTGCCCTGAATGAGGGGCCCGTGCATCCGGAAGCCTTCCGGCAACTCTCACCCCTTTTCAAAAGCCTGCACTTCTTCCCACTCACTTTGGCCTCACGTATTCTGAATGTGGGCTTAGCCTGGCTCAGGGGATGGCCCTTGCAGGTGGGATATTTCTATAATTATTATGCACACCAAAAACTAAAGCAGATTACTGCCCTGCAACAAGCTGAATATATCTACGCCCAGCTTGCACGTACAGCGCCCTACGCAGTGGGCATAGATGCTTTCCGTACCCTGGATCTGCAGGACGCCTTTGCAGCCGGCATCCAGCGAAGGACTACAAAAGCCGCCTGGTACCTGCGGCCTTTTTTGAGGATGGAATTCCGGAGGATGCAAAGCTATGAGGCGAAGCTTCTTGAACGCTTCGATCAGCTCACCATCATCAGCGAGGCCGACCGGAACCTGATCGATTCTCCAGACAAAGAAAGGATAGGGATCGTGCCAAATGGCGTGGATACAGCCTTTTTTCAGCCCCTGAAGAAAGCCCACACCACTGAAATTGTATTTACAGGGAATATGGCCTATCCGCCCAATATCGATGCCGCCCGCTTTCTGGTTCAGGAGATTATGCCCTTCGTATGGGCGGAGAAGCCGGAAACCCGGGTCGTCATTGCCGGGGCATTCCCCCACGCCGAAGTACGTGCCCTGGCGGGTTCCCGGGTGAAAGTGACCGGTTGGGTGGACGATATCCGCGAGGCCTATGCCTCGGCCCGCCTTTTTATTGCACCGATGCGCATTGGTACCGGGATGCAGAATAAGCTACTGGAAGCAATGGCGATGGAGATTCCCTGCATCACCACGCCTTTGGCCAACCAGCCCATTGGAACTGCTCCGGGAAAGGAAGTCAGGGTGGCGGAAACACCCGGGGACCTGGCAACGCACATCCTGGAACTCCTGGATGATCCGGAAAGCGCCAGGGCAATGGCCGAAGCAGCCGCTGCCTTCGTGCGGGAAAAATACAGTTGGGAAGGAGCCACGGCGCATCTTGTGTCTTTGTTTCCAGGGTAAGCATAAGCCTTGCTTTTCCCCTCCCTTCTCTTAAGAAAGCAAGATTGTTTGATTGAAGATTATTAATGCAGTCAGATTGAAAAGGGCCAAAAAGGGATAGGATAACTTGAATAGGCATCAGATGTCGATCCATCTCATTAAGCCCCCAAAAAAACAAAACAATGAGAAGAATTGAGATTTTGTTAGTGATTGTTGGAATAACATTCTACGCATACCAAAAGTCTTAAGACAGCAAGCTATCTATAGAAAATCCGCCAAGAACGTTAAAATCATTAGAGCTACCTTGGAGTTACTCTGAAATTGAAACATATATGTTTGACACAACATTACTTAAAGAAACTTTTGTCAACTTTTTTAATGATTTAACTGACTACGAAGAAGATGAATGAGTTGAATTGGATGATTACAGCATATTCGAAACCGTAATCTTTGCTGAGGCAGTTGTAAATCATAGAGGTGCTAATCGCTTTTATGATTACATTACAGATACCATCGACACATTTCAACTTGAACTTCAAACAGTAATAATAGTTAATGATACCCCCTTCTACAACGGGAATGACATAGCTGATGAAATATTTAGTCTTGAAAGTTCTCTTGAGACGTTGCTTGGAGAGCATAGTGCAACTATGATTGACTTTGAAATAGTTGATGTAGAAGAAACATTTATTACGCTCCGGGCTATTGTGCATTGGTCGGCGAATACGATAAGCATAATTGGTGGCTCCTTCGGAAATCCTACACCTTTCCCATCCAATTATTGCACAAAGTCTATCAATCCTGGGCCTTGCAATGGGAATTTTACTCCTCCACCATACGGAGCACCTGAGGAAATTGAACGAAGGCTAAATCCTTGCCATTTGCAAACTGGCCCACCTTCTAATTGGTGCTCAGTAAATGCAAGTGTGTTTGGCCTCTCATACAATGGTTATTCCTACACTAATCCTAGTTATTCATACTATCTATGGGGTGGAGACTCACCCAATATTTCGATGCATACACCAACACTGAACATATGGTTGGATAAAGGTAAAGATTTGTGGAATGACTACGGATACCATAGAGCTGGACAATTCAATAATGTATATACATATTATATGAATTATATAGGTTTCACTCACCCGTGGGCTTCACCAACAAACGGCTGGTTGTGTGAAATGCATTACGGATATTTTGTAACTTGTTTTAATTAATACTGCCGAACAATATAAAGGATGCCAAACTGTCTTTTTTTAAGAGTGTTTGTGAGTATGATTATGCTCGGTACAGTCATTGTAACACAGGGGCAACAAATATCTTGGTTAGCATCAGATTCAAATAAACAAATATTGATTGGGAAAACTTGCATCTTAGAGGACGAGCTTGTCATACCTTTACATATTTATGACATAAATAACCACACGAGAACTTCAAGTATCCTAAAATTCAATACTAATAACAGTTCTGTAAAGGAGTTCAATGTTATTGCCCATTCTTCTGATTCTGTTGATGTCATTGAGCATTGTGTGCTTTTTCAGGATCATTTATGGGCATTTGGCCGTAGTTTCAACAAATCAAATCAATCGCAGGATTTATTAATTAGACAGTATGATACTTCTTTTGCCTTAATGTGGGACACTGTATTGGTTGATACATTATATTCATTTGAATACTTTCAAGACATTGATTTTGGTGATTCAACATTTTTCCTCGTGTCGCAATCAGATCCTTCGCCCAGTGTAGGCAAAATCTGGACAATTGATGACGGAAGGGTCACTCAACGATTCACAATACCGGTAGATACGTTCAGCATTAGTTTTTGGAGAAACCTTTTTGTGGATGCGAACACTGGAACTATAACCGTAAAACAGGATTTGGGGTATAGGCTTATTATCGATGCGGATTCGTTTTCGCTGGATACGGCTACCTATATGAGCTATCACGACTTTTTTGCTTCTCCATTTATTACAGGGCTGGATAGTAACTTATACCTTGAAATTTTTGCTCATAAGAAACCCGGCACGCAATTTCCAAACGTAGAATGGCAAACAGTCATATGCACTACAAACAATTATGGTCAAGTCATAAACGAATATGTCTTAGACCCCACAGTAGCCGGAACTGAAGTTTACTACCAGAACTCTACCGAAACCCTAAATCAGGATACCCTCATCAGTTGTGTAATTCAAAGTGATGAGTTTCTCAATTTTGGATACGCTACACCTCATTCCAGTGTAATTTACCCATTCGAGACCAATATTACTATATATGCATATTCTCCTCAAGGATCCGTACACTGGTCAAGTAGTTTCAATATCGATGGGTTCATTTATCCAATTGCCCTTCATTTAACGTCCTCAAATGAACTGATACTGATTGGACAAATGGTATACGTTGACAATTGGGGTACTGGGCAACCTCTCCCAAACAGGCCTTTCATAGTTAAATTAAGCAAGGAAGGACAGATACTGCAACGTTCACAAAGAGACCTTCATAGTACCAGTCAATTGACGTGCTACCCAAATCCAAATGATGGCATCTTCCACATAAATCTGAGAAAAGAACAATTAACCCAAAGTCCTCTAAGCATCGAAATTTTTGATTTGTTCGGGAAGAAAGTGAAAGAGTTAAATGAAACGGCTCACAACGAATCAATAAAAATAGACATCTCGGATTTGCGAGGCAGTCTGTACTTAATAAGTGTGTATGACAAGGACAACATTTATGGGACAATAAAGATTCTGAAACAGTAATCCAAAAGCTGCTTCAAATCCTTCCGAAATACGGCCAAAGCGTCAAAAGTCATTGTGCTTCAATCTCGTCTCCATAGTTTCTTACAGAGTAGGGAGCCTCTCTGTAGAAAGCTAATTCATAATTAATTTCTTCTCCCTCTTTTGAAGCCAGCCAGGGTATATCCTTATGAGAATAGCTGCTGATAGCGGAGGCAGACGACGTTTTTGAGCTTATTGATTTGAAGCGTAGGCACGGAAACACGTTCTTCCTCTTTTTTCGTCGTCTTCTCTTCTATGGCAACTTATTGGGGTGTTTCCTTGTTCAAAGGGACAAAGAAAAGCAATGATTTAAATTGAAACAATGTGATGTTGTATATTAGAACAGATAGTTTCTTTACTCGAGAGATTCACCACAGATAGCAATTATTGATACAAGATTCCTTGATTTATACGGATTATATTTTTTATGATTGTACGTACAAACAAAGGCCTGCAGAAATGGATACTAAGTTGACTTTAAAACTTGACAAGTTCGTAATTGATAGAGCAAAGAAATATGCCGCATCACATCAGAAAAGTCTTTCAAGGCTGATAGAGGCTTATTTGAAATCCTTAACCGAAAAAGATGCTTCAGACTCAGGGGATGACTTTGATATATCACCTTTTGTAGAAAGTATGAGAACAGGAGTCCAGATTCCTGCCAACTACGATTACAAAAAGGCATACGGTGAATAATCCTGCTTTGAAAAGCAGATCCCAAGCTTTCATCAAACGCCCGGGCAGCCCCTTTGCCCATCCTCCCGAATGCTTACCTTTGCCTCTTCCAATTCAGCTTAATATGGGAAAAGCAGCTATATCCATCCCCAAGGGAACCCGGGACTTTCTTCCCGAAGAAATGCAAAGGCGCAAGCATATCTTCAACACTATTGAAGGGGTGTATCAGAAATATGGTTTCCTTCCGATAGAAACGCCGGCAATGGAGCAAATGACTACCCTGACGGGAAAATACGGGGATGAAGGAGACAAACTGCTCTTCCGCATCCTGAACTCCGGGGATTTTCTCTCCAAGGCCGATCCGGCCCTGCTCGAAGCCAAAGATGCCAGAGGCCTGGCTCCACAGATTGCCGAAAAAGGCCTGCGTTACGACCTCACCGTGCCCTTTGCCCGCTTTGTGGTGCAACACCGCAATGAACTTACTTTCCCTTTCCGGCGCTACCAGATACAACCCGTATGGCGCGCCGACCGGCCCCAGAAAGGCAGGTACCGTGAGTTTTATCAGTGTGATGCCGACATCATCGGTTCTGATTCACTACTGAATGAAGCGGAACTCATTCAAATGATTGATGAGGTCTTTAAGAAACTGGGGATAGGCGTTCACATCAAATTGAACAACCGGAAGATCCTTGCCGGAATCGCCGAATACCTGGGTAAGCCTGAAAAGCTCAACGACCTTACAATGGCGCTGGATAAGATGGATAAGGTCGGAACAGAAGGGGTTGTGACCGAACTGATGGCAAGAGGTTTTTTGAAAGAAGAGGTGGCCCGCTTACTCCCGCTTTTAGCGGTGGACGGCAGCAATGCTGAAAAGATTGACAAGCTTGGCGCCTTCCTAAAGGAAAGCACTTTAGGCACACAGGGGGTCGAAGAACTAAGTTTAGTTTTTCGCTATTTGGAAGGCAGTATTCCGAAGGAGGTGTTGCAGGCAGATTTTCACCTGGCTCGGGGTCTCGACTACTACACCGGCACCATTATGGAAGTTGTAGCCACAGACTTTGAGATGGGCAGCCTTTGCGGAGGTGGCCGTTATGATGACCTGACCGGTGTTTTCGGTTTTCCCGGACTTTCAGGCGTCGGGATGTCTTTCGGGGCCGACCGCATTTACGATGTGATGATGGGGCTGAACCTCTTCTCCACACAGATCCGCACGGCTTCCCGCCTGATGTTTGTAAACTTCGGCGGAGAAGAAGAAATGGAAAGCCTGCGCTGGCTGCGCCAGATCAGGGAGGAAGGGATCGCGTCTGAGATTTACCCTGACCAGGCCAAAGTGAAGAAACAAATGGCTTACGCCAATGCCTTGCATATTGCACGGGTCGCCTTTATGGGCGAAGAAGAAAGAGCGCAGGGCCTTGTTAAATTGAAAGAAATGGAAAGCGGAGAAGAGCGTCTGCTTGCGCTTCCGGAAATCATTACTTTATTGAAGCAATGAAAACGAACACTCATTATATAGGTCCTGCGCCGCTGGATTTTGAGCGGATAGAGCAGATTCTGAAAGAACAGTTTTCCCTGGCGCTGTCGCCGGAGGCCCTGCAAAGGATTCGTGTCTGTCGCGAATACCTTGACCGGAAAACAGCCAATTCCGATGCCCCGGTATATGGTGTGAACACAGGATTTGGGGCCCTTTACGACCGGAAGATTTCGCGGGAGGATCTGAGCCGCCTGCAGCACAATCTGGTGATGTCGCACGCCTGTGGCATTGGCGATAAAGTGCCGGATCCCATTGTTCGTCTGATGCTTTTGTTGAAGATACAATCTCTTTCGTACGGGAATTCAGGGGTACATCCGGACACGGTGCAACGCCTGGCCGATTTTTTCAACCTGGGCATATTGCCGGTTATTTACCAGCAGGGGTCCCTGGGTGCTTCCGGCGACCTTGCGCCACTGGCACATCTCAGCTTACCCTTGCTGGGTTTAGGCGAAGTGCATTTTAAAGGAAGGCAGCGCCCGGCCGCCGAAGTGCTGAAGGAAGTCGGCCTGGAGCCCCTTTCCCTGCACTCCAAGGCAGGTCTGGCCCTGCTGAACGGAACTCAGTTTATGTCGGCCTACGGCATTTACCTTTGCTTGCGCGTCTTTCGCCTTTCCCGTCTGGCCGATATCATTGCGGCCATCAGTCTGGATGCTTTTGACGGACGGATTGAGCCTTTTCATCCCCGCATCCAGGAGATTCGTCCGCACAAAGGACAGATCAGAACGGCCAGCCGTATCACCCGACTGCTGGAAGGCAGTGAACTGATTCGCCGCCCGAAAGAACACGTGCAGGATCCCTACTCTTTTCGCTGCATCCCCCAGGTACACGGCGCATCAAAGGACAGCATTAATTATGTGTCTTACGTATTCAGGAAGGAGATAAACTCTGTCACCGACAATCCGACCATCTTCCCGGATGAAGACCTGATCATTTCTGCCGGCAATTTCCACGGGCAGCCCCTGGCCCTGGCCCTGGATAACCTCAGTATTGCGATGGCCGAGCTGGGGAATATTTCGGAGCGCAGGACCTATCAGCTGCTTTCGGGCAAGCGTGAATTGCCCCATTTCCTGGTGGCCAACCCCGGATTGAATTCGGGCTTTATGATCCCGCAATATACCGCTGCTTCCATTGTGAGTCAGAATAAACAGTTGTGCAGCCCGGCATCGGTGGATTCCATCGAGTCATCCCAGGGACAGGAAGACCACGTGAGTATGGGAGCCAATGCTGCAACCAAGGCATACAAGGTGATGGAAAACCTGGAACGGATTCTGGCCATAGAGTTGTTCAATGCCGCCCAGGCGATGGATTTCCGCAAACCGGCCGCAACATCGCCGGTCTTACAGGATTTCCTTTCTGCCTACCGGCAAAAGGTGCCTTTTATCAGCGATGATGTAGTGATGGCGCCCCACATCCGGGCTTCCGTAAGATTTCTGCAAGAATGCAGTTACACCCTTCCGGGAGAGGATATCACAAAGTACACCCTCTGACCTCAGGCAGAATAGAGCATATCGTAAGGGCGGCGGATGGCCCGGTCTAATTGCCCGATCGACACATACTTGCTTTCACGGAAATACTCCTTCCCCTGGAAAAAAATGATCAGGGCAGGAAAACTGAATACCCCGAATTGCGCAGCGGTAGCGGCCTGTGCCTCTCCATCGATCAATGCCAGTTTCATTTGCGGGAAATCATTCTCCAGCAAGGCTTCCACTTTGGGGCGAAGACTCAGGCAAGGGGCACAGTGATCGTTAAAAAAATATAAGAGTACGGCATCCTGTTTTTGCAACAGATCCCGGATGCTTTCGCTGTTTTGCTCCATCTCAATAAAACTCATCTTTTTCATTTAGCTGGCCAAAAGTAAGGAAATTGGACAGACCGATTTAGGAACAAGCAAAATCGCCGGAGAATGCAATAGAGGAGATGCACTGTATATATACTGTTATTTCGTTCACAAAATTCCTTTTATACTTCGGATGAATTTTGTTGATTTGACAAGCGAAAGTGAGCAAGGAAGTCATAGAACATTTTAAATCAAAACAAGATGGCCATAGAAATCAAAGGCAGCGGGCTGACCATAGAGACCCTGGTAAAGGTAGCCCGGGGTGGTGAACAAATAGTGCTTCATCCGGAGGCATTGGAGCGCATCAAGCGCTGCCGGAAAATGCTGGAAGACAAGATTGTAGCAGGAGAAATTATGTACGGGGTGAATACTGGTATCGGGGAATTCTCTGAAGTAGTCCTGAACGACGATCAGGTGAAGGACTTCCAGAAGTACCTCATATACAATCACGCTGCCGGTATTGGCGATCCTATGCCGGAAGAATGGGTGAGGGGGGCAATGTTGGGGCGCATCAACGTACACGCCCACGGCAATTCCGGATGCCGTCCGGAGATCACCCAAACCCTGGTGGATATGCTGAATAAGGGCGTGACACCTCAGGTCTGCCAGAAGGGGAGCGTAGGTGCCTGTGGAGATCTGGCTCCGATGTCGCAGATTGCTTTATTGATGATGGGAGAAGGAAAAGCCTATTACCAGGGAGCATTGCTCAGTGGCAAAGAGGCTTTGGACAGAGCAGGGATTCCCATTCCCGGTTTGCAGGCACGCGATGGTCTGGCTACCATCAATGGCTCCAATGTGCTAACCGCAATGAGTGCCATCTTTTTGTATGATGCCAACCGCTGGCTTAAGCAGGCCGAAATTGGGGCGGCAATGTCGCTGGAAGCTTTGAAAGCCAATATGAAACCTTACAACGACCGTCTTCACACCGTCAGGGGCTTCCCCGGAGCTGTGCGCACGGCACGCGCCATCCGCAGGATGGTGGAAGGAGGTGACCTGGCTGAGCAGAGGGTCAAGTGCAAGGTACAGGATGCCTATTCGATGCGCAGCACGCCCCAGGTGATTGGTGCGGCTCACGACGCACTGGCCTGGGCAAAGCAGCAGGTTGAGATTGAATTGAACGGGGTGGGGGATAATCCCATTTTCTTCCCGGAAGAAAACCTCCAGCTTTCCGGGGCCAATTTCCAGGGAAGCCCGGTTTCCCTCCCGATGGATATGGCCGGGGCAGCCATCACAATGATCAGCGTACTTTCGGAACGCAGGATGAACCGCCTGAACAATCCGGCCCTGAGCGTGGGTTTGCCGGCATTCCTGACCAAAGGGGCAGGGATGTTCTCCGGCCTGATGCTGAGCCAGTATACCGCAGATATGATGATCGTGGAACAGAGGATATTGTCTATGCCCGCTTCCATCCAGTCTATCCCGGCCGCCGCCGATCAGGAAGACTTTGTTTCGATGGGGATGAACACCGCACTGAAAAACTTTCAGATTCTGGATAATGCTTACGGTATCCTGGGAATTGAACTAATGGCTGCGGCCCAGGCCCTCGATTTCAGAGATTATGCCTTTGGCAAAGGAACCAGAACGGCCCATCAGGTGATCCGGAAATATGTCGATTTTCTGGATGTCGACCGTCCCTTGTTTGATGACCATAATGCGATGAAGGCCCTGGTGAAATCCTGTGAAATCCTTGAAACAGTTGAGAAAGAGGTAGGCACACTCGGATAGCCCCTTCTTCTGTTCGTTTCCAAACAAGCCCCTGTCCTTTCGGAAAAAGACTGGGGCTTGTATTTTTTCCCAACTTCTCTTTAATACAAGATTAAATTTTCGTTAAAAAACCTTGTGCAGCTATAGGATTTGTTCTAAATTGCACCCTCGAATGCGCAAAAGACAAAGGGAAACTCTGCCATTCAAACGGTAAAAAGTGTTTTTTTTCAAGGGTTTAACCAACGTAAGGTATGGGATACTTTATGTGTATATACTTGAAACCCAATTATTTTTAACCAAAACTTATCCATTATGAGAAAGTTTACAGTTTTGCTTGCGCTTCTCTTCCTCAGTTTGCAGGTATCGCTAGCACAGGGTCGGATGATCTCTGGTACGGTGACGTCTACTGCAGACGGAAGTGCAATTCCGGGAGCCACGGTGCTGGTGAAAGGAACGACAGTGGGGATGACCACAGACCTGGATGGAACCTACAAACTCCTGGTTCCCGAAAATGCCAGGACGCTGGTCTTCTCTTTTGTCGGGATGAAGACCAAGGAAGTTCCCCTGGGCAGTTCAAACACCGTGAATGTGGCCCTGGAGCCGGATGTGCTTGACATCGAAGGGGTGGTCGTGACCGCTCTCGGTATCAGCCGTGAAAAGAAATCACTCGGTTATGCGGTACAGGAGGCCAGCGGCGAAGTGATGAGCCGTTCAGCCAACCCCGACCTGCAGTCCACCATCTCCGGGAAATTCTCCGGAGTGGAAGTACGGCAGTCGTCCGGGATGCCCGGTGCTCCTGCCCAGATCTTTATCCGCGGAGCCCGCTCCTTCAGCGGGGATAATACCCCACTCTATGTGGTAGACGGGATGCCGATCAGCAGTACCAGTGACTACACCAGCAATGTTACCGGTTCCGCTTTCTCAAATCGTGCCATTGACATTGACCCGAATGATATCGAGTCGATCAACGTGCTGAAAGGCCAGGCCGCTGCGGCACTCTACGGCTTGCGCGCTTCCAACGGGGTGGTGATCATTACCACAAAAAAAGGCCGCGCAGCAGCCGGAGCAGGTAAAGTTGGTCCTGTGGTTACCATCAACAGCAGTGTGACCATCGACAATGTCTCCCGCCTCCCTGAAGTGCAGCAAACTTATGCCCAGGGTTACAATGGAGCCTTTGCTCCCGCTAACTCATTCTCCTGGGGTCCGAAGATCACCGACCTTCCGGATAATGCTACCTACGGAGGCAATAATTATCCCGGTAATGAAGGCAAATTCTTTGACCCCTATAAAGGAATGTGGGTCACCCCCACCGCCTTCAATAACCCTGAAGGATTCTACGACAACAATGGCTATACCTACAACAACAGTATTAATGTAGCCAATGCCTCGCGTCTGGGCAATTACTCCATTGGTTTTGGTAGCACAAACCAAAGCGGTATCATTAAGAATACCGGTATGGATCGCTATACCGCCAAAATTGCCGGTGATTTCCAGATGAATGAGAAATGGAAAATGGGTTATTCCGGAAACTACAGCGATTCGAAGATCGATAAACTGCCTTCCGGAAACGACAGCTGGTTGTTCACCGTCTATGGTGCACCTCCTTCCTTCGACCTGGTGGGAACACCTTTCAGCCAGGAAGGAACCAATGGCGACTATCGCCAGATCAGCTACCGCCGTGGTGCTGTAGGGAAGAACCCTTACTGGGTGCTTGAAAACAGCAGCTACGTGGAACAAACAAAACGTTTCTTCGGCAATGGATACCTGGAGTTCACTCCGGCCAACTGGGTGCGCCTGCGCTATCAGATCGGGGTTGACCAGTATACTACCGACAATGCCCAATACACTGAAATGGGTCAGGGAGACCTTCCTGCAGCCTCTCAGTATCCTACCCCTGACAATCCGGTTTATGCTTATCTGGCCCCCACGGGTGGAGTCATAGATCATTTCGGGGTCACACGCCGCATTATTAACTCTCTCTTCACCGCCACCTTCACCCACAGTTTCAATGATGACCTGAGCGGTGACCTGGTGATCGGAAATGAGGTGGATCACAATGCCAGCGAATATTACCGCTCTTATGGTACAGGCTTCACCACCCCGGGCTGGAACAACCTGGCTAACACCAATACCCAGAATGCAGCCTACGACAAGTATGCGAGAAGAACGGCAGGTTTCTTTGCCAACCTGAACCTGGATTATCTCAATATGTTCTACTTCAACCTGACTGGCCGTCAGGACATTGTTTCTTCTATGCCACGGGATAACCGCACCTTCTTCTATCCCTCCACCTCTCTCTCCTGGGTATTCACCGAAATGGATGCCCTCAGAGACAACAAGTTCCTGCCCTATGGTAAAGCCAGGGTCAGTTACGCCCAGGTTGGACAGGCTGCAGCTACCTACCTGGCCGATCCTTACTTTGTGACGGGCGGAGCCAATAGTGGATTCCTTACCTATGGGATCGAATACCCCTGGCAGGGCATTACCGGCTATAAGTATAGCTCAACCCTCTACTCCCCTGATCTCATTCCGCAGAATACCAATACGTTCGAGATCGGGTTTGACCTTCGTTTCCTGAATAATCGTATCGGCCTCGACTACAGCTTCTTCAACCAGATTGCCAAAGACCAGATCTTTGCAGTGCCTATGGCCGGATCTACCGGTTACAGCCAAATGGTGATGAATGCCGGTGAAATGAAGGGCGTAGGACACGAAATAATCCTCACCATCACTCCGGTGAAGACGGATAAGTTCGAATGGAACTTCATTACCAACTTCACCAAGATCACCAACGAAGTAATTGAACTGGCTGAAGGAGTGGAGAACATTGCCCTCGGTGGTTATGTGACCCCCAACATCCGCGCCTCTGCCGGAGATATCTATCCTGCCATCTATGGTGAGCAGTTTGTGAAGGATGATCAGGGACGTATCCTGGTGGACGAAGACCCCAACTCTCCGGGTTACGGACTTCCGATGGCCGGTGAGTTTGGAAAGATCGGTGTAGTTTCCCCCGATTTCATCCTGACCTTCCGAAATGACTTCCGCATCTTCCGAGACATCAATGTTTTTGCCCAGCTCGACTGGAAACAGGGCGGACAGATGTACAGCGGCACCAATCGCCTGATGGATCTATATGGTACTTCAAAACGTACGGAAGACCGCGAAACCCCCTTCATCTATGACGGGTATCTCTCCAATGGTCAGCCCAACAACATTGAAAGAGGCGGACCGGATGATGCATTGGTGTATCAGACTTTGTATTCCAGCATTATCGACGGGATCAGCGAAGCCCATATTTATGGTACCGGTTACCTTAAGCTGCGTGAAGTAGGGATTTCCTACAACCTTCCGCACAAGTATATCTCCTCACTCAAGCTGAGCAGAGCCAGCATCGGCTTTGTAGCCCGAAATATCCTGCTTTGGTCGGAGCTTCCATACTTCGATCCTGAAACCAGCCAGGGACAGGGGAATATGACCGGAGGTATGGACTATATGTCGCTTCCGCAGACCACCTCATACGGGTTCAACCTTAGCTTAACCTTTTAATCATTTTAAAAGACTATGACTATGAAAAAGATATTGTCATTATTGTTGATCTCCGTTCTGTTCTTCTCCTGTAGTGAGGACCTGATGGATGAGATCAATCAGGACCGCAACAACGCGCTTGAAATGCAGTCCAAAAACCTGCTGCCCGATCTTCTTCTGAAGACCGCCTTCGAATCGACGGCGACCGACATCGCCTGGTATGCTACGGTTTACGTTGAGCACAATGCCGGCACCTGGAATCAATCACACCAGGCCGACAACCGTATCGCGCAGAATGCCTCTTCCCTGCTGAACAACAGCTGGAATGCCCTCTATGATGTGATGAATATTGCGCAAACCATCATCAACAAAACCGATCCCAATGGCGACGATGAGCCTACAGAATACTGGGTTCGCGGTATAGCACAGATTATGATGGCCTACAACCTGGCCATTGCCACCGACGGATGGGGGGAAGTTCCCTATACCCAGGCATTCAAGGGGCTGGATAATGTTTATCCTTCCTATGATAAGCAATCCTCGCTGTATCCCAAGATTATGACACTGCTGGATGATGCTATCGAGAATCTGGGTAAAGATGGTACACAATACAGGGATAAGGACTACATCTATGGTAACCTCAGTGCCGCTGCCAATGCTGCAGCCTGGACCAAGGCAGCCTATGCCTTGAAAGCCCGCTTTGCCCTGCGCCTGACCAACATCAATGAAACCCAGGCAGCCACCGATGCCCTGGCGGCTATTCCCAATGCTTTTGCAGGAACGGGTGATATGCTGCAATTGGGTGGTTTTGCCCTTGCCCTCCCCGGCGGGAACCCCTGGGGCGAATTCTGGTACTGGAGGGATCACCTCTCAGTTTCTACCACCATTTATGACCTGATGGTGGCCAGAAATGATACCACCCGTATGGATGCCTTTTTCAGCTCCACCGATCCCGGCGATATCGCCCCCATCGGAGAGGCTGCACAGGTTCAGGGCGGGTATTCCCAATCCAACTTCACCAGCGGATGGGCTGCTTTCTCCTACCCCATCCTGATGTTTACCTACCACGAGCTGAAGTTTATTGAAGCAGAAGCCAAATTCCGCCTCGGGGACGCTACCTGGGAAGCTGCACTCCAGGAAGCGGTAGAAGCATCCTTTGGACTTAATGGTCTTCCCGGTGGAACCGACTACTTCAACAATGATGTGAAACCCAGGCTCACTGCCGGGAATGAACTCGATGAGATCCTTACCCAGAAGTACATTGCTTTCTTCGACAGAGAAGCAATCGAAGCCTACAATGATTACAAGCGTACAGGTATTCCAGAAATGAAGAACCCCAACAATGCCACCGTGGGCTTCATCTGGAGGTTCCCCTGGGCCTTGAGTGAAACGTCTTCCAATTCAGCCAACGTGCCCTCCTACGGTATTTTCGACAAAACCTGGTGGGCCGGCGGCGCCGAATAGGTTGATAAAGCCAGATTACAGCAAAAGGCCATCCTCCCCGGGTGGCCTTTTTTTATCTCTGCAGTTCAGCTCCTGCATTGACCCTGCTAAGCAGAGTAGTCAGAGGGGGAAGGATTGAAGCGTAACGGATGGGAGATGGAAAGGGAATTATGCTTATCTTTTTCACCTCAATCTAAAGCCTGATGTCAAGACGGACCACACTACTGATGCTTTGTCTTTCAATCTGCTGCTATAGCGTTTTCTGTCAGCAGGAAAGGAAGCCTGAACCAAAGGAATTCCTCCTGATCGCGCACCCCACCCAAGCCAACCTCGAGCGACTCAATTTTCTTATAGAGCAGGATATCATCGTGCTTCCCCCGTCGCTTTCGCTTTTGCTGGTCTACCATCAGAACGAAAGATATCCCTATCGTGAGAGCCGGGCCTGGCTGGATACCGCCCGTCTTCACTTTCGCTACCAGTTGGCCCCCCTGGATTGTCCGCTCGATCTGCGAAGTCTTTTTGAGAAAAATGAATGCAGTGATGACTTCGTCAGCCTTTTATCCCGCTCGAGGGGAATGATCCTTTTGGGTGGAGCGGATATTCTGCCGGCAATCTATGGTGAGGAGATGCACCTGCTGACAAGGGCCACCGACCCGATGAGGAATTTCTGGGAAACCAGCCTGGTGTTTCACCTGCTCGGAAATGGAAAAGAAAGCAACACTCCGCCTTATATCCAAAAGGATCCCCGCTTTGCGCTGCTGGGAATCTGCCTGGGAATGCAGAGCCTGAATGTGGGAAGCGGAGGCAGCCTTATCCAGGATATCCCAAGCCAGGTGTATGAAGCATCAACTGTGGAGGAGGTGCTTGGTTTCCCCCCTGAAATACATCATCGCAATTATCTGCAAGACTACGAACCCCTGGCCGGGCATCCTTCCGGACTGCTTCATCCCATTAGTCTGGAAGAAGGAGTAGAAGCATATCTGCCTGATGTAAGAATGGAAACAAATCCTCTGGTATACAGCAGCCACCATCAGGCGATGGGTTTGCTCGGAAACGGAATGAGAGTATTGGCACGGTCGACAGACGGAGAGGTAGTGGAAATCATCGGCCACAAGGATTATCCTGCCATTCTGGGCGTGCAGTTCCATCCCGAATTGCCTTTTCTTTATGAAGAGGAAAGAATGCTGCCTGACGAAACAAGCCTGGGTTTCCACCTCGAGCTGTGGAAACAATTCAGCAAGAACCTCAAAAGATAATTCCGGAAATGATATTAATATCTCAAAGAAAATGAAAGAATCCAATGTACTTCGTCTGAGTCTGTTCCTTGCCCTGCTTGTCTTTGCAGCCTGCCTGGCGGGAATCGTCGATAACAGCTTATATCAGGATGGGGAATGGTTCAGGGCTCAGTATTTCGGACAGGATGTGGTCACCCTGCTGGTAGTGCTTCCTTTGTTGCTGATCTCTGCACGTCACGGACTGGATAAGAACATCACTGCCTGGAAGCTGATTTTCATAGCGGCCCTGCTCTATCTGGTTTATGTCTATGCCATTTTTGTTCTGGTGGCCAGTTTTTCACCCCTTTATTTCCTTCATCTGCCCATTTTTAGTCTATCGCTCTTTATGCTGATCAGCCTGATGGGTTGTTTTTTTATCAGCAGAAGGAAGATACTGCTGCCGGGAAGGAAACTGCGTTTGTTCTCTGCACTCTATCTTCTGCTCCTTTCAGGGATGCTTTCTTATCTGTGGATATCCGATTTGCTAAAGCACACTTTTTTCCCTGAGCATCAATCTGCCACACCGGATGGTGAGCCATTGCTCATTGTGTACTCCTTAGATCTGGGAGTGATGATCCCCCTGATGTTGATCGGGGTATTCGGTTTGTTCAGAAATCAAACCCGGGGCATCGCCTGGGCTGGCATTATGCTGGCCAAGTCATTTTTACTCGGCTTCGCCCTGCTGGGGATGAGTGTCAGTATGTTTGTGCTTGGTCAGGAATCAGATCCGTTTCTAATGGGTTTATGGAGTGTGATCAGCTTCATTGGTGTTGCCCTCACAGCCTTGTATATGAACAGCTTAGTGGATGCTATGCCGGAAGGGAAAGCATAAGCACCGCTCAGAAAAATTTCTGCAACACCTCCATTATTACCCTTTTATTGATGGGTTTCGGCACGTAGTCATTGCATCCGCAATCCAGCACTTTTTCACGGTCGCCTTTCTGGGCAAAGGCAGTTTGGCCGATAATGACGACATCTTTATTGAATGACCTGATTTCCCGTGTGGCTGTATACCCGTCCTTCACCGGGAGCTTGATATCCATAAAAACCACATCCAGATCGGGATGTTGCAGGCAGCAATCCACTGCTTCCTGCCCGTTCACGGCGTGGAGGATTTCCGATGCGTAGGGTTTCAGTTGAATCGTGAGCAATAAATCAGATTCTTCATTGTCTTCCACGATCAGCATTTTCAAAGGACGCAGGAGGGGGAGCGGGATATCCGCCAGCTTTTCAGTCTTTGGCTGCGATGAGGGAGGGAGTTGAAGCGGGAGTGCAAGGATGAAGGTGCTTCCTTTTCCGGGCTGGGATTCCAGATACAGCTCTCCTTGCAAAAGCTTCGCAAAACCCCGGGAAATAGCCAGTCCCAGTCCAGCCCCTTCATAATTGCGGGCGATATTGTGGTCGGCTTGCCTGAAACGATCGAAGATGCTTTCTGCCATTTCGGGAGGAATCCCCATACCCGTATCGCTGACCCGGAACAGCAAGTGGTCATTTTCCAGACTGCAAGCCAGCTTCACTTTGCCTTTCTCCGTAAACTTTATGGCATTGTTAATCAGGTTCGAGAGTATGGAGTGGAGCTTTCCGGCATCCGTCCATATTGTTTCCAGGCTTTCCGGTATCTGGCATTGGGTTTCCAGTTCGATCTTTTTTGCATCTGACAAGGGTCGGAAGAAATCACGGATAGCAGTGAGTAAAGAGTGAATCTCAACGGGCCCCGGGTTTACCCTGGCCTGCCCGGATTCAATGCGGGAAATGTCTATGATGTCATTGATAATACGCAACATTCTTTCTCCGCTTTTCCGGATGATCTCAATATACCGGGTCTGGTCTTCGGGATTGATGTTTTTTTCCTGCAAAAGATTGGCAAAGCCCAGTATACCATTCATCGGAGTGCGTATCTCGTGGCTGATATTGGCCAGGAATGCCGACTTGAGACGGTCGCTTTCTTCTGCCTTTTCCAGGGCCTTTTCCAATTGTTGCCGGATGGCCCGCTGTTCTGTGATATCTTCTCCTGAACTGAGTGTCCCAACGATACCTCCTTGTTCATTTTTCATCAAACGGTTGTGCCAGGCAATGATCCGTTTCTCTCCGCTTTTGGTGAGCACCTCGTTCTCCACGTAATCGGTTTGTGCTGTTTCGCCTTTGAGGATGCTTTGCAGTACTTTCCTGACCTTCACGCGCTGATCCTCCGGGACAAAAGTATCAATCCAGTCTTTGCCCAGTACCTCATCCTGGGGAAAACCCAGCACCGCTTCAGCCTTCTTGTTCAGCAGGCTGATTTTGCCTCCTTCATCCAGGGAAACGAACATCACCCCGGCAATATCCAGCATATACTGGGCTTTGTTTCGCTCGGCGACGTAAAGGCTTGACAGGGCAGAAAGATCGGTATTGGCCTGGATAATCTCCTCGTTCTGAGTCCTGAGCTCCTCGTTTTGGGCCATAATTTCTTCATTCTGCCTGGCCATATCCTCTGCATTGGATTTCAGCAATGCCTCTGCCTGCTTCCGTTCGGTGATCACCTGGAAGAAGACGGTGATACCCCCTTGTTTGGGATGCACCCGCACATTGTACCAATTCTGATATGGCTTTTTGCCGAAATAGGTCTCTATTTCCCGGAACTCCTGCTTTTCAATACAATGCTGGTACAGTTCTTCAAAAACAGAGCCGATGGCCTCGGGGAAAACTTCGAAAAGCTGTCTTCCGATCACTTCTTCCTTTCGCTTACCCAGGAGTTGTTGGGCCTGGGAATTAAAGTATTCCACAATCATCTGTGCATCTAGCACAAAGAAACCATCACTGATGCTCTCGAGAATGTTGTGCCGTTCTTCTGCCAGTTGATGGATTTTTTCTTCTCTTGCCTTTTTTTCACTCAAATCGAAAGAATTCCCGATAATCCCAATCAGTTGTTTTTGCTCATTCAGCACCGGGACATCCTTTACGTGTGCCGGGAAAACCCTGCCATTCTTATCTTTGACCATAAACTGGCCTTCCCAGGACAAACCATTTCTGAGGCGCTCCATTATTATTTCGGCTTCAGAACGGGTTTGATTGGAGGGCGTTACGGTGGTGATTTGTTTGCCAAGGACTTCCTCAGCTGTCCATCCGTACAATTCTGTGGCAGCCTGATTCCAATAGGTGATAACCCCCTGTATATCTGTGGCGATGACAGCGCTGCCGGTGGCATTGAGCAGGGCGGCCTGGTATTCCAGGCGTTTTTCCTGTTCCCTTCTTGCGCTGATATCCGAGAGCGACAAGCGAATGGCTTTGTTTTGATAGTCGGTGGGGATAAGGCAGTAATCGATATGCATATCCAGGGTAATTCCCTGGTGTTGCAGGCGAAGCTGACATTGACCTGATGCATTGGTCTCAAAGATTTTTCTGCAATGCAGGTAAAAATGATCCTGCGCATCCGGGTGGATAAAACGGGTAAAAGGCTTTCCGAGAATATCGGGTTTTTCCACCTGAAATGTTCGGCAAAAAGTCTGATTCACTGCCAGTATATGTAGCTCTTCATCCAGGGTGAGGTAGGCGGTGGGCGCTGTTTCAAACAAGTTGCGGTATTTTTCCTGCAGTTCGAATGCCTTTTCCTGGCTTCTCAGGAGTTCTTCGTTCTGCAATTCCAACTCAACCTGGTATATGCTCAATTCTTCCACCAGCCTGTCCAGGCCAAGCGATTTTAATTGAGCCTCGTCAATATTCTTTCTGAGCTTGATGATCTCAGCCGCCCTTTCACGCAGGGCCTTGCCACCATTATGCATCCTTCACTGTATATGGTTTAGCTTACTTTGGTTCACGCATATCCGGGCAGGGTGCTTTTTCGATGCTGAAGATGGCTCCGGAGATTTCTTTTTTGTCATCCAGCATAGGAGCTCCGTTCACACGGATCAACAGCTTTTCCTTCTTTGCATTTTTAATCAGCATCAAATAGTTCTGAACGACTAGCCCCTCCTGCACCACTTTGTTGAAGGGGAGTTCTTCTTCCGGTATTTGCTGTTCCTTCGAATCTTCTATATGCCATCGTGCATCATTGTAGTTACGGTTGGTCAATTCGCTGGCCCGAAAACCAGTGAGTTCTTCCGTCATCTTATTCACATAGATGATATTGCCTGCCTGGTCAAGCACCATTTTTCCAATCGGGCTGTTGTCCAGCACACTGTAAAACAAATCCTTCTGTCTGGCTATGGTGGCTTCTTTGGCCTTCAGCTGGCTGATATCAATCACCGTAACCGTAATCCCTTCCATTGCATTATCCTGGTTGCGATAGGGCAGGATGCGGATCAGGTTCCAGTTGCCTTTGGTGTCCTTGAACTCCATCTCCTTTTCAGCAAGGGTATGCAGCACCTCTTCAACATCCCGGATGAAGTGTTCATAGGGAACATTCAGTGAGATATGCTGGATGGGCCTTCCGATGTCCATCTCCATAACATTTACCACACGGGTGACCATTGTGGTGTATTTCCGGATCCGCAGCTTTCGGTCAAGGTAGAGAATGCCAATGCTTGTATTCTTGAGCAGATTGTTCATATCATTGTTGAGCTGGGTAAGCTCTTCAATCTTCTGCTGATATTCTGTATTGACTGTATATAATTCTTCATTCACCGATTGCAGCTCTTCATTGGTGCTTTGGAGTTCTTCATTGGAAGCGATCAACTCTTCATTGGTGCTTTGCAGCTCTTCGTTGGAGGTTTCCAGCTCTTCAATGGTGGCCTGCAGGTTTTCTTTGGTGAATTGCAGGTCCTTCTCCAGTTCAATAAAGCGGTTGGTGAGATGGGTGTTGATATCAAAGTCCTTGCTGTCCGGAGGGGTGACAAAGCCATTCTGATCTGCTTTTTCGAAGGAGACAAGCACGTAACGGCGTTTGTTTCTGAGGTCTTCAAAAGGCTGCGTGATGATATTGATCAGGTTTTCTGCATCCAGCTTAACTTCTTTGAAAACGGATTTTTTGTTGTCTTTCAGTGATTTATGTAGCATACTCCCCAACACCACACTGATTTCTTTCCGCACCATTGAGAGGATATCCAGGCTGGCCTTTCCGCTGGGAACTTTCAGGAACTCATTTACTTCGTTAAATACGTGGATGACATTGAATGATTCATCCACCATCACAGAAGGGGGCAGCACGTTCTCCAGCAATCCGGCCAGCACACTTTCCGGCATAGCTCCTCTTTGAGTTGGCGCGCCCGCAGCGCTCGATCTGTGATCCCATTGGGGGCTCTTGATCTTGGACTGCGGAATGAGGTAATTGAGTCCGATGGGCGGGTGGTATCCGGGCTTCTGCCGGAAGATTTTCCATTTGCTGTGCAGGGTCTCAAATCCTTCGGAGAGATCTCCCAGCGATTCGCTCGAACCCAGGAAGAGGCCTCCACCATTCACCAGGGATTGGTAGAACATTGCAATAATGCGCCTTTGCATTTCCTGATTGAGATAGATCAGCATATTCCGGCAACTGATCAGGTCGATTTTGGAGAAAGGGGGATCCTTGATGATGTTCTGCTGGGCGAAGATGACTGTACGGCGGAGGGTATCGTTGACCCTGTACCTGTTGTTTGTCCTGACAAAATACTTTCTGAGCAAGTCTGGAATGACATCGGCCACGATGCTGTCCGGATAGATGCCGTTTCCGGCAATGGTGATATGCTCCTTGTCGAGATCCGTGGCGAATATTTTCAGATCCAGGTGGAGATCCTTTGCCTCCATATACTCCATCAGCAAGATGGCGATAGAATAGGCTTCTTCCCCGGTAGAGCATCCCACGATCCACACCCTGACCTGGTCTCCCCGGGATTTGGATGCGAGAATGTTGGGAATAAGCTCCTCCTTCACGATCTGGAAGGCTTCGGTATCCCGGAAGAATTGGGTTACCCCTATGAGCAGGTCTTTATAGAGAATATTGGCCTCTGCCGGTGAATTTTCCAGAAAACGGAGATATTCGCTGTAATCGGTGAGTTGGTTAATGCCGATGCGTTTTTCAAGGCGGCGGACGATGGTATTGGGTTTGTAGAAAGTAAAATCAACCCCTACCCTGTCGCGGATCACTTTCAGAATACGCAGCAATACACTGTCGTTGCTGTCCATCTCCTTTTTATGCTCGGCTTTGGCGATAATAGGGTGCTGAATATACCGGATGAGTACCTGCGGCATTTCGGCCGGACTGCCCACATAATCCACCATCCCTGTTGCGATGGAGCTTTTGGGCATTCCATCAAACTTGGCGGTGGTGTCATCCTGGGCAAACACCATCCCCCCGGCCTCTTTGATCGCGCGGATGCCCAATGTTCCATCGCTTCCGGTACCGGAAAGGACGATGGCGACCGCGTTCTTTCCTCTTTCCTGGGCAAGGGAGCGGAAGAAGATATCGATGGGCAGATTGAGCCCGGTTTTGCCTGGTGGGTCAACGAGGTAAAGCCGACCACTGAAAATGGTCATATTCTTTTTGGGCGGGATGAGGTAAATGTGATCCGGCTCTATTTGGAGTCCATCGCTGGCCGTCTGCACCGGAATCGGGGTATGCCTCGAAAGCAGTTCGCCCATCAGGCTCTTGTAATCCGGGGATAGGTGCTGGATAACGATATAGGCAATTCCACTGTGTTCAGGGACATTTCTGAAAAAGGTTTCCAGGGCCTCCAGGCCTCCGGCAGAAGCACCTATCCCTACTACCGGGAATGAAGCTGAGGTCGCAGCTGCCATTGCAGTATGGCTGATCTGCTTTTTCGGTTTTTTCATCCGGGAAGAAAAATGAGCGATGTTAGACTCTGCTGCTTATCAGTTTCAAATATAGTGAGCACTGAGCATATTTCAATTCTTTTTTGGTCAAATCATTACCTTTGCCTGAAAGCGAAGGCTCCGGTGAAGCGTCTCCTGTTCGTACTTCCCTTGCTGATCGTAGGCTTGGCATCCTGCTCACCCTCCAAATATGTGGGAGAAGGGGAGTATCTGCTTGAACGGAATAAGGTTTTAATAAAGGGAGAAGCAGAAAATGTCACCAGCGATGAGATGCAGAGCCTGGCAAGACAGCGACCTAACCGTAAGCTGCTGGGTATTTTCCGATTGAATACCTGGGCCTACCATAAAGCTGCAACAGGGAATGACAATGCAGTGAATCGCTGGCTTTTGCGTTCCATTGCCAAAGAGCCGGTCATTGTGGATACAGGCTTGATTATTTCAAGCCTCAAGCAAATGGATTTATACCTGCAGAACAAAGGATACTTCAGCAACGAACTGGATTATCAAATCCGGAAAAAACGATGGTCGCGGTATGCTGCGAAAGTGGAATACTCCATCAGCCCCGGGAAAGAGTATCGTTTGTGGACCATCCGCTCCTCGGTTCGCGATACCACCCTCGCCTTGTTTCTCGGACTGCATTTTGGGGAGAGAATACTCCAGCAGGGAATGATTTATGATGTGGATATACTGGATGACGAACGCGATCGTATCGTGCACTTGTTGAAGGATTACGGCTATTACAGCTTTACCCGCGAATATATCACCTATCGCATTGATAGTACCCTGGGGCAGGGCAGGATGGATGTGGAGATGATCATAGCCAATCCCCCTGGCAGGGATCATCATCCCCGGCAAAAGATAGACCGGATAATGATTTATCCTGATTTTGATCCGCTGCGCGACCCGTCAAAAGCCTGGGATACCCTGATTGTGGCGGATAGGAGATGGGGGCTGGAGAAAGCCCCTGGCTTATATTACTTTTTGTATGATGATAAACTCCGGGTTAAGCCTGAGGTTATTCTGCAAAATATATTTATTGAACAGGGCGCTTATTATGCCCAGCAGGCCATCCAACGCACTTACCGACGGCTTTCCGACCTTCCTGTGTTTGGATTTGTCAACATTCACCTCAAAGAACTGCCTGAAAAAGCAGAGCGCTCCGGTGGCGGGCTTTCCTGCGAAATCAGGATCAGCAGGGCTGCCTCCAGTGCTTTCAATATTGAGACGGAGGGAACCAACTCTGCCGGTGATCTGGGGGTAGCTGGCAGTTTTGTTTTCGAAAACAGAAATCTGTTCCGGGGAGCGGAGTTTTTTCAGATAAGACTGAAAGGTGCGCTGGAGGTACAACGCCTTCCTGAGAGTACCGATGGTGAGTTCCTCTTCTTCAATACCTTTGAGACAGGTGCGGAGGCCAGCCTGCGCTTTCCCCGCTTTCTGCTGCCCTTGCGCGGGGATTTGTTCCCAAAACTTTTTGAACCCTATACCCGCCTCAATTTGGCATACAATGTGCGACAGCGGCCAGCTTACCGCCGGGTTGCCACGAATATCTCCTTTGGCTATGAGTGGAAAGAAACGGCCGTTCGCCGGCATATACTTTATCCCGCTGATTTGAATGCCGTAGATATCATTGCTGACAGCAGTTTCAATCCCTCTGCTTTCGGCCCCTTGTATGCTGCACAGTACACCGACCATTTGACGGCTGCCATTAAGTATAGCTTTATTTTGAATACCCAACCCATTGCCAGGGGAGGAAACTATCTCTATTTCAGGGCCAATCTAAGCTCTGCCGGGAATTTCCTGGATTTTGCCCACAATGTATTCAGCTTGCCGGAAGACGAGAGAGGCTTTCACAGTTTGTTCAATATCCGATATGCACAGTATATTCGCTTTGATGGGGATTTTCGATATTATCAGATTATGGATGGTGGGCAGAGCCTGGTTTATCGCCTGGCTGCCGGAATGGGAGTCCCTTATGGCAATTCGGTGGTGCTCCCTTTTGAACAGGCCTTTTTCTCCGGTGGTTCCAACAGCCTGAGGGGCTGGGAGGTTCGCTCACTGGGCCCTGGAGCTTATGCCAATCCCGAGAACAGGAGATATGATAAGATAGGTGATATCCTGCTGGAGGCCAGCGCCGAATATCGTTTCCCGGTATATCGTTACCTGAAAGGCGCCCTTTTTGCCGATGCCGGAAATATCTGGTTGCAAAATCAAGATGCAGCCCTTCCCGGCGGGGAGTTCCGGATTTCCTCCTTTGCCAGTCAGCTTGCATTGGATGCCGGACTGGGAATGCGTCTCGACTTCGGGTTCTTTTTGTTCCGGCTCGACGCAGCCCTGCCTTTGCGTGATCCTGCCCGGGTGGAGGGGGCCAGATGGCTGAGGTCGGCAGAGTACAAGATGAAGAAGGTTGTGTGGAATTTTGGAATTGGATATCCCTTCTGAGATGAATCATACCACCAGGGTTTCCGAAGCTTTTTATGCAGCATTCCCCCATCAGCCTACTCCCGGACAGGCTGAGGCTATTAGCGGGATTGCCGAATTCCTGAGCGATCCGGATGCCCAAAGCCTGTTTCTCTTAAAGGGGTATGCCGGCACCGGGAAAACAAGCCTGGTCAGCGCATTGGTAAAGGTTCTCAGGCAATTTCGTATTTCCACTATGCTGCTGGCACCCACCGGAAGAGCGGCCAAGGTGCTGGGAGCTTATGCCGGGAAGAGAGCACACACCATCCATAAGTGTATTTATGCCCAACGGGTACTGCCCGATGGAAGCATTCGGCTTGAGCTTGGCCATAACCGGCTCAGGAGGTGCCTGTTTATCGTGGATGAAGCTTCGATGATTACAGATGAAAGTAGCCAAAATGGCCATTTTCAGGGTCGAAAGGTGCTGACAGATCTTTTTAACTTTGTTTATTCAGGCGATCGTTGCCGGGTGCTTCTGCTGGGAGATGCAGCGCAATTGCCCCCGGTCGGGCTCGATCTCAGTCCGGCCCTGGATGTCTCCTTCCTCAAAGCTGCCTTTCACCTGAAAATTTTTGAGTCGGAACTCACCGATGTGGTCAGGCAGGAAGCCGGATCATCGGTGCTCCTCAATGCTACTGCTTTGCGGGAGAAGCTGCGCCACGAAGATTATGCATTTCCCTGGTTGCGTCTTGAGGCCCGGGGCAATATGCAGGTACTGGACGCACAGGGCTTTCAGGAGGCCCTGATGCAGCATTTCAGTGGTGAGGAAGCAGATGAGACTGTCCTGATCACCCGCACCAACCAGCGGGCCAACCTCTTCAACAGGGAGATACGTCAGCGCATCCTGTTTCGTGAGGGGGAGATCAATGCCGGAGACCGGATTATGGTTGTGAGAAACAACTATTTCTGGCTTGAAGAAGATGCCCCGGCGGGCTTCATTGCCAACGGAGATATGATGGAGTTACTGCGGATTGATGATGTGGAAGAAAGATATGATCTGCGCTTTGCCCGGGCAGAATGCCGTATGCTGGATTATCCCGAACAGGCTCCGCTTAGTGCGCTTATCCTTCTGGATACCCTCAATTCGCCGGGCCCTGGTCTGGGAGCGGAAGCAGAGGAGCATCTCTTTGCAAGCCTGATGAAAACCTACCATTACATTGAGCATCGTCAGGCGCGACTGGAAGCCTTGCGCAATGATCCCTATTACAATGCCCTGCACATCAAATTCGCCTATGCCCTCACTGGTCATAAAACCCAGGGAGGGCAATGGCAAAATGTGTTTGTAGACCAGGGATATCTGTCGGATGAGATGATTGGAAGATCATATCTCAGGTGGTTATATACAGCCATTACCAGGGCCAGTGTACGTGGATACCTGATCGGCTTCCGTGATGAGTTGATCGGAGAGCAGCTGCAGCCGGATCAGTAGGCCCGGGCAAATACGACCCTGCGGGATGATGGCTTGCCGGTGTAGATGCATTTCCCAGCTTCTTCTTTTCCATCCAGGGGAATCAGCCGGATCGTGGCTTTGGTTTCCTCCTTGATCAATTGCTCCGTTTCCGGGCTGCCATCCCAATGGGCTTGAACAAATCCGCCTTTCTCATCCAGGATACGGATAAATTCGTCCCAGGTATCAGCCTTGCAGGTGCTTTCGTCTCTGAAGTTTAAGGCTTTCTGGAAAAGGTTGGCCTGAATTTGCTCCAGAAGGTGTTTCACCTTATGACCTATGTCTGTAATCTGCAGGATTTCCTTCTCCAGGGTATCCCGTCGAGCAATCTCCACAGTTCCGTTTTCTACGTCTCGCGGTCCAATCGCAATGCGCACCGGGACCCCTTTGAACTCATATTCGTTGAATTTCCATCCGGGCTTTTGGCTGTCATCCTCATCCAGTTTGACACTGATCCCTGCTTCTTTGAGTTCTGCGGCTATCCTTCGGGCAGCCATCAACACTACTTCCTTTTGCTCATTGTTTCGGTATATCGGAATGATGACGCTTTGGATGGGCGCCAGCCGTGGAGGGAGTACAAGGCCGTGATCATCACTGTGTGCCATCACCAAAGCGCCCATCAGACGGGTAGAAACGCCCCAGGAGGTAGCCCAGACGTATTCAAGCTGATTGCTCTTATTCAGGAACTTCACATCAAATGCCTTGGCAAAGTTTTGTCCGAGAAAATGACTGGTCCCTGCCTGCAGGGCTTTACCATCCTGCATTAAAGCTTCAATGCAATAGGTCTCAACCGCCCCGGCGAAGCGTTCATTGGGGGATTTAATGCCTTTCAATACCGGCACGGCCATCCAATTCTCCGCAAAGTCAGCATACACATTGAGCATTTGCTCTGTCTCCTGTATCGCTTCCTCACGGGTCTCGTGGGCGGTATGACCTTCCTGCCAGAGAAATTCCGTGGTTCGCAAAAACAGACGGGTACGCATTTCCCAGCGCACCACATTGGCCCATTGATTTACCAGGATGGGAAGGTCACGGTAAGATTGTATCCAGTTACGATAGGTGTCCCAGATAATGGTTTCCGAAGTAGGTCTGACGATTAACTCTTCTTCCAGTTTGGCTGTCTCATCAACCACCACTCCCTTTCCGTCCGGAGATGCTTTAAGCCGGTAGTGCGTAACAACGGCACACTCTTTGGCAAAGCCCTCCACGTGATCTGCTTCCTTGCTGAAGAAAGATTTTGGGATAAACAAGGGGAAATAGGCATTCTGATGGCCCGTCTCTTTGAACATATCATCCAGGGCACGTTGCATCTTCTCCCAAATGGCATAGCCATAAGGTTTGATTACCATACATCCCCTAACAGCCGAAGTTTCAGCCAGCCCTGCCCTGATCACAAGGTCATTGTACCATTTGGAATAGTCTTCCTCACGGGAAGTGAAGTTTTTTGCCATTACTGCTTTTTGGTATGATACTTGCTTTTTTGCAGGTGTCAATGATTGTAGCGACAAAATTAACAAATACCATAAACACTAATCCAGGGAGGATAGAGCAATGAAAAAGATTCTGATTTTAACAAGCCTGGCTTTTACGGTTCTCCTGGCTTCCTGTTCGGCAAGCCAAACCGGATATGCCGTTTACGACGATGTCTATTACCGCGCATCGGATCCCAAACCAGCTAGCACATCTGTGGCAACGCCTGAAGACAATCGCTACATTACCACGGATCCGGATTATGCCGTCAAAACTGAATCTGCCGGGGTGGATTACCGCGATCCCGATTATGCGGGTTATGATGAGGATCTCTATTATGAGAACAACACCTTCCCCAGGAAGGAAGGCCAGTCAGGAGAGTATACTTCTTCCTCCTATTCTTCCCCTGACGGGAACACCTATGTCACCAACAACTACTACGGGGAAAATTACTACGACTATGCGTATTCTTCACGTATCCGCCGCTTCCACAACCCCGCCTTTTATGACTATTACCACGGTTATTATACAAATATGTACTGGTATACCTACGATCCCTTCTACTATGGTACCAGTATCTACACCGGTTACAACTACTGGGATCCCTATTATTCCTTCGGATGGCCGCGTTTCAGCCTCGGTTATTCCTGGGGTTGGGGTGGTTTTTACTACAACTGGCCTATGTATTCCTATCGGCCTTACTATGGCTGGGGCTCTCCGTACTGGGGATACAACAGCTACTGGCGTGGCTACAACCACGGTTACTGGGATGGCTACTATTCAGGACACTACTCAAGCTACTATTACAACAGTTTTGATCACACCTATCACTACGGACCACGCACCAACCGTGGCAGCAGTTCCGGGACTACCCCCGACGGGCGCCCACCCCGTACCCTGGGGGAGCGCTATGAGAATGCGATGGCCAGCCAGGGAGTGCGCACAGGTAGAACTGCCTTTATGGAACGCTACGAAGGAGTGGATCGGAAGTCTGGCAGGGATATCACACCTACCGCAGAAACCCGCGAGGACAACCAACACAGGGGGAATGTGAATTCATCTGAAGCCGGCGGAGTAAGCCCGATGCAGTCACGTCAGGCAGAAACTACCACACAGCGTGAGTCGACGACCGTCACCGAAGCTGCTCAGACCGGCAAACGGGATAATGCACTCAATGAAACACAGCAGCCTGTACAAACAAGACAGTCATCCTGGGTAGAAAACCAGGCCAGAAATGCATCAGAACAAGCGCAGGGCAGCAGGAGTTCAACAGAAACCCAAACACCTGCCCGGACCGATGCGGAGGGATACAGCAATACAAACCGGTACAACTACCGTCAGAATACCCAGGCGGAAGATCCTTCCACCAAGTACCGCCGTCCTGACCCTGCCGTCTATCAGCGCTACGAAAAGCCCAAGGTATACACCTCACCCAGTTATACCCGCCCGCAATCGAGTCAGGAGTATACCAGCCCCGGAGCACGCACACCTCAAAACTATACCCGGCCTGAGAATGCGACACCACAACGTTCCCGCCCGGATTATACCCGCCCGGCGGAACCACAGTACCAGAAGCCAAGCCGGACTTATAGTCCGCCAAGCAGATCGGGCGAAAGCAGTGTACCCCGATACACGCCCCCTTCCCGCTCCGGAAGCAGTTCAGGGAGTACACCCAGCAGATCATACACCCCGCCCAGCAGATCATCCGGGACGTACAGTGCCCCTGCAAGAAGCAGTAGCTCGGGATCAAGTGTTACTCCTTCGCGTTCCTCCAGCAGCAGCTCAAGCTCTTCCAGAAGCAGCTCAGGTTCATCCGGCTCGTCCGGATCCAGCCGCGGAGGACGCAGATAAGCATCATTCACATAATCAGTAATTCATAAATCATTGTGATGAAAAAGATTTGGTTTGCCCTGACAGCTTTGATCAGCCTTGGCCTTACCCAGGCTCAGAATGAAGTAGATGCCTTGCGCTATTCATTAACATCCCCCGGAGGAACCGCACGATCCACTGCCCTCTCAGGTGCCTTTGGAGCCCTGGGTGCAGATTTCTCCACCCTCAGCACCAATCCGGCCGGAATTGGTGTATATCAGGGATCAGAGTTCACATTTACCCCAAGCCTGTATCTGGGAAATACGGAATCCGGTTTCCTGGGAGGCTATGGTGAAGACCTGAAGTATAACTTTAATCTGGGAAACGCCGGGCTGGTATTTTCAATCCCTACCGGTCCCGCTTCCAAAAACAAAGGATGGAAGAGCTTTCAGTTCGGGATGGGGCTGAACCGTTTGGCCAACTTCAACAACCGTATCCTGATCGAAGGATTCAATGCCCAAAGCTCCTTGCTTGATGCATACAAAGATTATGCATTCGGGAAGCGACCAGGTGAGCTGGATCCTTTCGATACAGAACTGGCCTGGAATACCTGGCTGCTCGACACCCTCTCCAATAGTGGTACACAATACAGCTCTGCGGTAGAGGGGGGTAATGTCACCCAAAGAAAGTCCATTACCTCAGATGGATCGATCAATGAGTTTGTGCTCTCAATGGGTGCCAACTATCGCGATAAGCTCTATCTGGGCGCCAGCCTGGGTTTCCCCTTTGTTCGCTATTTTGAGAACAGCAGCTATATGGAAAAGGATTACGATGATTACTATCCCGATTTCGATGAATTCAATGTCTTTGAAACCCTGGAAGCCAGAGGGAGCGGTGTCAACTTTAAGCTGGGGATGATTTATCGTGCTGCCGATTGGGTCAGGATGGGCGTGGCCCTGCATACCCCAACCTTTTACACTATGCGTGAAGACTACAATACTACCATTGCCAGCCGCTTCGATAATGGGGATGCCTATGAGTCAAGCTCACCCGACGGACGATTTGACTATGAGTTGGAAACTCCGATGCGGGCCATCGGCTCCATTGCTTTCATTGTCGGGAAGATGGGCCTGATCAGCGCCGATTACGAACTGGTGGATTATTCCTCTGCCCGCTTGCGCAGTTCCACCTATCGTTTCTTTGATGAGAATAATGCAATTCGGAACAGCTATACTGCAGCTGGCAACCTGCGCCTGGGTACAGAATGGAGATATGAGAACTTCAGCTTCCGAGGCGGATTCGCAATGTATGGCAGCCCGTACAAGAATAATCTGAATGATGGAGAACGGACGTCCCTGAGTTTGGGACTGGGAGTGAGGGAAGAGGGATATTTCCTGGATTTTGCTTACATCCGTACAATGTATTCCGAGGACTATTATTTGTATGATCCGGCACGTGTGCCGGCCGCCCTGAACGACTTTACCCAGCAGAGCTTCCTGATGACCCTGGGCCTGCGCTTTTAAAACGGCCTGCTGTCTGTTGGCAGCATTCAAATATACCCCTGGCAGTCCTGATGGACTGCTTTTTTTTGATAAAAAAAATGCCTCTTTGCAGAGGCACCTGGATATATGAATATGGTTAAGGAAAATCAGGACAGCTTATTCATTTGCAAGGCAAGCCTGGATTTGAGGTTTCCCGCTTTGTTTTTATGGATAATGTTCCGCTTTGCATTTTTATCGATCAGGGAAACCACCTTGGGGTAAGATGTTTCAGCTTCATTTTTATCTGTGAGGCTGCGGAAGAGCTTGATCGCATTACGCATTGTCTTGGCGTAGTAGCGGTTATGAACTCTGCGCTTTTCGTTCTGCCTTACCCTTTTCAGAGCTGATTGATGATTGGCCATATTGTATTTACTTGATGATTAGTCGTTAAAATCGGGCTGCAAAGATAAAATGATTTTCTCAAATCCCAAATATTTTCTCCCTATTCCGATGAGGTGCGAGCAGGCATATCCCCTTCCAATCCTTAGCTGTCATTTCCTATATTCAAATCCGTGACCATTCGGCCAAGCTTGATCTCACCAGAGCAGGGCATCCATCCATATCATCATCATCACCCCCAACACAAACAGATTTAGGCGGATAAAGCCTTTTCGCGGGCTCAAATGCTCCAGCCCCGGCCGGGCCATTCGAAGGAAGCCAATGATGAGCCAGCTCACGGCAGCTACCAATGCCCAGCTCATCCAGGCAGTATGGATACTACCGTATACGGGAAGAAACAGAGCGGATATTCCAGCAGTAATCACCCATACCAGGGTGAGTCGTCCGATCTGCCGGCGCGATAAAACCGCAGAAAGAGAAGGGTAGCCTGCTTCTTCATACTGCTTGCCAATGCTTAGGATGATAAGCCAGAAATGGGGTATCTGCCCGATAAAGAAGAAAACCGCCAGGCTGTGGGCTGCCGGTTCTGCCAGTGAAACGCCACTGGCTGCCCATCCTATCAGGGGAGGCAGGGCTCCTACTACCGATCCCGGAACTACCGCAAATGCGGTAATGCGTTTCAGGTAGGTATAGATCACATTGTACCATAAGATGGTAAGCAAGCCCAGAACCATACTCAGCCAGCCACAACCCCAAAGGAGAATCAAACTGCCCAGCAGGATCAGGATCAGCGCAATGAGCAGGGCGGTTCCCGGCCTCATCCTGCCCGAGGGAATGGGTCGTGAGCGTGTACGATCCATCTGCCTGTCGAAACGCACCTCCTGCACCTGGTTCAATGCCGAGGCACCCATCGCCAGTACAAACACCCCTGCAAGGACCCACCAGGCAGTGGTTTCCCAGCCTCTGGCTCCGGCGACAAAGCCGGTAAAGGCAGACAGGGATACGGGCAGGGCAATACGGTATTTTCCCAGCTCAGGGATCAGACGAAGGAAGGAAATCAATCGGTGGTGTTATTTTAGGGTCTTCAGGAATGCAATGATCTTGTCGATGTCTTCATCATTCAGTTCCTTTTCATAGGAAAGCATTTGACCTGCCCTATACCCCTTTACCAGATCATAATTGGGATCATAAATACTGCGACGGATGTACTCATCGTCCACATTGATAGTACGTTCTTTACCATCGGTGATCACAATGTGATCGCTGCCATAGATGCCCAGGAAGCTGGGGCCCACGATGGCTGAGCCATCGAGGGAGTGGCAGGCGATGCAGCCCTTACTCTCCAGGATTTGTTTGCCCATCATAGCCAGCATCAGGTCCTCGCCGGCCGCAGTATCTGTCGCCATCAGCACCCCGGTGGTGTCGTTGTACCAGGCATCAAAATCTTCCTGTGTCATTATTTCCACATCGGTGTACATATAAGAGTGGCGGAGGCCGCAGTATTCGGTGCAATACAAGTCGTACACCCCGGTACGCTGAGGGATGAACCACATAAAGCTGTTCTCTTTGCCGGGAACCATATCCTGCTTCACCCTGAAGGCGGGGATATACAGGCTGTGCAGCACATCCACCGAAATCAGGTTAAGTTTGACCGGCTTATCCACCGGAAGCTTGAGGGTGATGCTGCTCTTGCCGTTCTCATACTCAAAATTCCAGCTCCACATTCGGGCAATGGCATCCACCTCCATTGCATCGGGGGGTGGGCTCATCATCGGGCGCCAGCCTTTGTATCCGTACCAGAACATCAAAAGTACCAGGATGGTAGGAATGATGGTCCAAATGACCTCCAGCGTATTGTTTCCTTCAATCTGGGTGGCCACTGGATTGCGCTTTTCGTTGTAGCGCCATACGAAGTACAGCATCAGGATGCTGAGGCCGATCAGGAAAAAGAAAGATACTCCGAGGATGAATACAAAAGCGGTATCCACGCCTTGAACAAAATTGGAAGCTCCTGAAAACATCGCGTTGGTTTCTAGCGGTTCAAATAATCAAAAAAGGTTAAGACGATCACAGCGGCAAAAACCGCCAGCACCAGCAAGACCATATATGTATAGATCTTCTGATCGAACTTCAGGTGCATAAAATACACGAGCACGAGAGTGGCTTTCACTCCGGCGATCAGCATTGCCGCCGTTGTATTCCAAACGCCCAGGTCGGTCCAGGTTATGGCCACCGTAATTACGGTCAGAAAGATCAGCGCAAGCAATACAGCAATGTGCGTGCGATAGGGAGTAATATGGTGTTTTTCTTCGCTCATTGTCCTTGCATTTAATGGATGAGATAAAACAGTGGGAAGAGGAATATCCAGATCAAATCGACCAGATGCCAATATAGTCCGGCATTCTCAAGCAGTTGCCAGTTCTCTTTGTGCAAGCGGTCTTTCTTGATATAATAGATCACAAATCCGATGAACACCGCCCCGACCACTATGTGGAAAGCGTGCAATCCGGTCATTGTGAAATAAAGTCCGAAAAAAAGAATATCCCCGCGGCTGAGGCTGAGCAGGTATTCTGAATTGGGGAAGATGCCGTGTTCGAATTTGGCGCCCCATTCAAAATACTTATTCACCATAAAGATCAGGGCCAGCAGCAGGGTAATATACAGCAGTGCGATGGCCATTTTCTTGTTGCCTCTTTGCATTGCCGTGATGGCCATTGCGATGGTCATACTTGATACCAGCAAAACCACGGTGTTGATAGTCCCCATAATCACATTCAGCTCCTCACCGGCCAGGTGAAAGGCGGCCTGGTTTTCGTAGCGATACACGGCGTAAACAATAAACAGCCCGCCAAAAAGGAGGATCTCGGTGAAGATAAAAAGCCACATCCCGATCTTTGATGCGGTATCGTCTCTGTGCAAATGCATATCCTTTCTTTTTCGTGGGATTAGGAACTATAATCGTAGGGCCCTTTGGTGACCGTAGGGATCTCTTCAAAATTCTCCAGGGGTGGAGGGGAGGGAACGGTCCACTCCAGCGTCTTGCCGCCCCAGGGATTACCCTCGGCTTTCTCTCCGTGACGTGCACCTCTGACCAGATTAACAATGATGATCACAATCCCCATTGCCATCACAAATGCACCCAGTGAGCTGATGATGTTTCCGCTGTGAAACTCCGGCAGGTAATCATAATAACGGCGCGACATCCCGGCGATGCCCAGATAGAACATAGGCGCATAGAGGGCATTGAACCCGATGAACATCACCATCCAGCCAATATTGGCCCAGCCTGAATCGTACATTCTGCCGTATATTTTGGGGAACCAATAGTGCAATGCTGCAAAGAAGGCAAATCCGGTTCCGCCAAATACGATATAATGGAAATGCGCTACCACGAAGGCCGTATCGTGCACGTGCACGTCGGTAGCCAGAGAGCCAAGCACCAAACCTGACAGACCTCCAATCATAAATACGAAGATGAAGGAGATGGCCCAATAGAAAGGTGTTTGCACATTGATGCTGGCCTTGTGCAGGGTGGAAATCCAGTTGAAAACCTTAATGGCACTGGGTATGGCTACGATAAAGGTCAGCAGGGAGAAGGTATAAAGGGCTGTTCCGCTCATTCCGGAGGTAAACATATGGTGACCCCAAACGAAGTAGCCTACAAAGGCGATCATTATGGTGGAGATGACAATGGCTTTGTATCCGAAGATGGTCTTGCGCGCGAATGTGGGAAGAATCTCTGAGATGGCACCCATAGCCGGCAGGATCATAATATACACGGCCGGATGGGAGTAAATCCAGAAAAGGTGCTGATAGAGAATGGGATCCCCACCCAGGTCGGGATCAAAGAAACCAATGCCCAGGGTACGTTCTGCCACGATCATCAGCAGGGTAATGCCTACAATGGGTGTGGCCAGAAGCTGAATCCATCCCGTGCCGTAAAGGGTCCAGGGAAAGAGCGGCATTTTGAACCAATCCATCCCCGGTGCACGCATCCTGTGTATGGTCACAATGAAGTTCAGTCCGGTAAGGATAGAAGAAAAGCCCAACACAAAAGCGCCCAGTACCGCCGGAAGCATATTGGTTGTGGTTTCAAAACTGTAAGGAGCGTAGAAAGTCCATCCCGTATCCGGGGCACCACCACCAGTGAAAAGAGAGACCAGTACAAGCAATATCCCGGTCACATATATCCACCAGGACAGGAGGTTAAGTTTAGGGAAAGCCACATCCGGTGCGCCGATCTGAAGGGGCAGAAAGAAATTGCCGAAAACTGCCGGAAGACCGGGAATAACCACAACAAAAATCATTATGACCCCGTGGAGGGTGAAGATGCTGTTGTAGGTTTGCGGGCCCATAATGGTGTGTCCCGGGGCGATAAGTTCGAACTTCATCAGCAGCCCGAGGATCACTCCTATACCGAAAAAGACGAGAATGGTATAGAGGTACAGCAGTCCGATCCGCTTGTGGTCGGTCGAAAAGATCCAGGCCCCCAGGCCCTTATGCTTTCCTTCATATTCCAGGTAACTGGGTTCCTGATGTGTATGTAAATTTTCCTGCATTGCGCTTAGGATTGTTTTGGGGTTTGACGAATACGCGGTTTGAGCAGCAGTACGGCCAGTATGATGGCAGCGAAAAAGAGGATGAGGGTGCCTGCCACCCGGGTTACGTTCAATACGTAGCGCTGGCCATCCGGATCAAAGGAATAGCAATACTGCAGAACCTTATTAATGGTGGTGCTGATCTGTCCTCTTGAGGCTTCGAGGATGGACATCTTCAGGTCGAAGGGCAAGAAATAAGTGCCGTTCAGATATCGGGTAATCATTCCATCAGGGCTAACCACAATAAGGGTGGCCGAGTGCAGAAAATCATTGCCGGTTCGCTTGTATTTGAAACCTGCAGCATTAGTGGCATCTGCAATATTTGCACTGTCGGCCACAAAAAACTGCCATCCATCGGTATTCACTTCGCGGGTGAGCTGGCTCAGGTAATTGCCCCGCTTTTTGGTGGCGAGCTCCCTGCCTTCACTGGGGTCAAAGCTGATGGTGAGCACCTGGTAGTCCTCCACCAGTTCCAGATCGCTCCGGCTGATCACCTCTGCGATCCCGCTCATCAGGGGGCTGCATATTCCCGGGCAGCGGTAATACACGAAATTCAGAATGCTGGGTTTGGTGATCAGACTGCGAAGATTCACACGCTCTCCTTCCTCATTGATGATCTCAATATGCTCCGGAATATAATCTCCCAGTTTCTCCACCACACCAATCTCGAGCTCAGGGGCATCGGACTCGTTTTGGGCCTGGACGGCGGAAAGGAATAAGGCCAGTAAAAGAATAAGGGGTAGTCGTCTTGTCATCGCCTCAGTTTCTTTGGTTTATGCCTTGGCTGGATCAGTGCTCAAAAGCCCTGGCAAAGATAAACAATGTGATGCTATATGTGATTGTCTGAATGTATGCATTCAAGGATATGCTGTTGCTTAATGCACGTGATGGTACATACTTTCTTTCAGATAGGGATGGTTTTTCGGGATGAGGGCTGCCTTGCTCAGTGCCCGGGCTGTGACCAGAGCGAAAGCCCCGGCAAATCCCAGCCAGATTCCGATCTCAGTAAAACCAAAAGCCGGATTGCCCAATACGCCCGGGAATATCTGATCGTAGAGATCCACGTATTGGCCAATGATCAGGATTGCGATCACCACTTTAAGTATCAATTTACTGCGGTTTGCGCGGCGCGACATCAACACGATGAAGGGGATGAACCAGTTCAGGGCAATATTGGTAAAGAACAGCACCTTGAAGCCGGGATCAGCCCAACGGGAGGCAAAGTACATTGTTTCCTCAGGGATGTTCCCGTACCAGATGAGCATAAACTGGGCAAAGTGGAGGTATCCCCAAACGATGGCAAGCATAAAGAGGTAGCGGCTGAAGTCGAGCAGGTGGCTCTCATTCATCCGGGGATAGTGCCCCCTGTCGTGAAGCAGCAATACAATCAATATGATGATGGCTGTGCCGTGATAGAAGGCAGCTACGAAGTTTTTCAGGGCAAAAATGGTGCTGTACCAGTGTGGGTCTATCGACATAATAAAATCGAAGCTGGCCGCAGAGAAAGTCAGGGCAAGCACGAAGATGAACACCTTCGACCAGAACTCACTTTTTTCAAAAAAACGCATACCGCCTTCCAGGTCTTCTTTCAGCGAAAGCTTGCGCAGCAGGCGGGTCAGCCATATCCATAATACAAAGAAGATCACTACACGGATGCTGAAGAAGGTGGCATTCAGCCAGGGCTGTTTGTGTGCAATCAGGGCATCGTGTTCAGCGGCACCTTCGTGTGCCCAATGATAGAGCTTTGGCAGGCCGAAGAGCAGGGCGATGGCTACGAAAGCTGACACTGGGAGGAAAACAGTCATCGCTTCCGGTACCCTCTTGAACATTGCACTCCATCCCGACTGGGTGATGTATTGCAGTGCATAGAAAAAAGCCGCTCCTATTGCCAGGGAGAGAAAATAGAAATTATTCAGCAGCAGATTAGTCCAGGCCCTGTCGGGGTGCATAATGAAGCCCGTGATCAGGGCAATGATCCCCAGCACGATCAGGATGAGGGCGCCGGTTTTGAATGTTTTGCTAAGCGCATATTGCTTGTCCATATTTTCCTGATTTATCATTGGTGGGAAGGTTTTGATTATTTGCCCTGGAGGATGGTTTCCACATAGCTGACGATTTTCCAGCGATCCTCGGGTTTGATCTGGGCTCCGTGTGCGCCCATCACTCCCCATCCCCGGGTGATCACGTGATACGTCTCCCCGGCGGGTTTTTGCTTATACTCTTCGCTGATGAGGTTGCTGGGTGGAATGACATACTTTCCGCTGGTGAAGAGGCTGCCTTTGCCATCGCCCAACTCTCCGTGGCACTGCTGGCAAAATACCTGATACAATTCTTTCCCCCGGGCCAAGAGCTCCGGTGAGGGCTCAAATGGATTAGACAGTTCAATCCCGGCGGCATCGCGGCCTTCAGGTGTGGCCGGATAGGGATAGGGTATCATTTCCCGGGGCACCGTCCCTTCCGGAGGTGCTTGCATTGTTTTTCCGTCAGGGAAAACAGGATTCTCTGCCCAGGTCTCGTGAGCCAGCGAATGAGCCATATCCGGAAAATACTCATAGCCCTTGTCATTGCGGGTGCGGTCGCAGGAGGTGAATACCAACAGTCCTGCGATCAGCAGTCCTGCAAAAGGGAGACGGAAACCCGGGGTGCTGTGGTGTGGGCGCATTGTGATAATTTTCTGCATCGCTAAAAAACGTTTTCTTCTTCAACTTCCTTTTCATACACCTCGCTGGCTCCGGCATCTTTTAGCAGGGTTTCAAGAGGTTTCTCAGCTTTATCAGCCTCTGTGCGATCGATGACCATAATAAATTTGTCATCTGTAGATCGCGCATCCGGAAGCACGTATGCCTTGCCCGGCCATATCTTTGCCCGCACTGAAAAGGTCAGCAGGCTTAGTATGGTTACCATAAAAATGGTCAGTACGATCGTGATCACAATAAAGGAAGGGAAAGCACTGCTGGGTTTTCCGCCGAAATTCAATGGCCAGTCCACCACGGAAGTGTAATACAGAAAGGCCAGAATTGCCAGGGCGGAGAATAAACCATAGAGGAAGGCCGCAAAAGTGAAGATGGATCGTTTGCCCATAGCATCGATCGCCTTCATCACAGGATAAGGGGTATAGATCTCATTGATCCGGATGTGATTTTCCTGCACTTGACCAATGGCGGAAACCAGTTGTGCCTCTGAATCAAATACCCCTATAATACGCTTGTTTTCCATTGCTTACGAATGTTTATGTTCATCATTTCCGGCATTCATCACACTCTTCACTTCGTGGATCGCTACCATCGGGATATAACGGAAAAACAGCAGCACCCCGATCGCAAACAAACCCAGGGTGCCCACATAAGTGCCGATTTCTACCCAGGTAGGGCTGTAAGGAGCCCAACTGGAAGGGAGATAATCATTGGCCAGGGAGGTGATGACAATATTGAAGCGTTCATACCACATCCCCACATTGATGATCAGGGAAATGATGAAAACTATGGTCAGGTTCTTGCGGATCTTTTTAGACCAAAGCAATTGCGGGATAATGGCATTGCAGACCACCATAGCCCAAAACTGGAAGGTATATTCACCGGTGATGCGGTTATGGAAAAAGGTGAAAATCTCATACTCATTGCCTGAGTACCAGGCCATAAAGACCTCGGTAGCATAGGCTGTACCCATTATCAGGGAGATAAAAATGAGGATTTTTGAGATGGCATTCAGGTGAGCGTTAGTGATGTAGTCCTGCAAATGGTATAGTTTGCGGATGATGATCATCAGGGTCATCACCATTGCAAAGCCGCTGAATATGGCTCCGATAACAAAGTAGGGCGGAAAGATAGTGGTATGCCATCCGGGGATGACGGAAACAGCAAAGTCGGTTGAAACAATGGAATGCACACTGACTACCAACACGGCGGCAATCCCGCCCAGCACATAACTGAGTCCTTCATAGCGGAGCCATTCTCTGGTGGATCCGGTCCATCCGAAAGCCAGCAGTCCGTATACCATTTTCTTTACTTTGGACTTGGCCCGGTCGCGGATAGAGGCAAAATCGGGTACCATTCCGAAATACCAGAATGAGAGTGAAATCAGCAGATAAGCACTAATGGCAATGAAGTCCCAGAACAGCGGGCTGTTGTAGTTCACCCAGAGGGGGCCACGTGTATTGGGATAGGGGATGATAAAGAAGGCCAGCCATACCCTTCCCATATGGAGAGCAGGAAAAAGAGCGGCACATCCCACAGCCACCACCGTCATTGCTTCAGCAGCCCGGTTGATGGAAGTACGCCATTTCTGGCGCAGGATGAGCAGGAAGATGGAGAAAGCGGTTCCGGCGTGCCCGATTCCGATCCACCATACAAAATTAATAATCGCCCATCCCCAGCCTACGGCATTGTTCACGCCCCAGGTTCCAATGCCCTGAGACACCGTAATGTATATGGCATAGAATCCCCAGAGGGAGGCAAGGATGGAAATACCAAAAACCGCCTTCCACCATAAAGGGGTCTTTTGTTCCAGGGGTTGGATGATGTCGGTGGTAACCTGGCCGAAGGTTTTGTTGCCGGTAACCAGCGGACCTCTGATCTCTCTGTCGTACATAATGATCCTCTTTGCGGCTTGATTTATCTGGTTTATGCGTGTGCTTCGTGATGGGCGTCTGCTTCTGCAGGACCGCCTTTGCGCTGACGTACCAGTGTGAGGTAACCCACACTGGGAAGAGTATGAAGTTGTTCCAGCAGATGATAGTTGCGCTCATTGCGGAAAAGCTTGCTGATACGGCTCTCGGCATCATTCAAATCACCGAAAACCATTGCCTGGGCAGGACAGGCCTGCACACAGGCAGGGTTAATCTCCCCGTCGCGTACCGGACGTCCTTCGTTCTTGGCTTCCAACTTTTTATCCTGAATCCGCTGGACGCAGAAAGTGCATTTCTCCACCACTCCACGCTCACGGACGGTCACATCCGGGTTGAGGACCAGGCGTCCAAATTCGGTATCCAGGTTGCCCTGGTCGAACTTCTTGTTGTCCACGTAACGGTACCAGTTGAAGCGGCGCACTTTGTACGGACAGTTGTTAATGCAGTACTTTGTTCCCACGCAACGGTTGTAGGCCATCTGGTTCAGGCCTTCATTGCTGTGGGTGGTGGCAGCCACGGGGCAAACGTTCTCGCAGGGTGCATTGTCGCAATGCTGACACATCAGGGGTTGATACACTACGTCGGGATTTTCCCCTTTGCCTGTGTAGTATCTGTCGATACGGATCCAGTGCATAATCCGGCGATTTCTGACCTCTTCCTTTCCGATCACAGGGATATTGTTCTCCGCCTGACAGGCGATGGCGCAGGCGCTGCAACCGGTGCATCTGTTCAGATCGATGGCCAGGGCCCAATGATGACCGGGGAATTCTTTTTCCTTATAAAGGCTGACGTGATGCTTCTCGTGGTAGGCGTGCATCTCGTTCCCGCTTGCCGGGTCCTGGAGCCAGCGATCCAGCGTGGTTTCCCGAACAATGTCGCGTCCTTCCATATTGTGATGCGACTGGGTGCGCGCCAGTTCAGTCTTTTCACCCGTTTTTTCAATACTGGCATTAGCCAGGTTATACCTTTGCACTTTGCTTCCTGCATTGACCAGCGGCCAGGCGTTGCCCCCCACATTTTCTCCTATCTTTCCGGCAAAGGTGCGGCCGTAGCCCAGAGAAACAGAAATACAGTCATCGGGCTGGCCGGGTTGGATCAGCACCGGTACGATCAGCTTCCCGTTGATGCGGATCATATCCCCATCCTTTACTCCTTCCTGCTTTGCCCAGTTTAACGAAACGGCAGCGAAATTATCCCAGGTCACCTTGGTCACCGGATCAGGAAGTTCCTGAAGCCAGGGATTGTTGGCGTGGCGACCATCGCCCATTGCGATGCTTTCAAACAGATCCACCTCTACCCCGCCTCCTTTGAGCGGTGCAGGTTTCAGTTCGCCCAGGGCTTCCCAGCGGAAGGAGGGGACAGCGGTCTTTTCCAGGGCTGGTTCAAAGATGCCGGCCTGCAGGCTGGAAGTCCAGAAAGCATAAAAGCCTGAATGGTTTTGCTGCAGCGGAAAATGGTTTTCTTCCCAGTAGGCTTTCAGGTAATCCCGGTACATTCCTTCTCTCTCCATCCATTGGAGAAGACTGTCCTGGAATGATCTGGTTTTAAAGAGGGGATTGATGCCTGGCTGTTGCAGGCTGAGGTGTCCCGGGCGGGGCTGGGCGTCGTCCCAGCTTTCCAGAAAGTGGGGCACCGGGGCGATCAATTGCACAGCCTGCCCGGTTTCATCCTTCACACTGCTGAAGCTGAGGCTCAGCTGCACTTTGGAAAGCCCTGAAAGGAAGGCTTCCGCATCTGGGTATTGATATACCGGGTTAAGGTTGTGGATCAGCAGGCCGTCTACATTCCCTGCATTCATATCGGAAACCAGCTGTTCCATTGCCGCATCGTTGCCCTGATGCGTCAGGTCGGGTGTGCCGGGGTCTATTGTTTGACCGTAACTGCCAGCCATTTCATTGATGGCGTTGATGAGCAGCTGCAGTCCGGGATCATTGGTGCCGGCAACGATCAGCGCCTTGCCGTGATGGGCTTTGATTTCTTTGGCCAGGGCATCCACATCGATGCTTGTTTCCGCAGCCTGCACCCTGGGGCGTCCGTTATCCTTGGCCATATTATTATATAGCGCAATGATGGCAGCCTCCACTTCAGAAGGTTTTGCCATCACACGCAAATCTGCATTGCTGCCGCTAAGCGACATTCCGGATTCCACCTGGATATGCCGCGACATTTCCCGCTGTCCTTCGGTGAGGGCACGCGATTGCGCATACTGGCGGGTGAATTCGATGGGAGATACCCAGGTGCCCAGAAAGTCGGCACCGAAACTCAGGATGAGTCCGGCCTTATCGAATCGATAGGTAGGGATTATCCTTTGGCCAAAAGCGCTTTCGTTGGCCGTCAGCATACCGTGATAGGACAGGGGGTCGTATTGCACCACATCCACCATTGGATACTGCTGTTTGAATTCCTCCAGCAGGTGCAGGCTTGAGGGGGAAATGAGGGTAGAGCTGAGGATAACCACGCGACCGTTTTTATTTTTGATCCGGGTGAGTTCCCGTCGAACGACGCTGTCGATCACATCCCAGTCCACCTCTTCTCCTGATGCAAAAGGGCCTTTGAGCCTGCCTTTTCCGTCGTAGAGGCTGACAATTCCTGCCTGAATGCGAGCATTGGTTCCTCCGGCAGTAAGAGAAGAAAGCGCATTGCCTTCCAGTTTGATCGGACGTCCGTCGCGTACCTTGATTACGACCGGGCAATAGTCTTTTCCGTCAAAGTATGTGGATGCGTAATGGGTGGCCTTTCCGGGGGTCACCTCTTCGGGCTGATTCAGGTAGGGAATGGCTTTTTTAACCGGATTCTCGCAACTGGCGGCCAGTGCAGCCGTAGCGACGCTGAAACCGGCCAGTTTCAGAAAATTCCTGCGTGAAGTGGTGGCTCCGGCTACCTCCTCGCGCAACAACTCCTGAACTGCACTTTTGTGTTCCTCCTCATAGCGTTGCTCCTGAAAGTCCGGCGCATCGCCATTGTATTCTTCGAGGCTTTTCCAATATGTTTTCATAAAATGGGATTATCGATAAAAAATGGATGATGACATATTAATAATGGCATTTCATACAATTCAGGCCTCCGACATCCGAAACCTTCACTTCCTGCATTTCTCCGGCATCCAGTTTTTCCTGAAGTTTTTTAAAGGTGGAATAGTATGCATTGCCTTCAAAATCAACCGGAGTCTGGCGATGACAATCGATACACCAGCCCATAGAGAGGTCGCTGTGCTGGCGGATGATATCCATTGTTTCCACCGGGCCGTGACAGTCTTCGCATTCCAGCTTGCCGGCATTCACGTGCTGGGCGTGATTGAAGTAGGCGTGATCGGCCAGGCTATGCACCCTGATCCATTCCACATTCTTGCCTTTTGCCACGGCATCGTGAATCTTATTGATCTCAAAACGGCCCGAGTTGGTTCCGTTTCGAATCACATTATGGCAGTTCAGGCAGAGGCTGACCGGGGGGATGCCAGCGGATTTGCTTTCTCTGACGGTGAAGTGACAGTATTCACAATCGATGCCGTGCTCTCCGGCGTGAATGGCGTGAGAGAATTTGATGGGCTGATCCGGGGCATAGTCGGGGGTGCGGCTCAATGCAATGGCCTCGTGACTGAGTACCTGGATATGGATTGCAGCACCAGCCAGGAGCAGGATCATCGTGATGGCGCGGAACTTAATGACGCGGGTGAAAAGCAAATCGATCAGAGCCAGCAGCATCAGGATGCCGCTTCCCAGGAAAGTAAGCAATTTTGCAGGGAAGGGTTTATGCTGAGCCAGACCCGTATCGTGTACTTTATGCAGGTAAGCAGAGACCAGGTAGTACTCCTTGTCGGTGAGCTCAATCTTATCGTGGCTGCCTAACATCTTGGCGCTGGGATTAGCCATCACCTTGCGCAGGTATGCGGTATCGCCGGATTCGACATAGTTGGTGGCGATGTCGAAGACAGAGGGATTCCAGTTGATGGTATCTGCGGAAATGGAATAGTGGCAGGCACCGCATTCGGTGAAGCCGCTGCGAAAAGGCAAAAGACCCTTGAAAAGGCGTTCTCCCTGTTTGACATCCAGGTCGGTGAAGCCGTGTGCAGCAGCACTGGCATATTTTGCTCCTTGCTCAGCGGCAGCGTGCGCCGTCTGGCCGGTTTGTAGACTAAAGAGTGAGCCGACGATCAACCCGGCGAATACAAGCAGGGTGATGATCTTTAGACGTTTGGCGTTGATGTGGCGCATAGGTCTTGATAAGATGAAGCAATGGTTTTTTGCGGTCTTTCACTATAATTTAAGCCTCAACATCCGATCGGTGGGTGGGTATGACCGGGATAATCAGTGGGCTGACAAGGGCAGCGTTATGAAACAGTGTTCAATATTCACTTGCTGACCTTGCTAAATTAGGGATTATCGGAATGTGTGCAAATGCATACCCGGTTTTTTTGAAAGAAGTCGGCTTGATATGCCTCAAACAAGATTTGACGGAGATAGATACGGGGGTGGTTTTTTTCTATTGATAGCCGTTAATATGCCTTACTAATGGCGATTCCTGCCAGGCTCACAATCAATAATTTTCCCGCGGATTTCGCAGAAAGGAAGGTACAAGAGCAAAATGAAATGCTTCCCTAAGCTGATCCTGAATGCCGGATAATCACACAATTATTCCTGGAGCATCAACAAAAAAGTGTAGTAACGCGCCACATCTTTGTAGGCTGCAAAACGGCCGGAGGCACCACCGTGCCCTGTCTCCATATCCGTATGCAGCAGCAGCAGGTTCTGGTCAGTTTTCCTGTCCCTGAGCTTTGCAACCCATTTGGCCGGCTCCCAATACTGTACCTGTGAATCGTGAAGGCCTGTGCTTACCATCAGATGGGGATAATGCTTCTCTGCTACATTATCATAAGGGGAATACGACAGCATATAGTCATAATAGCTTTTCTCTGCGGGATTGCCCCACTCATCATATTCACCTGTAGTCAGCGGTATAGATTCATCGAGCATCGTGGTAACCACGTCCACAAAGGGAACCTGGGCAACGATACCGTGAAAGAGATCGGGCCGCATATTGGCAACTGCCCCAACCAGCAGGCCTCCGGCACTGCCTCCTATCCCGTACAGCTTATCCGCCTGGGTGAATGCATCCTCAATCAGCCCTTCGGCACAGGCGATAAAGTCATAAAATGTATTCTTTTTCTTCAGCAGTTTCCCATCCTCATACCATTGCCTTCCCATTTCCTGACCTCCCCGGATGTGCGCTATGGCAAAGACAAAGCCCCGGTCGAGGAGGCTGAGCCTGGCACTGCTGAAATGGGCGTCAATGCTGTATCCGTAGGAGCCGTAACCATAAAGCACTAAAGGCGCAGGGAGGGCATTTGTCAGATCCTTACGGTAAACCAGACTGACAGGAATCATAGTACCATCGTGGGAAGGATAATACCGCCTTTCCGCTATATAATCCTCCGTGGAGAAAGTACCCAACACTTGTTCCTGTTTCAATAAAATAAATTCGCGTGTTTCAAGATCGATGTCATAGACAGAATTAGGAGTGGTCAGCGAACTGTAGTGGATGCGCAGGTTGTGGGCGTCCAGCTCCCTGTTCGGCCCGAAACCGGCTGCGTAGGTTTCTTCCGGCAAGGGCAGATAAAAAGGCGCTTCCATTCCTTTGGGAAGGATATGAAAGCGGCTCAGGCCATTTTCACGTTCGTTCAGAACAACATAGTTGTGGAACAGGATAAAATCATCCAGGAGCACCTTGTCGCGGGCACCCGCCACTTCTTCCCAGGCAGTCTTGTCCCATTGATCAATAGTGGTGCGCATCAATCTGAAGTTCCGGGCATTCCAGTTAGTCTTGATGTAGATGTGTGCCCCATCGTGATCAATGCTGTATTCGTGTCCTCTTTCCCTCTGCAGGAAGACACGGAAGACACCCTCAGGATTGTCGGAAGGAAGCATAAGCACTTCATCCGACAAAGTGCTGGAAGACTCGATCAGGATGAATTCCCTGGAAGTGGCAAGGGACAAGGATAAGGAGAATGTCGGATCGCTTTCCTCAAAAACGCACTGGTCGCTTTTTTCACTGCCCAGGCTATGCTTCCATACTTCTGCAGCGCGAAGGCTTGCATCTTTTACCGTATAAAAGAGGGTTTGATTATCCGCCGCCCAAACGCATTCTCCACTGGTATTCTCGATTTTGTCGGGAAGAATCCGGCCGGTGCTGAGGTCCTTTACATATATGGTGTATTGGCGGCGGCTCACGGTATCCACCGCAAATGCCAGGTATCGCTGATCCGGGCTGACGGTCAGTCCGGTCAGATGATAATACGCAAATCCTTTGGCCATTTCAGGTACATCCAACATAAGTTCTTCCTTTTCGCTCCCTGGAATGCGGCGGAAATGAAGCGGGTATTCAGCAGCCTTGTCATACCTGCGATAATAGAGGTAGCCGTTTTCAAGAAAAGGAACAGAGCTGTCTTCCTGCGGAATCCGGTTTATGATCTCTTCGAACAGGGAGGATTCGAGCTGGCCGGTTTTTGAAAGGATGGATTCAGTATAGGCATTCTCTGCCTTGAGATAGGATATAACCTCCGGGTTTTCTCTTTCGTTCAGCCAGAACCAGGGGTCGATGCGGCTGTGGCCGTGTATAGTCAGTGTGGTGTCGATCTTTTTGGCTTGGGGTGCTTTCATATCAGTATGATTAGTCTGGAAAGTGCATCCTGAAAGCATCAGGAGCAGGAAACCGGACTGCACGGGAATCAGCGAGCATATCCGCATAGATAAGTATATTAGAAACTCAGGGTCAATCCAGCACTGGGCATCAGCGGCAGTTGATCTACACGCTCATTGGTGATCCTGTCAAAATAGAAGACATTATTGCGGTCGTACACATTGGTTACACTCACCGAAGCTTCCAGTCGGGTGCGCTCGCCCAGAATGAATTCTCTTTTCACCGTAAAATCCAGGCGATGATAGGTGGGCAGGCGCCCCTGGTTCAGCTCGGCATAAAGGATCCCCAAGCTTTCATTGGCACGGGTGTAGTCATAATTGATTCCCTGGTCGAAGGGCAGCTTACCGTAATAAGCCAGGGTTTGAGTAAAAGGAAAGCCCGATCCGAAGTTCCAACGGGCATTCACTTCCCATTGCTGATCCTGCCCCAGCTTGTATGAACCAACAAAGTTCACATTGTGCCGGCGGTCGTAGTGCGGGTTGTACTCAATGATCCCGTCAAAACGGTCAATGTATGCCAGGGAATAGACGGCCCAGACATACAGCCTTCTGTAATCGTATTTCAGCGAAAGATCTAGCCCACGCGCATTGCCATTTTCTATGATGAAATCCTTGCGGAGCGCTTCAGGCTTATCCTGATAATCCGGACTGTCATCGAAGAGTTTATTGCGGTTCAGGTTGGTGAGCTGGGGGAAATGTTTGTAATAGCCTTCCAGGTTCAGGCTAAGGTATTGAGTCAGGTCGTATTCGAGACCCAACACCAGATGCTCCGATTTCTGCAGCTTACTGGTCACCGCTTTTCCCTCAAAGCTTCGGGGCAGGTTTTCGGGACCGCTCAGAAAGCCGTAGAAGAGGTTGACCACATCGCGGTCGGAGGTGGCACTGATCAGGTTCTGGGAGTAAAACCCTCCGGCCATTTTGAAGCGCAGCCGGTCAGAGTAGTTGTACTTCATTGCAAGCCGGGGCTCCAGCGACATTTCAGAAAGGCTGGCATAATATTGCAGGCGGAAGCTCGGCTCGAACAAGAGCTTTCCCTGGGTCATTTTGTATTTCACAAAGGCGGAAAGCTCTGTGGTATTCTGCTCCTGTTCAATTTTCCGATTGACAGAATTATAAAAATCAAAGATGGTCTTGAATCCCAGCATTTCGAGCCCATAGCGTATTTCATCCTTACCCAGGAAATAGGTGAAATTCAGTCCGGCATTAAACCCGCTGATCTCGCTCGACCGGGGTGATTTCCCTTCCTCTATCAATTCGATGCGATAGTTGGAGTAAGCAAAATTTCCTTCAATGAGCACCGGCGACATACCGGGAATGACCAGAAAATTGGTTCCTCCTCCGCTGGCATTCCAGCGAAAATCAGAGAGGGCCCGATAACTCACCTGATCGGCGAAATTGAATCCGAAGAAGTTCACCTTGCTGCCGTTCTCTCCATTGAAGGAAAGCTTGGCATAAAGATCCTGAAAGTTGAAAGGAAGGCCTGCCGTATCGATATAATTGTAAAGCAATCGAGAACTCTCCTCCAGATATGAGTTTTTTGCGGAAAGGATGAAAGAGGAGGAGCCCGAGCCATCCACTTGTTTTTTGAGCGGGCCTTCAATCATTAGTTTGGCGCCAAAAGTACTCAGCCCGGCTTTTCCGGCCAGGTGTGACTTGTTCCCGTCTCGGGTGGTGATATCCATAATGGAAGAAATCCTGCCCCCATATTCAGCCCCAAATCCCCCGGTATATACATCTGCATTCCGCAGAATATCAGTGTCAAAAACAGAAAAAAGCCCAATGCTGTGAAAAGGGTTATACACGATCATCCCATCCAGCAATACCTTATTCTGAACCGGGGATCCGCCGCGGATATAAAGCTGCCCTCCCTGATCACCGGTAAAAATGACCCCGGGCAGCACCTGAAGGTACTGGGCCAGGTCGGGGGTGCCGCCAATGGTGGGAATGCTTTCAATTTGTTTCGGAGTAACTTTCACTACCGAGGTGCGGGTGGTGGTCCGGGCCTCTTCTCTTTCTGCCGTAATACTGACCCCTTCCAGCATATAAGATGCTTTTTTCAGATAAAGTTTCTTGGAGATCAGGTCACCGTCTTTTAAGGTGATCGGCATACGCAGGGTGTCATATCCCAGATAGGTTACCATCAATTCATAAGACCCCGGCGGAATGCGGTTGATTACAAAGTAGCCGTTGACATCCGTTGAGGCACCATAGGAGGTGCGGAAGAGATAAACATTGGTAAAGATGACCGGCTCACCGCTTTCTTCTTCGTAAACAAATCCACGAATACCTGCTGTTTGCGCATAGGAATTAAAGGGCAGCAAAAACAGGAGCAAGAGGAGAAATGCAATTGGTATATGGGTTTTTCCAGACATAATGATTATAAGATGCGAAAATCGTTGCGTAAAAGAATGACCTGCAAAAGTAATGTTTTCAATGAACCCTTTGAAGGACGTCAGCGGTAAACTGCTGCGCACAGACAGTTTACGGTTCAAGGTGTTTTAGGAGGAGAAGGGAGAAAGCGTCGCCGATAGGAAGGGGGCATTGTGGGGCAGGAGGATGTCGAAACAAAAAAACTTTTGCGCATCCTTGCCACAGCCCGGTATATCGCATCCCTGAGAAAACGAGGAATATAGCGTGCCACCTGTCCCCAGCGGTAAGACCGGGGCAGGTATGCCAGGATCGCAATCAGGGCGTCAGAATACCAGTAAATCCTTCCATTATCATACAAAACCACACTATCAGGTGCGGAAGGCGGATAGATTTCCATCGCCCTGATCTGCCTGCCCGTCTCACTGTCCAGGGGCGCAAAAAGCAGTCTTTCATCCTTATCGGCCCGCAAAAGAAACCTTACCGCTGTATTGCACAAGGCACACTGACCATCGTACAACAACAGGGGGGAGGGGATAGACGTATTGGGTTCTGTCATTTCTAAAAACTGACTCTCCTGTCAAACAAAAGCCTTGCGGGCATTGTTTAAATTGCAATCTTAATCCTTATATCTATATTCGTTAATATTTCATATTTTTGGACGCAAAACCCACGAGCCTATGAAGAGTGAAAAGATTACGCTTGAAAAGGGGAAACTGAATGTGCCCGACTTTCCCATTATTCCATTTATAGAAGGCGACGGGATTGGCCCCGACATCTGGGCTGCCTCTGTCCGTGTTTTTGATGCAGCCGTTGAGAAGGCCTATGGTGGTAAAAGAAAGATAACCTGGCAGGAAGTGTTAGCCGGAGAAAAAGCCTTCCACAAGACGGGCAACTGGCTGCCGGATGAAACCCTGGAGGCTTTCCGCACCCATATTGTTGGCATCAAAGGCCCATTGACCACCCCTGTGGGGGGAGGTTTTCGCAGTTTGAATGTGGCGCTGCGCCAGGAGCTGGATTTGTACACCTGCCTGCGCCCTGTCCGCCATTTCTCAGGCGTGCCCAGCCCTGTGGTTTATCCCGAAAAAGTGGATATGCATATCTTCCGGGAGAATACGGAAGACATTTATGCCGGAATAGAGTATATGCACGGGACAGAAGATCTGGCCAGGCTGCGTGATTTCCTCATCAATGAGATGGGCGTGAAAAAAATCCGCTTCCCACAGACGACTTCGCTGGGCATCAAGCCTGTTTCGGTGCAAGGCACCGAACGCCTGGTCAGGGCGGCCATTAAATATGCCCTCGACCGCAAGCTGCCTTCCGTGAGTCTGGTGCATAAAGGCAATATTATGAAGTTCACCGAGGGCGCCTTCAAGAACTGGGGTTATGCCCTGGCAGAGCGTGAGTTCGGCGACAGGGTTTTTACCTGGATGCAATACGACCGCATTGCTGAAGCCGATGGTAAGGAAGCCGCCGACAAGGCGCAGAATGATGCCCTCAAAGCAGGAAAACTGCTGGTAAAGGACGTGATTGCCGATGCCTTCCTGCAACAAATACTCCTGCGGCCGGCAGAATACAGCGTGATCGCCACCCTCAACCTGAACGGGGATTATATCTCCGATGCCCTTGCAGCAATGGTGGGCGGTATCGGGATCGCCCCCGGCGCCAATATAAATTATGAAAACGGCTATGCCATTTTCGAAGCCACCCACGGCACCGCACCCAAGTATGCAGATCAGGATAAAGTCAACCCAGGCAGTGTCATCCTTTCCGGTGCCCTGATGTTTGAGTATCTGGGCTGGGATGAAGTAGCTGCACTCATCTATAAAGGGATTGAGAAAACCATTCAGGAGAAAAAAGTAACCTATGACTTTCACCGCCTAATGGAGGGAGCTACCCTGCTCAAAACCTCTGAATTCGGATCGGAAATCATTCGGAATCTATAAAGAAGTACCACAAAATGCCATAAGACTATGTCGCGATTAAAAGAAAAACTCCGCAAAAAGATTGAAGAACACAGACCCCGTACTGCCCGACTGGTAGAAGAATACGGAGATGTGGTGATCGATAAGGTAACCATTAAACAAGCCATTGGCGGGATGCGAGGCATTAAGTGCCTGGTGACAGATATCTCCTATCTGGATCCGATGGAAGGCATCCGCTATCGCGGTTATACGCTGGAGGAAGTTTTTGAACTTCTACCCAAACCCAAAGGAGCCGAGATGCCTTTTGTGGAAGGCTTGTTTCATCTCCTGCTGACCGGGGAAATGCCCACCGAGGAGGAGGTGAATGAACTGGCAGACGAGTTCAGTAAGCGCAGGATTCTCCCCCGCTATGTGTATGAAGTGATTGATGCGATGCCTTGCTGCAGTCACCCGATGACCATTTTTGCGGCCGCTGTGATGACCCTGCAGCGTGAGTCTTTCTTTGCCAAAAAGTATCACGCCGGTATTGGAAAGAATGAGTATTGGGATCCGATGTATGAGGATGCCCTGAACCTGATTGCCAAACTTCCGGAGATCGGATCCTATATTTATGCGAAGCTGTATCGCGACGGAAAGCGCATTCAATCCAATCCTAACCTCGATTTCGGGGCCAACTTTGCCCATATGATGGGCATTGCCAAACCCTACGATGATGTTTCAAGAATGTATTTCATCATCCACGCCGATCACGAAAGCGGGAATGTGAGTGCCCATACCGGACATCTGGTAGCCAGCTCCCTGGCCGACCTCTACCTGTCCATCGCCTCGATGATCAATGGCCTGGCAGGGCCACTGCACGGACTGGCCAACCAGGAAGTGTTGCGCTGGCTGATGGACCTGAAGGACAAGATGGGCGATGAGCTTCCCACCGAGGAGGAGATGACGCAGTTTGTCTGGGATACGCTTAATTCCGGGCAGGTGATCCCCGGATTCGGGCACGCCGTATTGCGCCGCACCGACCCGCGCTATTCGCTGCAGCGTGAGTTCTGCCTGAAGCATATGAAAGATGATCCGCTGTTCAAATATGTGGATATGCTTTACCGCGTCGTACCACCCGTACTCAAAGAACAAGGCAAAGCCAAAAACCCCTGGCCCAATGTGGATGCACAATCAGGCGTACTGCAATGGTATTACGGGGTCAGGGAATTCGACTTCTATACTGTATTGTTCGGCATCGGCCGCGCTATCGGGATCAGTGCCAACCTGGTATGGGACCGCGCCCTGGGATATCCCCTGGAAAGACCCAAGTCGCTCACTACCGATATGCTCGAGGAAATCGCAGGGATTAAAAAAGAAGGCTAAGCTTTTAACACTAATGGAGAGGCGGTTTCGGATGAAGTCGCCTCTTTTTTTTTGACAAGCAAGATGCAGGGGAAAGATATTCGCTATTTTAACCCGGAAAAGACATCCTATCAATGCAAAAAATCATTCAATTACGTCCACGTCCCCGCGGAATGCATCTGATCACCGATGAGATCGCTTCCCAGCTCCCCGAACTTCCGGATGAGGGCCTGCTCCACCTTTTTTTGCAACATACCAGTGCGGGCCTGATGATCAATGAAAATGCGGATCCCAGTGTGCGCATCGATCTGGAAGCGGCTTTCGACCGCCTGGCCCCGGAGAACCATCCATCCTATACGCATACGATGGAGGGCCCCGATGATATGCCTGCCCATATCAAAGCAGCCCTCGGTGGGATTTCTCTGATGATTCCAGTGCGCGGGAAAAGAATGGCCCTGGGTACCTGGCAGGGAATCTATCTGTGTGAATACCGTATACGGGCCGGATCGCGCAGCATTATCGCCACCTTACTCCCTGGCTGAATTTTTCTCCGGCCATTCTCCTTATAAAAAAAACTGTCGCTGATTTTTCTTGGCAGTGCTTTCAGGTTTTCTCGGCCAAATAGATGTCTTCCTCCGGATCAAGGCCGTATTTGTGAATCTCATCTTCCGAAAAGCGCGCCGGGAAGCGCACAATCCGGACCGTGAATCCAGCCTCTTCCAATCGCCCGGGATAGTCTTTTCCATATAACCTGCGGTGATCCACCTGGCCGTAGTATTTTTCTCTGTCCTCCGGACTTTGGATGCTCTCCTCTTCCAGGGTATGCTCCCTGTTTTGATCCAGCGGAACCTGGAAAACTCCCCAGCCTCCGAAACGCATCACCCGGTATAGCTCCTGCATTGCTTTGCGGTCATCCTCCACGTGTTCGAGGACGTGATTACAGAGGATGACATCAAAAAAACCCTCCGGGTAGGGGATGGCGGCAATATCTGCCTTTTGCACCAGCTCAGGGTGCGCCTGATAACGGGCCTGCCCGGGATCCAGGTCGCAGGGGTGGTAATCCAGGCCGGGCAGGGAGGAGAAGTATTGGAGAAAGGGAATATCCGGGGCGAATTCGAGCAAGCGCAGGGGAAGGTGCCCGGGCAGCTTCTTTTCCTCCATTAGAAAAAGCCAAAGCAGGCGCTGCCTTTCCAGAGAGGCGCAGGAAGGACAGCGTTTCACCTTCTCATTATTGACACATTGCCAGGCAGGCTTTGTATCCGGACTATTTTCTGCGGAAAAATACTGCCAGGAATAGAAAGGAGCAAAGCTGTGAAATTCGTTTTGACAAAGCGGGCAGTACACGCCTTTCCCTGCATATTCGCGCATCTCCCTCTGTCTGATTTGCTGCAGAATGGAGGACTGGTGTTGCTGCGCCATTTTCAGCATCCTTTCCCTGATGTTCCCTCGACTTTCTTCCATTTCAGGGCAAATATCTGTATTGCTTCCACAATTTTTTGAAAGGCATCCTGAGGCTGAGCGTCCAGATTCGTTTTCTCAATCTGAACAGATTCAAGAGGATAAACAGCCGTATCTCCCATTTTCTTAACTGCCAGGTGCCAGCCCAATGGATCATAAAAATGTCCCGCTCCTTGCCGTCCAGGCGGGCTTTACGGCCAGGGAGCATTTCCTTCGCAGGGTTACCTGCCCAGAACTCTATATACCCTTCCGGATAATCGGGCTGATCCAGGCGTTTGTACAAACTGGTGTGAGGTTTTCCAGCGCTTACAATGAGATAATTGATCAGGGCTTGATCCATACATTCCAGCACCATCCATTCCCGCAGCGAGCTTGCTTTTTCAGCCTTCTTCCTCATTTCATCCCACGAGAAGGCCTCCCTTCGTGAGCAGATGAAACCGGTATTGGCCGAAAAGCCTGTCTGGGCTTCCGAAAGCACTTGTTGTGCACGTATTCCGGGTTTCCAGACCCATTGTTCCAGTTCCGGCCTGTCGGAGAAAGAAAGAATGAAATCCCAGTCCTTCAGAAGAGAAAATACGAAATCCAGGTTCTTCAGGATCAGGGTATCGATATCGATGTAGAGAAATTCCTCAAAAGGCCCTGCCCAGCAAGCCAGCTTGCGGTAATGCCCGACAATATTCGGGTGAAAGTGTTGACTGATAGCATCACATTGGTGAAGGATGACTTCATCATCAAAAACCTGGAAGTGAAACTTCTCCTGATATTGAAGCAAGCGCTCCGTATCCTTCCTGAACGGGATCAGACAGAGCGGGATATCGGGATTGTAGTGTCTGAAACTCTGCAGGAAGCCCAGCGCCAGCTCCAGCACCCGGTCGTTGGCAACAAAGTAAACGCCGCGTTTTTCCATATTTCCTTGTTGAGAGGCTTTATCCTCCGCTTTCTTGCTGAGGCTCATTCTTTCCGCCGCCGCAGCGCTTCGCGCAATACGGAGGTGTAGTCCTGAAGATGGTCTTTTTTTGTGAGACCCTGATTGGTGGTATGAATTCTTCTTTGGTACACCACCTGATCCAACATTTTCTGTTTCAATCCCAGATGGGAAGCACGGGCAAACCAGTCGATGAATTCGGCAAGTTGCAGCTTTTCGTTCAAAAACCCCACTTTCAGGAAAGCCTCTTTCCGGATAAGCATACAGCCGGGGTGGTATCCGGGCATTGTCTTCAACTCTTCCCTGAGATAGGGATGGGAGGCTGCATCCAGCTCAGGGCTGATAAACTGGCTCAGCTGGCCCATTACCATATCCAGGTACGCATCTTCCTCCAGGGGCTGCAAAAGGGTGGAGCTATGCTTTGGTTCCCAGAGATCATCTGCATCTGCAAAGGTGAGGTATTTACCGCTGGCGTGCTTTACTCCTGTGTTTCGCGCTGCAGCAGCCCCTTTTTGCGGCTGCCTGATGATGTGGCAATGTGCTTCAAACTGCCGGGCGATGGCCAGGCTGTCATCGGTAGAACCATCATCTACCAGAATGACTTCCTTATGTCGGATATCCTGTCCGAGTACACTGTGGAGGGTTTCTGCGAGATACTTTCCGGCATTGTGCACCGGAATCATGACACTGATGTCGGCGATGGGGCGCTTATCGTTGACCGGGTTCCGGGCCCTGTCGAGGGTGCGCTTGAAGACTTTCAGTACGCTCAGCTCCACCATATCCTTTCCTTCGGTCATATTGCCCCCGTGTCGTCTCACAAAAAGACATACCTCGCTGATCTTCATTACCTTCGCCCGTGATTCCGATAATCGGAAGAACCAGTCGGCATCTTCCCCGGTAATCAGGAATGTGTCGAACAACCCGACCTCATCAAACAGTTCCCTGCGGTAAAGCCCGGCGCCGATATAGCCGGAGAAGGATTCTTTCGGATTACCAATGTATTGGTATGTTCCTGTCTCTCTGTCCAGTTCCGTGAGCTGTGCGAATCCGTGAACCGCCTTCAGGCCTTCCCCGGATTGAAGTTGACCCAGTAGATAATGCAGATGATTTTCCGGCCAAAGGTCATCAACATCCAGAAAGGCAAGGTAGTTTCCGGATGCCTCCACAATCCCTTTATTCCTGGCGGCAGCAGGCCCTTTGTTTTCCTGGTGGAAATAGCGGTGGTCCACGTCCAGCTTGTGGATAATTTCAGCGGAGGCATCTGTGGATCCATCATCCACGAAGATGAGTTCAATGGGTTGGTATGCCTGGGAGAGAATATTGTCCACCGCATCTTTTATGAATCCGGCGCCATTATACACAGGCACGATGATACTGATCAGGGGAAGGTCCTGCGGATGCGATGGCTGAACAGGGATACTGTCCGTTTGCGCCGCAAAAGTAGTTGGCTCAGAAAGGAAATGCCGCAGGATTTCCGGATTCTTCCTTCGATGCCGGCTGAGACTGAGGGTAAAGCTGGGACATTGCTGCAGGAGCCTGAAAATAAAGTCGTGGGTATATTCACCCGCATAGGGTAGCTGGCAAATGGTGGTAAATGACATCGCCCTGCGGATGGATTCAAAGGCCAGGGGGGAGAGGCCGGGTGTTTCCTTTCCACTGATCTCAGGGGTAACAATGGCTTTCAGAGGTAGTGAGGCCGGGATTTGGTTCTCAAGCCCTGGATAAAGGAAAAGGATTTGTTTTTCCTGTTCTGCTTTGATTTCCTTTTGAAGAAATGGGGCAAGGTGTGGATAGTGCGGCAGATCCTCTGGTAGCAGTTTTGCACTGGAATAGAGCGGATATACCCGGGGCCTTTCTCCGGCCTTCACAATCAGATAGTCGTCTCCCAGGTACAGCATTTCTTCCAGGAGACAGGACAGGGCGGTGGAGGATTTCCCGGCCCCGCCTTTTCCGGTGATCAGGATGGCTCCTTCTTCTGTTCCGACAGCGGCAGCGTGCAATAGCTGGCTGTTGTTCAATTCCATCCACCAATGGAAAATACTGCGGAGGGGCGCAGAATACACCCAGTAGGGAAGAAAAGATGGTGTTTTTACCCAATACACCGCCACAGCCTGATGCGTATCCATCACATTCACGGAAAACTCACTCCAGTGGAAAGCCGTCCGATACCTTCGGGAGTTGAATCCCCAAATATCCCCTCTTTCCGTAAAAGCAGCCTGGTCGCAGGGTGCCGGCACCATCTCGATGCCACTGCTTTCACTGTCCCATAAATATATATGAAAATCAATCCTGCCGGATTCATCCATTTCCAGATGCTGCAGGGCAGGTGTCATAAATGGAAGAAGTGATTCACCTGCAAAGGACAGGCAGACGGTAGTTTCAGCAATGCGATAATACTTTTTGACCACCGGGCAGCGATGGCTGGCTTCCAGGTACTTATTATGGCAAGCTTCAAAAAAATGCCGTTGTTCCTCTTCTGTTTTCTTTTCAAAATGCATAAGTCCTGACTTTTTGCAGGGATCGTCTGAGATAATATGTCATTATTTTGAGGTAGTTTTTTCCCCGTGTGCGAAAGCGTAAATATCCCAGAAAACCCCAAAGATGACGCATCAGGCTGCGATGTGGTGACAGGCGCAGGTAATTGATCCAAAGCGACTGGATGCGGGGAAAGAAGGCTTCGGGAAGATCCTCGCTATGGCTGATGGTGTAATTATGTACCCATCGTTCTGTAAGGCTAACAGGGTGTTGATGCAAGCCTTGTGTGATTTCTGCGGGAAGAGGGGATTGGTATGTCTGGACGAGATAGTCCAGGGCTTCGCGAATCGCCAGGCTGACTTTAAACTGTTCGCATAAGCCCAAAAAACGCTTCCAGTCGATTTCCTCTTGTGCTTCGCAGAGAATTTGGTGTGCATCAGCTATCCAGCGGATGGGGGGCTCGGGATTGAATTTCAGTCCGTGAACCAGAATGTGTAACAGATGGTCTCCTGCTGACAAGGTGCGAAAGCTATTCCCTCCGAGTATGAACTCCCGGCTGTTTTCAAAGAAAATATCCTGATAAAGTTGGTGGGCTGATTCGAAAAACGGGTACCAATGCAGATCGAACTCAAAGCCCTTCTGCTTATGGAACATCATACTTTTCCCGTAGCGGAGGTTGTATTCCAGGTAGGCCTCATTTTCCGGGATCCAGTGGTTTTTCCTCAGCAAATCAATCGCCTTCCTTGCCTGAGGTCGGGGCACCAGGATATCTGCATCGCTCATCGGGCGTGTGCCCCTGTCTTTATAATACAGTATGCTCAGAGGGATGCCTTTCAGGAGAAGGGGCTGGATATTCGCTGTTACCAGCATTTCAAGCAAGGGCTGCACATCGAAGAATAGCTGTTGATTTTTGCACCAGGCTTGTTTGTAAATCCCTTTGAGCATTGGCATCCGCTCATCGGTGCATCCTTGCGCCAGGAGATTTTTATAGAGCAAGGGCAGCAGACGAAAACTCCCCCCGTCGAGGATGCCATCCGGATCCCATTGTGTTTTGAAACTCTCCCAGGCCCGAATAGATTCTTTTCCCTGAAGCAGAGCAGCTTTCAGGATATATTGCTGCACAGGACCAGGGAAAGCGTTGTAAATGTGGCTCGGCATAAAACAGGCGGGTTGCTGGGAATGAAAGGCTGCAATCAGTCCTTCCTGGGTTCAGGCCATCCACGCTTATCCACTTCGTGAATGGGGTCCAGCAGGAGTACATCCTTCATATCCGTATATTTAAAGAGTTTGGGAGGGATGTTCATCGGTCCGGCCTGACTCAGCAATGCATTCGATTGCTCCGTTGATACAAACACGGATGCCGGATCTGTGTCGAGGATAAGCAGATTGTTATCAGTAAGTTGCTCAATGAATGCTACGATATTCTCCTGGACATTTACAGGAACATCAGCAGCTGAATTCTGTAATAAACCAGCAATTTCTTTCGGGCTGGCGTGCTGCGTCAGTAACTCCCAGATCACTGCGCCAATTCCATCAAAACTGAAATAGAAACCATTGGCCAGGTTCATCAGGATGGTTTCTCCATCAATGGTTTCATACACCACCGAGGGGCTGTTAACACTGTATCTTGATTGGAAGTCCATATTCATAAATTGCTGCAAAACTATACTGTCAGGTGATCGCATCAGGAATCTCTCCAAAATTAACAAAATGTTAACAACTCAGCCGAAGGTCTTTGCTTTTACGCTTTTCATTTTAATTTTCAGCTCGTTAGACAGGCCAGTTATATAGGAGGAAGGAGGGACTGATAGCGAAGTGCAGGGGTATTAAATATTTTTGCGTATATTTATTGCGATAATACTCAACATATTAACCAAAATCATCTGTACGAATGAAAAGATTTACACTCAGATTCGTTGTTTCATTTTGCTTTTCAGCCGCCCTCTCTCTGGGGGTGACGCAGGGACAGGCTCTCCCTGAGCTGCTGTACTACAAGTTTGATGTCCCGGGCACCAGCGTGATCAACCACGCCATTTCGCCGGTAGGAGCCAACCCTGCTCCCATTTCCGGAACACTCACCATTGGAGGGACCGGGCTTTCCGGTACGGCACTGATAGGGAGCGGACAATCTTCCTCCACCAGTGTGATCAATACAGCTTGGGCAACCAGCCTCAGTGGCAGTTTTACCATTGCCTTCTGGACCAGCAACGTTGCTCCAAGCAGTACCCTGTATTATATATGGGGAGATGCCTCAGCCAGCTCTTTCAGGTGTTTTACCAACGGTGTCGCCGGAGCCAATAACTGGATGGTTCGCGGTGGCGGTTTTCCTGATGTGGCAATCAGCGGGGCTGCTACTCTTGCGCCCAATATGATTCATTTTGTGTATGATGCTACAGCAGGCCAGGCCCGTGCATACCTTAACGGGGTATTGAATAATACAGTCAGCGTAGCCGGTACGATCAATGTCTCCGGTTCCGGATTCACTATCGGAGGTTATTCCTCCAGTACAGGTCTTTCAGGAAATATGGATGAATTCAGGATATACAACCGTGCCTTAACCCAAACGGAGATTACCCAAACCTGGGATATTCCCCTGGGTGCGGCCGCTGCACACGATGCCGGGGCCTTCCAGATCACCGATCCCGTGAGCCCGATCTCCCCCGGTACCTACCCGGTCAAAGTCAGCATCCGGAATTATGGAGACTCCGTCCTGACCTCTGCCAATATCGGATGGACTGTCAATGGTGTTGCTCAGACAGGCGTCTCCTGGACAGGTTCGCTTCAAAAGAATGATGTTGACACCGGCAT